>JAFRIW010000026.1 GCA_017432565.1 Lachnospiraceae bacterium
AAGCCAGGTGAACTGTTTCTTCAGTCCGGGCAGCCGCCGGATAAGATCATAGGTACTTAGAACTGTTCCGCTGTCTTTATATGCACCTTCCTTCGCAGACAGTGCCTCATTATACACAAAGCGGCAGGAGCCAATGGTCTTCAGTATCAGTTCAAGCTGTGCCATATCAGGGTATATTCGATATCTGAAAGCCTTATTATCCATGATGATCCTCACTTATGGCGGAAGAATCGGTACATGTTAATTATATCAGAAATCGAACGCATGTTCTACTATCAAATATTGATTTAGTCGATTCATCTCACCGCCTGTAGAGGCGGGAGTCTTCTCGACTGGTCGGATAAAACGGAGACAGAGCTGCCTTCGCTGCGATCTCTGTGATGTGATCCCCCGTCAGTTTCTGTTCGATGAAATCAATTGACTCCTGAAATCCTTCAATCCAGCTCTGCATTCCGCTCACCTCCTTCGCTCACTCTGTTAACAGTATAACAGCCGCCGGGAAAGATGCCCGACATTCTGTGCTCTCTCCGTCAGGCTCCCTGCAGGAAACAGATCATGTAAAATCAAAGATGCTCATCTGCGGATACTTGTCCGGCAGTTCACTCATATAGGCAAAGCACGCCTCCGGACTGTACAGAATACCATTTTCCTCACAGATCTTCCGGAAGATCTGTGTCAGTTCTCCGGCTCTCGGACTCGGCAGTTCATATGCATTTCCGTAGCGTCTGATATACCGTTCCTTCATCCCGGGAAAATGCCTGTCAAGTGCCGCATAATAATACTCCCGGTCTCCTTCTCTGAGCGTCAGTCCCATCCCGAAATCAATAATACCCTTTACGCCGACCCGGATACATTCATTCAGAATAGACGTGATATTTTCCTCTGTATCATTGATGAACGGAAGAATCGGTGTCATCCACACAATGGTGGAAATCCCTCTCTTCTGCATTTCTTCCAGCACCTCAATCCGCCGTTTTGTATTGCAGACATTCGGCTCCAGAATCCGGCACAGGTCATCATCATAGGTCGTGAGTGTCATCTGCACCACACACTTTGCGGACTGATTGATCTCATCCAGAAGGTCGATATCCCGAAGAATACGGTCTGATTTTGTCTGGATTGCCGCGCCGAAGCCATGCCTCAGAATGATCTCCAGACATTTCCTCGTAAGTCCCAGTTCTTCCTCGATGTGCATGTATGGATCCGACATCGAACCGGTTCCGATCATGCACTTTTTCCGCTTTGATTTCAGTGCCTGTTCCAGGAGCTCGGGCGCATTCCGTTTGACCTCAATATCCTCAAACGGATGCGTAAACCGGTAGCATCGGCTTCGGCTGTCACAGTAGATGCAGCCGTGGCTGCACCCGCGGTAAATGTTCATTCCCCAGTGGCTACCGCTGCCGGTCAGCAGCCCTTTCGCATCAACAAAATGCATTCTCTCAGATTCCCTTCTTTCTGATCCGATGCCGGTTAGACAACAACAGTATAATATACGTCTGCCCGGTTTGCATAAGACTCCGGGATGAGCTACACTTCCCTGTGTGAGAGATCCCGCCTCCGGGATAATTTCACGACAGGAAGGGATTTACAATGGGAATGTTTTATGAAGAAGTAAGAGACCGGCTCCTTGCCTACGCACAGATCGGTACCCAGTCCGCCCGGTTTTCGGGCAGCTGGCCAACCACTGCCTGTCAGTTTGACCTGGCCAGGCTTCTGCAGAAGGAACTGCTGGATCTGGGCGCCTCAGATGTATATCTGGATGAAGAGTCCTGTCTGGTTTACGCGAGAATTCCCGGAACCCTTGCCGGAAAGGACGCCGCTCCTCTGGGTCTTATTGCTCATATGGACACAGCTCCGGATGCCCCAGGGGCTCCTGTAAAGCCCTGGGTTCTGGAGAACTATGACGGGGGCGATGTTGTCCTGAATCCGGAAAAGGGGATCGTCATGAAGGCTGCGGAGTACCCGAGTCTTTCTTCCTATCCCGGTCAGGATCTGGTTCTGACCGACGGAACCACCCTTCTTGGCGGAGACGACAAGGCCGCAATCGCAGCTCTGATGACTCTGGCAGCCTATTACTGCTCTCATCCGGAAGTCTCCCACTGCCCCGTCTGTCTGGCATTTACGCCGGATGAAGAAGTGGGCGGTCTGGCCCGGGATCTGGATCTTGCCAGGTTCGGTGCTCCCTGTGCTTATACGCTGGACGGGGATCATCTTGGCTGGTACATGGATGAGACCTTCAACGCCGCCGGCGCTCATGTGAAGATACGCGGAAAAAGCGTTCATACCGGAACCGCCAAAGGCATCCTTGTCAATGCCGTGGACATTGCCTCCGGGTTTATGGAAAAGCTTCCCCGGGAAGAAAAGCCCCGGTATACGGAAGGAACCCAGGGGTTCTTCCATATGGTATCCTGTCAGGCAGTCTGCGAGGAGGCGGATCTGGAACTGATCATCCGGGATTTTGACGCCGCTGCCTTTGAGGAAAGAAAGGATCTCCTTCGCACCATCACGGCCTCTCTGAACGAGATCTGGGGAGAGGGAACCGTGACCCTGACCATCTATGACCAGTACCGGAATATGAAAGAAGTTCTGGACAGCTATCCTCACCTCGTGGAAGATCTGAAAGCCGCGATCCGGGCGGCCGGTCTGGCTCCTGTCAGTCAGCCTTTCCGGGGCGGAACCGACGGAGCAGCTCTCTGCTTCCGCGGGCTTCCCTGCCCCAACCTCTCAGCCGGCTATGAAAATGCCCACAGCCGCTTTGAGTATGTCCCCATTCAGTCCATGGAAAAGAACGTGGAGATCCTTCTTCATCTCTGCGCCAGGTGAAAACCGCTGACGGACTACAGTTCCGGCCTGAAGCCTGCGGCCAGCTGCAGGAACTTTTTCCCGCTCATCTGCTCGTTCGTGATGTACTCCCCGTCATGAAACAGCGCATAATTTGTGATCGGCGTCGGGGCATTCTGTGCTTCTTCCCTGCTCCCGATGTGGATTGCGTGAAACGGGATATCGTTCTCTGCAGCAGTCTGCTCAAGAACCGGCACATATTTTGCATTGAACGGACACTGGCTGGTGTAATACAGAACAAATCCTTTCTCATCTGTGCGGGGATGCTTCGCGCTCTCCCGAAACTGCGGCTTTTCCGCATCCGTTCCGAAAGGCAGGTACCACAGCTGAATCCCGTTATCCGCCTCATCACAGACGGAAAACCCCTTATACTTCAGGAACTTCGGATCCGCCAGAAACGGTTTTTTCTTCGCGGCGGCCAGAATGCACAGTCCTTTCTTTCCCTTCTCCTTACTGTCTTCCATACAGGCACTCAGCAGGTCTGTGGAGTATCCGTGTCCCTTGAAGGAGCCGGATACCCAGAGACAGTCAATATACATATATCCGTCGGCATTGATCGGAACCCACGCGTTCTCCGCCGGGATGTATTCGATAAAGCACTTTCCCCGCTCCGCACTCTTCAGGAAGACAAGCCCCTCATCAAATCTCTCAGCCAGCCATGCCTTCTTTGATGAAACCTGCACATCCTTATTGTTTGAGATGGCACAGCAGATATGTTCCTTTTCCAAATTGTCCTTCGTTACCCGGATGTATTCCATTTGCTCAGTCCTCCCTCACTCTGATCGGATGCCGGATCACGATCTTCAGCTTCTCCGGAGCAGTTTTGATCCTATTCCGTATAAATCCGCAATGTTTCCTCCGCATTTCTTCTGAGCATGTCCCGCGCGCCTGCCGGCTCCAACACCTCGACTTTTGCCCCAAAGGTCATCAGCCATGTCACCAAGTTATCCAGGTCTGTATAACCCGCCGAAAAAAGCAGCCGCCCGTCGTCCGCTTCCGTATAACAGTCGGGGCCGAAATCCTCGACCAGCCGCCATTTCATCTCCGGTGCAAACAGTGCCCTGACCTGAATCTCACCCGGAAAGATCTTCTCGCACGACAGGTCCGGCACAGGCGCATCCCGACAAACAAAATCCGACTCCGTTTCTGCAGCACAGTCCATGCGATTCAGCTTGAACAGCCTGTAATCCCTGCGGCTTGTGCACCAGCCCCATACATACCAGCTTGACCAGTGAAAAACAAGATAGTACGGCTCTATTGTTCTGGTACTTTCTCCCGACGGTGAATAATACCTGAACTGAAGAAGATGTCTGTTCTCTATCGCACTCTGAATGACTTCGATCTTCGGAGCAAGAGAGCCTTTATACCATGAAGAAAGGTCAATCAGCATGGAATCTCTGCCGCTGACAAATTCAGATGATCCGGCCTGTACCTTCTCCATCAGCCGGCTGTAACAGCTGCTGCCGCTCACACTGTCCAGGCTCCTCAGTCCGGCAAGGATCATCTGCATTTCTTTTGATGTCAGAATCGTCCTGTCCACGCGGTAGCCATCCATGATGCTGATCCCGCCGCCGGTGCCCTGGATAGTCCTGACAGGAATTCCCGCCTTACAGAGAACTTCTATGTCCCTGTTGATTGTCCTGCGGGAAACCTCGAACCTCTCCGCCAGTCTGGGGGCTGTTGTCTTCTCTTCCTGCAGTAAGATAGACAGTATTCCGATCAGTCTGTCTGTTTTCATTCTTTCTCACGCTCCATGCATATCGTAGCAGGTTAAACACGACATCAGTATGTCATGTTTATTATAGCGTGATCATCTTTTTTCAGTATACAGAAAAAAAACCTGCGGACATCCGGATCTTTCCCGATATCCGCAGGCTCCGTATTACTCAGTTTCCTCCGCTCCGCCCCTCCGGAGCCAGTCATCTTTTGTCATCAGGTTGACGTGTCCTGTCCGTTTCTCATGCATGAGCGGAACATCGACCCCCTCCGTGGTCCACTGATAGCGGAAGCCGCATTTCTCCTGCACACGCTTTGATTTGAGATTCCCGTCATAGTAGCCGCACCAGACCTTCTGCATGCCAAGATCCTCGAAAGCATGCCGCAGCATCTCTTCTGCTGCCTCCGGCATGATTCCCTGTCCCCAGAAAGGTCTCCCCAGCCAGTAGCCCAGTTCACACTCGTCATCATTTTCCGCCAGATCCGTGTGGCCGTTCAGCTTCAGTTCAATTGCCCCGATCGCTTTACGATCTGTCTTCAGACAGATCGCATATGCTTCCGCGCCGTTAAACACATTCCGGATCACATTGAGGCTCTCCTCAACGCTCTGATGCGGCGGCCATCCGGCAATCGGACCGACAGCCGGGTCTTTCGCATATTCATATAGGTTCTCCGCGTCACTTTCCTCCCAGCGCCGCAGAATCAGTCTCTCTGTCTCCATCCTTTTCTCCCCTGTTTCATCTGTCCGTGATCCGTGCCTTATTTTGCCCGGAAAACCGGCGTGCTCTCAGCCTCGCCTGTCATCATGATACTGTCCGCCTCCACGCGGCAGCTGTAACAGACGACCTGTACGCCTGCCTGCACAGCGCGGATCAGGGCCCGCCCGAATTCCGGCTGCGTGGCATCATTCGGAAGCACCCTGTGAATGCCGTTCATCTGAATCACAAAAGCGATCTCACAGTGATAGCCTTCCTTCGCCGCAGCAGCCAGTTCGTTAAGGTGCTTCACCCCCCGCTCAGTCGGGGCGTCCGGGAAGAGCCCGGTCCCGCACTCCGTCTCCGCCGCCAGCGTGCAGCCCTTTACTTCCGTCAGATACTTCTCTCCCCCGCGCTCCATGTAGAAATCAAATCTGGAACTGCCGTAAGTATGCTCCGGTTTCACCCAATCGTAGTCCAGGCTCATGAGATGCCGCTTCATCAGTTCGTTCGGCGCAAGGCTGTCTATATTGACCCATCCGAATCCGGGTCTGAAGACGGAAATCAGATCCCAGGCCGTCTTCCGGTCCGGTCCGGCCGCTTTCTGAAGGGTGACACGGGCCTGCGGAACCAGGAGTTCCTCCAGGCGGCCGGTATTCTTTACGTGAACCCGCTCAGGATATCCGTTAATCAGCACCTGTGCGGCAAAGCGATTCAGCCGGCGGACAAACAACGCTTCAACTGTATTTTCATATCGAAGAACTGATCCTGCTGTGTCCATTTTCCGTATCAGAAATCAAACCGGACGCTTGCAGCATACTCCACGTGCTCCGGCACTGTAATGCCCGGATCACTGACATGCACCTGCGGTTTCTTTCCCATTTCTTCCAGTCCCATCACAAAATGACACAGCGCAATGCCCACGTCAATTCTCTGAAGGTCTCCGGTGGCATCACTGACATAGCCCTTGTCCTGCTTCTCATAGAAATGCGCCTGTCCGTCCTTCAGGATGATCCGCCACGGCTGTTTGTTAACTGCAGAAGGCGCCCACCGGACCATTTCGATCAGTTCGGCCAGATCCTGCGCCTGCTGACCGCCGAGCGGTTTGCCGAAAGCCCCGTCGAAGAACAGGGTTTCAGCCGGCATCCGGCTGTCAGCCCCTACACCCTTCCGCATCAGCGTCTCCCGTACAGATTTCTTCCCTGCAGGATATCCCAGTGGGCTGATGATCGGCATCCGCTCTCCTTCACCGAGGGCCGCGGCCTTTTCAAACAGCTCTCTTTTCATGGTGCCGCCGATCCAGGTTGTGCCGATTCCCATCGCCTGTGCATGGAGTACAAACCGTTCGAAAGCATATCCGAAAGCTACATCCGCACAGGGCATCTTCCGGACAATGCCTGCGACATACAGCTTTTCCCCGGACAGCACCGGGCTCGAGAGGCCGTGCTCTCCGGCATCCAGAAAGACAAACCGCACCGGAACATCAAAAGGATTCGTAATTTCTGCGGCATAATTTTTCAGTTCATTCAGATCCGCTTCCGACAGCTTTCTGCCGTCGAAGGTCCGGACGCTCTTTCTCCCTCTGATAATATTCAGCAGTTCAGACATTTTTTCATTCCTCCTCGTTTTTCTTCTGCGGTTCGCTGCCTGCATCATTTCCGGATCCGATCCGGATGATGGTCGTATTCATTCCGTACAGGCGATAGTATTTGATTTCCTTCGCCGCAGAGCTGATGATCTTCATTCCGATGGCGGCAAAGGGATCTGTCTCGTCTGTCAGCATTCTCGCCATTGTGTTCAGATTAAACGCCGCTCCGTTGTCCCTGACCCGCATAATCAGATCCTCTCCGGAAAGCGTCACCCGGATCTCGGCAATGGATCTGACCTTTCTGCGGCGCTCTTCGTTGCCGTGCTGAATGATATTGGTCAGAATTTCCTCGATGCAGACGGAAGAGAAGAAAGCAGTCCGCTGATCGAAGTGATGCCCTTTGCAGAACAGCCACACCTGTTCGCTCGCCAGCACACATTCCTCCATCGTATCAACCGGATAAGCAATCATATTGCGCACGGACGGATAGAAGGAATCATCCAGCCCCATAAAGTCCCGCACGGAAAAGCGCAGATGTTTCACGCCGCCGCTCTGCCGGAGATAATAAAGCAGGATGACGAATATTTTGGAAACAGGGAAAGCGGCAAATACACCGCGGATGCCGAACGGGACAGAAAGGATAAAGGCAAACGCTGTCAGACAGACCATGTTGACCGCCATTTCCATCAGCTGCGCATCCTGGGATTTTCCGATTGCCTGCAGATAGCTGACTCTTGAATAGATCAGCGCATTCGGCAGAATACCGGCGATAATGCACCGTATTGCAAAGATCAGCAGCGGATAGGCACTGCTCTGCGAAGAGATGAAAATCCCGGCGATCAGGTTGATAAATACAGCCAGCACACCCATCGTCACCAGCGAAGAGATCAGATTGTAGCGGTGCCCCAGATAAACAGCGCCCTCCATCTCCTCTCCGTTCTGTTCTCCGTAGCCGATTCCGGCGAGAACGCCCACCGCACCGGCGATGCCGACGGCAATCACATCGACAAAATCCATGATGGTTCCGTTGACTGTCATAACAGACATGGCCGCATTCCCGCCGATCACAATCACCAGAATATTGAGAATCCACACCCGGATCATACTGGCAACGGCATGTGCCGCCTGCGGCAGTCCCAGCCGGATGACTTCCAGTATATCCGCACTGTTGACCCGGACAGCCTCCAGACGGATCAGGCACTTTTTGTCTGCAAAATGTGTCAGCAGCACGCACAGTGAGATGATGACCGACAGCGATGACCCCAGACCGATTCCGAACAGTCCCCAGTGTTTCACCGCGACAACAAAATCAAAAAGAATGTTGGAAACGCACCCGGCGACAGATGAAATCATGACCAGCCTGCTGCCGTTGTCCAGAATGATAATCGGTGTGAGAACGGACATCGCCACAAACGGGAAGAGTTCGATGCCCAGGCCGTACAGGTATTGCGAGACCGTTCCCTGCAGATCGGCAGCATTCCCTCTGGCGCCGAACAGAAAGGCCATCTGCGGGACTCTCAGCATAATGACAGCCGTCAGAATGCCCAGAATGATACCTGCGCACAGAAGCACTTCACTGACCCATCTGCTGACCTGTTCGATCCGGCCGCGCCCCATCTCATGTGAACAGATTGTCTGAAGGCCGACGGCCAGGCAGCTGGCAGGAATACCGACCAGGAAAAAGAACGGGCCTGTAATACCCACTGCCGCGATTTCCCGCTCGCCCATAAAAACACAGACGACAATGGAATCGACCGTGAGCGCGACAATCTGAGACATTTCCGTAAAGACGGCCGTGATAAAGGCCATCAGAAACATTTTTTTCTGCAGATCGTTCACATAAGGTTTCATAGAAGCCTTTTCCTTCACAGATAATGCTTTAACGTCTTTCTCACCGCGCCCGGACCGGCGGCTTCCTCACAGAACATCGTCTCGATCAGACTGCCGATCCCGGCCTCATAAAGATTGATGCCGAAGATTCTGTCATTGGAGAGAATCTCACTCAGAGCGCCCGCGTTCACTGCGTCCTCCGGATTACCGAAGCAGATGCTCCGCATCATTTCCTGCAGCTGCGGAATCATCGGATCCGGTGCCAGTTCCATGGGCTGTCCCTGGTCATCCAGCGCCAGCAGATACCTGAGCCACCCTGCGATCGCCAGCGGAATACCGGTCAGAGCGGCAGCACGCCCGTCGCGCCGCACATACGCCTTGATGGTCTCGCCGAAGCGGATTCCCACCATCTGCGAGATGTCCGTCGCAATCCGCTGCGACGTGTCCCCGAGATACGGATTCGGAAACCGCTCTTCTATGACTTCATCCAGAAAAGCTCTCGGGGAAAGAATCCCAGGGTCCGGCACCACCGGCAGCCCCTCGTCATAACCGATCAGATGCGCCAGCTTCGAAAGCTCCGGATCTCCCATCCCGTCCGCAAACAGCTCATATCCGAGCATGCAGTCATAAGTGCACAGTGCCGTGTGAATCGGATTCAGACAGGCCGTCACCTTCATCCGCTCGGCTTTGTTCACCGTCTCCCTGTCCGTCAGATACACGCCGCCCGCCTCCAGCCGCGGCCTGCCGTTCGGGAAATGATCCTCGATCACCAGATACTGCGGCCGCTCCGCATTGACAAAAGGCGCAATAAATGTCTTTTTCTGTGTGATCAGCGGCTGCATGTCCTCGATGCCCGCCTCTTCCAGTTCCTTCGCCACTGCCTCGGACGGGCGGGGCGTAATTTTGTCAATCATGGTCCAGGGGAAGGCAACCTGTTCTTCATCGCTCACCCAGTCGGCAAAATCCGTCGAAACGATCCCTCTTTCACACCATTCCCGGGTGACTGTGAGAACGGCGTCCCGCAGCCGTTTTCCGTTCTGCGAGCAGTTGTCCATGGAAACCACAGAGAGCGGCGCAGCGTTTCCGTTTTCAAAGCGCTCCAGCAGCATCGCGGTGAGAATGGTCATGGCATGACAGGCCCGGTCCGGCTCGCTCACCAGATCCTTCTGAACGGAAGGGAAGTATCTGCCCTCCGAATCCTGCAGTGCATAGCCTTTTTCCGTGATGGTGAGCGATACCATCTGAAGACTCCCGCTTCGGAATATTTCCTTCAGGCGCCCCCACTCGGCAGGTCTTTCCGCGTCCGCACGGACTGCCTCTGCAAAGCATCCCAGCACCTGCACATCCTTTGTCCCGTCCGGATTCAGAATCACGGAGATTCCGAGGTTGTCATAAGGATCATAAATCCGGTCGACCACCTCAAAATCGTACGTTTCCACACAGGTGAGCCCGCGATCGGAAGCGCCCTCTTCAAGAAGCCGGTCCGCGATCCGTCCGAGGAAGCTGCGGAATATATTTCCGATACCGAAATGTACCCAGACCGGGTTCTCTCTCGTCCGGCGGTAAACTTCATTCACATCATAAGAAGGCAGGGAAATCCCTGCCTTGCTCCGGAATTCTTCATTGTTCAGTGCTGCCAGCGAAAGCTTCATCTCCGCCTCCTTACCCCCGGCGCGACAGACAGGCTGACCGGCCCGAAGGGAATCAGGGTCGCCTGAAACGCGTGATACAGATCAGATTTGCCCGGCCACACCGTTCCGATCAGCCGGTTATTCCGGTCCAGCTGATGGAACCAGGAGCCGTTTTCATAATCCAGCACAGACTCATCGAGATACCGTGCATAAGCCTCATAATCCGCGGCATAGCGCTCCTTTCCGGTGATGCGGAAAAGGACTGCGGAGGTATTGATGGCTTCGGCAAGCGTCCAGTGCATCCTGTCGTGGACAATCGGCCTGCCTTCCCAGTCTGTCGTGTAGACAAGGCCTGGCGCCCCGTCCGCGTTCCAGCCGTCCGCGACAGCCCGCTGATACAGCCGCTCTGACGCGTCAATAAATGTCCTCGCTTCTTCCGGCAGCGCAGCATACAAGGCGGCGTCCGGCAGCGTCTGCGTGCCTGCATAAGCGGAGCACGCCCACTGTGCGATCAGTCTCGCCCATTCAATGCCGTGTCCGGGTGTCGCGCCGTAAGGCTTGAAGGGATCATCCTTTTTTTCGGCATTAAACTCCGGAAGCGGCTCCCAGTTCTCCGAATAGTGCTCCGGAATCCTGTCCTGAAAGCGCTCTGTAAACACCAGCACGCGGCGGATGATGCGCCCGGCCCGTTCCCGGTATTTCTCCTCTCCCGTCACGTCCGCGGCGGCAAGAAGCGCCTCCACGGAGTGCATGTTCGCATTGAGTCCGCGATAGGGCGAGAGCTCCGTAAATGCGGTGTTCCAGGTGTCTCTCGCAAGGCCTTCCCGCTCATCCCAGAAGCGCTCCTCATACACCTTCAGCGCATCCTCCAGAAGCGCCCCCGCGCCCTCGATTCCCGCCAGTACCCCGGAGGATGCCGCCAGAATCACGAACGCATGCGCGTAGCACTGTTTGTCGGGCAAAATCCGGCCGTCCGCCGTCAGTCCCGCATACCAGCCGCCTGCCGCGTCATCATGGAGTTCACCGGTCAGGCCGCGAAGCGCACAGGCGCTCAGCTTATCCGCATCTTCCCATCCGAGCATGGCGCCGATGGCATAGACATGCGCCATCCGGCTTGTGATCCAGGTCTCGCGGGGCCTCTCTTTCCACGGCGTCCCGTCGTCTCCCAGATAATAAGCACTGCCGCCCGGTGACGGAAAATGCTTCCCGAAATCCAGAAGGTCCTCCCGGATCTGCTGCATCCACGCGCGGTTTTCTTCCGTATTCAGCTGATACTCGGACATTGCGCTCACCTCTTCAGATTCTGCCCAGCAGACGGCATAAATCCCGCTCCGCCTGCTCCTGAGACAGGTAATGAACAGTCTGCATCCCCAATGCTCTGGCCGGAGCCAGGTTCTTTTCCGTATCATCCACAAAGACACATGCTTCCGGCACCAGCCCAAACTGGTCGATCAGCAGCTGATAGATTGCCGGATCGGGCTTGACCAGGTGCGGCTGAAAGGAAAAAATACCGCCGTCGGTCTCACCCACAAAATCCAGAGAATCGGCACACTGTCTGTGGGCCTGCTCGGAAAAGTTGGAAAGATACAGAACTCTGTACCCGTCCTTTCTGAGCTTTCGGATCCACGGAATAGCTGTGTCTCTCTTCTGTACAAGTCCGTGCACATCCTCCAGCGCTTTCTCAATTTCCCCGGCAATTTCAGGATCCTGCTGCTGAAAAACCGCAAGAATTCCCCGCTGTCCCAGACGGCCGAGATCGAACTCATCCCAGCGCCCGGAGCGCATCGTGGCCCGGCACAGGCGGTCCGCCATCTCCTGCGAATATCCCTTCAGAACATAGAATTCCCGCTCCAGATAATCCGTCAGCACGCCGCCGATATCAAAAATAACTGTCGTAATCTTTGCCATTTACGCAATCCCGTCAAGGTCATATTCGTCCAGATATTTACTGGCCTTCTCACAGACCCCCTTCAGACACGCTTCATCAAACGGGCTCTCGAGGCCTGCGTTCTTTAAGAGCTCTGTGAAGACTCTGCTTCCGCCCTGCTCCGTGTAGGCCATATAGTACGCCCATGCCTTCTTCAGATCCTCCCGGATCATCGCCCAGAACTCCAGACTCACGGTCTGCGCCAGGCAGTAGTCGATGTAGTAGAACGGGCTGTTGTAAATATGCAGCTGCCGCTGCCAGCCCTCGCCCTCACTGTAGAACGGGATCTCGCCGTCCAGCTTCATCCAGGGCATATAGATCCCCAGAAGCTCCTTCCACACGTCGTGGCGCTGTCTCGGCGTCATCTCGGGCTTCTCATAGACAATGTGCTGAAAATGATCCACCATGGTCCCGTACGGAATGAAGGTCAGTGCGCCGGAGAGGTGACTGTAGCGGAACTTGCGCGCGTCCTTACCGAAGAAGTCCTCCGCCCACTCTTCGCCGAAGAATTCCATGGACATGGAGTGCACCTCGCACCCCTCCATGCTGGGCCAGACGGTCTCCATGGGAACGCGGTCCCGGTTGTACCACGCGGCAAAAGCATGACCTGCCTCGTGCGTGACGACCTCCACGTCACCCTGCGTGCCGTTGAAGTTGGCGAAAATAAACGGAACATTGTAATCCGGGATCGACGTGCAGTAGCCGCCCGCGGCTTTGCCTTCCGTGGAGAGCAGATCCATCAGTTCACCGTCCAGCATGGTGTGGAAGAACTTTCCCGTCTCCGGAGAGAGCTCATCGTAAAATTTCGTTCCGGCGGCGACAATGTCGTCCGCAGTTCCCTGCGGCTTCGGGTTGCCGCTTCTGAATTCGAGCACATTGTCGGCAAAGCTCATGGGATAGGTTTTGCCGAGCCGCTCAGCCTGGCGTCTGTAGATCGCGTCCGTCACCGGCACGACATATTTGCGCACGGCCTCGCGGAACTTGGCGACATCCTCTTTCGTGTAGCAGTTGCGGCCCATGCGGTAATAGCCCAGCTCCGTGTAATCGGTATATCCGAGCTTGCGGCCCATGGCCGTGCGGACCCTTACCAGCTCATCATAGATCCGGTCCAGCTCCGCCTGGTGCTCCTTGTACCAGCCGCCCTCTGCCTGCCAGGCAGCGAGTCTTCTCGCATCATCGGAATCATTTTTGAACGGGCTCATCTGAGAAATCGTATAGACACCGCCCTCAAAGGGAATCTGCGCGCTCGCGATCAGCTTCTGATAAGCCTGCGTCAGTTCGTTTTCCTTCTGCAGATCCGCTATGATTTCCGGCGAGAAGCATTTCCGGGCAATTTCCGCATTGATGAAAACCAGATCGCCGAATTCTTCGGAGAGCTGCTGCCGGTACGGGCTTTTCAGCAGCTCGTCCAGCCACTTCTGCGCATACTCCTGTATCTGGGGGGAAGCATTGTTCCACCAGGTATCCTCCGCGTCATAGAAGGGATCCCGGGTATCAATGGTGTGGCGGATTGTCGCCAGTTCCTGCATCGTGTCCAGATGCCGCTCTTCTTCATCCCATTTCAGGAAAACCGCCCTGGCTTCCTCGTAGGAAGAAGCTTCGGCGAGGGCTTTCGTCATCTCCTCCATCCGATCCGTCACCTGCTTCAGGTCCGGTCTTGTGTAGGGCATTTCTTTAAACTTCATGTACCTTTATCCTCCTGTCATCCGGCGTATGTCACGCCGGTTATTTACTCCTTCTCTTCGGCTTTTGCCGTCTTCCATTCCTCTTCATCCTCGTCCAGGACACGGAGTCCTGCGACGTGTGAGACCGGAAGCGAGAAACAGATGGCGCCGGCCTTTGTCTGCGGGCCGGCGGATTCCGTGATGGACGTCATGATTGCCAGCTTGTCCTCCGCCTTGGCGGTGATGAGAATCACTTCCTTCTCCGTTGCCAGCTGAACACCCAGGAACTGTCTGGCATAATCCGCGCCGGTTCCCTTGGCGTGCAGTACCGTCCCGCCCGTCGCACCGGCGCTTCTGGCGGCTTTCATAACCATATCTGTATAGGTCTGGTTCAGAATTACAATTATCAGTTCGTGTTTGAAGGTCATCTCCGGTACTCCTTTGTCCGTGGGTGCGTCGTTGCTCAGATAAGCCAGTGTGTTCATACCGCCGACACTCTTGATCGGCACGGTCATCATAATGCCGTTGCCGGGAATGTCGATCATCAGCCGTCTTTTGGAAAGCTTGAACAGCTGATGATTCTGCTCCGGCGGTGCCGTCGTCAGCACCACCGACTTATTCGTAGCTCTGAGGCCGTACCGCTCAAGAGCCGCCTCCGTCGCCGTTCCGCGGGCAAATAAAGTCAGTCTCATCGGAAGACCCAGTTCCGAGCAGATTACGTTGAAGCGCTCCGCCTTCGGCCTGTCCAGAATTGCTATTGTCAGATATAGTTCCATATTGTCTCCTGTCTGTCCCTCTGCTGCTTTGAATCGGATTCGGATACACCCGGATGATCCGTTACAGCTCCCAGAGTTCGATCACCTGCTGATCCGCAAGCTCCTCTTTCCGCTGCTTCTCCATAGCTTTCTGCCGCATAACGAAGACCACACCCATGATCTGTACTGTGATCAGCGGGAACATGGCAACCATGGCCACGACACCGAAAGCATCCGTGAGCAGGTTCCCGCCGACTGCCGTACAGGCACCCATGGCCAGCGGAAGCAGAAACGTCGCGGTCATCGGTCCGGAGGCGACGCCGCCGGCGTCAAAGGCGATGGCCGTAAAAATCGGCGGAACCACAAAGCTTAAGATCAGCGCGAAGGCATATCCCGGGAGCAGCAGATACAGGATCGGAAGGCCCGTCAGAACCCGCAGCATGGAAATACCGGTCGCGATGCCGATTGCCGCGGACAGTGCCAGCTTCATCGCCCTGGAAGAAACCGCACCTGCACTGATTTCTTCCACCTGTTTTGTCAGCACCTGTACTGCCGGCTCGGCTGACACAATCACCCACCCGATAATGCCGCCCAGCGGGATCAGAAGAAGGCTGTACTGAGAGCCGCCGATGGTCTGCCCCAGCGTCACGCCCAGGGAAGAAAAGCCGAGGTTGACCCCCGTCATGAAGATCACCAGACCGGCATAAGTAAAGGCGAAGCCGATCAGAATTTTGACCACTGATTCTCTGTTCAGCTTCAGGAGAGTCAGCTGGAAAATCAGGAAGGCCGCCATGACCGGCACCAGGGACATGACCACCTCTCCCATATAGTGAGGAATGGACGTCAGATAATCGCGGGACAGCTCCAGGGTCGTCGTATAACTTCTGGCGATTGCCGCGGCAATTTCCGAGGCCTCGCCGGGATAGAAAAAGCCCAGAAGCAGCACCGCCAGGATCGGCCCGACCGAACACAGGGCAATTAGGCCGAAGCTGTCCGCCTCCGCATTCCGGTCGCTTCGGATGGAAGCGACGCCGATGCCCATAGCCATGATAAACGGCGCCGTCATCGGTCCGGTCGTCACACCGCCCGCATCAAAGGCGACGCTTAAATAGTCCGGGTCCGAGGCAAAAGCCAGTGCAAAAAGAATGCCGTAGGAAACCAGCAGCATCCATTTGAGCGGGACCGCAAAAAGAATGCGCAGCATGGCCAGAACCAGGAAAAAGCCGACGCCCACGGCGACCGTCATGATTAATACCCTGGTCTCTATGTGCGGGACGTTCTCGGAAAGAACCGAGAGATCCGGCTCTGCAATCGTAATGATCACACCCAGAGCAAAAGAGACCGGCAGAATCAGGGCCAGCTTTTTCGATCGGGTCAGGGCGGAACCGATCTGATTGCCGATCCTTGTCATGGAGCTCTCCGCGCCGAATTCAAACAGTCCCAGGCCGATCACCAGCATCTGCGCCCCGATGAGGAATGAAAGCATCTGGTCATTCGTAATCGGTACGACAGAAAAGCATAAGATCGACACGATCGCGATAATCGGGAGTACGGAGATAAACGACTCCATCATTTTTCCTTTGAGTCCTGCCATTCCTGTCATTTATATATGCCTCTCTTCAGATGTCTCTTCAGGAACAATTCGCCTTCTACCAGGTTTTGCCGCTGAAATCATCTCCGCCGCCGCCTTCGCCCTCTTCTTCCCGGGCTTCCTGCTGTTCCTTCTCGCGCTGAGCATCCGACCGCTCCTGATTGGATTCTTTCTGCTGCTGCTTGAGCTGATCCTTCATTTTCTTTTCGCGTTTGGACTGTTCTTTCTTCTGTTGTTCTTCCTCGGATTCGTCCTGCTGCTGTTCATCGTCCTGATCGCCGCCGTCTGAATCCTGGTCCTGTACGCGCTTTAACAGCTCGTCAATTTCCTGCTTGAGCTTCTCCGCGTCCGGGTCATGCCCGTCTGTCCCGGTCGGGTCGGCACAGCCCGTCTCACAGAGTACCTGCCGCGCCGCCAGAAGCTGTCCGGCGACCTTCCCCAGTGTACGCTTTGCGGAAGCAACTTCCGGTGAGTCGACAGCCTCTGCCGCTTCCGGTTCGACGGCAGGCTCAGTCTCCGCTTCCGATCCCGCGGCAGGCTCATCCTCCGCTTCTGTCTCCGGTCCGGCAGCGGGTTCAGTCCCTGCTTCCTCCTCCGGCTCTGCGGCCTGTGCCTGCTCCTGTTCGGCAGCAGCGGCGTCCCGCACCGCGATCGCCTCCTCCATTGCTTCAAAATCGATCTCATGCAGCAGCGACAGTGCAAGATTCACCCGGATATCGCAGTTCTCTCCGTTCTGATCGGAGGGCCCGCTGCGAAGTGCATCCTGAAAGTATCCGGCCGCCTCTTTATAGTTTTCCTCCCGGTACCGCGCGTTGCCGATGTTGTAATTCGGCACATATCCCTCCGGGAAATTCAGCAGCAGGAGCACCTCTTCGGCAGAGGTGTCATTGCTGCCGGCGTTGTATGAGCTGACAAAATATGCATTGACAGAAAACCTGGCAACCAGAAGGACGGCGCAGATCATCATGCAGATACTCAGAACAGAAACGATGCGGCGCCACTCTGCGGAAGGGACATAAAACTCCCAGCCTCCGTCGGGATTCCCGTCGGAGGGGGCTGTTTCGCGCTCCCGGAGATATCGGAAAATCAGCGGTTCGGGCAGCTTCGCATACTGAATTTCTTCCGGTGCGGCCGTCTGTTCGATGACCTCTTTTTCGTCTGCCATACGTTACAGCCTCCGCTTTCTTATAATCAGATACAGGTCAAAAGCCAGCAGTGCCAGCAGCGGCAGGACAAACCAGTAGTACAGATCATCATAGACTACATTTCTGCCCTGTCCGACCACGTTGCGGCTTCCCGCGCGCACAGCAGCCAGATTGGCTGTCAGATTGCTCTGCCGGTCCATATGGATATACTCGATTTTCAGATCCCGTCCGATCTGTCTGAGCGTTTCCTCATCCAGACAGGAAACCGCACTCCGATGCTCCTCCTGATCATAGACTGTCGATCCGTAGGTGTCTTTCATCATTCCGCCCTCAGCTGTCCCGTAGCCGAGCACTGCGCCGCCGTCGACATATTTTGCCAGATCGGAGAAAGAGCTCAGCTGTGATCCGTCGGTAATTTCACCGTCGCTGATGAAGTAGACAATGGTCTGGCGGTCCTCCTTGGATGCGGAGGACTTCAGCAGCGCTTCCATCTCCTGATAAGGTGTATTCAGGGAACTGCCCCGGGCGTAATAGCGGTCGGGCATCTGTATCGTAGACAGCGCATCGGCCACATTATCCTTGTCCTGGGTAAAGGGTGCCAGTATCTGTGCCTTGTTATCAAACCGGATCAGGCCGAAATTGGCGCCGTCGAGTTCCTGCATTATATACATGCAGTCGGTGCGGACACCGTTCATTCTGGGCTTCGAGCCGTTGTAGTCCTCCGCCCACATGCTGATCGTGTCGTCCACCACAAACAGAACGTCCAGATTTTTCATCTGCACGTCGGAATCCGGGACTTCCTTCATGATCCGGATTCCGATCAGAACGCACAGGAGGGCAATGGCCACTGTCTTCACGACTCTGATCACTGCACCCACGCTGAAGGGCTCTCTGCGCAGAATCACGAAGAGAACCGTGAGCGCCGGAATCAGAACGGCTGCCGGGACCAATATGTAAATGGGTAATACAGGCTGAATCTGCATAATTCTTCTCTGTTGTTCTCTCTTTATCTTCGTTACATTTTCAGGAGCAGTGCACAAATGCCGCTGCACAGCATGCTGATGAGCAGGACCAGCATAGGGGTCTGCGGCTGATCCGTCAGGCGCGTGATTCTGACTGAATTCACCGCCATAGCCTCCTGCTGCTGGATATCCTTCACAATTTCCGGGACAGACAGCCCGGTGCCGGCTACATAGAATACACCGCCCGTCTTTTCAATATTTACCTTCATATCCTCAAGGCACTTGTCGTAGTCTCCCTCCGCCTGATCGGTGTCAAACTGCTCCTTTCCGGGAAACAGTCCGAACACGGTGACATCGTGTCCCCTGCACAGGTCGGCCGCTTCGGACAGCTGGACGATCGGATTCGCGATCGCCTGCTGGTCGTTGTCCGTGGCCATAATGATGATTCTGGTGCGTTTGGAATCATCCAGGTGGGGGAAATTGAACAGACAGGAGGCAAGTCCCTCTCCGATCAGGGAGCTGCCCTTCCGCCGGTTGTTCGTGAGCGTCCCCGCCTCCATATAGTTGGTCTTTTCATCGAGTTCGTAGTACAGATCCCGCTCATCCTCGGGAATGTCCGAGATGTACTCATAATCCCCGAATTGTTCCATGTACTGCTTCTGGAGGGAAAAATATTCCTTCAGTTCCTCCAGCCTGCTGATAACAAAATCGTAGTCGTCCGTCATCGGCACATACAGAACTGTCGAGGTGTTGTAGATGGAAACGCCGAAGCGGTCTCCCTCCAGGCCTGCCACGACTTCTTCCAGGGTGTCGACCAGATCGTAGTTCAGATCATAGATCGAATAGGACACGTCCAGACACAGAAAGATATCCCGCTTTTTCACGCCGCTGGTGATGGTCTGCGTTTTGGAGGGTCTGGCTAGCAGCACCACGCAGGCGATCATGCCGGAAATGAGGCTGGCGCATAAAAGGACGGTCAGCACTCTGTAGCGCATGATCAGCCGCTTATACTCAGGCAGGTTCCTGAGCAGCGAGGTGTTCGCTGCGCGGATACCTCCCCGGTACTCCTGTCCCTTTCTGATTGTGTAGAACAGCAGAACTGCGCAGAACAGGGCGACAGCCGGGATGCCGATATAGATTGCAAGCGGATTCCTGAGTGTCATTTCGTTTTTCTCCCTCTGTCCTTCTTCTGCCGGTATTTTTCCTTCTGTCCGACCATCCAGGTCCTGGCCCATTTCCGGATTACCTGGCAGGTCCTCTCAAACGAACGATGCGCATCCGCCTCTGAATAATAAGCGAACTCCGGCTCATAATAATCCCGCACAAGCTCTGTCAGCGAGGGGATCTTCAGCTCGCTGATCTCTGCCAGAGTCATCTCCCGCACAGGCACGCCCGTGGCACGCTTGACAAAATCACGCATATCCGCACTCATCCGCTGATAGGCTTCACGGATCGTGAGCTTTCCGTCTCGCAGCTCCTGCTCAGTCTGCGCCATTTTCTCCAGATACAGCTTTTTGAGCATAGTCAGATCTTCCTCGCTCATCTGTGCAGGCGCGGCGGGTTTCTTCACCCTCGGAATCCTGCGGGGAAGCTTTTTGCGCAGGAAGACCCACATCAGGACAGCGGCAATCACCAGTGCCGCCGCCACAATCAGCCACACCGGTGAAAATCCCATCGGGCCCTGTAATTCAACTGTAAAATAATCACCGAACTCCAATTTTCTGCCTCTCGAACAATTCCACGATCCGGTTCAGAATTTCCTCTTCGCTGCTGATCGTGACAAAACCGACATGGTTGCGGATGAAGCGCTTCTGTGTCTCTTCCAGAAGAAGTGCACGGGCTTTTCTCTCCGCGTCCCTGAGCTTCCGGTCCCGGCGGAAAAAATCCGCGGCGTACCTGCGCTCATCCAGATCAAAGACACTGCCCGTATGGCCGGTCAGCGGCGCATCGGAGCAGCTGATCACCAGCAGATCGTTCCGGTACGTCAGTTTCCGGATCAGGCGCTCATCGATCAGCGAGGCGCCCTCCGGGTCTGTCAGCACAATGACAATCATCCTCTTCGGAGTAATGTCCGCGGCGCGCTCAAGTACCTGCTTTAAAGGGAGCCCGCCTTCCTCTTCAACCACCTTCCGGTACTGCGTCAGCAGTCCCTGCAGATGTTCCGCACCGGAGCGGAACATGGAAAAGCGCACGCCCTTCTCGCCGCCGTAGGCCAGCGCGTAGTCCGCGCCCTGTCGGTCCGCCAGATAGGCGATCGTGCCCAGCGTCACGGTGGAAACTTCCGCCTTTTCCTCCAGCCGCTCCGTGCTGCCGGACATTTTGCGCCCGGTATCTCCCACAAACAGGATGTTGTGCCGGCGCTCAGCCAGATAGCGCCGGATCAGCGTCTTACCGGTGCGGGAACTGGATTTCCAGTCGATATCATGCACATCGTCCCCGAAGGTGTACTCCTTCAGGTCGTCAAATTCAAGGCTCCGTCCGCGGATCAGAGAGCGGAATCCGCCCTCCAGCACATTGAAAGTCTTCCGCTGCGTATACAGCTGAACCATTCCCCGGATTTTGGCCAGATAATCGTAATTCATTTTATCGCTCCATGAAGGCTTCCTCCAGGATGAAGCCTCCGGCACTGTTTCCTGAAACTGCCTTACGGTGTCTTTATTCCGTTCACCAGCTCATCAATGATGGTCTCCACCTGTACGCCGTCCGCAATGGCCGAATAGTTCAGGCCGATGCGGTGCCGCAGCACCTGGTGGCGCATGGACTTGACATCGTCCGGAATCACATAGGTCCGGCCGTGAATCAGCGCGATGGCTTTGGCGACGGAAAGGAACGCGATGGTCGCGCGCGGGCTGGCGCCGATCCGGACATAGCCGTGGAGTTCCTCCGGCAGATGTTCATCCGCATGGCGGGTCGCATCGACAATCTGGGCGATATACTTCTTGATCGCGTCATCCGCATACACATGTGCGCAGATTGCCTGGACGCGGTCTACATCCTCGATGGAGAGAACAGCCGGCTTCTTCTCAAACGCACCGGCCTCGATCCGGTTCAGGATCTCCTCCTCCTCGGCGGCAGACGGATAAGTGATGGTCTCTTTGATCATAAAGCGGTCGGTCTGCGCCTCGGACAGCGGATAGGTTCCTTCCTGCTCAATCGGATTCTGTGTCGCAATGACGATGAAGATATCCTGCGGCATCTTGTAGGTCACACCGCCGATGGTCACCTGCCGCTCCTGCATGGCCTCGAGCATGGCGCTCTGTGTCTTCGCACTGGAGCGGTTCACTTCGTCAAGCAGGACAAAATTGGCAAAGACCGGGCCGAAGACCGTCTCAAATCTGCCGGTCTCCTGATGGTAAATCTGCGTGCCGGTGATATCACTGGGCAGCAGGTCCGGTGTGCACTGAATCCGCGAGAATTTTCCGTTCACGGCGTCTGAAATTGCTTTGGCCGCTGTCGTCTTGGCAAGGCCGGGAACCGATTCAATCAGAATGTGGCCGTCCGCCAGGATCGCCGCAGTCAGGGACTGGGCGAGGGTCAGCTGGCCCACGACTCTTGACTTGTAATACTGGGCGAGCTTTAAAATGACCTCCTGGGAATAATCAAAATCTTCCTGCGTGATTGTACTTTTCGCACTGCTCATAACCGGCTTGTCTCCTTTATATATGTTTATTTGATCTTTTATATAATCTTCTGAAATTCCTGCTGTTTACACTGTTTCAGGCGCAGAGCTCAGATCGTGATTCTGACTGCTTCCGCGATTTTCCTTCTCGTATACAGAATGACAATGTCTCCCGCGAGAAGTCTGGTCCGCCCGGAGGGAATAATCGGAGTCCCGTTCCGGTCAATTGCGACAATGAAGGTCTGCCTGGAAATATCCAGCTCGCGGATCTCATGGCCGCACCAGGGGTGGCTCGGCTTCAGCTGGATCTCGTTCAGATCAATGTCATAGCCGTCGTTGAAACCTTCCGCCGCCAGGACCAGATTGTCGCCTTTCTCCAGCGCAATCTCTCCCCTCGGCACGATGAATTCGGTTCCCCGCCGGATTGCCGCGATGATGATGCCCTCCGGCAGGCCGAGATTCATGATCTTTCTCCCGACCCAGTTGTCTTTATCCGTCAGACGCACGCGGATAAAGCGCACTGCCATCTCCGCCTTCTGCTCGCCGACCCTCTGCAGCATGGTGTACTGTTCCACGAAACCGGCACTGATAATACCGGTAGGGATGGCCACCATACCCACCCCCAGGAAACTGATCAGAATACCCAGAATTTTGCCTGCCGTTGTGATGGGATAAATATCCCCGTAACCCACCGTCAGCAGCGTGGACGTCGCCCACCAGATGCCGGAGAAGGCATTGGAGAAGACATCCGGCTGGGCTTTGTTCTCGACGGAGTACATACAAAGGCTGGATGCGAGCATCAGAATGATAATAATGAAAACGGATGACATCAGCTGCTGCTTTTTGCTGTTTAAGACACTTGTGATGACATTCAGGGAGTCATAATAGGCGTTGATCCTGAACAGTCTGAAAATCCGGATCACGCGGAACATCCGGAACGCCACCGCACCGGCCGGGAAAAAGACCGGGAGATAATACGGCAGGAAAGACAGCAGATCCACAATTCCGTTAAAGGACAGCATGTATTGGAGAATCATCTTCCCCTTCGGCTTTCCTCTGTCTGCGGCAGGGGCTGAAAGAATCCGCAGCACATAGTCCACGGCGAAGAAGGCCACTGTGATGGCCTCGACCGAGAGCAGCAGCGGTCCGTATTTCATTTCCATACTGTCAAACGTATAGGCAATACTGGCGATGAGGTTCACCAGAATCATCACCACGCTGACAATGTCATAAGCCCGGCTGACCGTATCCAGAGTATAACCGATCTCGACAGTGCGATAGATACGGTCCTGTATTTTCCTGAACTCTGTGCTCATTTTCTTAATGCCAATCCCGATTGTTTATTCATATCGAAGCGCTTCAATCGGATCCATCCTGGCCGCGCGGTTGGCTGGGTAATATCCGAAGAACACGCCCACTGCAAAGGACACCAGGAAAGAGCCCGCAATACTGCCGACAGAGAGAACAACCGGAATATGCTGCACCGCTTTGCAGATCACAACGCCCATCAGAATGCCCGTGACAATACCGATCAGTCCGCCGATCAGACTGATCAGAATAGCTTCCGTGATAAACTGCATGCGGATCTCTCTGTCCCGCGCGCCAAGCGCTTTGCGGGTTCCGATTTCCTTCGTCCGCTCCGTGATGGAGACGGTCATGATATTCATGACACCGATTCCGCCGACCAGAAGTGCAATCGCGCCGATCAGCGTCGTCGTCATGACCTGCTGCCGCATCTGATTGTTGCTCTCTTCAATCCACTCCTCATTATTGTAACATGAGACCTGAAATTTGGTATCCGGACCCAGCTCCGAAGTCAGAAAAGCGCTCAGCTCCTGTGTGAAGCCGATGACGTCCGTTCCGGGCGTGACGGAAACCGTAAAACTGTTCAGTTTCTCCTGATCGGGCTGCTCGGACAGGCTGATCAGATTCCTGTAAGGAACATACAGCTCCGTGCTGATATCCTTCTCCGAGGAGGCGTCCATCATGCCTCCGTAGCCCTGGTAGCGGTAGACACCGATGATGGTATAGCCGAGCAAAAGCTGGCTTTCCCCGGAGAAATAGTTCAGGTCAAGTCTGCTGCCCAGTGCGCGGCTGACATCGCCGTCAAACAGATTGTTCACCAGTTTGTCCGACACGATGATTGTGTAGCTGTCCGCCTGTGCCTCCTTCTCCGTAAAAATCCGGCCGTCGATCAGGCTGAAATTTCCCGCGTTTACGGTAAACCAGCCGGGATTGACCCCGACCATGTTGCCGCTCGCGTAATACTTCTCCGGATCCTTTCCGCTGACCGTTGCCGTGGCGGAGCCGCCCCATTTTGTTGCGGAAATCGCCTCAATCCGGTCCCCGTAGGTGCTGACAACATGGTTCATCATCTCCGGTGTAAATTCCGGTGTCAGTGAAGCCATATCTGTGTTTTCATCGATCTGAACGTTGTCCGCCAGCCACATATAACAGTCGATCTGGTTGACGCCGAACATGGACAGCTGACGTTCGTTCTCCGCTGTCTGGGAATTTCCGACGGTCATGATTGCGATGACGGAGGCAATACCGATGATAATACCCAGCATCGTCAGAAGTGAGCGGAGCCGGTTTGCTGCCAGCGATGTGAAAGCCAACACAATATTTTCTCTTAGCATTCCGCATAACCTCAATGATCGCTTTTCCCTGGTGCCTGCCTCGCCGCAAGCTGCTCTTCTTCTGTCTGCTGACGGTCCTGTATGATCCGTCCGTCCGCCAGCGTGATCATCCGCTCTGTCTCCAGTGCCAGCGGCATGGAGTGTGTGATCAGCAGAATCGTCTTTCCCTGTTCCTCGTGAAGCTGATGAAACAGATCCATCACGGTCCGGCCGGTCACGGAGTCCAGCGCGCCGGTCGGTTCGTCCGCCAGTATAATGGAGGGGTTGTTTGCCATGGCGCGGGCAATTGCCACGCGCTGCTTCTGGCCGCCGGACAACTCGTCCGGCCGGTGGTTCATCCGCTCCTTCATGCCCACCAGCTCCAGCAGCTCCTGTGCCCGCTCCGTCCGCTCCGCGGGCGGAATATGCGCGTACATCAGAGGAATCTCAACATTCTTCAGCGCACTCATGCGCGGAATCAGGTTATAGGTCTGAAAAACAAAACCGATCTCCTGATTGCGCATGCGCGCAAGGTCGTCCGCGCTCATATCGCTGACATCCATTCCGTTCAGAGAGTAGCTGCCCTCTGTCTGATGATCCAGAAGACCGATAATATTCATCAGCGTACTTTTGCCCGAACCGGATTCACCGACAATGGAAGTAAACTCTTTTTCCCGGATCTCCAGATCAATGCCGTGCAGAACCTCCAGCTCGTTCTCCGTTCCGATATAGAAGCGCTTGAAGATTTTCTCCAGCCGGATCACCGGGGAGCTTAAGCTGATCTCATCCAGAATCATAATCAGAAGATTCCTTCCAGCATATCCGAACTGCCGACAGGCGTGCCGGAGGCAGGGGCCAGAATAACCTCTCCCTCTTCTATATTCCCGGAGACAATCTGGGTATAATAATCATCCGAAATACCGGTCTGTACCTGCTTCTCCATACCGTCCGAACTCCGGACAAAATAACCGCCCATGCCGTCCTCGATAATGCAGGAGGAAGGCACTGCGACGCAGTCCCGCGCTTCCTTCACGATAAACTCGATCGAGGCGCTCATGCCGATCCGCAGACGCGAACTGGGAGCATTCAAGCGGATTTCCACCGTATAAGTAGGCTTGTTTGTGGTAGTGCGCTGTACATTGCTGTTCTGTGTCGTCGTGCTCGAAGTGTTGGCGTTTTCCGGTTTGGTGGGTACCGGGGCTGTAAAGGTCACGACGCCGTCCAGGACTTCGTCTCCCGTGGCGGCAGTCTTCACCCGCACCGGCATGCCGACCGTAATGTCGGCGATTTTGCTCTCATCGATCTCGGCCTTGATCTTCAGCTGATTCAGATCGTCAATCGTAACCGCGTTATCTCCGCTGAAAACCTTGCCGGCCGTCACCTTCACCTCCGTGACCGTACCGCTCATTCCGGCGGTCACGACGCCGCCCTCCAGCTTCTCATAATTTTTGCGCAGCTCACTCTGCGTGGAAATAACATCGATTTTCTGCTCAATCTGCTGTTTGGCCTGGTTATCCTTGGCGGCTGCTTCCGCCTCAAGTACTCTTCTGTTGCCGGCGTTGATTTCGGCACCCAGATCTTCCAGGCTCCGCACTTCGCCCGTCAGCTCCTGATCAATCGCTTTCAGCTTCTCCTCCGCCTCGCGCCGGTCGGAAACCGCGCTTTCATAGAGAGCCTGCGAGTCATTGCGCCAGGTAAGGGCGTTCTCGCCCTTTCCGTCTGTATTGGCGTAATAAGCCTGCGCGGCATTATAGGTGTCCAGCCTCTGCGCTTCGGCCGCCGCAGCATTCTTATATTCCTCATACAGTTTGTTGCGCTCCGCGATCAGTGCATTGGTATCATCCGCGGAGCGGCCCAGATTTCTTGTCTGATTATAGTAGTAGTCCGAGGAATCGTACTGCGCATTGGTGATGGCTCTTCCGGCCGCATTCTGATCGATCGCGTCGCTCTGCTGCTGAAGGCGCAGCTTCGCCTCCTGATCCGCAATATCCGCCTCGACGGAAGACAGATCCAGCCGGTACAGAGGATCTCCCTGCTGCACCGTATCTCCGACCTTGACATAAACCTCCGCGACAACTGCGCTGCTTTTATCTGCAGTGTTTCCTCCCGCCGTCATTTCCTGAGAAGAAGCCACACTCCCCTGGGCGGAAAACGTGGTCTCGATGCTGGTCCGTACCGCCATCTCCTCGACCGGCTGGCTCATTGCCAGCATTGCGGCTTCCTCCGCCTTCTTCTGCTCGTTTCTGCGATACAGGAAAAATCCGGCCGCGGCCAGAGCGGCAGCGCCCAGGATCCCCGCGGTCAGAAATACTTTTTTCTTATTCCCTCTTTTCTTCTGGTCCAGTGCCATGCTTACTCCCTGCTTGACAATTGTCCGAGAGATTGATATTGTAGCTGTATCAATCATGTTAATACAGTTGGGCAAAAAGTCAACTGCCCTATTATTTTACCAAAAAATCCTGCAAAAGAAAGGAGTCTGCATGATATTCATTGATGTCAGGGACCGGAGACCGATTTATGAACAGCTTGTCGAACGGTTTTCCGATCTGATGATCCGGGATGTTCTGAAGACCGATTCTCCGATGCCCTCCGTGCGCACGCTGGCAGCGGAGCTCTCCATCACGCCCAACACCGTGCAGCGTGCCTATGCGGAGCTGGAACGTCAGGGTTATATCTACTCGATCAAAGGCAAGGGCAGCTTTGTGGCCGACACAAAGCCGCTGCTGAAAAAGAGCCGCAGCAGGATCATGAGTGAGCTCTCCGAGCTGTCCGGCAGGGCATACCGATCCGGTATCTCCGAAGAAGAATTTGTAAACGCCGCCGGCAGCTGTTACAGAGCCCACACCGCCGCAGAAGGAGGAACCCGGAATGATTGAGACGAAAAAACTCACCAAGCGCTTTGGTGATATCACAGCCGTAGACAGAATCAACGCGCGTATTCAGGATGCAAACGTGTTTGGCCTGATCGGCACCAACGGTGCCGGCAAAAGCACCTTTCTGCGCCTTCTGTGCGGCATTCTGAAGCCGGAGGAAGGCTGCGTTCTCGTGGACGGCAGCCCGGTTTATGAGAACGAAGACTTAAAACGGAATATCTTCTATATTTCGGATGATCAGCATTATCTGGCCGGGTCGACGCCGGAAGATATGGTCCACTTCTGCTCTGCCTTTTATCCGGATTTTGACCGTGAGCGGGCCTTCCGCCTCTTCTCGGCCTTCGGACTGGACCGCGGCAGAAAAATCACGACCTTCTCTAAAGGAATGAAAAAACAGCTCTCCGTCATTCTCGGGCTGTGCTCCCGCACACGTTATCTTCTGTGCGACGAAACCTTTGACGGACTGGATCCGGTCATGCGGCAGGCAGTGAAAAGCCTTTTTGCCGAAGATATCGCGGACCGGGGACTCACACCGGTCATCGCCTCCCACAACCTGCGGGAGCTGGAGGATATCTGCGATCACGTCGGTCTCCTGCACCGCGGCGGTGTTCTGCTCTCCAGGGATCTGCAGGATATGAAGCTCGGCATCCACAAAATCCAGTGTGTGCCGTCCTCCCAGGACGCCTTCCCCGAAACGGCGGACGCCGATCCGCTTTCCGCAGCCAGGGTCCTGTTTCCTTCCCTGGAACCGGTGCTCGCGGAAAAGCACGGCAGTATTCTGCTACTGACCGTGCGGGGCAGTGAGGAGGAAATCCGCAGGGTCCTCTCAGATTCCGATCTGCTCTTCTATGAAATGGTCCCGCTGACACTGGAAGAAATCTTTATCAGCGAAACGGAGGTAAACGGCTATGATGTCAAAAAGCTCATCCTTTAATCCTGTAATCGGATGCCTGAAAGAGGACCTGCGCCGCAGGCTCTGGTCCATCGCGCTCTCCATACTCACCTTCTTTTTCGCCCTGCCGGTCAGCCTCTGTGTCATGATCAGCAATCAGCGCGGAAGCATTGTGGATAATCCTTATGCCGTACTGGCCCGGGAAATTCTGGAGATCTATGCAAAGCGCAGTATATTCCGGCATTATCAGAACATGGTCGGCCCCGGGAGCGCCGGGCTTACCCTCCTGCTCTCCCTTCTGGCTGTTGTTCTGGCAATTTCGGGTTTTGCCTGGCTGTTCTCCTCAAAACAGACGGATTTCTACCACGCTATGCCCATCCGCCGGGAGAAGCTGTTCGGCGTCGTCCTGCTGAACGGCATCCTGATTGCCGCCGTGCCCTACGCAGTTTTCGGTGCGGCAGGCGGACTGATCATTATGCTGGCAACCGGCCGCAAGCTGGCACTGGTGCTGGCGCTGACGGGGTTCCTGTATCACATGACCCAGTTCCTGTTTGTCTATGCCGTCGCCGTGACCGCGGTCATGCTGACCGGCACGCTGATCGTCAGTATTCTGGCTTCCGGTGTCCTGCTGGGATACGGTCCGCTGCTGGTGTTCACTCTCAGCGGCTTCTTCACACAGTACTTTATCACGTATCTGCCGGATGAATCCCGGCTGTTCCGGATTATGGAGCACTCCTCCCCGCTTCTGTACGGTATGGATCTGACCGGAAGCTGCAATTCACACGGCTTTCTTCTGAAGGGAATCATCGCCGTGTGCTGGTTTGCGGTACTGACGCTCCTGAATCTTTATCTGTACAAAAAGCGCCCCTCCGAGGCGGCCGGGCGTGCAATCTGCTTCGACAGTACCCGTGCGCCGATCCGGATCGCCGTCAGCGTCCTCGCAGGTCTTTCTGTGAGTGCACTGATCCGCGAACTGTTAAGCGGTGCGTCGCGCATCGATGCATGGACCGTTTTCGCGGCGGTCTGCGGTGTCGTCGTGACCGGATGCGTGATGGAAATCATTTATCACGCCGATTTTAAAAAACTTTTTGCCGGTCCTCTGCGCCTCGTGCTGTCCCTTGCGCTCACGCTCCTCGTGCTTGCCGTATTCCGCTTCGATCTGGCCGGTTACAATCTCTATCTGCCGGCGGCAGACAAGCTTGAATCGGCCGGTGTCTTCACCGACAGAATGGAGTCCAATCTCTGGGAGCTGCAGCAGCGTGTATCCCTGGAAGAAAACCTGTCCGACGGACAATACTACGTCTCTTATCAGAATGACCGGGACCAGCAGCTTTCACTGATCGACCGCATGACGTATGAGAATCCGGACACAGTCCTTGCCATCGCGCAGGAAGGCATCCGCAGTCTGCGTCTCTACCCTGATATCCGGAGCGCTCAGCGTCAGCAGGGGATGCGCAGTTTCGGCTTCGTCAGTATTTCTTATCATCTGAGGAACGGGCGCACTGTCCGCAGACGCTATCCTGTGCAGAATCTGGAGCGCATCCGCACACAACTGGACGAAGTGCATGACAGCAGTGCTTTCAAACAGGCCTGCTACCCTGTCCTGTCCCAGGATCCGGACACGCTCTTCGGCGCCAATTACCAGATTCCGGGCGGCACCTATCATGTTCCGCTCCTTTCATCGGACGAGGCAGAGCAGGCAAAATTAAAGGAACTTCTTACAACTTATCAGGAAGAGCTCCTGTCCCTGACTGCCGCCACACGCAGAAAGGAATGTCCGATCGCATGCCTGCAGTTCAAGGACTACGCGTTTCAGAATATGGTAGACATAATCCGGAATCAGGAAAACGGCTATGTCGATGTTTTCAATGACATGATGTATTATCCGGTCTATCCCAGCTTTACCCGCACGATCGCTCTGCTGAATGAGTGCGGCGTGGATCTTTCGGATCCGCTGCATGAGGAAGCTGCTGAGTACATCCGCGTGTATGACTGCCGCTCCTTCTTCGACGGTGAAGAAGACTACACCGGTACAAAGCATCTTCCGCCGCTGATCGTGGACGATCCGGATGAGATCCGTCAGATTCTGGCGGGCTGCTGGAGTTCGGATCTTCGGTATTCCAATTCCATGTACCCCCGCTATACAGGCCTGGATCTCTATGCGGCCTATGATCCGGCTTTCTTTGCGGGCGACCGGCCCTCTGCAGACAGTAAAACCATTTATCCCGCTGCTGCAGACCGCCCCGCCGTGACCCGGGAAGTCCTGTCAGAAGAAGTCCGTGAGTGCGGCCTGCTGCTCAGCGCCGATGCAATCCCCGCTTTCCTTAAGGAACACTACGGTCTGACGGATGAAGACATTCTTCTTGAAACCGGTACAGATTATTAAAAAGCACATTACCCCCTGTCCGTTCATACACACAGAAACAGCCGCCTTTTCGGGCGGCTGTTTCAACTCAGCCGGGAGAATCTCCGCCGGGGGGTGTTCCTGAATATGAATAAGCTTTGCAATCCGCTGAAACAAATGATACGCTGAATACATGAAAAAACACACTTTTACGAGTCACTCTTCCATCCGGGTACTTTACGGCAGGTCCGCGCTGCGGGCCCTGGTTCTGCTGTCCGTGCTGATGCTTCTCTTCACCGGCTGCGGGAAAAAAGTTGCCGCACCTGAGGTCCTCTCCGAAGAGCCATCGCAGACCGGCCAGCAGACACTCACTCTTCTGCCGGAGGATGAGGCCGAACCCGGTATTATTCTGCTTGACGAAACGGAAGCCGGACCGGAGGTCATTCAGCCTGAGGAACCGGAAGCTGCTTCGTTTGCAATCGATGAGGACGGCACCTATAACTCGAAGGACGATGTGGCGCTCTATCTCTATACCTATGATCACCTGCCGGACAACTACATCACGAAGAAGGAAGCCCGCGCACTGGGCTGGACCGGAGGGTCTCTGGAAGAATACGCACCCGGCAAGAGTATCGGCGGCGACTACTTCGGAAATTACGAAGGACAGCTGCCGAAAAAGAAAGGCCGCGAATATCATGAGTGCGATATTGATACACTGGGCCGCAGAAACCGCGGCGCGCGGCGTATTATCTATTCCACTGACGGACTGATTTATTACACCGGCGACCACTATGAGACCTTTGTCCTTCTGTACGACAGTGACGGTCCTGTAGAGTAAAAGATCTGTTTTCCGGAAAATAAACAGGAGAAGCTGCAAGATGAAATCTGTCTATTACATTAACCTCGACGGCGTCCGAACCAAAGCCGCCCTGCATGAGCAGATAAGCTCCGCTCTGGAGCTGCCGGACTACTATGGCCGGAATCTGGATGCTCTCTATGATCTGCTGAGTGAGAGTCCGGAGCTTGATCTGATCTTCTACAACACAGAAAAAGCGGAGAGATCTCTCCCCGCTTACTTCCCTGCTCTTCGCCGGATGTGCGCCGATGCCGCTGCTTCCTGCGGACACCGCATCCGGTTTTATCCGTAATCATAAAAGCCTGTCGTGCTGATCTCCGGCAGCCCGGCCGTCAGGCCGCGGCTGCTGTTTTCTTTCTGCCCATCAGATAATTGGTGGCCAGTGCCAGTCCGACCAGAGCGACGCCGACCAGGTCTGTCATGAGACCCGGAACAATCAGGCACAGACCGCCTGCGATCGACAGAATTCTCTGCCAGATCTTCTCATTGTCAAAGACATAGCCTTCCAGACCCGACGAAACACCGAACAGACCGATAATCGCCGTCAGTACATTCAGAATCAGTCCCGTCGGCGTGACGTCGATCAGGAGCATCACAGGGTTCAGGGCAAAGATATACGGGATAATAAAGGCGGCGATCGCCAGCCTTGAGGCATTCAAAGCCGTCCGCATCGGATTCGATTTCGCGATGGCGGAACCCGCATAAGCTGCCAGCGCAACCGGCGGTGTAATGTCTGCGACAATACCGAAATAGAACACGAACATATGCGCCGCGATGGGCTCGACGCCCATACCGGTGACCAGAATCGGCGCACAGGTTGTTGCCATGATGATGTAGTTGGCCGTCGTCGGAACGCCCATGCCCAGGACAATGCTTGTCAGCATCGTCAGGAACAGCGCGATGATGACTCTCTTGCCCGCGACGGAAACAATTGCGGAAATCAGAATCTGACCGAGACCGGTCATTGTGACGACGCCTGCAATCACGCCAGCGACACCGCAGGCAATGGCCACGGAAATCGTATTTTTGGCGCCGCCTTCCAGAGCGTTCACAAAAAGCGTGGGCGTCATTCTCGTCTCCTTGCGCACCATACTCACGGCAATGGCGCACAGCGTGGCAAGAATGGCTGCGCGGGACATCGTAAAGCCCTTCATGACCATGGCGACCAGAAGAATCAGCGGCAGCAGCAGATAGCCTTTCTGAATCACGAGCTTACCGAATTTGGGAAGCTCTTCTTTTGACAGGCCCTTCAGTCCCAGCTTCTTGGCTTCAAGGTGAACGCCGATGAAGATTCCGAGGAAGTACAGGAACGCCGGCAGAATGGCCTTGACGGCAATCAGTCCGTACTGAACGCCGACCATTTCCGCCATCAGGAATGCGGCCGCACCCATGATCGGGGGCATGATCTGTCCGCCGGTAGATGCCGCTGCTTCAACTGCGCCGGCAAATTCCGGCTTATATCCGGTTTTCTTCATCAGCGGAATGGTCACGGAACCGGTGGTGACGGTATTGGCCACGGAAGAACCGGAGACCATGCCGCACAGCGCACTCGAAATGACGGCAACCTTCGCGGGACCGCCGACAGAAGCGCCGGCGATGGAATTGGCGACATCAATGAAGAACTGTGAGATGCCGGTATATTCCAGGAAGGAGCCGAACAGAATAAACAATACAATGTAGGTCGAGCAGACACCGATGGGCGTGCCGATGACGCCGCCGGTGGTATAAAACAGATTGTAAACAATGGTTTTCAGGCTGTTTCCGGAAGCAAACGCATAGATCACGAAGGCGCCGGAAACACACAGAATCGGAATACCCACGACACGGCGGCAGGCTTCAAACAGGACCAGAATACCGATGACGCCCAGGACAATTTCCGGAGTGTGGATGCGCGTCGCCTGTTTGATGATTTTGCTGAAATTGATGACGAAGTAAAAATACGGAACTGCGCCGGCAATCATCAGAATCAGATCATACCACGGGATGTGATTCGGCTTCCCGGGCCTGCCCTTGCGGATCGGATACATGACAAAGGCAAAGACAATGATTGTTCCGAGGAAGGCTGCTCTCCGCACGCGCTCGTCCCAGTTCGCAATCAGGTTCATGTAAACCATCAGAAGGGAAAAAGCTGCAAGCAGGTAGCGCACGATTTTTCCGGGAACACCGACCCACTCTCTGGTGTTGGACTCCCGGTCGTACTTCTTCATGATTTCCTGGACATCATCCATCATTTCCGCCGAAGGCGCGGAAGCTGTGACGGACTGTGCCTGCTGCTTCATTTCCTCATTAACCTGTTTCTCACTCATACCTTTTCTCCCTTCCGGTATGTTTTTACTGCTGCGGCACTTTCTGCTCTATACAGAGCCGCACTGCGGCATTCCTGCCGCACAGATCCCGGAGACTGATCTCTCCGTCTTCTCCGGCCGGTTCTTCCCGGTCCGTTCCCAGCTCCAGGATGCGCGCGCCGTCCGCGTAGTACCCGACTGTCAGAATGTGATCCGAGACTGTTCCCACCAGATAACACAGATCCGGCATCTCCTGCTCAAAGCCGGAGACCGTCATGGAACCGTCCTCACCGTAGGAAAGCGTCTGACCGTCTTCGATTTCCGTCTGGACCCCTGCTCCGAAGCCGTAGTAAATCGTCCGGTCCAGGATAATCTTCTCATTCCGGATCTCATAACAGTCGATGACAGGGCTTTTGTTGACAGAATGGACAAAACCGACAGAAAATCTGTCTGCTTCGCTGACCGGGATCTGAAGATAAATCTCCCCCGTGTCCTGATTCTTCACGGTCAGACACGGCTCCTGACGCATGCTGCGCGCCGCATGAAATCCGGTCAGAATAATAATCGCTGAAATTCCCGCTGCCAGAACAGCCGCAGGAAAGGCCCTGTTCTTAGATGATAACATAAAACCCCCGGACACAAAAGTTCTGGGTCCGCTGTCTGCAAAACAGGGCCAGGCATAAAGCCCGGCCCGTTTTAACTGTTTCAGGAATCATCCCGGGACGCCTCTGTCCCCGGAAAGATTACTTGATGGCGCCGATTTCCTTGAAGTACTTCTCTGCGCCCGGATGGAAAGGAACGGAAATACCGTCAACGGCATATGCTGTATCCAGCTCTTTGCCTTTCTCGTGGGTGGCGGTGATGTCGTCCTTGCTTTCGAAGATGGTCTTGACCAGCTCGTAGATCACGTCATCCGAAATCTTGTCGGAAGCGATCAGAGTCGCCTTGACGGTCACGGCGCTGACATCTTCGTCAATTCCCTTGTACATGCCGGCGGGAATGGTGTACTGTGCGTAGAAAGGATGTTCCTCGATGAGCTTCGCTGCATGCTCATCATCGATGGGAAGCAGGTTGACTTCATTGGTGGTGCACAGCTCAGTGAGAGCGGTGGTCGGCGGTCCTGCGGTTAAGAACGCAGCGTCAATCTTGCCGTCCTTAAGTGCATCAGCGGAATCGCCGAAGCCCAGGTTGTTGACCTGAATATCGTCGAAGGTAATATCATAAGCTTCCAGAATCTGGCGGGCATTGAACTCGGTTCCCGAACCGGCGTCACCGACGGAAACTCTCTTGCCCTTCAGCTCCTCAATGGAGGTGATGTCAGGGGAAGCGACGATCTGGATAACCTCGGAATACAGAGCAGCAACTGTCTTGAAGCTGGTCACTGCACCGTCCTCTTCAAACAGATCGGTTCCGTTCATGGCATAGTCCATAACGTCGTTCTGCACGACCGCGATGTCAGCCTCGCCGTCATCAATCAGGAAAATGTTAGCCTTGGATGCGCCGGTGGACTGGACGGTAATCTGGGACTGTGTCAGTTTGCTGTTCAGAACGTTGGCAAGAACACCGCCGTATGCATAGTAGGTTCCGGATGTGCCGCCTGTCGCAAACTTCAGGGAAACTGCATCACCGGAAGCTGCAGGTGCCGCTTCCTCCGCCGCCTCTGCTGCAGGAGCGGATTCCGCCTCTGCTGCCGGAGCGCTCGTGGATGAAGTGCAGCCCGCAAGGACCATGGAGCATGCAAGTGCCGCCGCAACAGCCGCCATAAGCTTTTTCTTCATAAAAAACTCCTCCTTCATTGTTAGTTGGTATCCAAATTGGATACAATGATACAATGAACTCATTATAATCGTTGTACCGCGTAAATTCAATTCTTTTTTAACTGCGTTCACCCTGTCTCTGATCAAAATGCCTGATCAGCTTTCCGACCGGATTAAGATGAACCCGCATCGCACCCTGCGGGCAGAATTCCTGACAGCAGAAGCAGTGAATACATCTGCTCCGGTCAATCACCGGAATCCCCTCCATATGAATGGCCTTCGCCGGACAGACCTGCGCACATTTTCCGCACTTGATGCACTCCCCCTTATGTACCTGCGGGCGGGAGGAAAAGATCCACTCAGCTGCTTTGCCAAACAGAGCGCCGCCCACACCGCCGGATGCAAAGGTGATGCTCCTGGGCTTTGAGACCAGCTGAAAATCCGGCACACGCGCTTTTTCACAGGCATTTTTTCCGAGAATGGTCAGATCTGCTGTCCCGGCCGGTCCCAGTCCCCGCCGGTAAGCCTGCTCCAGCGTCGGGACACTGCTGCGGTCCAGACCGATCAGACCTGCGCAGGCCATATCCAGATTGTACGGGCTGCGGCTGGCCAGCAGAATGCCCATGTGACGGACCGTCCCGGCTGTGGGGCCGTTTCCCTCCATGGCATCAACGCCGTCCACAATATTCAGCACCGGCGTGAAGAACTCATTCAGATCAATCATCAGATCGGCAAAAGACTGTGTGTCCGGAAACCGCATATGGCACTCCGGCTTTCCGGTGCCCGGAATGGTTCCGAAAAGATTTTTGACACTGCAGGTCATCGCCATCATGGCATGTGTCTTGAGCTTGGCAAAATCTATAATGGCATCTGCCCGGTCCAGCCAGGCAGTGTATTCGAAGGTTTTGAGAGAGGCGGCCTCCATAAAGACTGCTTCCCGTGAAGTGAAATCATCATTGAGACAGACCGGAAGGCCTTCCTCCCGGAGCCTTTGTACCATTTCCTCCAGGCCGCATGCCCGGTACACACTGCGCAGATGTCCTTCATTAAAGGTTCCGCCCGGGCTGTCGCCGATGATCACGGCCGCACCGCGGGCGCAGAGCATTCTGCACAGCTCCCCGACCAGCGCGGGATGTGTCGTTGCCGCCTTTTCCGGTGCCATCATCGTAATCAGATTCACTTTGACGGCGACAGTCATGCCCTCCCTGACAAAATCCAGCGCATCAATCGGATCAAGAAGACGGCGAAGAGAAAGGCGGACCTCCTCCTCGTCATAAGATGAACAGGCGGCTGCCGAAACCGGCGCTTTCAGCCTGTCTGTCTGATCAGGAGCGATCCACCTTTTCATGGGATACCTCTGTTTTCTGATTTATTGATTATTCTTCCCGGCGTCCTGCTTTCCCGGCTTCCATCTTCAGATAGGCATTGATGAAGCGGTCAATGTCTCCGTCGAGAACGCCGCTGGCATTACTGGTCTCCTCCTCGGTGCGCGTATCCTTTACAAGTGTGTAAGGCTGCAGAACATAGGAACGGATCTGGGAACCCCAGGCAATGTCCTTGATTTCACCGCGGATACCGGCCATCTTGGCGGCTTCCTCTTCCTGTTTGAGCATGTAGAGCTTTGCCTTGAGCATCTGCATCGCCTTATCCTTGTTCTGGAACTGGGAGCGCTCATTCTGGCAGGTCACGACAATGCCCGTCGGGAAGTGCGTGATGCGGATCGCAGAGGATGTTTTGTTAATGTGCTGACCGCCGGCACCGCTGGAACGATAGGTATCGATCCGGATATCATCGGGATTGATCACCACGTCCAGGTCTTTCTCAATATCCGGCGTCACATCACAGGAGACAAAAGAGGTCTGCCGCTTGCCCTGTGCATTGAACGGGGAAATCCGGACCAGGCGGTGTACGCCCCGCTCCGATTTCAGATAGCCGTACGCATTGGTTCCGTTGACCTGGAAGTCGACGGACTTGATTCCTGCTTCATCGCCGTCCACAAAGTTCAGGACTTCCACGGTATATCCCTTCTTGTCCGCCCACTTGGTGTACATTCTGTACAGCATGGAGCACCAGTCGCAGCTCTCCGTCCCGCCGGCGCCCGCATTCAGGCTGATGATTGCATTGGAGTCGTCATACTCACCTGTGAGCAGCGTGGACAGCCGGATCTCTTCAAGTTTTGCCTCAAAAGCATCCAGCTCGGCGCGGATGCCGGGAATGACGGAAGGATCGTCGTCTTCGTTGCCCATCTCAATCAGCATCATGATGTCGTCATAGGCAGCCGAGAGGCCGTCGGCATCTTCCACCGTTTTCTGCAGCTCTTTGAGCTGTTTCATTTTTCCGTTCGCGCGGTCGGCGTCATTCCAGAAATCCGGAGCCTCCATCTCGCGGGAGAGCTCCTCGATGCGCTGTTTCTTATAATCCAGGTCCAGGGAGTCCCTCGCTTCCGCAAGGGCCTCCTCGTACTGCTGGAGCTCGATTTTCATCTGATCTAATTGAACCATAAAATACCTGTTTTCCTGATCCGGGTCTTATCCCTTCACATTCATATGACAATTCTTGAACTTCTTTCCGCTTCCGCAGGGGCAGGGATCGTTCGGATAGACTTTCTTTTCCATCTTGCGGACCGGATCCTTTTTCGCCGGCTCCTCGTCCTTATTGGTGCCGGTCACCTGCGCGACCTGCTCGCGCTCGACGCGCTCCTGCACCCGGACATGGAACATGGAGCGGACGGTCTCTTCCATGATATTCATGGACATCTCGTTGAACATCTCATAGCCGGAGAGCTTGTACTCAACCAGCGGGTCGCGGTTGCCGTAGGCCTGCAGGCCGATGCCCTGTCTGAGCTGCTCCATGTCGTCGATGTGCTGCGTCCACTTCCGGTCGATGACCTTCAGGAGAATGACGCGCTCCACCTCGCGGATATGCTCCGGCTCCGGGAATTCCGCTTCCTTGGCCTCGTAGAGCTTGACAGCCTCTTCCTTGAGCTGCTGTTTGAGTCCCTGCTTGGTGGGATCGACAATTCTGGCTCTTGTGATAACCTGGAGCGGAACCGTCGGCAGAAGCAGCTGATTGAGCTCCTTCAGATCCCACTTTTCGATATCGGTTTCTTCGCCGATCACTGTCTCCACCGCGTTTTCGACAATCTCGGAAATCATGTTGTAGATCGAGTCGCGCATGTTGTGTCCGTCCAGGACCTCGCGGCGTTCTTTATAAATGATCTCTCTCTGCTCGTTCATGACCTGGTCATAATCCAGCAGGTTTTTACGGATTCCGAAGTTGTTGGACTCGATCCTGCGCTGCGCACTCTCGATCGCCTTGGAGAGCGAGCTGTGTGTAATCTCCTGTCCGTACGGAACACCCAGTGCGTTGAACATGGCAATCATCCGTTCGGAACCGAACAGACGCATCAGATCATCCTGCAGTGAGATATAGAAGCGGGATTCACCGGGATCGCCCTGACGGCCGGAACGGCCGCGCAGCTGATTGTCAATCCGGCGGGATTCGTGCCGCTCTGTGCCGATGATCTTGAGTCCGCCCGCCGCGCGTGCGTCCTCATCGAGCTTGATATCCGTGCCTCGGCCTGCCATGTTGGTCGCGATCGTGACCGCGCCGTGACGGCCTGCCTCGGCGACAATTCCTGCTTCCAGTTCATGGAACTTGGCGTTCAGGACGTTGTGTGCGATGCCTTCCTTCTTCAGCATTGCAGACAGTTCTTCGGATGCTTCGATGGTAATCGTACCGACCAGAACCGGCTGTCCCTTGTCATGAGATGCCTTTACGGCGTCGACGATCGCGGCGAGCTTCTCTTCCCGCGTCTTGTAGACGGCATCCTGCTCATCCACACGGATGACCGGCTTATTGGTCGGAATCTCGATGACGTCCATTCCGTAAATCTCACGGAACTCTTTTTCTTCGGTCAGTGCCGTACCGGTCATACCGCACTTTTTCTCAAACTTATTGAAGAAGTTCTGGAACGTGATGGTCGCCAGGGTCTTGCTCTCCTGCTTGACCCGCACATGCTCCTTCGCTTCGATTGCCTGATGCAGTCCGTCGGAATAGCGGCGGCCCGGCATGACACGGCCGGTGAATTCATCGACGATCATGACCTCATCGTCGCGGACAATGTAGTCGTGATCGCGGTGCATCAGGTTGTTCGCGCGCAGCGCAAGGATAATACAGTGCTGGATTTCCAGATTTTCCGGATCGGCCAGGTTCTCAATGTGGAAGAAGCGCTCCACCTTGGTCACGCCGGCGGATGTCAGATTGACAACCTTGTCCTTCTCGTTCACGATGAAGTCGCCGGTCTCAACCTGCTCGACGCCCATGATGATATCCATCTTGGAGAGATCCTCCAGGTCGTCGCCCCGCTTCATCTGCTTGGCAAGGATATCGCAGTATTTGTAAATATCCGTAGATTTCCCGCTCTGGCCGGAAATGATCAGCGGCGTTCTGGCTTCATCGATCAGGATGGAGTCCACCTCATCGATGATGGCAAAATGCAGCTGGCGCAGCACAAGCTGCTCCTTGTAAATTGCCATGTTATCACGCAGATAATCAAATCCCAGCTCGTTGTTGGTCACATAAGTGATGTCACAGCGGTAAGCCTCCTGTCTTTCCTGCGGAGACATACCGTTTAAGATAACACCGACGGTCAGCCCGAGGAACCGGTAAACCTGTCCCATCCACTCCGCGTCACGCTTGGCCAGGTAGTCGTTCACGGTGACAACATGAACACCCTTTCCCTCCAGCGCATTCAGGTACGCGGGCAGTGTGGCGACCAGTGTTTTACCTTCACCGGTCCGCATCTCTGCGATCCGGCCCTGGTGCAGAATAATGCCGCCGATCAGCTGTACGCGGAACGGCTCCATGTCCAGTGCGCGCTTCGCACCTTCACGGACAACCGCGAACGCTTCCACCAGCAGATCATCCAGCGTCTCACCTTCTTCGAGGCGCTTTCTGAACTCATCGGTCTTTGCCCGCAGTTCCTCATCCGTCAGCGCCTGCATGGCAGGCCGCAGTTCCTCGATGGCATCCACGGTTCTGCGGATTCTTTTCAGTTCCCGTTCGCTGTGTGTTCCGAATAGCTTGTCTGTAATACGAGACATAATCAATACTCCTTCGCTGCTTCCTCGCCGTTCAGGACACGCAGTGCGCCCTGCGCAAGAGCAAGCAGTTCATCTTCTCCGCCGTAGATTGTGACAGGGGCAATAAAGCTCACGCGCTTTGTAATTTCCTCTCCCACATATTTATCATAAGCAATGCCGCCGGTCAGGATGATCTGATCAACCTTTCCGCACAGAACCGCCGCCTCGGCGCCGATATTCTTGCAGATCTGGAAGATAAAGGCATCAAACACTTCCTTCGCGTAAGCATCACCTTCCTGCATCTTCTCGTCAACAATCCGCGCGTCAATGGTGTTCAGGTAAGCGTTGAAACCGGCCTTGCCGACGATCATCTTCCGCATTTCCTGCTCGGTCTTGCCGCTGGTAAAGCAGTAGTGGATCAGCTGACCGACCGGGAGTGCACCGGAGCGCTCCGGCGAGAAAGCGCCGTCTCCGTCCAGTGCATTGAAAACATCAATGACACGGCCCTTCTCATGCGCCGCCACGGAGCAGCCGCCGCCCATGTGAACCACAATCAGATTCAGATCTTCATACCGCGTGCCGTTCTCTTTCGCATATCTTCTTCCCATGGCCTTCTGATTCAGCGCGTGGAAAATGGATTTGCGGGGGAATTCCGGCAGGCCGGAATAACGGGCAATCGGAATCAGTTCATCGACGACAACCGGATCGACAATGTAGGCCGGAACATCGATTTCATCGGCAATCTCTCTCGCGAGGATACCGCCGAGGTTGGAGGCGTGCACGCCGTATTCACCGCTCTTTAAGTCCTCCAGCAGCTGACCCTTCACTTCGTAGGTGCCGCCCGGAATCGGCTTCACGACGCCGCCGCGTCCCACGATGACCTGGAAGGAAGAGAGCTCAATGCCCTGCTCCTTCAGCGCACTTAAGATAATCTGCTTGCGGAACTCAGTCTGGTCAAAGACCGTGGCAAACTGCCCGATCTCATCCGCTTCATGACGCAGGGTCTTGTCAAGCACCTGTGTCTCGTCTTCAAACACGCCGATTTTGGTTGACGTGGATCCCGGATTGATAATTAAACTTCTGATCATTTTCTGTTCTTCCTCCTGCCTTGCGGACTTCAGCCCTCTTCTTCGTTCTCCTGGCTGTTCATGTGCTCCGATACAACCGCTGCCAGCGCGATGGAATTGATCTTGGTCTCAAAGCTGTCCGAGCGGGATGTCAGAATAACCGGTGCCTTTGTTCCTGTCAGCAGGCAGCCGTTCCGGAAATTAGCCAGTCTGACGATGGTCTTGTATACCATATTGCCGGAGTGAATGTCCGGGAACAGCAGAATATCGGCGTCGCCGACAATCTTGCGGCTTGATGCGCCCGCCTTGTGCTGTGCTGCAGAAGGATCGATCGCCAGATCCATGGAGAGCGGGCCGTCCACGATACAGTCTTTGATCCGGCCCTCTTCGTTCCATTTTGTCAGCTGATCCGCCTCGACGCAGGCAGGCATCTTCGGATTGACAACCTCGACCGCAGCCAGAGGCGCAACCTTCGGCATAACCACGCCGCAGGCCTTTGCGACCTGCACCGTATAATTGATGATGGTCTCCTTATCCTCAAGAGTGGGATAAGGTATAAATGCTACATCCGTCAGGAACAGGAGGCGGTTCATGCCTTCGATTTCAAAGACAGCGACATGCGACAGAGGCTTTCCGGTGCGCAGACCGACTTCCTTGTTGAGGACGCTGCGCAGGAAGGTCTTGGTGTCCAGAATACCCTTCATGTACATATCCGCTTCTTTGTCATGAACCAGTTTCACAGCCTTTAAAGAAGCCTGCTCCACATCCGGCTCATCGATGATCCGGACACCGGAGAGATCAATTCCGAGTCCTCTTGAGATTTCACGGATCTTCTTTTCGTCGCCCACCAGAATCGGCTCGGCAATGCCCCGTTTTCTGGCTTCCGCAACCGCTTCCAGAACCGGCTCATCCTGAGCTGCGGCAACAGCAAGCTTCTTCGGGGAGCACTGTCCCACCAGCTTCAGAATATCGTCAAATGTAGCACTCATTACTCTTGTTTCCTCCTGAATTTCAACTTAATTTCCGATCCCGCAGATCAAAGCGGGGAATAACCGAAACCATTACAGATCGCATCCACCTTGACTCTCTCCTTGCAGAGCGGGCAGACCTCGGCGGGATAGCTCTTGTAATCAGGCAGATCCGCCGTCGTGTAAAGCGCATTGATCGGAAGACCCATGACCTTGCTGGCTGCGGAGAAAATAGCCGAAATGCCGATGACCTCGCCGCCGTAGTAGGTGACAGAATCAACTGCCTTGGCCAGTGTTGTGCCGGTCGTAGCCGACGCGATCAGAATCAGGACATTTTTGCCCCGGACCATGGGAAGTGTGTTCTCACGGAAAATAATCTGTCCGACCGTATCGTACTCGGGAGATGCGATATACATAGTCTGGTGTGCATTCTTGGAAAGAACACCGGCCTTGGTCAGCTTGTTGGCCAGATAGGCACCGATGACTTCCATGCCTTCCAGGCAGAGAACCGTATCGACAATGGTGGAGGTATAATACATCTCCGCCATTTCTTCTCCTGTCGCGCGTGCCTCTCTCTGTCTGGCCTTCATATTGGCTAGATCCATATAGTAATTGACATGAGAATGAGGTGTGACAAAGTGTCCCGGAATATAGCGGAGCACCACGTCCTTGTTCCTCGGATAATCGATTTTCTTATAGTCCTGCATGCATACTCCTTTCTCACAGCGCCTTCAGATCCTTCTGATGCAGCGCCCCAGTTAACGGTTTCCGGCTCTGCAGGGCACCAAAAAAGCGCACCTGCCATGTGCCAACAAGTTATTATACCAAAAAACACTGCCTTTTCATACTTTCTTTTCACTGCAAAAGGGGCAAAAAAAGTCCGCGCTCCTGTGTGTCAGGGCACGGACCTTGTTCTTCCGTTCATTCGGGGGCGGATCTCACTCCGGATCCGTCATGGTATCCATCATTTTGTGCAGAAGCCGATAGAGTTCTGCGGACTCTTCCTCCGTCAGGTGAATGCATCTGGACATGCTTTCCGGTGCGGCCAGAGCCTGTTTCCTGAGCTCCTCGCCTTTTTCCGTAATCGTGATCAGCAGATTTCTCTCATCCTCCGGGCTCCGCTTGCGCTGTACATATCCCTTCTGTTCCAGTTTCTTGAGTACCGGCGTCAGTGTGCCGGAATCCAGATAAAGCAGGTCGCCCAGTTTCTTGACGTTGACCTGTCTGTGCTCCCACAAAGCCATCATGGTAATAAACTGTGTATAGGTCAGTCCGATCGGATCCAGGGCCGGCTTATATCTTCTTACCACCTCCTTTGAACAGACATACAAAGGAAAACACAGCTGTCTCTCCAGCTTCAGCGATTCGTAACCTTCTGACATTTTCAACGCACCCCATAAACCGTATTTTGCCTTATGTGTTTATAAAAGAAAGTAAGACGCAATAAAGCATGCTCACAGTACCACAAAGCCAAACACAATTCAAGCCGCTTTTGTACTTAATTCAGTGCAAAATGCAGTCGGGGCTGACGGAGTCATTTCCGTTCAGGACTCCCGGAATGTTCCGCTGTCCTTTCTCTTTTCCTCCTCTGTAAGCAGATCAAATTTAACCAGGTCGTGGTGCATCTTCGCCAGATCGTTCCGGCTGCTCCGGTCGGGTGACCCGCTGTAGATGTATCCCTCTGAGCGCATGTACGCATTCCAGCGGCGGTGTTCAACCGGCTCAACGGCATCTCTCTCCTGCTGTGTCAGCACTTCCTTGCCGGCACCCGGGATACCGCAGAAAATGCGGGCTTTTTCGTGAATGGCCGACGCCATGGACGAACGATAATTATACTCGTACTGCCAGAAAGAATCCTCATCCCCGTACTTCAGATGTCTCTTCAGCGCCAGCGCTTCCATCTCGCCGCCCATGAGCACCTCCTCCGAGTAGCAGGTTTCAAAGTCTCCGATGGCTTCAATATCATAAGCCTGGCCTCTGTAGTTGGTGATGCCCTGCAGCGCATCCTTCACCTCAGTGCTGTACAGAACTGTGCGGATCAGCGGTTTGCAGCCGGCGCGCTCACACAGCATTCTGAGATTGGCGGACTGCGCCAGATTCACCGCGTCACTTCCCAGGCACACAAACACAAAAGTGATATCCCGCATCCGGGTGATCTTATCCGCAAACGTCCTGGTGTTCACATCCACGCCGGAATGAATCCGGATCGTGTACCGGCTCTCCCCCGGGATCACGACACCGTTGTACTCCTCGGACATCAGCTCCGGACAGCGGGCGGCAAACTTTTCCTCCGCGAGCGGATCCGCGTCAAAGGCATCGATTGTCACGGTGTAACCGTCCATCTGGCAGTACCAGGAAAGGGCCTTCACCATTTCTGTTCCGTATTTTCCCAGTCCTGCGACAACGGCGTGAATTGCCTTTATGCCGTCCGTCTGCTTCAGCGCGGCGGCGTAAATCTCTTCGCCGCGATCGTAGAGATATCTGTAAACCAGCGAGCGGTCTTCATCCACTCTCCGGACCTTGACGGATCCCTTCATGGCACCCGCCAGCAGCAGCTCGCCCTCGGTGCCGGAGGAGAACACAAACACTTCCGTATTCGGCCGGTTCTGGTAAGCGGCAATGACCTTCAGTGCCTGGACCAGATTCGTGTCGGAGTCATCTCCGATCAGGATCAGCGTCAGCTTCGCCTTCGCGCTGTGTCCGGCAAAATCCGAAGAGACGACGTCGTTCGCAAACAGAAGCGCGTGCATCCGTTTCGCCTCCGCATAAAGCTCCGGTGTTTCCTCCTCCGCTCCGCCGGTCTGGGTAAAGACAATGACTGCGCGGGGGTGGTTTTTCTTGACATCCCGGGCAAGTGTGAGGGATTTCTCGCTGAGGACAGAGAAAACATACAGATCACCGAAATAGTAGAACCGGAACAGAAAGCGCATCAGCGCGCTCCGGAACAGCGAAATGACAAAGCCGAAAGTCAGGAGCGGCGCCGCCACAAACAGGATGGACATATAGACGGAATAAACCCCGCCGATCTCCGTCACTTCCTTCGTAATATATTCCGGAATGATCTCCGTGCCGACATTGGCCGTAAAAACCTGGATCGTCTGCACTGCATCCAGCAGCAGCATCTTCAGGACACTCTCGCGGCCGACCTGCTGATAGATAATCGGAATCTGGCCCGCAAACACCGAGGCGAAAAAGCCCGCGAAAATCATCTGGAACGGCGTCAGTGAGTTTCTCCCGTCCGCTTTCCTGGAAAGCCGGACAGCCCAGATGATGGCAATACACAAAATCAGCAGCGATAAGAAGAAACAGATTTTCCAGATCATGGCATACGCTCCGAATGATTTGCTTGTTCCGTGTTCCGGGGTTTATTTTATCGCATCTGCACACGGTTTCTCAAGGTCTTGCCCGGGAGGTGCTTTTGTGGTACTTTTCGTATGAAGGAACCCTTCCGATACGGACACCGGAGCATTCCGGATTCACCAGGAGGCAGATATGAGCGGCAGTGAGAACAGAACCCTCGAAGAGCTTCAGAGGACTGTTGAATCTCTTCAGCGACAGCTGGAGGAGGCACAGGCCTCCAACAAAGCAAAGGAAGCTTTTCTCAGCAATATGTCCCACGATATCCGCACACCCATGAATGCGATTGTGGGCATGACACAGCTCGCCAAAAAACACATCGACGAAAAAGCCCGCGTAGCCGACGCACTGAACAAAATCGAGACGGCCAGCAGCCATCTGCTGAGCCTGATCAATGAAGTCCTGGATATGTCCCGGATCGACTCCGGGCGCATGAATATTGCCGCCGAGAGCTTTTCTCTCAGCGATCTGCTGCACGACGTCGTCACCATTATTCAGCCTCAGATGGTGCAGAAGAATCATCGCTGGACGCTGTCTTCTTCCGGCATCGTCTGTGAACAGCTGATCGGAGATGCCCTGCGTCTGCGGCAGGTCTATGTGAACATTATCAATAACGCCGTGAAATATACGCCTGACGGCGGACAGATTGACCTGTCCGTCTCCGAATCCGTACTGGACGGCCTGTGCCATCTGAGCCTGGTCTGCCGGGACAACGGCATCGGCATGAGCGAGGAGTTCCTCAGCCGCATCTATGATCCGTTTGAGCGGGCCGGCTCCACGACGGTCACCCGGATCGAGGGAACCGGTCTCGGAATGAGCATTGTCCGGAAAATCGTGGAGGCCATGAACGGTTCCATCTCGATTACCAGCCGGCTCGGCGAAGGAACCGAGGTCACCATCACTGTCCCTCTCCCCTATGAGGAAATCCGGGTGGATCACGCCGCTGTTCAGGACAAAAATCTGCTGATTCTGGAAGCCAATCCTGTCCTTATCTCCTTATATGATCAGTATCTGGACGAATTCGGGATCGCGCATACCATCGTCCCCTCCGCTTCCGCCGCTCTGTCCGTACTCACGGATGCGGACTTCGGCAAAATCTCCTTTGACGGCCTGATTATCGGGCGGGAACAGAAGGAAAGCGGAAGCATATACGACATCGCCTCCTACTTCAGCAAAGCACATCCCGATCTGCCTGTGATTCTGATCAGCGAGGACAGCTGGGATGAGATCCGGTATCACGCGAACCGCTCCGGCATCCATCACTTTATACCGCTTCCCATTTTCAGAAAATCGCTGATTAACGGACTGGACAAAGTCTTTTCCGGGGAGAATGCGGCGCAGGGAGCTTCCCTGACCCCGGATCTCACCGGCAGGCGGATTCTGCTTGCGGAGGATAATTTCATCAATTTGGAAATTGCGAAGGAAATCCTGCGCTCCACAAAAGCCGAAATTGATACAGCTGAGAACGGTCAGGAAGCCGTAGCCTGCTTTTCCGCCTCCTCAGAGGGTTTCTATTCCCTGATTCTGATGGATATTCAGATGCCTGTGATGGACGGTTACGAGGCCTGCCGGGCAATCCGACGAATGGATCGGAAGGATGCCGGGACTGTGCCCATTCTCGCCATGACCGCGAATACCTTCGCCGAAGATATCGCCCGCGCGAAGGAGGCCGGTATGAACGGCCATATCGCAAAACCCGTGGACATCAACGCGCTGATGCAGGCTCTGCGTCAGGCGCTCCGATAAAGCTTCAGCCTTTAAGGAGGCTTCTATGGAAGGCTGGCAGGAGGAATACATAGCACATACAGAGAAAATCGCAGCCCTCTCCGCTCCGGTGATCGGTGAGGCGGATGATTTTGACTTGTGGTATGCGCAGCAGATCCGGGCAGAACAGGAAATCTCCTCCCTGAGGGAGCAGAACATCCGTCTGCTTGAGACGAAGCTGTTTCCGATGCTGGATGAACTGTACGGAAAGGACGAAGAAGCGATCCGCTCGCTGGATGCTTTCTCGGACCGGCTGATGGACTGGCGAACCAACCTGGACTGCGGTGTGTATGTCGCGATTCACGATGCGCTGCTTTCCGTTTACCGGACCCGCAGGGACCGCGACCGGATTATCCGGGAATTATACAAGCTCGGAATGGGCTTTTACTACCTCAAGCGGTTTCTTCTGGGCATCGAAGGTCCCGCCAAGGACGCTTTCAATTTCCGGAATGAGCTTCTTTTTACCGAAGCCGGCTCCTATTTTACCTGGTTTAACCAGATCGAAGACGAAGAAACCCGCGGCTATATTATTCGCTCTCTGGCCAATATTGCCCTGTGTACGAACAATTGCAGCCGGCGGGTCCGCACCAGCAGGCGGGTTCTGGATATCGCGCGGGATGAAGAATACCGCAGATCCTCTCCCGGCCTTCCCTGGGATGCTTTTGTGCGTAAGACCCATCAGCAGATGAGTGCCAACCGCAGCGAACTCTCCGGCTCTGAACTGACCAGTGAGGAGCTCGCTCTGATCCTGGATTCCTGCTATGAGGTCTTCAAACCGGAAGAACAGAATGAAAATCCCAGTATCCGCTGGCTGTGGCCTTATTATGAAATGGAATATAACTGCGGATATGTCACGCTGGATCTCACCCTGCAACGGATGAAGGAGCTGATTCTCAGCGCGCCGGAAGAAAGCTATGATATGTCCGGGCTCTACGGATGCGTCCAGCTGCCCATTTACCTCGGAAGGCTGCTCAAAAAACACGAGCGGCTCAGGACAAATGCCGAAAACATCCGTTTTCTGAACGAAGCCTACGGCAAAATGCGCAGAGCCCTGCTCTCCTGCCCGCCCGCGTATCAGGACGACTATTACCATTACTGTGTGGCGGCAGTAATCACGGACTACTACGAAGTGCCCGGTGTCCCGCCCTATGCCGGAATTACACGCCTGCTCCTGAAAAAGTGCAGCCCGGACACATATGTGCGCGCAAGGCGGACCGGTGACGTGATGCGGCTGATCTGCGGCTTTATCTATGCGCAGGAGCCCTCTTATTTTGACGATATTCCTTTTATCCGCGAGATCACAGATACAGCGGAAAAGAAAGAAACGCTCCTGGATTATGCAGCGGACTGCGGCCTCTACGGGGACCTCGGTCTGCTGAAGATGAACATCACAAGGACGCTGCACACCCGGAATCTGTTTGAAAACGAGTTCGGCATCTACCGGCTTCACACCGTCTCGGGCAGCCGCGATCTTGCACTGCGTCCTTCCACACAACGCTTTGCCGATATCGCACTGGGACATCACAGCTGGTATGACGGATCAGACGGATATCCGGAAGATTATGAGCGCACAGCCTCCTGCTTCCGGCAAATGACCGACATTGCCGCCTGCGCCTTCTTCCTGACAGATCACCCGGAACAGACTGCCGATGATCTGCTCTTGCAGATCCGGCAGGGCGCCGGGACCCGTTTCTCCCCCATGGCCGCTTCTTATCTGGCCGATGAAGAACTGGCAGGCAAACTGAAGAGCTGCCTGGCCGCCGATCCCGGGCTTTACTACAGGGAGATCTGGGCCGGTCTGACAGATACATACACATCTGCTGACACGCCCTGATCCGGTTTTATTTCACTGCTGCCTTTTTGAGCATAACAGTTCTTGCGCTTACCTCCGTATCATCATCCTCGATATAACCGTCATAGGGAGCAGAGGGATCTGTGTATTTCTTCGTAAAGGGTTTGCAGATTTGTGTCCTGTGCCGAAAGGCAAAATCCAGATCATCCGTCCAGCCTGTATGTCCGGTAATGATTTTGATCGGCTGCTTTCTGCCGCGCAGATTCTTTTCCAGTTTTTCAAGCGACTGCACCGCCAGCCTGTTGTCCTCCGCCAGCGTGCTGATAAAGCTGTAGCCGCCGTCGGCACCGAACCAGATCGTGTCCCCGGTGAACAGATACTCATCGTCTATGAGATAGACCATATGGCCCCAGGTATGCCCGGGAACCAGGATGCATTCGATCCGGATATCCCCGATATGGATCACTTCGCCGTCTTTCAGCAGGATCCTGCGGTTATCCGTCCTGACCATCGGAAGTTTATATGCTCCGTGAAAGACCTTCCTCCTGACTTCGCCGGTCAGGTACCGGTTTTCGATCTCCCCGATGTACACTGCCGCGTCTCTGAACAGAAGCTCGCTGTCCCTTTCCAGTGCCCCGACATGATCTGTGTCCTGGTGGGTAATCAGGATATGGCGAATTGCTGCCGGATCTATATCCAGCCAGCCCATTTTCTCCCGAAGCCGTTCATAGTTGTAGCCGGCATCGATCATAATCGTTGTGCCGTCCTTTGTGTAGAAGAAGATGTTTGCGATCCACTCACGGACACAGCTGACATGTTCATCGATTCTGCCCGTGTTCAGCGGTTTGAAGATTGCTTTCCCGCGGAACAGCCTGCTCATGGATTTCTTTTGATTTTCCGAATCTTTTCGTGCCATTTTCAGTTTCTCCTCATATGTGAAGCCGGATCTTCTCCCACAGTTCTGCCGCCGTCTTCCTGTCGTAATTCAGATCCTTTTCTTTCATGTAACTGCCTTCCTCATAACCGCTACAGCGCAGGGAATACGTCCCTCTGCCAGTGAGACCTTCACATCGGAATACCCTGCGTTCAGGAAAAACTGTCTGTAGCTGTCCACAGTAAACTGCCGCTTGAAATCCGCACCGGCTTTTCCGACAGCGCCGGCAAATCTGCTTGTTTTTCCTTCGGAATCTTTATTCATATAGGTCGGAATGATCAGCATCCCTCCGTCTTTACAGACACGGTTCAGTTCACCCAGTGCTGTCAGCGGATTATCCAGAAGATGAATCACATTCGCGGCAACGACCTTGTCGAAACTGTTATCCGCAAAGGAAAGCGCAGTGATGTCTGCCTGAGTATATGTGATGTTGCTGAAGCAGCGGCAATTCTTTTCTGCCTTCTCCAGCATCTTCTCTGAGAAATCCGTCGCGGTCAGCTGCCGGCACTTCGGCGCTATAACGGCACTCAGAAGCCCTGTCCCACAGGCGCATTCCAGTACAGCATCCTCAGACCCGATCAGATCCGATACGATCTCCTTCAGCTTCTGATGCGTCTTCCTGTTAATAACATTGACAAACAGGTCATATACACCTGCTACCCTATCCCAGAACATTCTGCTGCCTCCTGATGAACGCCTTTTGTAACCAGCATGATCGTGACCCAGTCCTTCAGCGCGATCAGGCGGCACATCAGCTTCGGATAGGGATATGGTGTGATCCCGGCGTCGATAATTGCCTTGTCCGCGATAATATCCTGTGTGGCAAGAAACAATAAAGACTATGTCCCGGGAGGCGGGAAAAACAGAGCTTTTCCTTACGATCATACATTTTCTTCCGTCCTTACCCTGATCATTCGCTCAGCCTCTGAAAAGGATCTTTACGATCTTCATCCGTACAAGCGTATCGCAGAAACGGATCATCAGCTTGTGAAACCAGTTGACATCCTTGTATATATCCCGATACCCGCGCATATAGCTTCTGGACGATACAGAGACAAAATGATCGCTCCACCCGTGAAGCTCCGACTCGTCTTCCAAAGAGAAATAAGCGCTGACATCCGTGATTCCGGCTTCTTTCAGCCAGGTCTTCCGCATCAGCTTTGCGCCGCGTTCATTGCAGGAATCAAAGACCAGCACTGCGCCGGGAAAACGCTGTGCCATGGCTTGAAGCAGCTTTTTTACATCGGATGTCCTGAAATAATAGAAAACGCCTGCGGCATAAAACACCGCTCCGTTCGAAGTGTCGAGCTGATCCATCCAAGTGAGATCGTTGAGATCGCAGGCGAGGTTATACTCTCGTTCCCCTGCAGGAAGCAGGTCATTCCGTATCCGGATCACGTCCGGCAGGTCGATGTTATAGCCGCGGCAAAGGCCGTTATCGCACTTACGAAAAGTGTCATCCAGACCGCAGCCCAGGTTCACGACAGCAGCCTTCGGATGCGCCTTCAGATACGCCTCCACCTCGCAGCGCAGATCGTATTGCCTCTGCGCTACTTCCAGAGCGCCGAAGAGTCCCGCCGGAGATTCCATCTTTTTTCGCTTCTCCGCAAAGTCATAATCCAGCGAGTCGCAGATTCTTTTGGCCTCCGGATCCGAAAAAAGTTCCGGGAAGTGTTCAGAACACACAAGCCGCCCGAACAGCGGAATGATCAGTGTCTCCTGAACCGTGTTTTTTCAATGTGATATTTCACTTCCATCCGAACAGGCCTTTCTTTTCATAAGGCGCGGACTCGATCCCCAGGCAGGTGTAGCCCGTAGCATCGATAACAGCCTTCAGACTGTCACTGTCCACAGCCGCATCCGTCAGGAAAGAGGCTTCCTTTTTGCTTCTGGAGGCGGAAACCTTCTTTGCAGATGGTACCGCTTTGCGGATCGCGTCACAGATATGCGCCTCGCACATCCCGCACATCATACCGTCTATCTTCATGGTTGTTTTGATCATATCGCTATCCTCTTTTCTTTTTATATCCGCAGTCACAGTAAGGGCCGCCGGATGCAAGCGTGTATTTCCGGACAAAGTCAGATGCCCCGCCCGCTTCACTCATGGTGTAATCCAGACGGCACATTGCCGGAACCAGATCATACAGGCCAAGCTCCTTCATCAGCGTGCATATGCCGCACCTGGAAAAACGAGCCTCATATCCGCTCCCGTCCGGGTAGGGCAGAAACTCCATATTCCAGGAATAGGGATTGCGGTCTGCGGCGTTTAAGGCCGCCGTCGCTTTCATGCTCCGAATGTCTTTATCGCTGAATTTCTGCTTTCCGCCCAGGCGGCAGAACCATTTCATCGGCCATATCATCATCGCCTGTGCATAGTAGTCTGTCACCCTCTCCACATCCGGTTTTTTCTCCATGCTCAGAAGGAACGCGGAAAGCATGGCACAGTTCACGATGTTCATCTTGAACCGGTCCGCCTTCTCGAATTCAGGCAGTCTTCCGATAATCTCCTTATACCTTGCATTTGCGGCCTTTGAAATCTTATCAGCTTCTTCTTTATCATATCCAAGGACCGAAATCAGTTTGTCCCGGAATGATTTACCGAATAATGCCCACATTCCCCCGGGCATACCAGAATACTTCATATCATCCTCCTGTTTCAGACCGGCATTTCCATAAATTCGTCAATTGCCGCAAGCACCGGGATGGTATACTGTTCTCCGCCGAACAACCACTGCTCGTGCTGCATGTCAAACTCGCGGATATCAGGATCACGGAAATATTTCCTGTAACGTTTCAGGTATTTCTCACCCATCTTTCGGGCATAGATGAAATGGACCCTGGTGTGTTCCACATGAATATCATCCTGAAGCCAGGTGAGCAGATCAGTGTAATATTCGTTTTTTATGGATACAGGGCTGAATCTGGCAAAACATTCCATGAAGCGATCTGCCGTCTCATCGTTCATCTCAAATACGGCCTTGAGTTTCTCCCTGCTTTTTGCCTTCTTCTTTTCGCTTCTGGTAAAGCTTGTCAGAAGCGGCACCACCAGTTTTGACTGAAGCCATGCACTGACTCTTCCGCTCTGATCCAGATCAGGGCTTCCGAAGATCCCGTGATCCATATGAATGTTTTCCCGCTGTATAAGCTGGCCGACAAAACTGCTGCCCAGAGAAGAACCGATCGCCCCGTCTATTCCGCCGTCAAAATGTTCCGTGATATACTTCTCTATTTTTTCCGTGACCGTGATCATATCCGGAAAGACCAGGCCGCTGCCGTCAAACCCATCATAGTTGACGCAGATCAGGTGATACTTCTCTCCAAGCCTGTCCAGTACAGCGGCAAAATTCGTCTGATAATCGCAGGCTGTTCCCGGCAGCAGCATCAAAGTTTTTCCATTCATGTTTCCAATCTCTTCAAACTGCATCTGCAAAACCTCCATTCTCTGTTTTTTCCTTCATCAGCGCATCATCATCTCCCGGCCTTCCCTGCCTTCTCTGCATAGCTGCCTCCGGGTCTGTGTAAAAGCAGACAGTGTTAAAACACTGTACAGATCCATGCGGTCAGGACTGCGGCAAACGGCAGCATGACACACTGCCTGATCTGTTCCTTCCGGTTAAAGCCAAAGTTGTGATAACCGGCGCAGCCTTTGGTCTCGGGAATATAGTGCTGGAAAAACTGAGTCTTTGTGATCAGAATATAATCCAGGCCAATGATATCAAACGCTTTCACGCCGAACAGAATGATGAGAAACAGCAGCGCACACATGATCAATGTCAGAATCATTGTTACCTTCATCGTTTTACTCCGTCAGTTTTCATTTACTGTGCGGCCGCTTCCTGCTGACCAGAAAGCCCTGCTCATCCGACACGGTTACATATTCTCCTGCAATGGGATTATCACTTCCCACAACGAGATAGTCACATACGTCGCTGTTTCCGCAGGTGCCGCAGCGGATCAATGTCCCATGGATTTCGCTGATCCCGAAGAAGTCGCTGTTGCACAGAAGCGGCAGTACATGAAGCAAGCCGTGCTTTTTGGCAAATTCAGCGTTCGGACACTGCGTGAAGCTGTAGCTTGCTGCGTGATGCTCCTTATCATAGGGAGCATCTATATTGACGAACCCTTCCGGATATTTGAGTAAATCTTTCCGATCTCTGTTCCCGGAGCTCCGGAACACCTTATCGATCAGCCACATGTGGGACGGGCGGTTCAGATCAAAGATCTTCCCGAGCTTTGTAAAAGGACTCATGAACAGCTTCTGTACAAAGTCCTGCAATTCGGAAACCGGCGGCTGGTCCGGCAGCGCAGGATAGAGTGCAAAGATCAGAAGACCGCCATAGATCGCCCTCGCGTGTCCGTTTTTGTTTCCGCCGTAGTCCGGCAGATCCCGGAGATAGTTCCGGTAGTTCTCCTGTGTCTGTTCCCAGATCTGATTTGCCTCAGTTTCTCCGTAGCGGTCTTTCAGCCAGCTTTGAACCGGCTTTCCATAAGGGAGCTGTTCGATCGTCATATGACGGGCCATCATTCCATCCTCCGTTTCATATCGCTTCAGCGCCTTTCACCTTTTCTGTTCCTTTATGGTTATTTCGTATATTCTTTCATAAGCCGAACCATCATATTCCAGCCATCTTTTCCTTCCTTACAAATGGGGAAGACCGGATAGCAGTGGAACATTCCTTCTCCGATGATCATCTCGTAATCGACTTTATATTTCTTCATGGCCGCCTCAAAGGAAGGGGCACAGGCATACAGTGTCTCATCGCTGCCGTAGATGAAGGTGGTTTTCGGACAGTTCGTAAAATCGCCCTTCTGCAGCCAGATCATATACTCCGGGACACTGTCATCCCCATGCCGCATGACTTCCACGGCTGTCTTCATGTACTGCGCCGGGATCGCGACGTCCTTTTTGTCCAGCTCCAGCATCCGCTGCCATTCCTCCTCAGTATCCACGCAGGTGCCCGGAGAAATCGCCATGATAAGCCCAGGCATCGGCGTATCTCCATGGCCGTCGTTGATATACGGAACCATTCCGAGCGCAAGGTTTCCGCCGGAGGAAGTTCCGAGCACAGAAATATTCTCCGCCTTATAGTCCTGCAGCATAATCCGGTAGGTCTCATGGATCATCTCATATGCCCTGGTCAGCGGATAGTCCGTACATAACGGGTAATATGGAACAAACACATCCAGCCCGGTTTCCTTCGCAAATCGAAGTGCTTTCCTGATGGAACCGGGTCTTGGCGCCGATATCATCCCACCGCCGATCAGGAAGAGGTTGGCCTTACCTGCCTTTTTCCTGTGGATCAGTTTCAGGACGGGGCAGCCCATGATCTCGATACGGCTGATATCAAAAGCATCGTCTTTCAGATCCGGAATCCGGTTCTTTGCATTCTGCTTTCTCCGGTTTTCCAGAAGCTCTTCCGTACTCATGCCGGTCCACATTTTCTTGATATTCACGGCTTTTACCAGCCGCTTCAGTATTTCATATTTGACAGACATAAGATTTTTACCTCCATGCCGCTTATTTTTTCTCCTTCAGCCTCCGGGCGGCTTCCTCAGGTAATTCCTGCCTGTCACCAAAATACCACCAGTCACAGTAGTCATCCCCGGCAGCCACCGTATGTGTTCTTATCAGGATGCCATGCATGGCTTCGGCGATCCTGTGATCCTGCGCACAGATCGCAGGCATAAAGTCTTCATATCCATGTGCTTTGCAGAAATCCCAGTTCGGACACATTTTCGTGTGAATGGCAAATCCCTCAGTGTGTCCTTCCGGGTTCATTTCTATTCGCCAGGTGTTGCCCTTATCGCAGTATTCTTTTTCTTCCGTCAGCAGCTCATTCATCCTGCTGTAAACATCCTGTCGGATCTCTGCAGGCAAAGTCGGAAAATAGTTCTGATCGCGGCTTGATGCTGCCATCTGTCCGGGTTCGTATTTCTTCATAACCGCTTACTCCTTCAGATATATTTTCCGGCATCCTTCTCAAGCTTCCGGTAATTCGGGCAGTCAGCCCGATGTACCTCGAAGAACTTCTTAAGGCCTTCATTCAGCGCCGACATTTCCTCTGTAGCGTTCAGCGCGTGGTCAGAAGCGCAGATCTTACCTATAACGGTAGCGCACATAATCTTATAGACCGTGTAACACATGCGTCTGTACTTCCTGCTGCGGTAATCTTTGTCAGGATCAGGAAGGATCTCACGGCCCGCATTTTCGATAGCCGTATATCCTTCAACATTGGCGTCGATGATCCGGTTCAGATAGGGTTTGTTGTTCGTGATCCGCTTCAGATCTCCGTCAGTGTAATAGCAGGCGAAGGCAACCGGGGTTACGAAAGCGGCGTGACAAAGCAGGTAATCTCCCATGTTCGGCTGATAAGCCGCTTTCACCTTTGTTCCCTCAAAGATCTCCCGGATTATCTGTTCATTGGATCGGGCATCCTTCAGCTGTCCGATCGTGATCTTATGAAGAGAGATGGAAACCACCCTGTCCTTTTCTCTGTGTCCTGCTGCCATGCTGAAGCCGAACAGCACATTTTTATCGGGAAGCTTTTCGACGCAGATTTCAGGAGTGAGGTTGTTCCCGACAAAAACGATATTCTTCGAGCCATTGGCTGCAAGACCGGGTATCAGGCTTTCGATCTGCGTATACCGCATCACAACGAAGATCACATCGTAGATATCCTCTTTCCGGAGTTCCCGGATGACCGGGATCCGGTATGTTTTCTTCCGCGGAGAGAAAATCGGATCAATCAGAAGACCGTTCTTTTCCAGCGTATCCGCCCATTCGCCCCTGGCCAGGATCGTAACATCTCTCCCGGAGGCGAACAGATCAGCAGCCAGATTCGAGCCGATCACCCCGGCGCCGATAACAAGAATTCTCATGCGTCCTTCCTCCGTATCAGACCTTTTCCGTTCCATCGACCAGCTTCAATGCGCATACAAGATACATCAGCAGCCACCCGAAGGATTCGAAGCCGGAGTCCAGGCCTTCCGCGATATAATTCATCAACTGCCCGAGAAGCGAGATAATGACCGGATTGCAGATCAGGGCGGCCTTCCCGACCGGGAGTTTTCCTTTGATGACTAATCCGATCCATGCGATCGTTACGAACACATCGCAGATTACAAAGCCAAGTCCCAGCGGCACCGCAATGCTTTTCAATACACGGAGGACCATGTCCATTGATACCTGCAGACTGCCGGTCGCCTCCATTCCCGCGTTGAACACGACCGGCAGCATGCAGATGCTGATATGAATAAAGGCAAAATACAGGATCCCGCCCCAGTTTGCGATCTTAAAGAGCTTATACAGTCTGCTGTCCGCAAGGCTGTATTTTTTCTCCATGACCTTCATCAGTTCTGTTGCTGCCACCGCAAACAGGGCAGCGCAGATAAAGCCGAGGACGGAAGAAACTGCATACCGCCAGTCCGGCACCACATTGGCTGTCATGCCCATATAAGCGTCCGGGGAATCCGAAAAGCTGAATGTGCCAAATCCGAGCAGATAATCTCCGATCATGGCCAGAATCATGGCATATATACAAAACAGGATCTTTTGTCTTGAAGTCATCTTTTTCATCGTGCATTCCTCCTGATGGCTGAATCACGCCTGATACTATATACATTAATAAACATATGAAACGCCTCTCACATATATTAGATATTGCTAACCACTGTGCAAAAAAAGAGAGTTCATCTTATCCGCCGGATCTTTCCCTGGCAGGAACACGTTTTGGTTTTAACTCCGGGTGTTAACCGTTCCGGCTTTATGGCATCTTCCGGAACCGCCCAGGCATGGCCCAAACGCTCACAACCGGGAATTCGTCCGGCCAGAATGTACTGATTAACCCAGCGGACGGAAACGCCCCATTTACTTGCGGTCTCCTGAACTGACAGGTATCCTTTCAATTCTGCACCTCTTTTTTCTCCCAGCAACAAGTCCCTCAGGACGAGACATTCGGATTTGGTTAGTTTTTCCTAACCGCAGCCTATATTATATTCCGTTTCCGGAATAAATCAAGAGTGGAAATCTCCATCATCATTTCATCTGCTTTTCAAAGCGAAACTCGGTTGTTACGAGTCATATTTTAGAGGAGAAAAAGCTGTTTGCCGTGGGCCAGAACTGACGATTCGCTCATCATAATTTGACGAGTCGGTCATTTTATCTGGGATTTGAAGATTGATAGTTGGTCCATCAAGAGGGAGATCTGTTTTCTCAAAAGTTCGCTGTCGGACTCCACACCCTTAAGAAGAAAATCTGTGCTGACATCCAGTTCTTTCCTCCCTTTACAGGCACAATACAATCAACACAGCCGCATAGTAGATCACGGAAATCAGATTCGTCCATCCTCCCGAAACAATAATGCGAATACCTTTTGGAAGCCTGCCGACGACGGGTTTCAGCAGAAACAGAATTCCAGGACTTAAAAGGAACATCCACCGTGGCAGTACCGTTTTGCCGGCCGCGATCAGGATAATCAGCAGAAGAAATCCGATCCCCTCTCCGGCGTACAAAATCAGAGGCAGCTTCTGAAAATATTTCATGACCGTATTCAGTGCATCTCGGTTTTTGTTGTCTCCCAGCAGCCCAAGGTAAGCGCAATGGCTGTGATAAGCCCCGCCTGCGATGATGCCAAAGCAGGAGAGAAGGAAGGCGGCCATCGCCAGCGCGTGTGCCTGATCATTGGTCATCAGAACGATATGATAAAATCCGACGCAGTACAGAAAAGCAGCAACAGGGCCGATCATACCGCCGGCCATGACACGCTTTGCGGGTAAGCGCTTCATGACATCAATGATGGCATTTATTTTTTCTTCTGCCGAACTCTTAGGACTATAGCTGAAATCCTCCGGGGTGTAATACAGCAGCATATCCCCGGCGAACATCAGCAATGCGCCTGCAAGCCCGATCCATACAGTTGTCAGTAACATCTTTTTGCCCCCGATTTCACGGTATCATTCTGTATCCTTCTCCGCGCTATTTCACGCAGCAGAAAATTCCCTCTGCATTAATGGTTTGCAGCTTGACTTCCCGATACATTCCCTTGAGCTGCTTTTCTAAGCTCTCCTTCGTCTCAAACGGCGGCGTGAATGAGTGCTTTGGCACAAAGACCTTCCGGACGAACCGATCCGTTTTCGCCAAGCCCCCTTCAATGTAGAAGCATCCGCAGAAGGTGCCGCCGGGCTTTAGTACCCGATACGTTTCCCGGTAGGCCGCTTCCTTGTCCGGGAAGGCATGAAAGCCGTTCAGGGAGAGAACGATATCGAAACTTTCGTCTGCAAAGGGCAGGCAGCATAGTAACGCACGCCGTCGATTATGATCGTTTCTTTTACGCTCTGTCATTCTCCGATTTTTCCCTCATTTTTTAACTAACACGGCTCCCAAAAAGGCGGTTCCCTCAGTATTAACTACTTTTTTCTCGCCAGAATTCGTCAGATTTTGTCAAAACAAATCAAAAAGATTTTGGAAAGAAAAAACCCCGGAAACGTTGAATTTCCAGGGTTTTTCGCATCTCACTTGTCCTCGATTATCTCTTGGAGAACTGCGGAGCGCGACGTGCAGCCTTGAGGCCGTACTTCTTTCTTTCCTTCATACGAGGATCTCTCGTCAGGAAGCCTGCCTTCTTCAGAATCGGACGAAGGTCTGCATCGGCCTCACAGAGCGCTCTGGCAATACCGTGACGGATCGCGCCGGCCTGGCCGGTTGTGCCGCCGCCCTTGACAGTGATCTTGAAATCATACTGTCCGGCTGTCTGAGTCTCGGTCAGCGGCTGATTCACGATCAGCTTCAGTGTCTCAAGTCCAAAGTAATCATCGAGAGTTCTGCCGTTGATGGTCATATTGCCCTTACCGGGTGTCATGAAAACTCTTGCTACAGAAGATTTTCTTCTGCCGGTTCCGTAATATGTTGCTGCCTTAGCCATTTCTATCTCCTCTCCTCACTTAGAACTTGAGTTCTTCAGGCTTCTGAGCTGCATGCTTGTGCTCAGGTCCTTCGTAAACAAACAGCTTCTTGTACATCTGCTCGCCGAGTCTTCCGGACGGAAGCATTCCGCGGACAGCCTTCTCAACAACCTTTACCGGCTTGTTCTCCATCATGTCGCGCAGGGTCGTATACTTCGCGCTGCCGACATAATCAGAGTGACGGAAGTAGATCTTCTGATCCAGCTTCTTGCCGGTCACTTTAACCTTTTCAGCGTTGACAATAATGACATAGTCACCTGTGTCAAGGAAAGGAGTGTAAGTGGGCTTATGTTTGCCGCGGAGAATCTTCGCGACTTCAGAAGCAAGACGGCCGAGTGTCATATCCGTAGCATCAACTACATACCATTTCTTCTCGATCGCATTCGCGCTGGGAATGTAGGTTTTCATCTGTTTTCCTCCAAAACTATCTGTCCGATAAGCATTCTATATTCAGATCGTGCGATTCGCACCGGCGATCGGGCCGTTCACCAAAACCGGGGAGTCTGGCTATTTATCATGTTTTTTCCACATGAAAAAAGATGGCCGTAAGCCGTCGCATGTCAAATATTATACGCATCACGCGGATGCGTGTCAATCAAAATCTGTCCGGATCTCCCGGTTTTTCCGCATTCTCACCGGAACCGCCCGTATTGTCTCCGATCCGGTAGTCTACGAGGCAGAGCCCGCAGGCGGGAGCTGTCGGTCCGGCCGCTCTCCTGTCCCTCGCTTCAAGAATCTCCGGCATCTGTTCCGGCAAAATTCTGCCGCAGCCGACGTCCATCAGCGTTCCGGCGATGATCCGTACCATATTATAGAGAAAACCGGTCCCGCTCACGCGGATGACGATCATGCGGGGCGACGTAAGGCCGCTCCGCCGTCCCGCCGGGGCCGGCATGGGAACCGGGAACGGAAGCGGCTGCTCTTCGACACAGATGTCCGTGATCGTACGCACCGTCGTCTTTGCCTGCGTGTAGATGCTGCAGAAGCTGGCAAAATCATGCTCGCCCAGAAGCGCGCCGGCCGCCCTGTGCATCGCGGCAACATCGTAATCCGTATAAGAAAAATGTGTGTACCGGCTCAGAACAGGCAGCGGATGCGGCGCGTTGAAGATCCGATACTCATAGGTTTTGACGGAAGGCACCTTCCTCGGATGAAAGTCCGATGACTCTTCGCAGGAGCACTGCACGCGGATCTCTTTCGGGAGCCGGGTGTTCAGGGCATCTGCAAATTTTGCCGCAGGAATCGGCGACTCCGTGTCGAAAACCGCCTGGTTGCACAGCGCATGCACACCTGCGTCAGTCCTGCTGGCGCCGATGATTTCGGGGCACTCTCCGGTCAGGTCGAGAACTGCCTTCTGCAGTTCTCCCTCGATCGTCGGAACGCCGCTTTTCTGAATCTGGAAGCCGGCGTAATCCGTCCCGTCGTATGCTACTGTCAGTCGAACTCTTTTCATAACAGCCCAATTATGAGGATTAAAACTTCAGCAGTCTCAGGGAAAGGCACAGGCAGAAGAACGCGGCCAGAACACCGTAAGCAATTCTGTCGCGCCGCTGGTAGATCAGCGGCTTCATTCTGGTCCTGCCCTCTCCGCCGTGATAGCAGCGGGCTTCCATGGCCATCGCCAGATCATTCGCCCTGCGGAATGCGGAGATAAAGAGCGGCACCAGGATCGGCACCATACTCTTTACCCGCTGGATGATGGATTTGCTCTCAAAATCCGCCCCGCGGGCCATCTGGGCCTTCTGAATTTTGTCTGTTTCTTCCATCAGGATCGGGATAAAGCGCAGCGCGATTGACATCATCATGGCGATCTCATGGACCGGCACATGCAGCTTCTTCAGCGGCTTCATCAGATCCTCCATCGCGTTTGTCAGCTGCGTCGGAGTCGTGGTCAGCGTCATCAGGGAGGAACCGATAATCAGGAAAACAAGCCGGACGGCCATCTTCACCGCAAAAGAAAGGCCTTCTCTCGTGACGGTCAGCTTCCAGAAGCTGACAAGAGGTTCTCCCGGTGTCATAAACAGATTAAACAGCACTGTAACCGTCAGGATGAAAGCGATCGCCTTCATTCCTCTCACGATATACGAGAATGGAACGTGAGAAAGAAGGATCATGACCGCAAGAAAGATTCCCGCCGCCACATATCCCGGCCAGCTGTTGACGATAAACAGCGAAATAATATAGCAGAAAGTACCGATCAGCTTGACCCGGGGGTCCAGCCGGTGCAGTACAGAATCTGTCTGATAATATTGTCCGAGTGTGATTTCTTTCAAAGTCTACTCCCGTGTCCGCAGTGCTTCCAGCTGACTGCGGTGCCGCAGAATTTCCTCTGCCGCCTCTTCATAGGTCAGTGCATTTGTATCAATATCCAGTCCGCGCGCTTTCAGCTTTCGCAGAACATATGTAATCTCCGGAGCGGACAGTCCGACTTCTTCCAGCTTATCGACCTGTACAAAAATATCTGTCGGAGGGCCGTCCAGAATGAAATGTCCGTCATTCATCACCATGATGCGGTCCACATACCTGGCGACGTCTTCCATACTGTGCGAAACCAGGACGATTGTGATATTCCGAGTCCGGTTCAGCTCCGATACCAGGTCCAGAATGCTGTCTCTTCCCATCGGATCCAGACCGGCTGTCGGTTCATCCAGAATCAGCACTTCAGGCTTCATGGCGAGCACGCCTGCGATGGCTGCTCTCCGCTTCTGTCCGCCGGACAGGTCAAAAGGTGACTGAGTAAAATGTCGTTCCTTAAATCCCACGGCATACAGCGCCTGCTCAGCGCGGCTGCGGCACTCTTCTTCCGAAAGGCCCAGATTTTTCGGGCCGAACATGACATCCGTCAGAATGTCTGTCTCAAAGAGCTGATGCTCCGGATACTGGAAGACCAGTCCTACATGCGATCTTAACTGCCTGCGATTATAATTTTCCGCGTTGATATCTTCACCATTGTACAGAATCTGACCCGAGCTGCATTTGATCAGCCCGTTCAGCATCTGGACAAAGGTCGATTTTCCGGAGCCGGTGTGACCGATCAGTCCGATAAACTGTCCGTCCGGGATGGTGGTCGTGATGTGATCGATCGCATTGACAGCCATCGCTGTCCCGGCTTCATAGGTATAGCAAACGTCCTTTACCTCGATCATGCCTGCTTCCTCACATCCGTTTCTTCTTTCAGACCAAGCGCATCCGCCAGCTCATCGGCGGTCAGAATTCCCGCCGGCAGATCCAGTCCCTTTCTGCGCAGCTCATCTGCCAGCAAGGTCACCTGCGGAACATCCAGACGCAGTTCCTTCATCCGGTCTACATCGGAAAAGACCTCGCGCGGTGTTCCCTGCATCGCGATTCTGCCCTCATCCATGACAAAAACGCGGTCGGCGTAAATCGCCTCTTCCATATAATGTGTAATCAGTATGATGGTGATATCTTCTACCTTATTCAGGGCGCGCGCAGCCCGGATGACCTCCTTGCGGCCGCTCGGATCCAGCATAGCCGTAGGTTCATCCAGGATAATGCATTTGGGATGCATGGCAATCACGCCGGCAATGCTGACGCGCTGCTTCTGACCGCCGGAAAGCCGGTTGGGTGATTTTTTGCGCAGATGCTCGATCTCCACGATGCGGAGGCTCTCATTCACGCGCTCCCAGATTTCCTCAGTCGGAACCCCCATGTTCTCGGGGCCGAAGCCGACGTCTTCCTCCACGACCTGACCGATGATCTGATTGTCGGGATTCTGAAAAACCATTCCTGCTTCCTGGCGGATTTTCCAGAGATTCTGCTCATCGGCTGTGTTCATACCATCAACCACAACCGTCCCTTCGGTGGGGTACAGAAGCGCGTTGATATGCTTTGCAAGTGTCGACTTTCCGGATCCGTTATGTCCGAGAATGGCGATGAACTCTCCCGGATGTACATCCAGGTTCACATGATCGATCGCGCGGTGAGAGCCCTCTACATTGCCCTCTTCATCCCGTCTTAAATAATCATGAATAAGATTACGAATCTGAATCATATCACTTTTTGAAAAAGCCCCCGGGAATCATATCCCGGGGGCTGTATGTACCCAGAACAGGCATCAGACAAGCTCAAGAACCACCATCAGAGCGCCATCGCCTTTTCTCTGTCCGATTTTGACGATTCTGGTATAACCACCCTTGCGGTCAGCATACTTTGCACCGTAATCGTCGAACATCTTGGCAACAAGATCAACTTCCTTCGTATTTGCCTTGCGGCAGGCTGCCTTTGCGGGAACCTCTACGACCGGATACAGCACGCGCATGATCTGTCTTCTTGCATGCAGACGGCTCGGAGAATCCTTCTTTACAGTCTTTTCGACTTCGTCAAAAACTGTAACCTTCTTGCCGTCAACAACTTCCTTGACGCGCTTGCCGTCGGCATCTCTCTTCGCGACCTTCGCCTTGACGGTAACGGTCTCAAAGTTATCCTTCTCCTTTGCAGCCAGGGTGATCAGCGGCTCAACAACCTTCTGAACTTCCTTGGCGCGGGCTTCCGTTGTAATAATTCTGCCCTTTAAAATCAGCTGTGTAGCCTGATTGCGGAGAATTGCCTTCCGGAGCTTTGTCTTCTTACCAAGTTTTCTGTACTCTGCCATTTTCTTTCTTTCCTTTCTTCTGAATGGGACCGGCTGCAGTACTCTTCGGCTTTACCTGCCGCCCGTCTTTATTCCATCGGCCTGCCGCATACTCTTCGGATTTACTGCTCTGGCAGGACTTATCCCTTTCGGGAATGTTGCCTTAAACGAATGAACCTTATTCCACGCTCTCAGCGCTGGTGTTCAGCTTCAGTCCGAGCTCGTTCAGCTTCTCAAGAACTTCTTCAAGAGATTTTCTTCCGAGGTTGCGGACCTTCATCATCTCGTCCGGTGTCTTGCTGCAGAGCTCGGCAACCGTATTGATGCCGGCCCTCTTCAGGCAGTTGTAGGAACGGACGGAGAGCTCGAGCTCATCAATCGTCATCGTTGTCACCTGCTTTTCACCGGGTTCCGGTGTCACAGCCATGACTTCGGTGGTCCGTGCATTCTCTGACAGATCAATGAACACTGCCAGATGCTCGGAGAGAACCTTTGCTGCGAGAGATACTGCCTCATCCGGCGCAATGGTTCCGTTGGTAGTGATATCCAGGGTCAGCTTGTCATAGTCAGTCTGCTGTCCGACACGGGTATCTTCAACGGTCACATTGACACGCTCAACAGGTGTATAGATCGAATCAATCGGAATAACACCGATCTTGGTGTCAGCAGTCTTGTTCTTGTCAGCGCCGACATATCCGCGGCCTCTGGTGATCGTCAGCTCAATGAAGAGCTTGGCCTTCTTGCCGCTCAGCGTAGCAATCACCTGATCCGGATTCATGATTGTGATATCCTGATCAACCTGAATATCAGAGCCGCGGACAACGCCCTCGCCCTCATATTCAATGTAAGCAGTCTTCGGCTCGCCGGTCTCGCTGGTATTGCGGATCGCCAGGCTCTTGATGTTCATGATAATCTCAGTAACATCTTCCTTCACGCCGTCGATCGTGCTGAACTCATGCTGAACGCCGTCGATTCTGACCTGGCTTACTGCCGCGCCCGGAAGAGAGGAAAGCATGATTCTGCGAAGGGAATTACCCAGCGTGATACCATACCCTCTTTCCAGCGGCTCAACAACAAATCTTCCAAATTTCTTATCGTCTGAAATCTCTGCAACTGTTATGCTGGGTCTTTCAAAATCAAACACGCGTATACCTCCTTGTATTACTTCGCGCTTGCTGCTGCACTCCTGATGCTGCTAATTATTTGGAGTACAACTCGACGATAAGCATTTCGTCAACCGGGACGTCGATCTGCTCTCTCTTCGGGAGTGCGCTGACAGTTCCGCGCAGAGCTTCCTTGTCAACATCAACCCACTCGGGAGTCAGTCTTCCTGCGGTAATTTCAGAGATGTCCTTGAATCTCTGGATGGTCTTGGAGGATTCCTTGACCTCAATCACATCGCCGGCCTTAACGAGATAAGAAGGAATGTTGATGCACTTTCCGTTTACAAGGATGTGCTTGTGATCAACAACCTGTCTTGCTTCTCTTCTGGTTCTTGCAAAGCCCATACGGAACACGACATTGTCCAGACGGCTCTCGAGCATTCTCATCAGGTTTTCACCGGTCATGCCCTTCATGCGGTCTGCTCTGTCATAGTAGTTGCGGAACGGCTTCTCCAGAACGCCGTAGATGAATTTAGCCTTCTGCTTCTCGCGCAGCTGCAGGCCATACTCACTGATCTTACGGCTGCTTCTCTGAAGAGTTCTCTTGGACTTCTTGTCATAGCCAAGGAATGTGGGATCAAGATCGAGAGATCTGCATCTCTTTAATACGGGTGTCTTATCAACTGCCATTTTAATTCATTTCCTTTCTGAATTGTTGTTTACAGCAACTATGCTGCCTTCATCCAACGATATAAAACCGCAGATTATACGCGGCGTCTCTTGGGCGGACGGCATCCGTTGTGCGGAACCGGTGTGACATCTGTGATACTGATGATATCCAGACCATTCGCGTTCAGTGCACGGATTGCTGCCTCTCTGCCCGATCCGGGGCCCTTAACGAAGACTTCAACAGCCTTCAGACCATGGATGGAAGCGGCCTTGGTAGCTGTCTCAGCTGCCATCTGAGCCGCATAGGGAGTAGATTTCCTTGAACCTTTAAATCCAAGACCGCCTGCACTCGCCCAGGAAAGAGCGTTGCCCTGAGAATCTGTCAGAGTAACGATCGTATTGTTAAAGGACGACTGAATGTGCGCCTGTCCGCGTTCAACGTTTTTCTTGACACGTTTCTTTGCAGCGTTTCTTCTCGCTGCGCTCTGCTGCTTTGCCATAAAAACTAACCTACTTTCTTCATGAGTGATTCAACAGAGTCCCTTCTCTGCTGAACTTGAATTACATTACTTCTTCTTGTTGGCGATGGTCTTCTTCGGACCCTTTCTGGTTCTTGCGTTGTTCTTGGTGTGCTGGCCGCGAACCGGAAGACCTCTTCTGTGACGGATGCCTCTGTAGCAGCCGATCTCAGTCAGTCTCTTGATGTTCATAGCCACTTCACGACGAAGGTCACCTTCGACGATATAGTGCTCAGCGATAATTTCCGCAAGCTTCTTGACTTCGTCGTCCGTCAGATCTCTGCAGCGAGTGTCAGGATTCACGCCTGCCGCTTCGACGATCTTGGTTGCACTGGTGCGGCCGATTCCGTAAATGGAGGTCAGACCGATCTCAACGCGCTTGTCTCTGGGTAAATCAACACCTGAAATACGAGCCATTTCTTAGTACGCTTCCTTTCTGTACGTTTCTCTTATCCTCTTATAAAAGAAACAATCTGATTGATAGGGACATATAATTCATGTCCGACCGGAACAAAAGCCGGTCTTCCGCTGCGATAGATGAAGCTCCCACGGAGCTCCCGACAGGGTATCAACGGGGCTTATCCCCTATTGAATTCTGAGTCTGATGGCTCGTCAACCCTGTCTCTGTTTGTGTTTCGGATTCTCGCAGATAATCCGGATCACGCCCTTGCGCTTAACAACCTTGCACTTTTCGCAAATAGGCTTCACCGATGCTCTTACCTTCACGATGCACGCTCCTTTCAAAAAACAGTCAACAGTATACTGAATAAAATCCCGGCCCGGTGGGTCAGACCGCCGGCCGCGTAGAGGCAGACCGGTTGCCGAAATTTCGGACAGCCTAATAATTCTATCACGCAGATGAATAGAACTCAAGCTATTTTTGTAAGATTTCTGTGATCAAAAGACGGTCCTGCTCAGCAGGGAGCCGGTGCTTACTTATCTCTCCAGATAATCCGGCCCTTCGTCAGGTCATATGTGGACATCTCAAGTGTCACACGGTCACCGGGAAGAATCCGGATAAAGTTCTGACGAAGTTTTCCGCTGATATGAGCAAGGATGATTGCTCCGTTCTCGAGCTTCACGCGAAACAGTGTGTTGGGAAGTTTCTCAACAACAACTCCTTCCAGTTCGATTACATCTGCTTTTGCCACGTTTTAATCCTCCAAAATACTGCAAATTTCATTAAATACTGTATCTACGTCTCTCGTTCCGTCGATGGTTCTGAGAACGCCTGCCGCATTGTAGTAATCAATCAGCGGCTGTGTCTGCTCATGATAAACTTTCAGTCTGTTCAGAACAGTCTCCGGTTTGTCATCGTCCCGCAGGATCAGAGCGTTTCCGCACTCATCGCAGATGCCCTCTTTCTTCGGCGGAACATACTGAATATGATAAGTCGCTCCGCAGGACGGGCAGGAGCGTCTCCCGCTCATTCTGTTTACGATATTCTCATCCGGAACGTCAATGTTCAAAGCAAAATCGATCGCATCTCCCATTGCGCTCAGTTCCTTCGTCAGGACTTCGGCCTGCGGAATGGTTCTCGGAAATCCGTCCAGAACATATCCGCCCGCACAATCTTCCCGGGAGACGCGGTCCAGCAGAATCCGGACCGTGAGCTCATCGGGAACAAGCCTGCCTTCGTCCATATACTTTTTGGCTTCTTTGCCCAGCTCGGTTCCGTTCTTGATATTGCTGCGGAAAATATCCCCTGTCGAGATATGCGGAAGTCCGAATTTTTCGCTGATCATAATTGCCTGTGTGCCTTTTCCCGCACCGGGTGCTCCCAGCATCACAATCTTCATCTGCTGTTCCTCCTTTCAGTCATAAACTAAAAAAATAGTTCCCGGGCAGAGTACGACTCTGCCCAGGTCCGATTCTGTCTGTGGTTCCGGTCATTAATCATTCAGGAATCCCTTATAATTTCTGACCAGCATCATCGATTCAACCTGCTTGATTGTCTCAAGCACAACGCTGACGACGATGATCAGGCTGGTGCCGCCGAAGGATACGGACGCGCCGAACACTCCGCGGAAGAAGAACGGGAGTACGCCGACAATGGTAAGTCCGACCGCACCGATGAAAATAATGTAGTTCAGCAGGTTCGTCAGATACTCTGCCGTGGGCTTGCCGGGACGGATACCCGGGATAAAACCGCCCTGCTTCTTCATATTATCAGCGATCTCCGTCGGGTTGAAGGTGATCGATGTATAGAAGTAAGCGAAGAAAATAAGCAGTGCAATATAGACCAGAAGGCCGATCGAGTATTTGATCTGCGCCGGATTGCACCAGTGGGAGGAGCTGAGATATTTCAGGACCTCAGACCATACTCCCGTGCCGTGGTACCCGGCAAGTGTGGAAATAATAACCGGGAACTCCATCAGCGAAGACGCGAAGATGATCGGCATAACGCCCGCGGTGTTGACCTTGAGCGGAATTCTGGTCGTGGTTCCGCCGATCTGTCTCCGGCCCTGAATCTTTCTCGCATACTGGACAGGAATGCTGCGCTCCGCTGAATTCAGCAGGATAACCAGCACAACCATGCCGACGATGATGGCAATGATGATCACAGCGGCAACAATGCCGACCGCGATGGACTTGCCGATCACGAACTGCCGGAAAAGGCTTACGATGTCCTGCGGCATACGGGAAATAATATTGATCGTCAGTACGATAGAAATACCGTTTCCGACACCTCTGTCTGTAATTCTCTCACCGATCCACATCAGGAATGCACTGCCGGCCGTCAGGACAGCCATACACAGAATTACATTGATTGCATTGTAATTCTCAAGCAGGCCGCTGCGTCCGAAACCGATCGCCATAGCACCGGATTCGATCAGTGCCAGCGCCACCGTGACGTAACGGGTAATCGAGGAAAGAACCTTACGGCCGTCCTCGCCTTCCTTCTGCAGTTCTTCCAGCTTCGGAATCGCAATCGTCAGAAGCTGAATGATAATCGATGATGTGATGTAAGGTGTAATATTCAGTGCCAGAATAGACATGTTCAGGAAGGAACCGCCGGTGAAGGCGTCTACCAGGCTGAACGCATCGCTCGTCTGTGCTGCGAACCAATTGCTGAAATAATTGCGGTCAACACCCGGAACCGGAAGTTCGGATCCGAAACGGATGATGACCAGCATTGCAAAGGTGAAAAGGAGGCGTTCTCTGACCTCTTTCACTTTGAATGCATTTTTTACTGTTTCTAACATTTGGTTACCATACCTTTCGATTCGAGCCCGAATTACTCAATCACTTCTACGGTGCCGCCGAGAGCTTCGATCTTCTCTTTCGCAGCTGCACTGAATGCATTTGCTTTTACGGTGAGCTTCTTGGTCAGTTCGCCGTTTCCGAGAACCTTGACGCCGTCGCAGACTTCCTTGATGATTCCGGCATCCAGAAGTGCCTGGATATCCACAACCTGTCCGTCTTCAAACTTCTCAAGTCTGTCAAGATTGATTACGGCGATTTCCTTGTGATTATAGTTCTTGAAGCCTCTCTTCGGAAGTCTTCTGTACAGAGGCATCTGACCGCCTTCAAAACCGATACGCGGTCTTCCGGAACGTGCCTTCTGGCCCTTGTGTCCGTAACCGGCTGTCTTTCCGTTGCCCGAACCGTGTCCGCGGCCTCTTCTGAAGTTATTGCTCTGCTTCGAGCCTTCCTTAGGTCTCAAATTCGATAATTCCATTTTAGTATGTCTCCTTTCGCCTGTCGGTTCCGTCAGCCGGCGGGGCCGTCTGACGGATCCTGTTTGTTCGCCTGTCGTGCAGACTCGGCTCATTCTCTGTAATCAGTCCTCGATCTCTTCGACCTTGACCATGTGTGAAATCTGGCGGATCTGGCCTCTGGTAGCGCCGTTATCCGGAAGGATAACGCTGCTGTTCAGTTTCTTGAAGCCCATGGACTCCACAATCTTGCGGTTCTTGGGAACTGCGCCGATTGTCGATTTCACAAGTGTGATTTTCAGCTTTTTCTCAGCCATTTCAGATACCTCCTCTGTTCCCTGCCGCTCTTACTTGCGCAGATCCTCAACCTGCTTGCCGCGCATTGCTGCGACTTCTTCCGGGACCTTCAGTGCTGCAAGTCCGTTCAGCGTAGCGAGAACAACGTTCTGCTTGTTGTTCGAACCCAGCGACTTGGTACGGATATTCTTGATGCCGGCCAGTTCGCACACTGTACGTGCAGGACCGCCTGCGATGATACCGGTACCTTCAGGAGACTTCTTCAGAAGAACCTGTGCGGAGCCGTATTTTCCGATGAAGTCGTGCGAGATGCTCGCATTCTCATCCAGCGCGACGCTGACGAGATTCTTGGCAGCGTCTTCTTTGCCCTTGCGGATCGCTTCCGGAATTTCTGTTGCCTTACCGAGTCCGGCGCCTACATGACCGTTGCTGTCGCCGACGACGACCAGTGCGGTGAAACGCATGTTGCGTCCGCCCTTAACGACCTTTGTGACACGCTTGATGGTAACTACTTTTTCAGTGAGTTCCATCTGACTGGCATCAATTGTTGAACGCTTCATTGATTCTCATTCTCCCTTCTTAGAACTCAAGGCCAGCCTTGCGTGCCGCCTCGGCAAGAGCCGCAACTTTACCCTGGTAGATGAAACCGCCGCGGTCGAAAACAACCGTGTTGATTCCTTTTTCGATTGCTCTCTTTGCAATGGTCTCGCCGACATATTCAGCTGCTGCAATATCATCCGTATTGGTCAGTTCTGCCTTGATGTCCTTCTCAACAGTTCCTGCAGAAACGAGCGTTCTGCCTGCCGTGTCATCAATAATCTGTGCATAAATGTGATTGTTGCTTCTGTAAACAGCAAGGCGCGGTCTCTCAGCTGTTCCGCTGAAACGGTTACGGATCTTCATGTGTTTCTTTTCACGGATTAACTTTCTGTTTTCCTTCTTAACCATTTTACACGCTCCTCCACTTACTTCTTACCGGTCTTACCGACCTTGCGACGGATCTTCTCGTCAGAGTACTTGATACCTTTGCCCTTATAAGGCTCGGGAGCTCTCTTCTCGCGAATGTTGGCCGCATACTGTCCGACCGCTTCTTTATCGATTCCCCGGATAACGATCACGTTACCTTCGACAGTGGACTCCACACCTTCCGGATCCACCATCTCTACCGGGTGAGAATATCCAAGATTCAGTGTGAGTGTCTTCCCGGATTTCGATGCTCTGTAACCGACACCGTTGACTTCCAGTCTCTTCTCAAAGCCATCTGTTACGCCGACGACCATATTGTGAAGAAGTGCTCTGGTGAGACCGTGCAGAGATTTCTCTCTCTTCAGATCGTTGGGTCTGGCGATCCTGATCTCGCCGTCTTCCTGTGTGATGGTCATCTCCTTCGGGAGAACTCTGGATAATGTGCCCTTAGGGCCTTTAACCGTCACAGCATTATTTTCTGCTACTTCGACAGTGACACCTGCCGGAACAGCGATTGGCATTAAACCGATTCGTGACATGCCCGTACCTCCTGATATATACGTACTGTTCTGATTTTAACTGTATGGGTCCGCATCCGTCTTACCAGACAAATGCAAGGACCTCTCCGCCGACCTTCAGCTCTCTTGCCTTCGCGTCGGTAATGACACCCTGATTGGTGGAAAGGATGGCGATTCCCAGGCCGTTCAGAACCTTCGGAACCTGATCCTTGTTTGCGTAAACACGCAGGCCCGGCTTGCTGATTTTGCGAAGACCGGTGATGTTCTTCTGGTTCTTGTCGACGCCGTACTTTAAAGTAATGCGGATATCCTTGAAATTTCCGTTGTCGACCAGGTCGACTGCCTTGACATAACCTTCCTCAAGAAGAATGTTCGCAATTGCGAGCTTGATCTTGGAGCAGGGAATATCAACTGTATCATGTTTTGCAGTGTTTGCATTGCGGATTCTTGTAAGCATATCTGCAATCGGATCACTCATAGTCATTGTAATTTTTCTCCTATCTATGCGATATCACATTCTGAGCCGGCGTTTTCTTACCAGCTTGCCTTCTTGACGCCCGGAATCTGTCCCTTGTAGGCCAGCTCGCGGAAGCAGATTCTGCAGATGCCGTACTTCTTCAGCACGGAGTGCGGACGACCGCAGATTCTGCAGCGGGTGTATGCCCGTGTCGAGAACTTCGGTTTCATCTGCTGTTTCACCTTCATGGATGTTTTTGCCATGGTATTCTCCTTCTCCTTACTTAGCGAACGGCATATTGAACAGCCGGAGCAGTTCACGTGCCTCTTCATCGGTTTTTGCAGTAGTCGTGAAGATAATATCCATTCCTCTGACCTTGTCGATCTTATCGTACTCGATCTCGGGGAAGATCAGCTGTTCACGAATACCCAGCGCGTAATTTCCTCTTCCGTCAAAGGAATTGGGGTTGACGCCGCGGAAGTCACGGACGCGGGGAAGCGCAAGGCTTACCAGACGATCCAGGAACTCATACATTCTCTCACCGCGAAGAGTAACCTTGCATCCGATCGCCATTCCTTCTCTGATCTTGAAGTTAGCGATGGACTTCTTCGCCTTGGTGTAAACCGGCTTCTGACCGGTAATGGTCTGAAGGTCCTTCGCAGCAGCTTCCAGGATCTTCTCATTCTCTTTTGCTTCACCGACCGCCATGTTCACGACAATCTTATCCAGCTTCGGAATCTGCATGGGATTCGTATAACCGAACTTCTTGACCAGTGCCTCGCGGATCTCGGTATCATACTGTTCTTTCAGTCTGCTCAACTCTTCTTACCTCCTTCCCGCTCACTTGATCACCTTGCCGGTCTTCTTTGCTACGCGGACTTTCTTTCCGTCCTCGATCTTGAAGCCGACGCGGGTTGCTTTTCCGTCTGCTACCAGCATGACATTGGAGATGTCAAGCGGAGCTTCCTGCTCGATTCTGCCGCCGTTTGCATTGGCTGCGGAGGGTTTCGCGTGCTTGGTTACCATGTTGCAGCCCTCAACAACGATTTTGTGGTTCTTGAGGTCGATGGATTTGACCTTGCCCTCTTTATCCTTATTCTTGCCGGCGATAATTTTTACGGTATCGCCCACCTTGATCTTACTCGATGCCATTTCCGTCCTCCTTACAACACTTCCGGAGCCAGGGAAAGGATCTTCATGAAGTGCTTATCACGAAGCTCTCTCGCGACGGGTCCGAAGATACGGGTTCCTGTAGGGGTCAAATCATCCTTGATGATGACGGCCGCGTTCTCATCGAAACGGATGTAGGAACCATCCTTGCGGCGGGTCTTGTTCACTGTGCGGACGACAACTGCCTTGACAACATCACCCTTTTTCACAACGCCGCCTGGCGTTGCCTCTTTGACGGTCGCAACAATGGTATCGCCGATTCTTGCATATCTTCTGGTCGAACCGCCGCAGACGCGGATGCACAGGAGTTCCTTTGCACCGGTGTTATCAGCGACCCGGAGTCTGCTTTCCTGTTGAATCATAACTTATCTCCTTTTCAAACAAAGACTTATCTTGCCTTCTCAACGATCTCAACGAGTCTCCATCTCTTGGTCTTGGACAGCGGTCTGGTTTCCATAACGCGGACAGTGTCGCCGATGCCGCACTCGTTATTCTCATCATGCGCCTTTAAGGTGTAGGTCTTCTTGACAATCTTACCGATCAGCGGGTGCTTGACATGATCCTCGATCGCCACGACGATCGTCTTGTCCATCTTGTCGCTGACCACCTTTCCGACACGTACTTTTCTAAGATTTCTTTCCACGGTCTTATCTCCTTTTCTACTTACCGCACTGATTAGTCTGCCTTGCTGCTGATCACAGTCTGGATCCGGGCAATGTTCTTGCGAACTTCACTAATTCTGGCCGTGTTCTGGAGCTGATTGGTTGCATTCTGGAATCTCAGATTGAAGAGCTCCTTCTTTGCGGAAACAAGTTCTTCGGATAATTCCTCTACAGTCTTCGCCTGTAATTCCTTCATATATTCGGTAGATTTCATTTACTGCACCCCTTCCTCAAGCTGCGCCTTGGAAACGATCTTGCACTTGCAGGGAAGCTTGTTGGCTGCAAGACGAAGCGCCTCTCTTGCCGTCTCTTCGGGTACGCCGGCGATCTCGAACATAACTCTGCCCGGCTTGACAACTGCTACCCAGTACTCAACGGCGCCCTTTCCGGAACCCATTCGGACTTCAGCAGGCTTCTTGGTAACCGGCTTGTCAGGGAAGATCTTGATCCAGACCTTACCGCCTCTCTTAATGAAACGGGTCATAGCGACACGGGCTGCCTCGATCTGATTGGAGCGGATCCAGCAGGGCTCGGTTGCGATAATACCATATTCACCGTAAGAGATCTTGTTTCCCCGGGAAATACTGCCCGCCATAGAGCCGCGGAACTGCTTGCGATATTTCACTCTCTTCGGCATTAACATTACTGCTCACCTCCTTCTTTAACTTCGGTGTGCTTCTTCGGGAGGACCTCACCCTTGTAGATCCAGACCTTGACGCCGACTTTTCCGTAGGTGGTGTTGGCTTCCGCGAAACCATAGTCAATGTCCGCACGCAGTGTCTGAAGCGGAATGGTTCCCTCGGAATAGGTCTCAGTACGGGCGATATCCGCACCGCCGAGACGTCCGCCGCAGGAGGCCTTGATTCCCAGCGCACCGGTCTTCATGGTCCGGCTCATAGCGGACTTCATGGCGCGGCGGAAGGAAACACGGTTCTCCAGCTGCTGAGCGATGTTCTCAGCGACAAGCTGCGCATCGCGGTCAGGTCTCTTGATCTCTTTGATCTCAAGAATAACCTTCTTGGAGGTCAGCTTCGCGATTTCGTTCTTGGTTACTTCAATTTCAGTGCCGCCCTTGCCGATGACTACGCCCGGCTTTGCAGCAAACACAGTGACGCGGACTCTCTCGGAAGTTCTCTCGATTTCGATCTTGGAGATGCCTGCACTGTAAAGCTTCTTCTTCAGATATTTTCTGATGTTGTAGTCCTCAACCAGCATGTCCGAGAACTCGCCGCCTGCCGCATACCATCTGGAATCCCAGTCGCTGATGACGCCGACTCTCAGTCCATGAGGATTAACTTTCTGTCCCATTTAAGACTCCTTTCCTCTCTTCCGAAATTACTCTGCCTTCTTCTCGTCGAGAACGATTGTGAGGTGACTCATTCTCTTTAAGATTCTGTAAGCTCTACCCTGTGCTCTCGGCTGAATTCTCTTCATCGTCGGGCCCTCTGTGGCATAGCACTCAGCGATATAGAGGTTTGCAGGGTTCATGCCGTTGTTGTTCTCGGCATTGGCCACAGCAGACTTGAGCAGCTTCAGAATGACTGCCGAAGCGTGTCTGTTATTATATGTCAGAATACCTTCTGCTGTCGCAACATCTTTGCCGCGGATCGCGTCCATGACAAAGCATGCTTTCTGGATCGGAATTCTGGCGAAGGACAGCTTTGCTGAAGGTCTTGTGTCCTTCTGGGCATTTCTGTCTCTCTTGATTTGTGTTCTATGTCCGTTAGCCATAGATCTGTCTCCTTTCCATCAGCGGAAGAAAATTACCTTCCGCCGCTCCTCTCGTCCTTGTTATTTCCGTTGTGTCCGCGATAGGTTCTGGTCACAACGAACTCACCGAGTTTGTGTCCGACCATGTCCTCTGTAACGTAGACCGGAACGTGCTTTCTGCCGTCATGTACCGCGATCGTATGTCCGACAAAGGACGGGAAGATGGTAGAACGGCGTGACCAGGTCTTAATCACCTGCTTGGATCCCGATGCATTCATAGCATCTATCTTCTTTAAAAGGCTTTCGTCCGCGAAAGGACCTTTCTTTAATGATCTTGCCATGATTTTCCTCCTTAATTGTTAATGGCCTTGCCGTTTCTTCTTCTTACAATCAGCTTATCGGAAGCTTTCTTCCTGCGCGTCTTGTAACCAAGAGCCGGCTTGCCCCAAGGTGTGCTCGGTCCGGGACGTCCGACAGGTGCCTTGCCTTCGCCGCCGCCGTGAGGGTGGTCATTCGGGTTCATGACAGATCCGCGGACTGTCGGACGGATGCCCATGTGGCGGACTCTTCCGGCCTTGCCGTAGTGGATCAGGTTGTGATCGCCGTTTCCGAGAACGCCTACCGTCGCTCTGCAGTCGACGGGAACCATTCTCATTTCACCGGAGGGAAGACGGAGGGTTGCATAATTGCCTTCCTTCGCCATCAGCTGTGCGCTGGTTCCTGCGCTTCTGACCAGCTGACCGCCCTTGCCGGGATGCATCTCAATGTTGTGAACTTCAGTACCGACCGGGATGTTCTCCAGCGGGAGGCAGTTGCCTACTCTTACTTCGGCCTTGGGTCCGTTCATGACCTTCATGCCGTCTGTCAGGCCCTGAGGAGCCAGGATATAGGACTTCTCGCCGTCTGCGTAGCAGATCAGTGCGATGTTGGCCGTGCGGTTGGGATCATACTCAACACCGATAACGGTTGCCGGGATATCATCCTTGAATCTTCTGAAATCGATCTGTCTGTATTTCTTTCTGTTTCCGCCGCCGTGATGTCTGACGGTGATTTTGCCCTGATTGTTCCGTCCTGCGTTCTTCTTAAGAGAGGTGACCAGGCTCTTCTCGGGGGTCTTCTTGGTGACTTCCGCGAAGTCAGAACCGGTCATGTTTCTTCTGGACGGAGTATAAGCGGTATATTTTTTGATTCCCATGACTTTCTTACTCCTTTTTGTCTGTTACGAGGCTCCATACTTTATGCGAAGCCTCAATCCCTCTAGGGCATTTCATTCATCAAAGTGCGCCGAACAGTTCGATGTCCTTACTGTCCTCGGTCAGGAAGACAACGGCCTTTTTGCGCTTTGCTGTGTATCCGATCGTCATGCCCCTTCTCTTCTTTACGGGTCTGCAGGTGATGGTGTTGACTCTCTTCACCTTGGTTCCTTCGAACATCTTCTCGACCGCATTCTTGATCTGAGGCTTGTTTGCTTCGGGATGAACGTAGAAAGTGTACTTTTTCTCGCTCATGCCGTTCATGCTCTTCTCAGTGATGACCGGTTTCAGGATGACATCATAATATTCCAGTGCTGCCATTATGCGTACACCTCCTCAATCTTTGCTACTGCATCCTTTGTGAGGATGAGGGTCTGTGCATTCATAATATCGTAGGTGTTGATCTCGCCGGTCAGTTCCGTCTTGACGGACGGGATGTTCCGTGCGCTCAGAACAACATTCTGATCATTGTCTGCAATCAGGACCAGTGTCTTGTCCGCTGCCTTCAGGTTCTTCAGAACCTCTGCGAAAGCCTTGGTCTTCGCACCGTCGAACTTCAGCTCGTCTACGACAATCAGCTTGCCGGAAGCGACGCGGTCAGAGAGCGCGGAGCGGATCGCTGCCTGCTTCTCCTTGCGGTTCAGCTTGAAAGAATAGTCGCGCGGAACGGGTGCAAATACGACACCGCCGCCGGTCCACTGAGGTGCTCTGGTTGAGCCCTGTCTTGCATGGCCGGTTCCCTTCTGTCTCCAGGGCTTTCTGCCGCCGCCGGACACTTCAGAACGGGTCTTGGCCTTCTGGGTTCCCTGACGCTTGTTGGCGAGCTGCTGCACAACTGCCAGATGGACGAGATGTTCGTTGACTTCAACGCCGAAAACCGCATCATTCAGGTCGATGGTTCCGACCTCTTTTCCTTCCATATTGAAAACTGATACGTTTGCCATTCGGATTGGCCTCCTTTCCCGCTAAAGCGGTTTTATGCATCCACCTTAGTGGTTTCTTTAATCGTTACCATGCCCTTCTTCGGTCCCGGAACAGCGCCCTTGATCAGAATCAGGTTCTTCTCTGCATCAACCCTGACGATCTCAAGGTTTCTGACAGTAACCTGCACGCTGCCCATGTGGCCGGGCATTCCCTTGCCCTTGAAGACTCTGCTCGGATCGGAGCTTGAGCCGTTCGAGCCCTGATGACGGTGGAATTTGGAACCGTGCTTCATGGGGCCTCTGTGCTGACCAAGTCTCTTGATCGCACCCTGGAAACCTTTACCCTTTGTAATGGCAGTCACATCGACCTTGTCGCCTTCTTCAAAGATGTCAGCCTTGATTTCCTGGCCGAGCTCATACTCGGAAGCGTTCTCAAAGCGGAACTCACGGACATACTTCTTGCTGGTCGTGCCGGCCTTCTCGAAGTGTCCCTGCAGTGCCTTGCCGGCGCCGTGGCGGTGAACCACTTCCTTCTTGCCGCCCTTGTCCATCACGGTGATCCGGTTCTTCATGTCGCTGAAGCCGACCTGTACGGACTCATAACCGTCATTCTCTTCCGTCTTGATCTGGGTGACGACATTCGGGCCGGCCTCCAGGACGGTTACCGGAACAAGGGTTCCGTCTTCTTTGAAGATCTGCGTCATGCCGATCTTGGTTGCAAGTATTGCTTTCTTCATTCTTACCTCTTTCTCCCGTTTTCTTACCGGGTATTCTCTACAGCGGACATCTGAGTACATTTGGAGCGATTCCCTGCCGCTTCTTAAAAGTCTGAGGGCCTGCTGTCCGGCCTTAAGACTTCCTGTACTTCCGCTCCCGTCTGCCCGCCTGCGTCTCAGCTTACACAGGTTGCTGTCCGCGCGCAGCGTCCGGGGATGTCATTCTAGGTAGAGGTTCTTGTATTCCGGCGGCTTATGCCGCTGTTACCACGCAAAATACCCTGCGGAGTTCACAGGGCTTTTCCGGATCCTTATTTGGTCTTCATCTTGATATCGATGTAGACGCCTGCAGGCATTTCCAGTCTGCTCAGAGCATCCACAGTCTTCTGAGTCGGATTGATGATGTCAATCAGTCTCTTGTGGGTTCTCTGCTCGAACTGCTCACGGGAGTCCTTATATTTGTGAACTGCCCGGAGGATCGTAACCACTTCCTTCTTGGTGGGAAGCGGAACCGGTCCGCTGACCTGAGATCCATTCTTCTTCACGGTCTCGATGATCTTCTTCGCAGATGCATCGATCAGCTCGTGATCGTAAGCCTTCAGTGTAATTCTCATCACCTGATTTGCCATAAAAAAAGTCGCCTCCTTTTCGCACTTTTTGACTCAAGTACGACAAGCGGTGACTGTACACTCTCCCGTGCGTGTCCCGGCGGTCCGGAAGCTCTGTGCTGCTTCCGTGCCCCGTTTTATGGGCTTGCACGTCGTTTCTGTCCTATCGACAGACCAAACTGGTACAGTGACTTGTCGTCAGATTTTTGAACCATCCGGACTTTCCGGCGGCTCCAGACATTCGCTCCACGGAAAACCTGCCTGCGCTTTCGCGCGCGGCAGCAACCTCACGCTTCATAGCTATCATGTCACAGCAATCGATATTATAAGATGAATTTCGGCGATATGCAAGAACTTTTTGTAGAATTTTTGTAGAAATTCCCGAATTTCGGATTTTGCCCCGAAGAAAGCCCGGCGAGAGCTCCCGCCGGGCCGTTCTGTTTCATAAAAATCAGTCAGAAAGCTTCTCAGTGAACGGAATCATAAACATCCGTAATCTCCTTCTCCGGTGCCGGTGTCAGCAGCGAAACCAGCACGTTGACACCCAGGGCGATAAAGAAAGCCGGGAAAAGTTCATAAATATCCAGGGCACCGCCGAGGGGACGCAGCAGGAATTTCCAGACAAAAATCGTGATGCCGCCGACGAGCATGCCGGCCAGTGCGCCGTTCCGATTGCTCCGTCTCCAGAACAGAGCAAGCAGGACCACCGGTCCGAAGGAGGCACCGAAGCCGCCCCATGCAAAAGAGACAATCTGGAAAACAGAGCTGCCCGGATCCCACGCGAGGATGATGCCGATCACGGCGACCACCACCAATGAAATTCTCGACACCAGGAGGAGTCTCGCAGAGTCCATTTTAATATTGAAGAACTTGGAGAGAATATCGTTTGAAATTGACGACGAAGCTGCAAGCAGCTGGGAATCGGAAGTGGACATGGTGGATGCCAGAATACCGGAGAGCACTACGCCTGCGATCAGAGCTGCAAAAATACCATACTTGGACAGCAGTTCGGAAATAACAACGACGATGGTCTCGGAATCAGAGCCTTCCAGTGTCCGGATTACGCCGCCCGAAGACATGCCCAGGCCGACAATACCGATCAGAACCGCTGCAGCCATGGAGATGACGACCCACACGGTCGCTACTCTTCTGGACAGTGTCACTTTCTCGTCATTTTCAATAGCCATGAACCGGAGCAGAATGTGAGGCATGCCGAAATATCCAAGTCCCCAGGCCATCGTTGAGAAAATGGTCAGCGCTGAGTACGGAACGGCTGCTCCTGTCGCCGGACTGTAGGACTGCACCATGGAAAGATAACCGGGCAGCTGTCTTGCATTGTCCGCAACCGCTCCGAGGCCGCCGGCTTTGCTGACACCGAATACCAGAACGATAATCAGGGCAACTGACATGACAATGCTCTGAATAAAGTCGGTGGTCGAAGCGGCAAGGAATCCGCCGGTAGTCGTGTAGACAATAATGACCAGTCCGCTGATGATCATCGCGGCGTGATAATCCGCTCCGAACAGGGAACGGAACAGCTTTCCGCAGGCTGCGAAGCCGGAGGCAGTATACGGTACGAAGAAAACAATAATCCAGATCGCGGAAATGAGTGTCAGAACATTCTTCTTATCGCCATACCGGTCTGAGAAAAACTCAGGAAGTGTGATGGACTGTGTGCGCTCTGTATATCTGCGCAGCTTCTTCGCGACAATCAGCCAGTTGAAATAAGTTCCGACCGCCAGACCGATTGCTGTCCACCCGGCATCTGCACAGCCCGAGAGATACGCGACACCCGGGAGTCCCATCAAAAGCCAGCTCGACATATCCGAAGCTTCCGCACTCATCGCGGTGACAAGCGGTCCGAGTTTTCTGCCGCCCAGATAGAAATCGCCGACCGTCTCGTTTTTCTCCGACATCCGCAGGCCGACAAACATCATGCCGACCAGATAGGCTGCCATCGCTACCAGCATTGTAATCTGTGTTCCGCTCATAATCTCCTCCTCAGTCTCTATGTACTATTTCCTTTGGGATCAGGCATAAAGACACTTTTCGAAATAGTATACAAGTATTCATTCTGCACGTCAATGCTTTAATACGGTAAAGTGACAATCTCCCGCCAATATGATAAACTTCCGTATTGATGCCGGATGCGGAACCTGGTGCTGCGCCGGGCAGATGACTGAGAAGACAGAAAGTCAGAGATTCAAAATCAGAAAGAGGACCTGTTATGTGGATTGCGGACGGCTGGAAAGATTACGAAGTGCTTGATACTTCATCCGGAGAAAAGCTTGAGCGCTGGGGGGATTATCTGCTCATCCGCCCGGATCCGCAGGTGATCTGGAATACGCCGAAGGACAGACGCTGGGGCCGGGCGAACGGTCATTACTTCCGTTCGGACAAAGGCGGAGGCAGCTGGGAATTCAGGGATCTTCCGGAGGAATGGCAGATCGGCTACAGAGATCTCTCCTTTCATCTGAAACCTTTCAGTTTCAAACACACCGGCCTGTTTCCGGAGCAGGCAGTCAACTGGGACTGGTGCGCAGAGCTGATCCGCAGGCGTGCTGCCGTGAGTGAGCAGCCTGTCAAAGTGCTGAATCTTTTCGCCTATACCGGCGGTGCCACCGTCTCAGCCGCCGCTGCGGGTGCGGCCGTGACGCATGTAGACTCCTCCAAAGGAATGGTGACCTGGGCCAGGGAGAATGCTGCCCTGTCCGGTCTGCAGGATGCGCCGATCCGCTATCTGGTTGATGACTGCGGGAAATTTGTCCAGAGAGAGATCCGCCGCGGGAACACCTACGACGCGATCATTCTGGATCCGCCTTCCTATGGGCGGGGACCCAAGGGTGAAATCTGGAAGATGGAGGACAATATCTACGCTTTCCTGCTGGACTGCGCCAGGCTTCTGAGCGACAGACCGCTTTTTGTCCTGCTGAATTCCTATACCACCGGACTGCAGCCGGCTGTCCTGAGCTATCTGCTGCACAGTGCGCTGGATTCGATCGCGCGCGGAACGGTCACAGCAGACGAAATCGGGCTGCCGGTCCGCTCCACCGGCCTGATCCTCCCCTGCGGAGCCAGCGGGCGATGGACCGGTGAAACAATCTGATCTGAATAAAAAATGCCGGTCAGACCGGCATTTTTTTCATTTCCTGGTAAAGTCTTGCAATCGGGAGACCGACCACATTGTTGTAGTCCCCCTCTATTCCGCTGACATAAATTCCGAAGCTTGTCTGGATGCCATAGGCACCTGCTTTGTCATCCGCTTCACCGGTCGCCACATAGCGCTCAATTTCTTCATCACTCATGGGAAAAACCCGAACAACCGTCATCTCATGAAACACAAGACGATCCTCTTCCGGATCCTGTCCCTCCCGGCTGCGCAGAACTGCGACACCCGTGTACACCTTGTGATCCCGTCCCTGCAGCATGCGGATCATTCTTTTTGCATCCGCGCGGTCCTTCGGTTTTCCGAGGATCTCACCATCCAGCACCACAATGGTATCCGCGCCGATCACTGTCAGCCCCATGGCACCTTTCTCCCGGTCAAAGATTTCTTCCGCCTTGTGCAGTGCCAGCTGCCGGACAATCCGGTCCGGCGTCAGCGGTATCCCGTTTTCTTCGTGAACGACTTCCTTTCCCACGGCGGGGATCACTTCAAACTCAAATCCTGCCAGCGTGAGCAGCTCGCGGCGCCGCGGGCTGGCCGAGGCAAGAATCAGCCGTTTTTTCATATTGTCCATCGCCTCAGCTGTCACTCCTCCGGTTCTTCATCGCCCAGCTCACCGGTTGTCAGTGCGCCGTCCATCAGCCGCAGCATCTCAAGAAGGCTCCGGAAATGCTGCTTCCGGTTTTCATCTGCCCAGACAATCTGACCCTGCCAGGTGGCATTCTCCATTTTTTTAACCGATACGATAAAAGTTGCGCTGTCCGCCTGCTTTCCCATTGTATTCTTCCTCTCCCGAATTCGTTACTGCTCTGTCTGCTCCGGCAGATCTGCCAGAGATACTGTGTTGTACCGGATTTCCACTCTGCTTCCCGCACTCTCCTTCAGATGATTGTTGATTCTGCGGAAAACGACATTGCAGCCTTCCAGACTTGTGCCTACAAGAAGAATCAGATACTGGGAGGTGTTGTATTTTGTAAAGACATCGCTTCTTCTCAGGCACTGGCAAATTGAATTGTACAGGGCATCGGACCGCACCCGGAGTTTCTCCTGATTCTGGATCGGTTTGCCCTCGTAGTCCACCAGTGTACAAAGCATCATATAAATAGATTTCCCGGTCCGCTCCATATTTCTGCTCAGAATATGGTACGCGTCAATAAAGCTCGGATATGCACAGTAATATGCGCCGCTATCCTCCTGTTCGGTCAGTTCAGACTGGATCTCTCCGATTTTGCCTGCCGCCGCCGGCATCTGAGAGGCGAGCAGCTGATAACACTCATGCAGCTTCTCCGACGGCGCGATTCCCATCTCATCCGCATACAGATGCACTGTCTCATCATACAGCTTATATGCTTCCTTGAAGGATCCTTCCAGAATCAGCGTCTCAATCTGATAAGCCTGCCACTCATTATCCGGGTAGATCATGACTGCTCTGGCATACAGCTTCTTCATGGCGCTGTAATCTTTCTTTTCCTTATAATAATCTCCCAGGAAATGTACGGCCTCGTCAAAACTCCGCTGCAGAGCGACGCTGTGCATGATCACCCATGTCTCCGAAGATGCCTCGGGCAGCAGTTCTCCGCTGTAAAGGTCCAGCGCTTCCGAGAACAGCTCCGCCTTTTTATCCGGATCATCCTCCGCTCTGCCCCGGTTCATCAGTCCTCTGAAACGGCGGACATCCAGGTCAAGAAGCACGGTATCGTCCTCCGTGAACAGCTTGCCTTTCCGGATGATGTAGTCTTTGTCCGGCAGTTCCGCGCGAACCATCTGCCGCCGCATCTGATACACCAGATTGTTAAAGCTGTTGTTCGGGTTGGACAGATCATCCATCTCGTAGAGCGCCCGCACAATCCGGTCTTTGGACATCGGCGTACCGTCCTGCAGCCAGACCAGCTGCAGAAGCTGGATAAACTTCGCAGTAGTGTTTCTGCCCAGAACAATTTCCTGTCCTTCATAATTCAGAGAGAAACCGCCGAACATCCTGACCTTGAACTGAATAACTGATTTGTCCATATCTCACCTCATTTTGCAGCAGATCAGTCGTCTGCGCGCAGTTTTCCTTCCTTAAAGTGCTTACGGCACAGCGATACATAGCTGTCATTTGCGCCGAGAAGAACCTGTTCTCCCGTCCGCACTATTTTCCCGTCCGCAAAGCGCGCATTGAAATGGGCGCGTTTTCCGCACCAACACACCGTCGGAATTTCCTCGATCCGGTCCGCAAGCTCCATCAGCCGTTTGGCACCGTCAAAAAGCGTGCTGGTAAAATCTGTCCGAAGTCCGTAGCAGATCACCGGAATATCGGAGAAATCCACGATATCCGAGAGTGCATCCACCTGCGCTGTTGTCAGGAACTGTGCCTCATCCACAATCACAGCGGCAATCTTTCTTCCTTCATCATAGGGATCGGACGGATCCCAGGCCTGAAGGAAGTCTTCGACAAAGCCGCATTTAGCGGAGAGACCGATTCTGGACCAGAGCACCTGTTCGCCGTCCCGGTGATCCAGCTTCGGCTTTAGCAGAACAGCGTGCTGGCCTTTTTCTTCATAATTATATCGGACCATCAGGACATTGGCCGTCTTGGATGACCCCATCGCGCCATAGCGGAAATATAACTTCGCCACTGTTTTTCCCTTTCCACGGCCGGATTTTTACCCTCAAAATACCGCTTGAGGACATTCTATCATAAAAACAATCATAAGTCACCAGAAATTTGCATGAACATGATTCAAAGAAGCAATGGGCCATGCGGCAGTTCGCGACCTGCAGTCGCTCATTGTCGCGGCATTCGCCGTATGCTGCGAAACGAGGCGGCGTCCATGGAAGTAAATTTCCCGGACGCCGCCCATTCCGCCGCGCATGGCTCATTGCTTACGCGCAAAAAGGCCCGGCAGCTTTCGCTGCCGGGTCTGTCTGGTTTTTCTTAAGTGGATTGTCAGGAATTACTCCTCAACAGTCGCAACTCTTCCCGAACCAACGGTACGGCCGCCTTCACGGATAGCGAAGGTAAGACCCTGCTCCATAGCGATCGGGTGAATCAGCTCGATGGTCATGGTGACGTGATCACCAGGCATGCACATCTCAACGCCTTCAGGCAGGTTGCAGACACCGGTAACATCCGTTGTTCTGAAATAGAACTGAGGACGATAGTTGTTGAAGAAAGGTGTATGACGGCCGCCTTCATCCTTGGTCAGTACGTAAACCTCAGCCGTGAACTTCTTGTAGCACTTAACTGTGCCGGGCTTCGCAACAACCTGACCTCTTTCGATGTCGGTTCTGTCGATACCACGAAGAAGAACACCGATGTTGTCGCCGGCCTCTGCATAGTCCAGAGTCTTTCTGAACATCTCGATACCGGTAACGACGGACTTCTGAGTCTCTTCCTTAACACCAACGATCTCAACGGGATCCTGAATCTTCAGCTGGCCTCTCTCAACACGGCCGGTTGCAACAGTACCACGACCGGAGATGGTGAAGACATCCTCGATGGGCATCAGGAACGGCTTCTCGTTGTCACGCTCAGGATCCGGGATGTACTCATCAACAGTGTTCATGAGCTCGAGGATCTTGTCGCCCCACTCGCTGTTCGGATCTTCCAGAGCCTTCAGAGCAGAACCGCGGATAACCGGAATGTCATCGCCCGGGAACTCGTACTCGTTCAGCAGGTCTCTGATCTCCATCTCGACGAGGTCAAGCATTTCTTCGTCATCAACCATATCGCACTTGTTCATGAATACGATGATGTACGGAACACCAACCTGGCGGGCAAGCAGAACGTGCTCTCTGGTCTGTGCCATAACGCCGTCGGTTGCAGCAACAACGAGGATGGAACCATCCATCTGAGCAGCGCCGGTGATCTTGTTCTTGACATAGTCAGCATGGCCTGGGCAGTCAACGTGTGCATAGTGTCTCTTCTAGGTCTCGTACTCGATGTTAGCGGAGTTGATGGT
>JAFRIW010000027.1 GCA_017432565.1 Lachnospiraceae bacterium
GAGCCGAAAGTAAAAGATCTTAAGATACGGAGATGGCAGTGTCCGGCATGTGGGGCAGTGCATGACCGTGACACCAATGCAGCGGTCAATATCAGGAAGGAGGCTCTCCGAATCCTGAATGATATCGAAATACAGAAAGTAAGCTGAAAACAAATAGATTCACTAGGGCAGGAATTGCCCGAAGTCAACGCCTGTGGAGCCGATGGTCACTGCCTGGCAAAGACACGTCTTAGCCGGCAAACTATAGCGATGAAGCAGGAATCCCCCGCCTCTGCAGGCGGTGGGAGGTTCAATCCTACAGGTAATTCTGTCAGAAGAAGAGATCATAAAAAGCGAGGGCAAAATATGAGTAAAGTAATGATTACCGGAGCGGCCGGGTTTATCGGTTCACAGCTGGCGTACCGGCTCTATAAGCAGGGCGACGAGCTGATTCTGATCGACAATTTTTCCTACGGCAAAGAGGACAACCTGATCTTTGACGATCACAGCTTTACGGATGAAGTCATCCGCATAGATATCCGTGACCGTGAAGGAATCGCGGAGCTCTTAAAGAACGGTGATGTGGATTATATCTACAATATTGCGGGGATTGCACCGCTTCCGGACTGTCAGTCCAATCCGCAGGAAGCGATCGACGTCAATGTCATCGGAACCGTGAACCTTCTGGAGAACGCCCGGAAGTATGGTGTGAAAAAGTTTATCCTGGCCAGCACCAACGCCATGTATGAAAACGAGACGGAGTTTCCGACGAAAGAGGATCATTTTGCCCTTCCGACGCTGATCTATCCGAACACCAAATATGTGGCGGAGCGCTTCTGCGAATCCTATCACCGCACCTACGGAATGAACATCACGTGCCTGCGGTTTGCGAACGTCTACGGCCCGCACATTGACTGCCTGCGGACACAGCCGCCGTTCGTGGCTTACATGATCCGCGAGCTTTATTTTGACAGGACACCTGTGTTCCACTCGGACGGAAATCAGCGCAGAGACTATATCTACGTGGATGACCTGGTCCGGCTCGCCATCCTGGTCCAGAAGACGGAAGGCTTTGACTGTGTGAATGTGTCCTCCAACAAAAATTACTCCGTCAACGAGATGTACGCCATCGCGCAGGAGCTGATGGGGAAGGACATCCCCGCCGAGTACGCCTCCGACGCGCATTACTGGGAGAAATATCCGGCTCTGTATGAAGGCGCCTACGGCATAAAGACTGAGATCCTGACACACGAGATCAACAAGTATTCGCTCTGCGACAACACACTCGCCGCGACAAAATACGGCTGGACCCCGGAGATCGACATGCGGGAAGGACTGCGCCGCGTCATTGAGCACGAGTGCAGCCTGCTGGCCCGCGTCTCTGCCGGTGAGGCATAAGGACGGAAACGGAGAGGAAAGAACATGGAAGAGAACAGAAACGGACGGCTTCACCTGATCATGCCGATGGGCGGAGGCGGGACCCGCTTCGGAAACAAGGGCTTCAACGTCCCCAAGCCGCTCATTGAGCTGCAGGGCAGACCGTTTTTCTACTGGGCAGCGCAGTCTGTCCTGAAATTCGTGCCGGTAAAGGATATCACGTTCGTGGTGCTGCAGGAGCATATCAACCGCTTCGGGATTGACAGTGCCATTCTGCAGTGGTTTCCCGCAGCCCGGATCCGTGTTATCCCGCACGTGCTGAACGGCGCTGTTCTGACGTGCCTGGAGGGCGTGAAGGCGATCGAAGACGGCGGGCCGATCCTGTTCAACGACTGCGACCACGCCTTTATGGCGCCGCGTTTTGAACAGTTCTGCCTGGACGGCTGCCCGGACGATGTGGACGGGGCACTCCTGACATTTATCTCCGACAGCCCGAATTTCAGCTATGTCCGCTTTGCGGAGGACGGGCGCGTCTCCGGGACTGTCGAGAAGGAGGTCGTCAGCAGTGAGGCCATCTGCGGCGCATATTATTTCCGGAACAGGGAACTGTTCGAAACCGCGGCGGCGGAGTATCTCGAGCACTGTTCCTATAAGGAATTCTTTATGAGCGGCGTCTACAACGAGCTGGCAGACAGAGGCTGCCGCATCGTAACTTTCCCGATCGATGAGCACATCTCTTTCGGGACGCCGGAAGAGTACGACCTGGCCGTGACCGATACGCGGCTGGCCGGTCTTAAGAGTGATTCATGAGAATTGCATTTTTGGGTTTGGCGATTATCCTGATCTGTCTGGCACACTGGGTCCGCATCCTCCGATGGGGACTTCTGATCGGTGTGTATGAAACGCCCGAGAAGAGAAGTCTGGTCCAGTCTCTGTCCATCGGCTACCTGATCAGCTATTTTCTGCCGTATAAGCTCGGAGACCTCGCGAGGGCCTGGATTTCAGGCCGCAGGATGCGGAACGGAAAGGCACTCGGCTTCGCGAGCGTGATCGTGGACCGCTACCTGGATATCATCGTCGTCGGCGTCCTGTTTCTCCTGATGTATCTCCCGGACCGGGGGAATGCGGAAATGCGGCGTACTGTTTTCTGGTATTTCGGCCTGTCGGTTGCGGCACTTCTGGCCGCAGGGATTCTGTTCCTGTGCAAGACCTATGTGAAGCGGTGGATGCTCAGGGCAGCGTCGATCTTTAATCCCCAGATCCAGTCGCGGCTTCTTCGCTCGGCCTGGGCCCTGATCTGGAGTTTCAAGAACGTCGCGCTCAAAATCAGCAAAAAGAAGATGTTCCTCTCGACCTGTGGGATGTGGGCGCTGTATCTGCTTTCTTATGCCTGCTTTGCGCGGTTTCTCACCGCTTCCGGTTTTCCGACCTCCTTCGAAGAGGTGTTCGCAGCGCTGTTCACGGAGAGCGCGCTGTCCGCGAGCACCGGCTCGCTCTCTTCCCTGTTTGCGGGCGGGGCCGACGCACACCTGTGGATGTCTCTGTACATGGTCCTTCCGCTGATCGTGCTGCTCCTTGTTTCCCTGCGGATGCCGAAGCGCACCGCGGTGGAGGAACTGGACGAGGATTTCATCAGCCTGGTCCCGCACCTCGACTCAGGGGAGCGGCTGACCTTCCTGGAGCGATATTTCCTCGGGGAGAGCCGGGAGTATATTGAGGATTATCTGCGGATTAACCAGGGCATCTCCATCATCCGGGACTACTCGGCCGGTTCGATGGCGACAACACTCCTGTGTACCGACGGCCGCCAGATGTTTTTCCGCAAGTATGCCTTTGACGAGGAGGGCCGGAAACTGGCGGGACAGATCGAATGGATCGAGCGGTACCGGGGAACCCTTCCGCTGCCGGAGATCATCGGCAAATCGGAGGAGGAGCACAGCTGTTATTACGATATGCCGTATTACCCCAATTCGGTCGGCATGTTCGAATACATTCATACGGCGTCTTTGGAGAACTCACGGGAGATTCTGGAGAAGGCACTTACCGCCCTGGACGGGACCATACACCGGGAGAACCTGCGCGCGAAAGATGCAGCCGGCCTGCACGCTTATATAGAGCAGAAGGTGACCCGCAATCTGGAGAAGATTGCCGCTTCCCGGCGGATCCGCGCGCTGATGCAGTACCCTGAGCTGATCATCAACGGGGAAGCGATGCCGAACCTGGAGCATTACAGATGGATGCTGGAGGAGCCGGTACTCGGGAAGATCTTCGAAAAAGATATCTGTTCGGAGATTCACGGGGACCTGACCGTGGAGAACATCATCTGCCTGCGGACGGACGGCGTTCGCGATTCCTTCTACCTGATCGACCCGAATCCGTCCGCACCGCATGCGACGCCGTATCTGGACTATGCCAAGCTTCTGCAGTCGCTGCACGGCGAGTACGAGCTGTACGCCAATGTGCGGCAGGTCCAGACGGACGAGAACCGGGTGAATTATCTGATTGTCCGGTCCGAGATCTACTTCGAGCTGCACAAATGGTACCGCGCGTATCTTGAGCAGCGCTTCGGGCAGGATGGCGTGCGGAGCATCTATTTCCACGAAGCCATACACTGGCTCCGCCTGATGCCTTACAAACTGGAGAAGGATGAGGCGGGGGCAGTCCTGTATTACTGTGGACTCCTGCATGTGCTGCGGGATCTGGAACAGGACTTCGGCACGTCACTGGAAGCACTCCGGCAGCCGTAACGAAGAATAAGGCCCGGCGGCAGACAGGGCAGGAGAACAGACAATGACGGATAACAGGACAAAACTGGCGGTCTACGACCTCGATGGGACACTTTTTGACACAAGCAGGGTCAACTGGCTCTCGTATCAGGAAGCGGTGCGCCCGTACGGCGCGGACATTGATTATGCCTATTTCAGAGATTTCTGCAACGGGCGGCATTACACGGAATTTGTGCCGGTCCTGCTCGGAGGGAAGGCGGACGAGGACCAGCTGAAGGCCATCCACGCCGCGAAGAAGGCGGCTTATCAGAAGCATCTCAGCGAGGCGAGGATGAACTGGGCGCTGTTTGACGGGATCCGGGCACAGCGGGATCAGATGCACACGGCGATCGTCACCACAGCCTCCCGTAAGAATACGGAGGAGATCCTGGATCATTTTGCGGTCAGGGAGCTCTTCGAACTGATCCTGACGCAGGAGAACATCACGAGGGTCAAACCGGATCCGCAGGGCTTCTTCATGGCGATGGAGTATTTCGGCATCCCGGCGGAGCGCACGGTGATTTATGAGGACTCGGATGTCGGGATCGAAGCGGCCAGACGCAGCGGTGCGCTGGTTCTGCGGGTGGTTCAGTTCTGACAACCGCAGCTGATCAGGAGAAAGCGCTGCAGAAAGCGCAGAGGAGAGACAGGAATTGAAGAAACAATCGGAGAGACCTTCCGGGCGAGCGGGAGAAATCAGAATATTCGGACTGACGGCACTGCTGCTGCTCGTGTGCTTCCTGATTGCATTTTATGTGATTTGGCCGGTCCGTTTTGACAATTACGGCGGAAAACACATGTGGCTGGCCGGCTCGACGGTCAAGTTCATCAATGTCTGGCTGCAGGACGGGCTTCTCCGGGACCGGTTCACTTTCTACGAATCGTTCCGGTCCATTGAATATGCCTCTCTGGCGGAGCGGACGCCATACGTCAGTTATCCGACTGTTTCCGCATTGTTCCCGTATCTTCTGGCCAGGCTTCTTTTCAAAACGCATATCAGCCTGTCGTTCGTCAAACATTTTGCACTTTTCTGCTATGCGGCGGAAATGCTGTTTTTCGCAGGCCTTGTCTATCTTGGTCTGAAAGACCTTCGCGCCGGTACGCCCCGCACACGGGCTGTCCTGACGTTTTTCACGGCTTTGTTCTGGGTTCTGATTCCCTCCAATCTCTGGTATCAGATTAACGTGTTCTGGGTGGACCAGGCTGTGATTTTCTGGATTTATCTGTACCTGCTCCTGGAGTACCTGCATCTGAGGGGAAACTGCCGTGCCGGAAAGAGGCGGATTCTTCTTGATGCCGGCCGGGCAGCGGTTATTTTCTGCGGCATTCTGACAGATTACTATTTCTGGATCTTTATTTTCCTCGCCTTCCTGTTCAGGGTGATCACGCTGCTTCGCAAAAGGACGCCGGCCGGCCGTCTGCTGCGCGAGGCGGCTGTATATGTTCTGCCGGTTCTTTCGGCACTCCTTGCTTTTCTGTGGCAGCTGTCCCATGTCGCGGACTGGAAGAAACAGCTGACGGCCAAGTTTCTGGAGAGAACCGGAACGGAATCGGAGAACAATGTCTTTGTGGACATTTTCCTGAATTTTGCCAGAACACAGGCAGACTTTTCCGCCCACCGCGCACTGCTGCTGGCGCTGCTGATTTTTGCAGCGTTCCTGATGATCGCTGTGTACGTCAGAAAATCCGGGAAACAGCTGCTTCCGGATTCCGCCGGAGCGCCGGCGGCTATCCTGCAGCTGGGCATTGCGGCGCCGGTTGTTCAGATTCTGTTTCTGAAGAATCACTCCGCGGTTCATGAGTATGCCCTCGTCAAGCTGTCCTTTGTCGTGGCGGCGGCCATTCCTGTCTTTGCCGTCGCGCTGTGCTGTCTGGTGAAAAAAAGCGGAGAGAAGAATCTGCTATCGGGCAGACGGCTTGTGACCGCATCTGCAGTCAGCCTGCTGGCGTTCCTGTGGCTGACCAATGCCCCCTTCAGCATCCGGAATTTCCTGAATGAGCGGGACTGGGATGTAAAGTATCCGCTGGCAGAGTACCTGTATGAGAATGCGCAGTACAATGATGTTTATTATACCTTCACCACACCGGTGAAGAAAAATCCGCCGGAACAGCTTGCAATCGCTCAGAAAGAGGTGCATCTGATCAGCACTCCCGATGAGCTTGAAACGCTCTATCCGGATCTTCCGGATGAGGCGGTCCGGCATCTGGTGATCCAGAAGGATTATATTGTAGAGGATCCGGACCTGCCGGTCACGACGCAGGAGGGACTGGAGCAGGTGCGTGGATGGGAAGAGAAACTGATGCAGGATGCGGAAGTTATCTGGGAAAATGACTCCTGTCTGGTTGTGCGGCTTCCATGAATGAACTTCTTTATGATATAATGAACTTTAACTTGGCAGGAGACTTAAGCCGGAATACCCGCGGGTGCTCCGGCGAAAGAATCAGAAAGGATCAGATATGGCACAGGAAATCGAAACCGTGGTAACGGAAGAGAATGTTGAAATCGGAACGATCAAGATCGCGGAAGAAGTCGTCGCCATGATCGCCGCTTATGCGACCCTGGAGGTGGAGGGAATTGCTTCCATTTCCGGCAATATTACGGCCGACAATGTAAGCGAGGCCACTTTCCGCAAGCTGTCCAAGGGCGTGAAGGTCGCGGTGGAAGGCGACTCGGTCAAGGTCAGCCTGGAAGTGATTATGAAGGCCGGCTTTAATATTCCCGGAACCAGCTCCCAGGTTCAGACGCGTGTCAAGAATGCCATCTCCAACATGACCGGACTGAATGCGACGGACATCAATATCCGCATTGCGGGCATTGCGGGGGCGAGCGAATCATGACAAGACGCGCACTGCGTGAACAGATTTTCAAGCTCCTGTTCCGCGCCGAATTCAATACACCGGATGAAATGCCGGAGCAGGAGAAGCTGTTTTTTGAGAGCGGGGATCTGACGGTTACACCCGAGGACCAGGCTTATATTACAGACAAGGTCGGCAGAATCCTCCCGGAGATTCCGGCGATGGATGAGAGACTGGAAAAGTCGATTGAAGGCTGGTCCCTGAAGCGGATCGGCAAGGTCGAGCTGACGATCCTGCGCCTTGCTCTTTACGAGATTGAAAAGGACGATGACATACCGGCCCAGGTGGCTGCCTCGGAGGCAGTGGAGCTGGCCAAGAAATTCGGACAGGAGAACGCCGGTGCTTTTGTTAACGGTGTCCTGTCAAAATTTATGCCTGAGCAGGAAGCGTAAGACGTGAAGAGTATTTATTCAGTCGGGCAGATTAATACCTATATCCGCAACATGTTTGCCCAGGATTATCTGCTGCACCAGGTAGCGGTCCGCGGGGAGGTCAGCAACTGCAAGTACCATTCCTCCGGACATATATATTTCACGTTAAAAGATACCTCCGGGACGCTTTCGTGCGTAATGTTTGCAGGGCGTCGAAGGGGGCTTTCTTTTACCATGCGCGAAGGAGACCAGGTGATCGTCACCGGGGCTGTCGACGTGTATGAGCGGGACGGACGCTATCAGCTGTATGCGGACCGGATTATCCGAGACGGTGTGGGACTTCTGAATGAGCGCTATGAGGCTCTCAAGCGAAGTCTCGAAGAGCGCGGCATGTTCGATGAGCAGTATAAACAGCCGATTCCGCGCTTTATCCGCACACTGGGCGTCGTGACGGCCCCGACCGGTGCAGCCGTGCGGGATATCATCAATATTGCTTCGCGCCGCAATCCGTATGTGGAAATCATTCTGTATCCCGCCCAGGTGCAGGGCGACGGAGCGGCGGAAAGCATTGTCCGGGGTATCCGCGCGCTGGAGCAGATCGGTGTCGATACGATGATTATCGGCCGCGGCGGCGGTTCCATCGAGGATCTGTGGGCATTCAATGAAGAGATTGTCGCACAGGCGGTTTTTGACTGTACAGTGCCGATTATCTCTGCCGTGGGACATGAGACGGATACGGTGATTTCGGACTATGTGGCGGACCGCAGGGCACCCACCCCCTCGGCAGCGGCAGAGCTGGCTGTGTATGAGATGCGGCAGCTGGATGAACAGCTGGCGGCAGGGCTTGCATCCCTCAGACAGTCGATGGCTTCCCGCATCGCGCAGGAGCGTATGCGCACTGCGTCGATGGAGCGGGCGCTTCAGAGTCTGTCGCCGTCCTCCAGAGTGCGTGAGAGACGGATGCGGGCGATGCAGCTGCAGGAGCTGTATGAACTCAGGATGAGAGAGAAGCTGAGCCTTCTGCGGCACCGGCTGGAGCGCACGGCAGGCCTTCTGGAGGCGCAGTCGCCGGTGGCGCGTATGGCGGCAGGATACGGATATCTGACAGACGGGGACGGAAAGCAGATCCGCTCCGTCCTGCAGGTTCAGGCGGGAGACTGCATCGGGATACGGATCCGGGACGGAAAGATCCGGGCGCAGGTTACAGATACGGGAGTTGACAGGCTATGAGTGATCAGGAAGAAAGAACGATGCAGGAGACGGCAGAGCAGGACGGGGAACAGAGCATTGAGGCTTCCCTGGAGGAAATCCAGAAGCTGCTGGACGAAATGGGACGGGACGGCGTGACGCTCGAGGAGTCCTTTGCCTGCTATGAAAAAGGAATCCGGCTGCTCCGCCAGGTAAACGAGCGGATTGACCGGGTGGAGAAGAAAGTTCAGATGCTGACGGAAGACGGAACGCTCGAGGCATTTGAGTGACTGAAACGGAGTGACAGGATGAATTTTGCGGAAGAGCTCGAGAAAAAAAGAGCATATTGTGAGGCAGTTCTGAAGGCATATCTCCCCTGTCCTGAGGACGGGGAAGGTGGGTCACAGACCGGACGTGTTTCACATTTTGCCGGAAAAGTGACAGAGGCGATGCGCTACAGCGCGGAAGCCGGCGGAAAACGGCTTCGTCCGATGTTTCTGTCCGAGACCTGCGCGATGTACGGAGGCAGGAAGAAACTGGCCGAGCCCTTTATGGCGGCGCTGGAAATGATTCACACCTACTCGCTGGTGCACGATGATCTTCCGGCCATGGATAATGACGATTACCGCAGGGGCAGGCTGACGACTCATAAGGTGTACGGCGACGGCATGGCAGTCCTCGCCGGAGATGCACTGCTGAACTATGCCTACGAGACCGCCGCATCCGCTTTTGACCGGGCGGAAACCGCAGAGGAAACCGGACGGGTGATCCGGGCGCTGCAGCTTCTGATGCGCAACGCCGGCGTTCACGGGATGGTCGGCGGGCAGTGTGCGGATCTCGAGGCGGAGAAGAAGGACAAAATCAGCGCGGAGGAACTCGTCTATATTCATGAGCACAAGACTGCCTGCCTGATTGACAGCGGCCTGTCCATCGGCGCGATTCTCGCAGGCGCTCCCGCAGCAGACATTGAAAAGCTTCACACGATCAGCAGCTGTATCGGCCTTTCCTTTCAGATTCAGGATGATATCCTCGATGTGGTCGGAGACGAGAAGGAACTCGGCAAGAAAACCGGAATGGATGCCGAGGACAATAAGATCACTTATGTCACGATGTACGGACTGGACGCAGCCCGGGAAGAAGTAGAACGCCTGACCGGAAAGGCGACGGAGCTGTACGATTCTCTCACAGCGGACAATCTGTTCCTGCGGGAGCTGCTGATTTCACTGGTAGGACGCACAAAATAACGGAACGCAGGTATGGGACAGTATCTTGATCAGATTAACCGGCCGAATGACATCAAAAAGATTCCGGCCGAACATTATAAGGACCTCGCGGAGGAAATCCGGTCTTTCCTGATTACAAACATCAGTGAGACCGGCGGGCATCTCGCGTCCAATCTGGGCGCGGTTGAGCTGACCATGGGGCTGCACCTGGCTCTGAATCTGCCGGAGGATCAGATTATCTGGGACGTCGGACACCAGTCCTACACGCACAAGATTCTGACGGGCAGAAAGGATCAGTTTCCGACTCTCCGTAAATTCGGCGGCCTCTCCGGCTTCCCGAAACGCGCGGAGAGCGCCTGTGATGTTTTTGACACAGGCCATGCCTCGACGTCCATTTCGGCGGCGCTGGGACTTGCCAAGGCCAGAGATCTCGCAGGGGAGAAGCGCACGATCGTTGCGGTGATCGGCGACGGCGCCCTGACAGGCGGTCTTGCGATGGAAGCGATCAATAACGCCTCCAAAATCAACACGAATTTTATTATTCTGCTGAATGACAACAATCATTCCATCTCGGACAACGTGGGCGGTCTCTCCGCAAATCTGAACGGGATCCGTTCTTCCACACGCTATCTGCAGCTCCGGGACAAGGTTTACTATTCCCTGAATGACAAGAGTCCGGTGGCGGTCAATGCGATCCGCCGCGCGAAGAACACCATCAAGTCGATGTTCAGTCCGGGCATGCTTTTCGAGGAGTGGGGCCTCACTTATCTGGGGCCGGTGGACGGACACGATGCCGCCAAGGTGGCGGAAGCCATTGAGGATGCCAAGCATATTCATAAGGCGGTAGTGGTCCATGTCGTCACCCAGAAGGGACGCGGCTATGAACCGGCTGTCAAGCATCCGGCGAGATTCCACGGAACGGCGCCGTTTCATATTGATACCGGCCTGCCGAAAAATCCGACTTCCGACGGATATACGGATATCTTTTCATCCTGCATGGTGAAGCTGGCCGGGCAGGACGAAAAACTGGTCGCAATCACAGCCGCCATGCTGGACGGCGTCGGTCTCAAGCGCTTCCGGAACATCTATCCGGACCGCTTCATCGACGTAGGCATTGCGGAGGAGCACGCAGTCACCTTTGCGGCGGGACTGGCCGCAGGTGGTATGCATCCGGTTGTTGCGATCTATTCCACTTTCCTGCAGCGTGCCTATGATGAAATCGTACATGATGTGTGCCTGCAGGATCTGCCAGTTGTCTTCGCAGTAGACCGGGCCGGTATTGTCGGTGCGGACGGTGAAACCCATCAGGGTATTTTTGATCTGTCCTATCTTTCTTCCGTGCCGAATCTGGCTGTGATGGCACCGAAGAACAAATGGGAATTCTCCGATATGCTGAAGTTCGCTCTTTCCTACGGACACCCGATCGCGGTCCGCTATCCCCGCGCGGAGGCGTGCGAGGAGATGGCGGAGTTCCGCGCGCCCATAGAGCTGGGACGCGGCGAGGTTCTGTATCGGGAGAGCGGGATTCTGCTTCTGGCGATCGGAAATATGGTCATGACCGGTGTAAAGGTTCGCACGCTCTTAAAGGAGCTGGGCTACAACTGCACGCTGGTGAACGCCCGGTTCGCGGCGCCCATTGACGAGGCGCTGATCGGAGAACTTGCCGGCAGTCACAGACTCATCGTCACACTGGAAGAAAACGTAAAGAGCGGCGGCTTCGGTGAGCATGTGGAAGCATTTATTTCCGAACATTACCCCGGCACGCACGTACTGTGCAAAGCGGTGCCGGACCGTTTTCTGCCGCACGGGAAACCGGACGAACTGCGGCGGGAGATCGGCCTGGATGCCGAGAGCATCACGGGCAGTATCATAAAGGCACTTTCATGAAAAAACGACTGGATATTCTGCTGACAGAGAAGGGACTTGCCCCCTCCAGAGAGAAGGCAAAGGCACTCCTGATGAGCGGCATCGTCTATGTGGACGGAGAGAAAGAGGACAAGGCAGGAAGTCTTTTTGAGGAGGACGCGCGGATTGAAGTGCGCGGACAGGGACTGCGCTATGTCAGCCGGGGCGGCCTGAAGCTGGAGAAAGCGCTGCAGGTCTTTCCCGTCTCTTTAAAGGACAGAGTGTGTCTGGACATCGGAGCTTCCACGGGCGGCTTTACCGACTGCATGCTGCAAAGCGGCGCCGCGCATGTCTATGCGGTTGATGTGGGATACGGACAGCTGGACTGGAAGCTGCGCAGCGATGAGCGCGTCACCTGCATGGAAAAGACCAATTTCCGGTATCTGAAGCCGGAACAGATTGACGCCGTGCCGGATTTTGCCTCCTGTGATGTCTCCTTTATTTCTCTGTCCAAAATCCTGCCGGCAGCCCGGGATATTCTTGCGGAGGATGCTGAGATGGTCTGCCTGATCAAACCGCAGTTTGAGGCCGGACGTGAGAAGGTCGGCAAAAAGGGTGTTGTGCGCGATCCCGCAGTCCATGAGGAAGTGATCCGGGAGGCGGTGAGCACAGCCGCTGCGGACGGCTTCTCCGTGCTGGCGCTGGATTTCTCTCCGATCCGAGGACCGGAAGGAAATATCGAATATCTGATGTATCTGAAAAAAGCGGATCAGCCGGAGATAAGCAGTCAGGTGACGTCGGGGATCCCGGAACTTGTAAAGCGTTCGCACGCGGCCTTTGAGGCGGCGGAGAATTCTGCGGGGAAAGAAGGATTATGAAGCATTTTACGCTGATGGTCAATCGCTCCAAGGATCCGGAGCTGGAAGTCGCAAGGGAGGTTGAGGCTTTCCTCGACATGCAGGGGCTGGACTGCGTGATCCCGAAGCCGGACGAGGTGCTGGCCCCGGACACGGACTGTATTCTGGTGCTCGGCGGAGACGGAACGGTGCTGCAGGCTGCGCGTCGCTCCATCGGATGCGGCATTCCGATTCTGGGCATCAATCTGGGCACGCTGGGGTATCTGGCCGAAATCGAAAAGAACAGCTGGAGAGAGGCGCTGACAAGGCTGATTCACGGCGATTACGAAATCGAGGAGCGCATGATGATTCAGGGAAGCATTCCGGGTGACATCTGTGATTACGCACTCAATGATATCGTGCTGGGGAGAATCGGCGCGCTGCGCATTCTGAATTATGATGTCTATGTAAACGGAAGCTATCTCAACACCTTCAGCGCGGACGGCATCATTCTTTCGACGCCGACCGGTTCCACGGCCTACAACCTCTCGGCGGGCGGCCCGATTGTGGAGCCTGGTGCTCAGCTGGTGGTGATGACGCCGATCTGCCCGCACACATTAAACACGCGGAGCATCATTCTTTCGGCGGAAGACAGGATCGAGGTGGAGGTCGGAAAACTCAAGGACGGAGACATCGCAGAGGCCGAGGCGGATTTTGACGGAAATGCGGGAAGAGTCATGGTGAGCGGCGAGCGGATGATCGTCACAAAAGCCGATGTCGTGACCCGGCTCGTCAAGCTGAGCCGGCGCAGCTTCCTGGAGACGCTTCACAGAAAGATTTCCGGCTGAGCGGTGTCAGAAGAGGAATGGATCATGAAGAAAAAACGGCAGGATCTGATACTGGAAATCATAGGCTCTCGTGAAATTGAGACGCAGGAGGAGCTGGCCTATGCGCTGAAGAGCGCGGGCTGCAGTGTGACGCAGGCCACTGTGTCGCGGGATATCCGGGAACTCGGACTGACGAAGAAGACAGGGAAGAGCGGAAAGCAGATTTATGTCCGGGACGTCCGGACGGATCCTGCCCTGTCTGAAAAATATATCCGCGTGCTGCGCGCGGGCTTTGTCCGGGTCGAGCAGGCCATGAATATTCTGGTGATCCGGACGGTGTCCGGGACGGCAATGGCGGTCGCCGCGGCGCTGGATGACATGAATCTTCCGGAGGTCGCGGGCTGCATCGCCGGCGATGATACGGTGATGGCAGTGATCAAGACTGTCGAGGACGCCGCCGCCGTGCGGGAGAAGATTCTGGAAATGATCCGCTGATCAGGAACGCATCAGCCGGGGACGCCGGCTGAGTCGATAAAACCTTGACTGCCGCGGAGAGGCCGGAAAGGGAAAGAGATGCTGCTGAGTTTACATGTCAGAAATATGGCGCTGATCGATGAGGAGGAAGTGACCTTCGGGGAAGGCCTGAACATCCTCACGGGAGAGACCGGCGCCGGAAAATCCATCATCATCGGTTCAATCGCCGTGGCGCTCGGAGCCAAGGCGGATCATGAACTGATCCGTCAGGGCGCGGAGTATGCGCTGGTCGAACTGACCTTCACGGCGGACACCCCTGTGCAGAAGGAAAAACTGAAAAGTCTGGACCTGCCCGAGGAAGAAGATGGGCTGATTCTGATCAAGCGTAAAATCATGCCCGGCCGCACCACAGCCTCCGTGAACGGAGAATCCGTCACGGCGAGACAACTGCGGGAGCTTGCGGACGTTCTGCTGGATATATACGGACAGCGGGAAAACCAGAAGCTGCTTCAGAAAAATCAGCAGATGGCGGTGCTGGATGAGTATGCGGGAGAGGCGGCGGAGCGCATCCTCTCTGAGCTTGCGCCGGTCTGCAGAAAGCTGCGCGCTCTGAGGAAGGAGTGGGAGCAGCGGGATCTGGACGAGAGCGCGCGGGCGCGCGAGGCGGATCTGCTCTCTTATGAACTGGAAGAAATCGAAGGTGCAGCACTGAAAGAGGGAGAAGACGAAGAGCTCGAGAACCGCTTCCGTCTGCTCTCCAATTACCGGAAAATCGAAGAGGCAGTGAACACGGCCATCGGACTGATGGACGGGGATTCCTATGACGGCAGGGAGAGCGCCTCGGTGCAGATCGGCCGCGCCCTGCGGGAGATCGCTTCCGTCTCATCTCTCGACATATCTCTTGAGAATCTGCGGGAACAGCTGCAGGATCTGGATGCGCTCGCGGCGGATGTCATCCGTGCCGCCGGCGACTATGCGCGGGAGATGTCTTTTGATGAAGAAGAATACGCCGCCGTGCAGGAGCGTCTGGATCTGATTAACCATCTGAAGGATAAATACGGAAGAACGATCGGGGCGGTGCTCCTGGCCGCCAAAGAAAAGAGGGCCCGCCTGGATGAGCTTTCCGATTACGAGAACTACCGGAACAGAATGCGGGAGGATATGAAGAAGCTGGATGATCAGCGACGCGCACTCTGTGCCGATCTGACCGCCGTGCGGACCAAAGCCGCCCGCAGCTTCTCTTCCGAAATTGAGAAGGCACTTCTGGACCTGAATTTTGAACAGGTGGTCTTTGAGACACGGGTGCAGCCTGCGGCGGATGAGGGAGATACGGTCTCGGAGAAGGGCAGCGACGTGGTCCGCATGTATATTTCCATGAATCCGGGAGAACCGCCCCGGCCGCTGGATGAGATCGCGAGCGGCGGCGAGCTTTCAAGAATCATGCTCGCCCTGAAAACGGTTTTTGCCGGCAAGGAGGACCGCAGCACTTTTATTTTTGATGAGATTGACAGCGGCATCAGCGGCCGGACGGCCTGGAAGGTCGCGGAGAAAATGGGGCGTCTCGCACGGGATCATCAGATCATCTGCATCACGCATCTGCCGCAGATCGCCGCCATGGAGGACGTACATTTCCTGATTGAAAAGTCCGTGAGTTCCGGATCCGGAGAAACCGCACATACGGCCACACATATCCGGCGGCTCTCGAAAGAAGAGAGCATTGACGAGCTCGCGCGCATGACCGGCGGGGCCGAGCTGACGCAGAGCACCCGGCAAAATGCGGAGGAAATGAAGAGACAGGCCGCAGAAAGCAAGCAGCGGGAGAAAAATCCGGTGTAGTTCACAAAAAAAACACCGTATTTTTTGTGATTTACTGTTGTTTTCAGAAAATTGGTGCTATACTACCGTTATGGCATCAGGGTGGAAAGGATCGAAGATGTTGTATTCGGATCCTTTGAATGCCAGGACAGGAGGCGTGATGATGAAGCATTTGAGAAGAATTGCAGCAATCGGTTTGTGTGTGCTTATTCTGGCCACCGCTTTTCCAGCACATGTGCTTGCAGCCGGTACCGGCGCCGATAAGGAAGAGACAGTCACTTACGGAGATTTCCAGAAAGCTGTCGCGGAGCAGATTGAGGAAGCCAAGGAAGGAAGCCTGGTCTTTATCGACGGAACAGGCTGGATGAGCTTCGACAGCAGAGTGGCAGATGCGCTGGCCGACAAGGATATTGACCTGGTCGTGCGGTTTACCTATGACGGTCACACATTCGTGACCAGCATTCCCGCGGATCAGGATGCTTCAGAACTTCTGGATGAGAACGGATACATCGGATTCCTGTATCTCTCCGATCTGTTCGGTGCGAATGCTGTTGAAGAAAAAGAAGACTGATGACAGATCAGCCGCCGCAAAGGTGTGTGAAAACATAATCTGCATATTGTGAAAGAGCATCACGATCCCGCTTGAGTTCTTCCGTCAGTTCGAAGAACAGGGCGGGATCTTTGTAGCTCCGCTTGAAGAAAGGCGTCCGGAACAGATCCCACTGGGGAAGGAAGGAGCCTTTTTTTCTTGTGTAGCAGGTTTCGGCTGTTGCCTGGACGCGTCTTTTCGGATCCACGAAGGACGCGATGGACTTATGAATAGACTGATCCTCCGCGGGCAGATAATAATATTCTTTATAGCCGGCATAGAAATATTTCATTTCTTCCGTGTAAAGCGGAATCTTCAGAAGGCCGCTGATCTTTTCCGGATCGGCAAAATCAATCCGGCAGAAAATGCCGTCTCCGGAGAGAACGAATGCGTCGCGGAATATGCCGGTCAGATCATCTTCCGAATTCATCTCAAACGAGAGAAGAAGCTCATCGTGCATGGATCCGTCATAGCCCGCATAGTGATCCGCCTGCGCGCGGGTGACCTGCAGCTTTGCCGAGAACAGGGCGGGAAGCGCACAGAGCCTTGTGCAGGAGAGAAGCCCCTCCACATCCTGCGCATTGTGAAGCAGGAGTTCGTCCAGATATTCACCGGACTGACTCTTTAAAAAGGCGCGGTAAGCCTGTACCATCTCTCTGCCGGACTTATCTTCGGTCCGGCCGGTGCACAGAAAACGCTCCACTGTCTGCTGCTTTAAGTCCGGGAGACCGAGGAGTCTGCGATAGGGTGAAATCGTGCGGTACAGGTCCACAGACTTCATGCGGCCGAGCGGCGACGTCAGGCCGTATTTTGCCAGACGCGTCAGAAGAAACGGCACGTCAAAGCGGTCCCCGTTGAAATGGATCAGGACGCGGTAGTTCTGAGAGAAGGTAAGAAATGTCTCCAGAATCATGGGCTCCTGCGTCCCGGTTTCATCAAACCACTGGATCAGATACCAGCCGCTTTTACCGGGCGAGGCGAGGTGGGGAGCGGACTCCTGACTGCACGGCATGCGCCCGTCTTCGCTGTAAAAGGCGCAGCCGATCAGATAGATGGAGGCGGTCCGGGCGGAAAGGCCGGTGGTCTCCAGATCCAGGAAAAGTACATCGCCCGCCGAACCGGACTGATCCGGAAGGCGTACGGTCGTCGGTGCTTCGATTGTCTGAATGAATGTCTGCATGGAGCAAGTGTATCATATTTTTTACAAAAATTCCCGAAAAATCCTTTTTCTATGCTATGATTAACAGCATGGCAAATACATTTTCCGGCGGTATAAAACTGAATGACGGCAAAGAGCTGTCCAAAGACGCTCCGATCACCACGATCCTTCCCGGACCGGAGATGGTTTATCCACTGCTGCAGCATATCGGCAATCCGTCCGTTCCGGTCGTGCGGGAGGGAGATCATGTCCTCATGGGACAGAAAATCGCTGAAGCGGACGGGGATCTGTCCGCCCATCTTCATGCCTCCGTCTCGGGGAAAGTGCTCGGAATTGAAAACCGGCTGACAGCGGACGGACAGGCCGTCCCTTCCATCATCATCGCAAACGACCGGCGATATCTCGAGATCTTTTATCCGGAGAACCGGAAACTGCGTTACACCTCCAGGCAGACCATGCTGCATGCGATCCGGGAGGCGGGGATTGTCGGGCTCGGAGGCTCCGGCCTTCCTACGTATTTCAAGCTTCTGGGAGCAAACACGCGGCGGATTGACTACTGCATCGCCAATCTGGTGGAGTGTGAACCTTATCTGACCAGTGACTATCGCCGTATTCTTGAGACACCGGAGAAGATCGTCAACGGGCTCAGGATCATGCTGACGATGTTCCCGCGCGCCCGCGGCATTCTGGCGGTTTCCGACAGCAATCAGGAGGGGTACCGCGCACTGAAGGAATGTACCAGGCAGGATGAGCGGATTTATGTGAGACGCCTTCATGATAAATATCCGCAGGGATCGGAGCGGCAGCTGATTTACGCCCTGACGGGGCGGACCCTGAATGCGAAGATGCTGCCGTATGAAATCGGCTGTATTGTCAATAATACAGATACGCTGGCTGCGATCAATCAGGCAGTGATCACCCATGAGCCGCTGATCACAAAAATCATCACGGTTTCGGGAGATGCGGTGCGGGAGCCCGCGAATTTCCGTGTGCGGATCGGCATGAGCTACAGGGAAGTGCTGGAAGCCGCCGGCGGTCTGAAGCCGGGACTGCGTCCGGAGGAGTGTGTTTATCTGGACGGCGGTCCGATGATGGGACACCGGATAGATCCCGGACTGGATATTCCCGTCACCAAGCTCAGTTCGGGGATTATAGTGCTGACCAGAAAGAGCATGCAGGCGTCGGACCCTTCGGCGTGTATGCGCTGCGGGCGCTGCGTGGAGGTCTGCCCGAACAACCTGGTGCCCATGCAGCTTTTTAAAGACACCGAAAAGGGAAATGAGCATGCATTCATCCGCCATAACGGACTGGAATGCTGTGACTGCGGAACCTGCAGCTATATCTGTCCCGCCAGAATCAATCTGTCTTCCTCCATTGTGCAGATGAAGAATCAGATCCTGCATGATCCGGATCTGGCAGGAGATTACGCGAGGAGGTATGTGCGATCATGAACCGGGAAGAGAAACTCTACGACCGCACGCCCTTTGTGCGGGAATCGCTCTCCACGAGAGACTGCATGCTGCTGGTCCTTCTGTCCCTTCTGCCGTGTGTCGGAACAGCGATCTATTTCTATGGAATGAAAGCACTTCTGATGATGCTGATTTCCATGGCATCGGCAGTCGTTTCGGAGGCGCTGTGCTGCCTCATCTTTCGCAGAAAGCAGACCGTGGGGGATTTCTCGGCGGTGGTTTCCGGTCTGATCGGCGCGCTGATCCTGCCCGTAACGGTGCCGCTCTGGTTTCCGGCAGCGGCAGCGGCTTTTTCCATGATGATCGTGAAAGCGGTGTTCGGCGGAATCGGCAGGAACTTTGTGAATCCCGCCATGACCGGGAAACTGGCCCTGACACTCCTGTTCTACGAGGCAATGCAGGATTTCGGCACCGGCGCTGCGGGTGACGCTGTGCAAATGGCGGATCTGCTGACCGGGGAGCGGGCAGAACTGATGGAGATTCTGCTGGGACGTGCCGCGGGAGGCATCGGAACCACCTCGGCGGTCAATGTTCTGATCGGAGCCATGGTCCTGCTGCTGACCGGCGTTGTCAGCATCACGATTCCGGCGGCCTGCCTTGCTGGACTGGTCCTGACGCTGATTCTTTTCGGCGGATACGGCCTGGATCCCTATCGGCTGACGGTGAATCTGATCGGAGGCGGAACGCTTTTTACGGCCTTCTTTATGGCAACGGATTATACGACCAGTCCGGTTACACGCCTGGGCAGAGTCTTTTACGGCGTTCTGCTGGGGGTGCTGATTGCAGTTCTCAGGATCACCGGGATTGCCGGGATCGGGGAAAATGCCTGTGTCTTTGCCCTGCCGGCAGTTAACCTGACAGCCAGACTTCTGGACAGAATTACGATGCCAAGACCTTTCGGAATCCGGAATGCAAGACGGACGATCCGCTACGACCAGGAGGCGGATGACAGCGAGATCGAAGTGGAGTATCTGGATACGGAGCGCGAGATGGACGACAGCGGCCGGGAAGGACGGGAGACGATTCTTCTCGGGCTGCGCCCGGCAGGTCCGGAGGACAGCGATTTCCTTCTGGAGCTGCGCAATGATCCGGTCACCCGGAGCAATTCCTTCCAGACGGAAGAAATCCGCAGAGAGGATCATGAGAACTGGTATGCGCGCGCCCTCGCCGATCCGGACACAGCCATTTATCTGCTGACCTCCGTGATTGACGACGAAGAGTATCGCTTCGGACAGCTGCGTCTGCACTTTGAAGGCGGGGCGGCGGTGATCTCCTATACGATTGCGCCGCGCTTCCGCGGTCACGGGCTGGGAAGAGAACTGCTGAGGCTTGCGGAGGACGCTGCAAGACTCCGGCCTGAAACCACGATGCTGATCGGCGAAGTGAAGAAACAGAACGAAGCGTCCAAGAAGAGCTTCCGGTCTCTGGATTACCAGGAGTCGGAGCTCGGCGATCATCTTCTTTATCGCAAGTCGCTTCCGACTGTGGTATAATATGGCCCGATTTATCCAATCTTCCTTTTTGTTCTGAAAGGAAAACAGGAGGTAAAACATGGAAGTTCTGTATAAAAGCACCAGATCCGACGCTGAACCTGTCTCCGCTTCGAAGGCCATTCTGAAAGGGCTTGCGGATGACGGAGGTCTGTATGTGCCTGTTGTGATTCCGGCACTGGACCGGCCTGTTCCGGATTTTGCCCGGATGAATTATAAGGAGACCGCCTATGAGGTCATGAAGCTGTTCCTGACGGACTACACGGAGGAGGAGCTGAAGGACTGTATCGACAAGGCTTACGACAGCAAGTTTGACACAGAGGAGATTGCACCCCTTCATGAGGCGGACGGCGCTTATTATCTGGAGCTGTTCCACGGCGCGACGATTGCATTCAAGGATATGGCACTTTCCATCCTACCGCACCTGATGATCACTGCGGCCAGGAAGAACCATGAGATGCGGGAAATCGTCATTCTGACCGCGACGAGCGGGGATACCGGCAAGGCGGCGCTGGCCGGATTTGCGGGCGTGAAGGGAACGCGCATTATGGTGTTCTATCCCAAGGACGGCGTATCCTCCATCCAGGAGCGTCAGATGGTCACGCAGACCGGGGACAACACCTGTGTCATCGGTATCCGGGGGAATTTCGACGATGCACAGACCGGCGTGAAGAAAATCTTCACGGATGAAGCGCTGCGCGCAGAGATGGCGGAGAGAGGGTATCTGTTCTCCTCGGCCAATTCCATCAATATCGGCCGGCTGGTTCCGCAGATTGTCTACTATGTTTATGCTTATTCACGCCTTCTGAAAATGGGGAGAATCCGGGAGGGAGAGAAGATTAATTTCGTCGTTCCGACCGGCAACTTCGGGAATATTCTGGCGGCGTATTACGCCATGCAGATGGGCCTTCCGGTAAACCGGCTGATCTGCGCGTCCAATTCCAACAAGGTCCTGTACGACTTCTTTGCGACCGGCCGGTATGACAGGAACAGAGAGTTTATTCTGACCTGTTCTCCGTCCATGGATATCCTGATCTCCAGCAATCTGGAGCGCCTTATTTATCACATCGCAGGCGATGATGCCGGGAAAAATGCCGCATTAATGCGTCAGCTTATGACGGACGGCGTCTACGAGATCAGCGATGAAATGAAAAAGAAACTCGACGTTTTCTATGGCGGCTTCTCGGGCGAGGAGGCAACGGAGGACGCGATTCAGAGTCTGTATATGGATGAAGGATATGTCATTGATCCGCACACCGCGGTGGGCAGAAGAGTCTACGACATTTACCGGCAGGAGACGCAGGATGATGCTGTCACGGTGATTGCTTCCACGGCAAGTCCGTTCAAGTTCGAGAGCACCGTTCTGCGCGCGCTCGGCAAGCCCGTTCCGTGGGTCTGTGACGGAACCGGAAACACAACGGCGGAGCAGGACCTGGAGCTGGCAGAGAGTCTGTCAAGAACAGCCGGCGTCCCGGTCCCGGAGGCAATTGCTTCCCTGCGCGGAGCGAAGGTCCGGCATACGACTGTGTGTGAAGTCAGTGAAATGGAAGAACAGGTCCGCGCTTTCCTGAAATAAGGGAGAGCCTGCCGCGGATCTGCCGGAGTTTTAAAGGAGTGACAAGATGAATCTGTTCAGTCTGATCATCATAGCCGGCGGCGCTTATATTACTTATGCCGCCATCATGCTGAAGGCAAAAGGAGAAATCAACCGGAACGTCATGCTGCCCAGAAACCGCGAGCCGAAGAACTGCAAGGATCCGGAGGGATTTAAACAGTATATGTTCGGCCGGACACTGGCTTTCGGGATTCTGGCATTTCTGGCCGGCATGTGGACCAATATCTGCACCTATGTCACGGCATCCTGGATTCCGTCCCTGATTGTCGGAGCGGCGTTCGTCGGATATGCCGCTTACTATATGAAATGCATCAAAGAAGCCGAAAAGAAATTCTGGTGATTTTCGGCAGGAAAGGAACTGAGACGTACGAATGAACCTTTATCAGGAAAGACTGGCGCTCCTCCGGGACGTCATGAGAGAGAACGGAATCGATTTTTTCATGATTCCGACGGCAGATTACCATCAGTCGGAATATGTGGCTGATTTCTTTAAGACCAGGGAGTTCTACAGCGGATTTACCGGCTCCAACGGGACACTGCTCGTCTCGCAGGATTTTGCCGGATTATGGACCGACGGCCGCTATTTTATTCAGGCGGAGCGGGAGCTTGAGGGCTCCGGCATCGTGCTGATGCGCATGGCGGATCCGGGCGTGCCGGATATCGGAACTTATCTCTCAGGGCATATGCCCGAGGGCGGCGTGCTCGGTTTTGACGGCCGGTGCGTGTGCGCGCGGGAGGGCATGGAGCTGTCGGCACTTCTTGCGCCGAAGCATGTGCGGCTTAAGACCGATCTGGATCCGGCGGAGGGCATTTGGCAGGACAGACCGGCTCTTCCCTGTACGAAGGTCTTTCTGCTCGATGAGACAGAATATGCCGGGGAGACGGTTTCTTCCAAGCTGGGCAGGCTGCGCGCGGAACTTAAGAAGAACGGCGCGGACTGCTTTGTCACCGGACGGCTTGATGAGATCATGTGGCTGTTTAATATCCGCGCAAATGATGTGGAGTGCAACCCGGTTGCGCTGTCCTATGCGGTTGTCACTGCGGAATGTCAGGCTCTGTTCCTGCAGAGGGACAGCGTGACACAGGAACTGGAGGAGTTCGCTCACCGCAGCGGGATTACACTGTGCGCATATGAAGAGATTCTTCCGTTCCTGCGCGGGATGGATCAGCCTGAAAAAGTGCTCTATGATGCCGCAGGTCTGTCTTATTCGCTATATGCCGCTGTTCTGGAGCGGGCAGGCGAAGAGAAAACAGTGCAGAAGGACAGTCCGCTGCAGCAGATGAAGGCCGTGAAGAATCCGGTCGAAATCCGGAACATCCGCAGCTGCTATATCGAGGACTCTGCCGCACTGTGCAGGTTTATTTACCGGATTACCCGCCGCGCGAAGAAAGCGGCTGAAAATGCGGAACAGATACCGGCGCCGCTGCTTGACGAAGAAGGCCGTCCCGTCACGGAATATACGGCTGCCATGGAGCTGGATGCACTGCGGGCACAGATTTCCGATTTTGTTGAGCTTTCTTTCCCGACCATCGCCGGATACGGTCCCAATGCGGCCATGATGCACTATGAGGCGGATGAGGAGAATGCCGCGCCGCTGTACGCGCAGGGCATGTATCTGGTGGACTCCGGCGGACAGTATCTGCGCGGAACGACAGACGTGACCCGGACCTTTGCGCTCGGACCTGTCACGGATGAAATGAAGAAGCATTTCACGCTGACGGCGGTCGGCAATCTGCAGCTGCAGAGTGCGGTCTTTCTCTCGGGCTGTACGGGCAAAAATGTGGATATCCTGTCCAGAGAGCCGCTCTGGCAGATCGGAATTGACTATAAATGCGGAACCGGCCACGGAATCGGTTATCTGCTGAATGTACATGAGGGACCGCAGAATATACGCTGGCGCTTTGCCCCCGGTCAGAAAGAGGCTGTTCTGGAAGAAGGCATGATCGTCTCCGATGAGCCCGGCGTCTATCTGGAGGGACAGTACGGGATCCGGATTGAGACGATCCTGCTGGTCACAAAGATCTGTGAGAACGGGGACGGCACATTCCTCGGCTTTGAGCCGCTGACCTTTGTGCCGATCGACCGGAATCTGATCGACCCGGCGTACCTGACACCGCAGACCCTGCGTGTGCTCAACGAATATCACAGAATGACCTGGGAGAAGATTTCTCCGTTCCTCTCTGAGGAGGAACAGGAGTGGCTCCGGGAACAGACAGCGCCGATTGCATTTCCGGGCGGGGTCTGAACGGACTTTAGGTTCAAAGAGGAGGATAGAAGTAAAGATGGCAGAACAGAACGGGCTGAGAGACAGGCTGGAAGCAATCCGGGATGAGATCCGGCAGAGCGTGCGGGGGATGGATTCCTCCAAGGCTGCTTATGATCTGAGAAAGAGCTTCCTGGATTCCAAAAAGGGCAAAATCGGGCAGCTGATGAAGGAGATGAAGAACATCCCGGCAGAGCAGCGCGCAGAGTACGGAAAATCGGTCAACGAGCTGAAAAACTGGGCTCAGGAACGGTTCGATGAGCTGGACCGCTCCCTGAAGGAGAAGGAAATGCAGCTCCGCTATGAGAGCGAGAAGATCGACGTGACCATGCCCGCCGTGAAAATGCGCCCCGGCAATCTGCACCCTGTGACGCTGGTGCGCGAAGAGCTGATTGATATTTTTGCCGGAATGGGCTTCGAGATCTTTGAGGGATCTGAGGTCGAGAATGATTATTACAATTTCACTGCGCTGAACACACCGCAGGATCATCCTGCCAGAGATATGCAGGACACCTTCTATCTCTCAAAGGAATTCCTGCTGCGCACGCAGACTTCCTCCGGCCAGATTCATGTCATGGAGAATTCAAAGCCTCCGATCAAAATTCTGTCTCCCGGAAAGGTCTTCCGCTCGGATGACGACGCGACACACTCTCCGATGTTTTCTCAGATGGAGGGTCTGGTGGTCGACGAAGGAATCACTCTGGGCGACCTGAAAGGAATGCTGGATCTTTTTGTACAGAAGATTTTCGGAGAGCAGACGACCACGCGGCTTCGTCCTTCCTATTTCCCCTTCACGGAGCCTTCCGTCGAAGTGGATGTGAGCTGCTTCTCCTGCGGCGGTGCAGGCTGCAGCCTCTGCAAGGGAACCGGATGGATCGAAGTGCTCGGAGCGGGTGTTGTCAACCGGAAGGTTTTGGAAAACTGCGGAATTGATCCGGACCGGTACAGCGGTTTTGCGTTCGGCATCGGACTGGAGCGGATTGCCATGCTCCGGTACGGTATTCCGAACATCAAGCTGCTGTTTGAATCCGACATCAAGGTTCTGAAGCAGTTTTACTGATTCGGACTGCATGTGCGCCTGAAATCTTTCTGGAAGGAGTAGAGAACTATGTTAGTACCGCTTAGTTGGCTGAAGGATTATGTGGATATAGATGTAACACCGCAGGAGCTGGAGGAAAAGCTCTTTTCCTGCGGATTTGAAGTAGATGAGCTGATTGAAACCGGCGCGGACATCCATGATGTGGTCGTCGGTCTGGTGGAAAAGTGTGAGCCCATTCCGGACACACATCTGCATGTCTGCAGCGTCAATGCCGGTGAGCACGGGACGTTCCAGGTCTGCTGCGGCGCTGACAACGTCCGCGAGGGTGGAAAATATCCGCTGGCACTGGTCGGCGCCCAGGTCATCGAGACAGCGAAGGATCACATGACAGTCACGGGTCTGATGACAATTAAAAAGGGCAAGCTCCGCGGAATTGATTCCGAGGGAATGCTCTGTTCGGGGACGGAGCTCGGCCTCACGGAAGAGCTGTATCCCGGTGCAGGATACAACGGACTGCTTGAACTGCCGGCAGATGCTGTGCCCGGACAGGATGTCAAGCCGATCGTCGGCCTCGATGAGTGGATTTATAACATTGAAATCACGGCAAACCGTCCGGACTGCCAGTGCATTCTCGGAATTGCGAGAGAAGTCGCGGCCGCGCTGAACAAGGAACTGAAGATGCCGGCGACGGATTACACCGTGACGGGAACACCCAATGAAGGATTCTCCGTAACCGTGGAAGCGCCGGACCTGTGCCCTCGCTATATCGGCCACTATGTCAGCGATGTAAAAATCGGCGAGTCACCTGCGTGGATGAAGCGCAGACTTGCACTGGTCGGCAACAATGCGATTTCCAATATTGTCGACATTACGAATTATGTCATGAAGGAAATCGGCCAGCCGATGCACGCTTTCGACGGGAACTTCCTGCGCGGAAACCGGATTATCGTGCGCCGCGCGAAAGAGGGAGAGAAAATCGTCACTCTCGATGAGAAGGAATTTACGCTGAATCCGGAAAACCTGGTCATCTGTGACAGCGAGGGGCCGGTCGCACTGGCCGGTATTATGGGCGGCCTGAACTCGGAGATCCGTTCAGACACCACAGCCGTGACCTTCGAGGCGGCCAAATTCATGCGCGACAATATCCGCAGAAGCTCCCGCGCTCTCGGGCAGTCTTCGGATTCGAGCGCCGCGTTCTCAAAAGGCATCTATGAGTACACAACGGTCCTGGCGATGAACCGCGCCTTGCACCTGGTGGAAGAACTGGGATGCGGCAGAGTATCCGCGACACACGTCGATGTGAATACAGGCAATTCCCTTGAAAAGCGGGAGATGAAGGCCAGTGTCCGGAAGGTCAACGGCGTGCTGGGCATCACGATCCCGGACGAGGATATCATCAGGATTCTTTCCGGCCTTCAGATGGAGCCGGTGTTGAACGGCGACGAGCTCACGATCAAAATCCCGCCGTACCGCGAGGATATGGAAGCATATCCGGACATCGCGGAGGAACTGATCCGGATGTACGGCTATGATCATGTGAAGCCGACCTTCCTCGATTCCGCACGGGTGACCTCAGGCGGACGCAGCGTGCGCCAGAAGGCAGAGCTGGAAATCCGCAAAATGCTCTGCGGCCTCGGCGCCTATGAGTGCATGCACTATTCTTTCTTCTCACCTTCGGATCTGGATCTGCTGCGGCTTCCGGAAGATGCGCCGGAGAGAAAGACAATCCGGATCCTGAATCCGATTAATGAAGAGCTGTCCCTGATGCGAACCACACTTGCGGCGCAGATGATTGCTGCCGTCTCCAGAAATCAGAAAAAAGCGATTCTGGAAGGAAGACTTTTTGAGATCGGCAGCACCTTCTATGCCAAGGAGCTTCCGCTGCAGGATTATCCGGAAGAGCGTACCACGCTGTGCGCGGCGGTGTTCGGCGAAGAAGAGGATTTCTTCACGCTGAAGGGCATTGCGGAAAATCTGGCAGAGCTGCTGCACACCTCCTTTACTTTTGAACCTGTGCAGAAGACATTCCTGCATCCGTACCGCGGTGCGAAGATTCTCCGGAACGGCGAGGAGATCGGATGGCTCGGCCAGCTCTCCTATGAGATTCAGAAGGACGTGGATCTGCGTGTTCCCGCCTATCTGATGGAGATCGGCCTCTATCACCTTGAGGACTGCTACGGGACGACGCCGTTCTTCTCACCGCTGTCCAGATATCCGGATGAGAAGAGAGACCTGGCACTGGTGATGGATCGGGAAATCACCTGCGGAGAGGTTGAAGAAGCAATCCGCTCCGCCTGCAGGTACGTCACGGATGTCACCCTGTTTGACGTCTATGAAGGCGCCCAGATTCTGACCGGCAAGAAGAGTATGGCATTCACCGTCACCTTTACGCCGGGCGAGGAAGATTTTGGCCCGGACGCGGTTGACGGTTATGTAGACAAAATTCTGAGAAAGCTGAAATATACGCTGGCCATAGAACTCAGAAGCTGAGCAGGAGAGGAATAACACACAGATAAAAAGAAAAAGAGGGTGCCGCGAGGCATTCTCTTTTTTCATAAAACAGAACATGAAGATACCCGGAAGCTTCCTGCACTTTGACTCCTAGCCTCAGCCAGGTGGGTGTCCGCAGCGATGCTTTTGCCTTCCTCTGCCGGAGTATCCTCGCGGGTACCGAAGGTGTGACAGCCACATCGGAATATAGGATTCCCGTTTAAAGTATTTGTAGGTTCAAAATAGCAGGAATAAATCATCCAGGCAGGTTTATTATAGCATTACCATGAGGAGCAGGGCAAGTCTTAAGCGTCTTCCCCGGATTCGGAAGACCCGAGAGCATCCTGCAGAATGCGAAGCAGTTCAAGTGCGCTGCGGAAGGAAGTATGGAGGGACTCCTCCAGCCAGACGATCTCGCCCTGCCAGGTGGCGTTCTGACGGTATTTTACACGGATGACGAAGGTCGAAGTCTTTCCGCTCTGAGAATAGACGCGGGCGTGATCCATCGGTCGGCCGGATTCGAGAATACTCCGGCGGCGCCTGAATTCAACGGACTTGCGAAAAGTGCGCGGAATAGTAGAGCTCTGCGGAAAATCCCACTCATCAAAGAAGTGATCCATCTGCAGAGTCATATCAATCAGCGAAAGAAAAGGAAAGGGTTCCGCATCATATTGAGTGTAGAGCCGCCCCTGACAGTTCTGAGCGCTGTATTCATCGATACAGACACAGATCAGGTTCGGTGCAAATAATTCGGGAATACGCTCCATAATTGTTTCAACCCTTGATTTCAAAAATCACAATATTTGTGATTGTTTATACTATAACATAAACTATCTGAATTCACAAATGATTTTATTTATGTTACGATTTTAATGCTTTTTAACAACTTTCCGGGGTGTTCAGAGCAGACCGGAACAGAAGAAGGGGTGCAGAATAGTGAGAAACAGGATACGGGATTTTCTGTCCGGAATCTCTTCAAAGCGGCTGTCCTGCTGCGCGGCGGTGCTGTCCGCGGCCGTTTATTTCGGCTCGCTCATACCGCTTTTCATACTTGCCGGATGCAATTTTCCTGCCGCGGATGACTATTCCATGGATGTGGAGACACATGCCGCCTATGCGGCGTCTCACAGTGTCTTCGCCGCATTAAAGGCTGCCGTGCTGAAAGCGATGGATCTGTATCAGCGCTGGCAGGGTAATTTTACCGGCGTTATCATGATGTCTCTCTCTCCGGCGGTTTATGATGAATCCCTTTACCGCTTCGGAATTCTGATTGTTGTCGGCCTTCTGAGCACAGGTGTCCTGATTCTGTTTGCGGTTCTGATGCGGAAGGTTCTGGGAACCCGTTCTCCGCTGATGTGGTGTGCGGCTTTTGCGGCACTTTTCATCTGTGTACAGTGTCTTCCGGAGGGACAGCCCAGAGTACAGGGGCTGTTCTGGTACAACGGATCCATTTATTATATCGGGCTTTACGGTGTCGCGCTGATTTATGTCTCCCTGATGCTGCTGGCGGTTTCCGGACACGGCAGCGCACTGAAGACAGCTGCGGCGGCTCTGCTGGGCTTTCTGCTCGGCGGTTCCAATTATATGAGCGTTCTGTGCCTGATCATTATCAGCCTGCTGCTGTCTGCGGCACTTCTGTTCCACGATTTCGGAAGAGCGGGCAGTAAGCGGATCGAGGGCAAAACTGTGCAGGTCCTGGTTCCGACCGTTCTTCTGCTCGCCGGCTTTGTCGTATCCGCGATCGCGCCCGGCAACCGTCTCCGCGGCGATGTCGTCAGCGGATACAGTCCGGTCAAGGCAGTCTTTCTTTCTTTTTACTACACACTGAATCAGATCTTTGATCACTGGATGATCTGGCCGGCCGCAGTGATCATTCTGATGCTGCTTCCGGTTTTCTGGGCGCTGGCGAAAGAGACGGATTACGATTTTGCTCATCCGTTTATCGCTGCGTGCCTTGCATTTGGCCTTGCCGCCGCCAATATTACGGCACCGCTTTATGCCACCGGCGGAATTGACGCCGGACGTATCAGCGCACTGTTCTGGATGCAGACGATGATTCTGACCATTCTGCTGGAGGGATATCTGACGGGATGGGTTTACAGGCAGCTGGGCCGCGGCACGGCACAGACCGGCGCGCGCTTCAGGTCCGCCGCACTGCAGTTTACGGCAATTCTCGGGAGTCTCCTCCTTTTCGGCAGCGCACTCAGCATTCTTGCCAATCCTGATTATTACACAGTCACCGCGGCGCTGAAGGATCTGCGAAACGGCACAGCCGCCGCCTATGCGGCAGAGCACGAAGAGAGAATGCGGATTCTGACGGATCCGCAGATCAGGGACGCCGTTCTTGCGCCTTACGAAGCGCAGCCGACACTGCTTTATTATTCGGATGTCACAGACGATCCGGAGGATTGGACCAATGTCGCACTCGCGTCGTTCTACGAAAAGGACAGTGTCGTTCTGGAAAGCCGGAACCCCGAAGAAACAGACTGAAGAAGGACAGGCATGACGAAGCGGAAGAAAAAAACTCCATTTTCCGGATACAGATATTATGCGGTTCTCTTTCTTATCTGTATTCTTTTTCTGGCCGTTCCGTCCGCGGTGCGGCTGGTCAGGTTTTATGTCTTTGATCCGCAGATCAATGAGGCCTTTACGGCGGATGCGGGAGATGAAAGAGAGACAGATCTGATCGGAAACTTCTTTCTGAAGCAGGGGTTTCTTAATGCGAACGGATTCGTCCGGCGGCTTCTCTTTCAGCGGGAAATGAATGGAGTGGTCCGTCTTAAGAATGATTATCTGACCGATCTGAATCCCGAACTGGATGCAGCCGTTCTCGCCGGGGAAGCGGACGCGGTCGCGCATGTACAGTCGGTTCTGAAAGAATATGACATCCCTTTTCTTTATGTCATGACGCCGGTCAAGCTGGACGAAGCGTCCGAGCTTGCCGCGGCACAGGGCGGGGCATCGCTCCTTCCCGCCGGGGAGACGACGTATGCCAACCGGAACATGGACCGCTTTCTGTCGGAGCTGTCCGCGCGCGGCGTCGAGACGATGGATCTGCGGGAAGAAATCCGGCAGGCCGGCATGGACTCTTATGAGGTGTTCTACCGGACAGATCATCACTGGACAACGGAGGGCGCTCTGTTTGCTGCCGGCAGGATTGCCGGGTGGGTGCGCAGCGCCGCGGGGGAACCGGACATTACGCTGCATACGGATCCTTCCGAGTATCACTTTAAAATCTATCCCGGCTGGCATCTTGGCTCCAACGGCCAGCGCACGGGCAGGGGCTTTGCAGGTGCGGATGATTTCACCCTGATTACGCCGGCTTTTGACACGGATCTCACCAACCTGGTTTCCGGAGAGAGAGGCCGCATGGAAGAGGTGCTCCTGTGCCCGGAGGCAATTGCGGAGAAAGATCTGTCAAAATCCAGCTACGATCTGGTTTATACCCATGCGCTCGAGCAATATCACAATAACGCGGCGGACAATGATGTGCGGATTCTGCTGATCTGCGATTCTTTCGGTGCGGCACTTAACCCTTACCTGGTTCTGAGCTTTGCCGATACGGAGTGTATGAGCGCCTACGCGCCGGGGCTGCTGACCCGGGCTTATCTGGAGGAGAAGAAGCCGGATGCGGTGATTCTGATGCAGTATCCGGGACTGAATCTCGGAATCGATTCGTCGTATGCCTTCGGGTTATAAATATTGAAGGGGCTGCAGGACCCTGCCAAAACGCACAAAAAAAAGAGACCCGTAATGATATGTACCCAGAATCCTGGACATATTGATCGGACCTTTAGGTGAAACACATGGATGCTTCCCTGTACTTTACAGGAGGCATCCATTTTGTTTTAGCCTGGATCCTCTCATTGTTGTAATAGTATATATATTCACGGA
>JAFRIW010000028.1 GCA_017432565.1 Lachnospiraceae bacterium
AATAGATACACTAGGGCAGGAACTGCCCGAAGTCAACGCCTGTGGAGCCGATGGTCACTGCCTGGCAAAGACACGTCTTGGCTGGCAAACTATAGCGATGAAGCAGGAATCCCCCGCCTCTGCAGGCGGTGGGAGGTTCAATGCAAATGTACTTCAGGCTTTTCTGCCTCAGAGACCTCAGAACTCGTATGTGACCGGTGCCTCGGTGAAAGAAGCGATCACAGCCTTCGCGTCCGCGAGATACAGCACTTCCATCTTGCCGTCGTCCGCGCTGTACATGCCCTTCAGGCTCGGATTAGCTTCCAGCATGGATTCTCTGGCTTCGATCCGGTCGTCGCGCACTGCCTTCGCCGCGATGCGGATCCACTTGCCTCCCGGCTCCATGCCGCAGATCTCGATCTTCGGATTCTGCGCGATCTGGGCAAAGACCGGCTTCTGATTACTGGTGATCAGATAGATCTTTCCCTCAAACTCGTGAACAGCACCAAACGGCCGCACGCGGGGCTGATCTCCGTCCGCCGTAGCAATATAGAACACACCACATTTCTTTAAAAACTCCAGTACTTCTTTCATTTTCTCTCCTCCTCTACAGTATTTTATCTTTGATTGCCTTAAAATCGACTGAACAATGTCCTCCTGAGATCCGGATCGGAACAGTATCCTCAAAGGTATATGTGTCCGGAAGTTCCTCTCCCTCAAAATAATAAACGGTGACCTTTCCGTTCTCCGGATCAACGATCCAATATTCACGAACTCCGGCACGCATATACAGATGAAGTTTCCTGAACAGGTCATGAAAGCGGTTGGAGGGTGAGAGTATTTCAATAATGAAATCCGGCGCCTCGTTCACTCTGTGTGTATCCTGATCTTTCCTGCCGCATATGATGAACAGATCCGGCTGAACAATTGTTGTATTATCCGCAAGAATTCTGACATCCACAGGGGCTATATACAGTTTACAATCCGGATGCCGGTCTACGCATGAAACAATGATCTGATACAGTCTTCCAAGGATATCCTGATGCACCAGCGTAGGCGAAGCCATGTCATAAAATACACCGTCTATCAACTCCACGCGCCTGTCATCCGGAAGAGCATAATAATCATCAATTGTATATATTCCCCGGCGGTCCGCGGAATACTCCGCAGCAGCTTCCCTGACACAGGAGTATATATCTTCCGCAGATTCAGACATTCCACTATCTTCGTACGCAGTCCTGGCTCCGCTTTTTTCCGTGAATATTTTTTCCAGCGCCAGAATGGTATCCCTGCGGGGTGATTTCGTGACTCCGGCAAATATCTTCGCAACAGTTCCCAGCGGGACGCCCGAATACTCTGCGATCATTTCGTTCGTATATCCCAGTTCTGCCTTACGCTCCTGCATCTGGCTGATCGTCATGTGAATTTCCCCTTATATAGGATACAACCTCCTCTGCCTTATAAATATTAGACCACTTTAAGACCGTTTTTGCAAGTTTTTTCCATTTTGTTTCCATTTGGAAATCAGATGTCCAAGGCTGCGTGATATCCCCAGTAGACCGCATTTGTGATGGTGGAGACTCTCGCTGCGTCACCGATGACCCGCACATACGGTGCCGTATCCATGAGCGATTCCACGACGTCCGTCCTGGACCGCTGACCCAGCGCACAGATCACGGAGTGACCGGGCACGAGCTGCTTCTCACCGGCCGCATCCTCGCAGAGAATGCCCTCCGCTGTGACCTCCAGGCCCTTATAGCTTGTGTGGACCGTGACATATTTGTCGATCTCGGCGAGCAGCAGCGGGCGGTGGCGCACATTGGCATCCGGTGCCAGCTGATCGCGCATCTCAACGAGATGGACCCGCTTCTTCGCTTCTTCGGAGCTTCCGTATTTTGCCGCCAGATCCTGACCTAAATGGATCGCGCACTCACAGCCGGCCAGGCCGCCGCCGAAGACGACCACGTCATCCCCCACTTTGTCCTTCTCTTTGTAATAATTATTGACGATGACGACGTTCTCACCGTTCAGTCCCGGAATCGGCGGGACGAGCGGTGTCGACCCCGCGGCGATGATGAGCGCGTACGGCGCTTCCTTCTCCACATATTCCGGCGTCACTTCGGTGTTCAGACGGATTTCGACACCCGCCTGCCGCGCCAGCAGTGCATAGGTGCCCGCCAGCTCGTACATCTCATGCTTGAAGGGCAGTGCCTGCTCACTCTTCAGAATGCCGCCCAGCTCATCTTCCTTCTCGCACAGAATTACTTCGTGTCCGCGCCGCGCAGCCGTATATGCCGCATAGAGTCCGCCCGGGCCGCCGCCGGCCACAAGAACTTTGCGCTTCACGGGCGCGGGCTGAATCTCATCGCCTTCCATCTCTCTTCCGATCACCGGATTGACAGTGCAGCGTCGCGTAGACGTCGCCGCGCGCTCCGCCATGCAGGTGAAGCAGCGCAGGCACTTCACGATCTCCTCCGGCCGGTTTTCCACGACCTTGCGCGGCAGATACGGATCCGCCAGCAGCTGTCTTGCCATCTCGACAATGTCGGCTTTGCCGGAAGCGATGATTTCCTCCATCTGTGCCGGATCGCCCAGGCCGCCGATGGTCGCGACCGGCTTGGATACGTGCTTTTTTATCTCCGCCGCCAGGAAGACGTTGCGGCCGTGATCCGTGAACATGGACGGATGTGTGATGCCGAAGGTCTTCTGATAGGTGCCTGCCGAGACATGAATGATGTCCACGTACGGCTCGAGTGCCATCGCGATGCGAACACCCTCATCCAGATCGTATCCGCCCTCGCAGAACTCGGCGCCGCTCATGCGCAGCTCAATCGGGAAGAAAGGTCCCACTGCCTCACGCACAGCCTTCAGCACTTCAATCGGGAAACGGCAGCGGTTCTCGAGCGATCCGCCGTACTCATCCTCCCGGTGATTGAACAGAGGCGAGAGGAACTGGTTTAAGAGCCACCCGTGTCCCGCGTGAATCATCAGCATCTCAAAACCCGCGCGTTTCGCGAGGCCCGCGACATGTCCGTAGGCGGCCGTGATCTCTTCGATCATCTCTTTGGTCAGCGCGCGCACCTGCACACCGTCCGCCCGGACCGTATCGCACGGTCCCCACTGGTTCAGAGACTTCTGTTTTGTCTTGTCCGTCATGTAAGTGCCCGCAAACATGCCGGAGTGCGAGAGCTCCAGCGACGGGATCGCCCCGTGGCGCCGGATCGCGTCGGCCGTGTAGGTCGCGCAGGCCAGTGAGTTCAGGATGCTCTCGTCCAGATGATACGCGTGTGAGCCGTCGGTCTGCGGATGCACCATCAGCTCCGAGACCGTGACGGCTGCTGCGCCGCCTTTGGCCCGCAGCTCGTAAAATGCGGTCGACTTCGGGCCGATACAGCCGTCGTTTGCGATGTCGGTTCCGCCCATTGGGGCAGAGAACATCCGGTTGCGGAACATCGTCCGGCCGATCACGATCGGCCTGGTGAGATTCGGATACATTCTTTCCATTTTTGCTTTCCCCTTCTACTGTCAGTCATTTATATGGATACGCGCCGGATCTCAGAAACGGTTCTCTCCCGGCACAAGATCCTGCGGCTCTTTTCCAGGCAGTTCCAGTGTACCACACGTGCCCTCCGGCAACACAAGCGTTCCGTGCACTGCATCGTCAGTGCACGTATAGTCAAACCGCACCGGTCCGTATTCGGTGATCAGTTCGCCTTCCAGTGTCTTTAAGCCGTATTCGGCAAAATGCGGCCGGACTTCAAGCTGGTCCGGACATCCGCTCTTCCTGCGCACGCCGGCCAGCACATGGATCAGTTCGAACATCGGAAGCGCACTCCAGGCGTGGCATTCACTCCGCGAGTGAGAAGGTGTCTCCGGGCAGGTGGTGCAGTGCTCGTCGAGCAGGTGAATCCACCAGTCCATCTGCTGCGCAGTCAGCTCATAGCAGCCGGCTTCCTCGCAGGCGCGGAACAGCTCGTAACAGGTGGAGAAATAGCAGCGCAGCACATCTTTTTCTTCAAAGGTTCTGCGCATCATGGCAGCCGCTTCTTCCCCTGTCTTCATTCCGTTTAAGACCGCCCAGCTCTGCGCGTGCTGAGAGTATTCCTCGTATGCAGGTCCCTCGCGGTACAGTCCCCGCACCGGATTCCAGCAGAGTTCTTCGACTCTCTCCGCAATGGCCTGCTGCCGTGCGCGGTATTCACCGGCCATGCCGGTGCGTCCTGTCGCTTCGCAGATCTTTGCGGCGACCAGCAGTGCCCGGCCGTACATCAGATTGATAATGGTCGAAGGGCCTTTTCTCGTGGCGGCCGGCTCGCCGAAGGAATCATTCCAGACCTCCTGCCAGTCCACAAATTCCCAGAAGCCGATTTTTCCGACCAGGCCGTCTGCCCCGATTTTTCCGTCATAGTATTCCAGAATCCGGTCGACGTCGGAGCGATAAAGCTTCAGGACACTTTCGTCTCCGGTCCGCTCATAGTACTCCCAGATCATGAAGATATAGTGCAGGGAGAAGGTGGAGATGATCTGGACGGGGTTGCCCGGTGCGCGCCCCTGGATCAGTCCGACCGGCGTCATCGAATCGTGGAAATCCGACAGAGCCTTGCGGGCCAGTGCCGTGTCTGTGCTGCAGGCATAGGTGAACATGGCCTGAAGCCTTGTGTCCATGGGATACTGCATCTGCTCCCAGAAGGGGCAGTCCATGTAGGCGTCCGTCATGCAGTCCTGCAGCGTCCTGACACACATATCCCAGACCTGCTCCGCCCAGGGCCTGTCTGCACGGATCCGGGACTGTGCATTCAGCGGATAGCCCATCCGCCGCAGCTGCGGACGGTGGAAGATCAGTTCTTCCTCACCGGTCCGGATTTCAATCTGCAGATAACGCAGGGTACGGTACCAGAACGGCTCATACGTCAGCTCTTCTCCGAAGAGCCGGATGGTGTCGGTCTGACCGCGGTCTCCGATCACACCGTTTACATAGTCGTCGCGCTTCAGCTCCTTCTCCGCCTCCGGATCCGGATCGACAAACTTCTCAAAATAAGTTATTTTCAGTTCACTGCCCCGCCCCTTTTCGAGACGATAGCGCGGGTAGACATTGATCAGCTCTCCCGCATCAAACAGCAGTGTGCACTTGCTGTGTGCCGGGATCTGCAGCTTTTCTGCGTCTCCCAGAACCGGCGTCCCCAGCTCCTTTGTCAGCGGGAAGGGCTCTTCAAACAGCAGCGGAATCGGCCGCTCCTTCGCCATAAAGGAGGGCAGAATTCCGAAGTTCAGCGCAAAAGTCCCCTTCGCTTCCTCCAACGGTCTTCCGGAAACATAGGCACTGTCATCATACTCTGCCTTCTTCCAGTCCGCATCCGTCACGGAGAAGTCGATCTCCTCCGTCAGCGCTCCCATATTGTCATTGACGCCCGGCACCTTGCGAAGGGCGAAGGTATTGTCCAGGTGCAGCTTCCAGTCCGCCTTGCCGGTGGCAAGATCCGCCAGCACCTGCCCGTCTTTTCCGAGAACCTGTCCGTCGAAGGCAAAAGCATGTCCTGCCATTACCGGCTTGACGCTGACCAGCGGTGCCCGCTCGTCCGCATGTCCCGGGCCGCCGTCGACACAGTATGTCGAATCCGCCAGCAGTACCTGGGCGGCGATCACATTTTGCCCCGGCTGCAGATACGGTCCGAGTTCCACTGTGTCAAAATAACGCTCAAAGCCGCCGCTGCGGCAGGGCCCGGAAAGCACCGGCTGCCCGTTGACCCACAGACGGTAACGGGAGCTGGCACTGATGTCGGCCGTCAGTTCCCCTGTTTCCTGTAAAAAGAAGGAAAGGCGGTAATAAACAAACCGCCCGTTCGCATCTCCTTCATAGATTTTCTGATTGATCAGTTCCTGCTGCGGCACGCCGAGCCAGACTGCTTCCTTCCACATGGAGAGCTCCTTTCAAAGATCATTCCTGTCATCTGGTTTCCGCACAGATATACACAGTGTGTCGTACTTATTGTATCATTCCGCCGACCGGCGATGCACCCTCTTCCAGCTCCGGCTCGCCGATCATCCAGCGGACTGCCCGCTCCGTGTAAGGCAGCCAGAAATTGTAATCGTGACCGCCGGGGCTCTGATGATAGATGTGCGGCACATTGTGCTTTTTCAGGAAATCCACAAGCCACAGGTTGGGCTCCAGCAGGAAGTCCTCCGATCCGCACGCCAGGTACAGGTCCGGGATCTTCGTCCCATCCGCGAGCATGTTCAGGATCAGCTGCTCCGGATTGTCATTGCTCGTCAGTACGTCCTCCGGCTTCCCGAAGACCCTGCTGTAATAGGCGTAATCGCCGCCCGCATTGGAATCGCCGGGATGGAGTTTTGCCACCTCATGCAGGATCAGCGCAGACGAGAAAGCCGCGATTTTGCTGAAATTCTGCGGATAGGCAAGGCCGGTGTGCAGCGCGCCGAAGCCGCCCATGGAAAGGCCCATCACATAGCGGTCTTCCCGATCTTCCGAGAGTCCGAAGCACTTCGTGACATAGTCAACCAGCTGATCGCCCACATAGTCCGCAAAGTGATCATTGACGCCCTCGCAGTTGGTGTAGAAGCAGTTCTCGCCGCTGGGCAGGAAGACCGCCACGTTGTACTTGCGCGCCACATCGATGATGTTGGTGTGCATCAGCCACTCCAGGTTGTTGTGGGTGTAGCCGTTCAGCACGATCAGCGTCTTCGTTTTCCTCTCATAATACGGGTTCGGTGTTCCGTCAAAATTCATCCGGTACCGCGGATCGTCCGGCAGGACGAAGCGGAACTCCATCACCCTGCGCGTCGCTTCAAAATAGTTTTCAAGTCTTCCGAATGCCATTTTTACTCCTTTCGGGCTGCGCGCCTCCTGCGGCGGCGTGCCTGTTATTCTTTAACCGCACCGACGGTAATACCCTTGACGAAATACTTCTGCAGGAACGGATAGACAATCAGGATCGGGATGATACCGGTCACGGCGATTGCCATTCTCGCGGTCGCTGCCGGGAAGGAAACACCGGTCACGATGTTGGAAGATGACTGCAGGAATGCGATACTGTCGTTGATCCGGTTCAGGATCAGCTGAATCGTGTAGAAGCTCTCGCCCTTGCGGGAGGTCAGATAGTACAGACCGTTGACCCAGTCATTCCAATACGCCAGGCCGGTCATCAGGCCGATGGTCGCGTTGATCGGGATGGAAAGCGGCATGACGATCCGGGCAAAAATACCGAATTCCGAGGCGCCGTCCACCTTGGCCGCTTCCAGCAGGGATGCCGGAATGCTCGTCTTGTAATAGTTCTTGACCAGTACTACGTTGAATGCGTTCATCATCAGGTTCGGGAGAACCAGTCCCATGTAGGTGTCACGTACATGGAAGACGTTGCTCCAGATGTAGTAGCTGGCGACCTGGCCGCCGGAGAACAGCATCGTGAAGATACACAGGAAGTTCAGGATCCGGCCGAACGGAAGGTCATCTTTTGCAAGCGCGTAAGCAAACAGACTCGTGAAGAGAATGCTGCCGGCTGTTCCAATCAGGGTGACCAGGACGGTGTTCAGGTAGCCGCGTCCGATCATGGAAGCGTTGTTCATGATGTAGCTGTAAGCTTCGGTGCTGAGCTTGCCGGGGAAGAAGCTGTAGCCATTGGCGAGTGCCCATTTCTCATCCGTAAAGGAGGCAACGATCAGCAGGATAAAAGGCAGCAGAGCAGCCAGGGATACGATGCCCATGACGCCGTTGGAGATGATCTGCCATTTCAATTCGTCTCTGGATTTCATATTGTTTCCTCCTTTCCCTTAGAACAGTGCACTTTCTTCGTTGTACTTTCTCACAATGGCATTTGTGATCAGGACGAAGATGAAGCCGACGATAGACTGGAACACGCTGGCCGCCGATGACATGGCAAAATCCGAATTCTTCATCAGGGCATTATACACATAGACGTCGAGGGTCTGGGTCACGCTGTAAAGTGCGCCGTTGTTCTTCGGAATCTGGTAGAACAGGCTGAAGTCGGAGGTGACGATCCGGCCCAGGTTCAGGATGACCATAGTGATGATGGTTCCTTTGATCAGCGGCAGGGTGATCATCCGGATCTGCTGCCACTTGGTTGCGCCGTCCAGCGAAGCTGCCTCAAAGTAGTCGGCGGACAGGCCCACGATGCTGGAGTAGTAGATGATCATCATGTAGCCCATGTTTTTCCACATATAGGCGAAGGTCAGGATATAGGGCCAGTATTTCTTCTCGGAGTACCAGCTGACGGCTTCCTTTCCGAGCGGCTTTAAGATGGAATTGTTGACAATACCGATATCCTGTGCGAGGAAGGCGTAGACCAGATAACTTGCGATGACCCAGCTCATCAGATAGGGAATCAGGATCAGGGACTGGTACAGCTTTCCCATGTTTTTGGACTTGACTTCGTTGAGCAGGATCGCCAGCGCCACGGCCAGGGCTGTTCCGAGTAAAAGAAACAGCAGGTTGTACAGGACAGTGTTGCGGATGATGCCGATGGTCGCCTTGGTCTTGAACAGGAACTCAAAGTTCTTGAAGCCCGCCCAGGGACTGCCGAGAATGCCCTTAGTGACGTCCAGCTTCTTGAAGGCCAGGACGATACCGAACATCGGCATATAGTTATTGCAGATCATATAGATGATGCCCGGCAGGGCCATGATGTAGAATGGAATGTAATTCTTCCATCTGATCTTTCTCTTAGGCATTTTGTTCCCCCTTGTTTCGATAGTAAGGGCCCTGTTGTTCACATATCTTTTGTGAACCGACAGAGCCCTTTTGCTTACTCCTTATGTGCCGGCTTCTTAAACTTCTGCGGCTTACGGATCATCAGTGTGCAGCGTACCATGCATCCAGCTGCTTCTGGTTCTCGGCGATGATGTCGTCGATTCCGGCATCCTTGAGGGCCTGGATGAATTCAGGCATCACTTCTTCCGGATCAACCGTGCCGTATCCGACGATGCTTCTGTACTGAGTTGCGACAGAGGCGACTGCTGCTGCCTGTGTGGAGACGTTCTCCGGATTGAAGACGTAACCGAATGCCTTGGTGATGCGGCCGTCATCGACAATCTTCTGGTTGAAAGCTTCGATTTCATCATAGATTGAAGCCTCATTCGGCTGGAACTTCGGGACGGTCAGGGAATTGCCGTACAGATCGTTCGGTACCCACTGGCTCCAGGTGCCTGTTCCCGCCTTGACAATCGCTTTGCTGCCGTCGAGCTGCTCAACCACTTCATAGCTGACGCCTGCAAGGCCGTCGGAAAGAAGGGAGTCCACATCGTTCTCCAGGTCGCGGTCCTGATACAGGATGTTCAGGAACTGCATGACGCGCTCCGGATTTTCGCAGGTGTTCGGGATCGCCCACAGCGCTTCGGAAGCGTAGGTGGTGGAAGCATAAGCTTCAACGAGCGGGAACTCCACAAGCTCGACACCCAGGTTGTTCGCCAGACCGATGCTTCCGCCGGGCTGGCTGGAACCGATGGTTCCGAGATAGTTGCCGGACTTCATCTGGCTGGTGACGTCATCGCTGACCGTCGTGACATCAGGATTGATGTAGCCGGCCTGATACCACTCGCGCATCTGCTTGCAGTACTCCATGTACTCATCGGTCTCAAACAGATCGACAACCGTGTTCTGACCGTCCAGACCCGCGTTCATCAGGATACCGTTGCTCTCCTGCCCGCCGAGTGCGTCGATCTCGTAAAACTGGTGGAAACCGTCGGTCGCTGTGCCGTACAGGGACAGTGCATAGTGGCCTGCGCCGAACTCCTGCTTGTAGGCTTCGAAGATCGGGGTCAGATCTTCCATCGTGTACTGCTTTCCTTCTTCCGGAGCGATGCCCATCTGATCAAGATAGTCCTTCCGGGCTGTGAAGGAAGTGCCGTTGCCGTAATTGAAGACACAGGGAACTGCGTACAGGGTGTCTTCGATATAACCGAGGTTGATTCTCTCGCCCAGAGCAGCGTCGATATCGCTTCCGTATGCTGCGTACAGGTCATTCAGAGGGCGGAACATGTTCTTGGAAGTGTAATTGGAGATGCTGTCCATCGCCTGTCCGAAAGTGAAGACACAGGCCAGGTCAAGCTTCTCTCCGGCTGCCAGCGCGCGGCTGGTCTCATTGGCCAGATCCCACGCTGCGATCGGGATCAGAGTCACGGTGGCGTTGATCTCGGGCTCGATGATGGCATTGATTGCTGCTTCGACCTGATCGATCTCGTCCGGGTTGCCGCCCCAGGTCACGATCTGCATTTCGATGTTATAAGCTTCGCTGTTGTCTGCGACCACAGCGCCGGCTTCTTCTTTTGCACCTTCTTCAGCAGCAGGCTGAGCGGGTGCAGCGGAACCATCGGACTTTCCGCAGCCGGCAAGCGTTCCGGCGAGGAGTGATGCCGCAAAGAGCAGTGCAAGAGCTTTCTTCTTCATAATTTTCTCCCTTCGTAGAGGTCATCCGTGAGGACGAATTGGTTTTTACACTGCTATCATATTTGTTTCCGGTTTCGGTGAACATTCAGATTTTCAATCCCCGACTTTTGAAGAATCAACTTTAACGTTATAATGAGTTCAGATTCTGTAAGCGGCCGCTTCCGGCCGCGGAAAAGGGCATGATTATGGCAGACCGGTCTGAGCAAAATACGAAAAAGCCCATCAGTCTGCGCAGGCAGGTGCTGATCTTCCTGTGCCTTCTCCTGCTGCCCTTCAGCATTCTTTCCTCGATCCTGAGTATCAACACCATGCAGAATCTGAAGCAGCAATATACCCGGCAGACGCAGGCTGTCCTGGATTCCTACGCCGCCCAGTTTGCGCATCGGACAGAAACAGCAGACTATCTGCTCCTCAATCTCTTCACAAACAATGACCTGGTTCTGCGTTTTGAGCGCAACACCGGCGACTGGCATCACACCCTGTATCGGGCCAATCTGGATAATGCGGTCAGGGATGCACTTGTTCTCTCCGGCTCCGCGGACGGACTCTTTCTGCTGCTGAATTCCTCGGATGAGCTGGTACACTCCGGCCGCCTTCAGCACGGACCTTCCTCAACACAGATCATGCCCGAAGCTTCCCTGCGCGCGCTGATCAAAGATCCCGCGTATGACGACGGAAAGTGGCATCTGGCTAAAGCAGACGAAACCGTCTATCTCATTCATATTCTCCGCGACTCCTCCAGCAGATTCGGCGCTTATCTGAACTGTGACGCCTTCTTCTCTTCTCTGAACCCGGGAGATGATCCGTATGGCACAATTCTGTCCATCGCCGATCAGCTGCCGCCGGAAGAGAGTGGCCGCCTTCTCACCTCCTCCCGGATCGCTCAGATATCCGCTTATATCATCTCGGATGTCAGGACTTCTTCCGTGTACAGAAATGTCCTGCCCTGGATCTCTGTCAGTATTCTGCTGTTCGTTTTCTCCGTCCTGATGATCCCGCTCTTCCTGCTGACCTATTATCGGAAGATCAATCGTCCGCTGCAGATCCTGCAGGGCGCGTTTCACGAACTGGAGGGCGGCAACGAGGATTTCCGGATCACGGAGCAGGTTTCCTCCGAGGAGTTTTACGACACCAATCTCTCCTTTAATTCCATGGCATCCAACCTGTCCGCTCTGCAGAGGCAGGTCCTTGAGGAAGAACAGCACCGGCACGAGCTCGCGGAACACAACCTGAATCTGCAGCTGGATAACCTGCAGCTGCAGATCCGCCCCCACTTCCTGCAGAACACCATGAACCTGCTCTTCACACTGATCCACAACGGACAGTCTGAGAACGCCGAGCGGCTGGTACTTTATCTGTCAAAATATTTCCGCTATATGTTCCGGCACGGACATAACCTGGAGCTGTTTTCCATGGAACTCGAAATGGTTCAGGAATACCTGGCAATCTCCGAGCTGCATTATCAGAATGCCTTTACTGTTTCCTGCCAGATCGACCCGATCCTCAGCTTCATGCGGATCCCGCCGCTCCTTCTGCATAATTTTGTCGAAAACATCATTCAGCACGCGCTGATTCCGGGAAAGACAATCCACATCATTCTGTACGGAGAATATGATGATGAGCAAAACCTTGCCATCCTCCAGGTCTCCGACGACGGCAACGGCATCTCGGAAGAATATGCCGACATGATCAACCGGAACGATTTTTCATCCCTTCCGCCCGGAAAACATATCGGCGTCCGCAATTCCATCAACCGCCTGCATTATTATTACGGCGATGAGGCCGGTGTTTCGGTAGATTCCGCAGAAGGAGAGGGAACGACTTTTACCATCCGTATTCCCTGTGATCTCACAGAGGAGGATGAGGAAGACCCGGAGGTCATAGAATGAAGCTTCTGATGGTTAACGACGCAGTGCTCGAGCTGCATTCCATGGAACGGGAGATCCCCTGGCAGCAGTATGGGATCGACGAGGTCTTCACGGCGGAGAGCGCCGCGCTCGCACGGGAAATCCTGCTTGCACAGAAGATCGATCTTCTGCTGTGCGATATTGAGATGCCCGGCGAGGACGGGATCTCGCTGATCCGCTGGATCCGGGAACAGAAATACGATATCGAGTGCATTCTCCTGACCTGCCATTCGGATTTTGTCTATGCAAAAGAAGCCATTTCTCTGGGCTGCCGCGAATATATCGTTCTGCCGGCCCGCTATGAGGATATCGGCAGTACCGTGCAGCGCGTCGTCGGACAGCGCCGGGAGCTCCAGCGCGCCAGTGAACTGCAGGAGTACGGGCGCAACTGGGTGCAGCAGCATCAGGAGGAGCTGCGTGACGAGCAGGAAAAACAAAGCGAGCAGACGCTCTCCCCGAAGGAGACCGTTGAAAAATGTGCCGCCTACATCCAGGAGCATCTGGGAGATGAAGACCTGAACGTCCAGGCCCTCGGAAATGTGTTTTATTTAAATCCCATCTACTTAAGCCGCATCTTCAAGCGGGAGAAGGGCATTGCCATCAACCAGTGGATCACAAAGCAGAGAATGGAACTGGCAGGCAGGCTCTTAAAGGATTCGAACCTGACTGCCAATCTGGTCGCGCAGCACTGCGGCTACGCCAATTATCCGTATTTCTCCACGGTCTTCAAGTCTTATTACGGTTGCACCCCCTCGCAGTACGCGGCAGGGGATGTGCCGGAAGGCTGAGACCCGGCAGGGCAGGCCCGGCTTGTCAGATATAATATCCCGCGAAATATCCCTCGTGGACGGCTTCATTGATGCGCCGGGGTGCGGCGCAGTCACCGATGATGCGCACGTCATACATGAGCTCCGTGAAGGCAGCCGCCTCTTCAAAGCGGGGCGTCAGACCAACGCAGAGCACGACGTTGTCCGCCTGCGCACTGCATTCCTTTCCGTCCCGGTCCAGATAACGGACTGCATTTTCTGTAATCTCCTGCGTACGGACGCCCAGACAGACATGAATCTGCGGGCGCTTTTTCAACTGCTCGGAGAGGGCGCCGCGGTAAAGAAGATTGCCGGCTGCCGCCAGTCTGTCCATCATCTCGAGAATCGTCACTTCTTTTCCTTCATCCGCCAGTGAGAGCGCGAGCTCGCAGCCGGAGAGCCCGCCGCCGATGATGACGACATGGCCGCCCAGTGGAATGGAATGCGCCTCAACAATGTTCTTCACATGCGGCAGATCGGCGCCGGGAAGCTTTAAGCCTCTCGGGTAAGAACCGAGGGCGCAGATGATCTCGTCCGGATCCAGCTCTCTCAGCAGCTCCGGCCTCGCCTCGCAGTTCAGCCTTATATCGATGGGCAGCTTCCGGGTCATGGTGATCAGGTAATTGCGGAAATTGCGCATATCCAGCTTGTGGGAATCTGTCTCCGAAATATTCAGAAGTCCGCCCAGCTTATCCGTCTTTTCGAACAATATAACCTCGTGGCCGCGCTCTGCCGCCGCAATGGCTGCGCTCATGCCGGCGGGGCCGCCGCCGATGACCGCAATCTTCTTTTTCTCAGGAACGCGCCCTGTCGTCCGGACTTTTCTCTCCTGTATAGCTTCCTCAGTCTGAAGCCGCAGTTCCCGCTCATAGCGCGGGTTGACGGCACAGCCCTGGCTGCAGCCGCCGGTTGCGACACCGTAGCAGGACACGCACCGGATGCAGGTCCGGATCTCTTCCGGACGGTTGTCTCTGGCTTTATTCGCCCAGTCCGGATCCGCGACAAAGGGTCTGCCGAGGGCGACAAGATCCGCGCTGCCCTCATCCAGAATCTGCTCCGCCTCATCCGGCGTCGTGATGCTGCCGACGACCGCCACCGGGATCTTTGTCACCTTCTGCTTCACAATCTGCGCGAACGGGACGTTTAGCTGATGCGGATGCAGGCTCGGCGCCTCAATGTAGCTGGTGGCATGGACGAGCTTGTCCAGACCGGACGAGATGTGGGCCATGTTGATCAGATCCTGCACTTCACAGACGAACTGCGCGACTTCCTCCGGCGTCAGGCCTCCTTCAACGTATTCTTCCGCGCCGATGCGGATGTCAATCGGATAGGCGGGGCCGACCGCCTTCCGGACCGCCTGAATAATCTCCTTCGGGAACCGGATACGGTTCTCAAAGCTGCCGCCGTATTCATCTGTCCTGTGATTGAAGAACGGACTCATGAACTGGGCCGGCAGCCAACCGTGTCCCAGATGCAGCATCACCATGTCAAAGCCCATGCGCCGCGCTTCCACAGCGGAAGCCGCGAACTCCGCGCATATGCGCTCCATGTCCGCCTTGTCCATACCGCGTACGTGTGTCTCGTCGACCACGTCGGGCTCAATCCGCTCATAGCCGTTCACTTCCGAGAAAGACCGTTCCATCGTGCAGGGACCGATGGGCGTCGCGTGCGTCCTGCGGCAGTCAGCGAACTGCCCCGCGTGGAACAGCTCCGCGGAAGCCTTCGCACCGTACTGGTGTATCATGCTGATCTGCTCTTCGAAGAGCTTTTTCTCACTCCCCCAGAGACTGCTGGATTCAAAATAAATCAGGGAGTCTGTGTCATTGACACCGATACTCCCGATAATCACAAGCCCCGCCCCGCCCCGGGCTTTTGCCGCAATCGACTCGACCTTATCGGCCGGCGAAGGCTCGAGGGCATAGCTCGTGATCGGTGCCGCAATAATGCGGTTCTTCAGGATCGTATTTCCGACCCGGATGGGTGTGAAAAGCTTCTGATATCTGGTATTCAGTATCATAATGACCTCCCGATACTCTGTGTATAAAAATCCCGCTGCTTTTTCATGACTTTACTGTAGTCTGAAAAAACAGCGGGGAAAATTCACAGAATCAACCGGAAAGTTTCAGAAAAGCAACTGCCGGCCTGAAACACTTTCTTACTGTACGGATCTCACCGTCTGGAACTTACTGTCCTGCCTCGTGCTGAACGCCGTTGTCCGCGTCCATGGTGGTGACACTGTCCGGATAGTCGATCGTATCCTTCTTCGTCAGATGCACCTCGCGGACGGCCAGATTTTGCACAGCCTGCTCATCGCAGCGCGTGTCGTAAGCTGTGATGTCGAGGTCTTCGAGCGCGATGTTGCTGAGATGGTAATGCGCCTCGTCCGCCTTGACATTGAAGTAGGTGTCGCACTCGAAGCGGCAGCCGCGGATGGTAAGGCCGTCCACGTGGGAAATCGGAAGATCGGTGCGGCCCTTCAGGTCAAAAAACTGGGACCAGGGGTTGATGTTCAGGAAGTTCGCGGACTTGCCGGTGATGTTTTCCACGAGGATCTGCTCGTAGCACTGCGGCGTGTCGGGGCGGAGCTTGAGCCACAGGAAATTGTAGCCGGTGCCGACGTGAATGTTTCGCAGGATGATATTGCGGCTGTGCACGTTCTCGGAGCCGAAGGTGAGGCTGCCGTGGCAGAAGCCGTACTCACAGTCCTCGATGATGATCCGCTCGTTGGCGCCGTTCTCAGGCGCGGTGTCCGCCCACGGACCTTTGCCGCCCTTTAAGGCGACGGCATCATCGTTGACAGCCATATAGCAGTTCTTCACCAGCACATCCGTGCAGGCATCGATGTCAATGGCATCGGTACTCGGGCCGCCGACCGGCTCATGGGGCGAAAGCATGCTGCAGCCGAGGTATTTCACATGGCTGCATTTGTAGATATGCGTCGTCCAGAACGCGGAGTTGCGGAAGGTCACGCCCGCCAGCGTCAGATTTGTGCAATTCGCCGCGTAGAAGAGGCGCGGGCGCTGCTCATCCTTGTTGGTGCACTGCGGGTTCCATGCGCGGCGCAGCCAGAAGGCTTTCCAGAAGGGCAGACCGTTTCCGTCGATCGCACCCTCCCCTGTGATGCAAAATCCGTCAAGGCCGATCGCATTGACCAGTGCCGGGAAGTAGAGGCAGGTCTCGCCCTCGATGCGGGTCTCGCACAGCGGGTAGTCCGTGATGTCTGTGCTGCCCTGCAGAATGCCGTTTTTCTCTATTTCCAGACTGACGCCCTGCTTAAAGTACAGCGCGCCGGTGCGGAAAGTGCCGCCGGTAACGACGATCGTGCCGCCGCCCGCCTCGCTGATCTGATCAATCAGCGCCTGGATTGCCTTCGTCTGCACAGAAGCTTCCGGCAGAATTCCGTGCTCCTGCAGTACATAACGTTTTTTCGGATCTGCTTCTTTCGGAATAGTATAGTCCCGGAACCACGGATCTATGGGCGTACCGTCCGGGAAATGTGTCGGCTGCTCAATATATATCATCGGCATATCTCCTTTTCAGAATCGAATGGATTTGTAAAAAAACGGAACAGGAGCCTTTTCTGACTCCCGTTCCATTTTATCATGAAACCCCTGTGTCTGCTTCCTTCAGATGTCTTACTTCTCCTGATGCTGTGCATGCATGGCGGCAAGGTCTTCGTTCATCTGAGGTCGGATACTGTCGACCTTGTACATCAGGCTGAGAATGAACATCAGCACAAAGATTGCGATCGGCAGCAGATTGTAAAGGAACACGATTGCGTTGTTGGCGGCGGCTGACTGAACGTCGGCCATTCCATCATAGCCGGCTATACCCATGACCACGCCGACCAGACCGACTGCCACGCCCTGTCCGACTTTGCTGGCAAAGTTTGCGATGGAGGCGACCAGACCTTCAATACGGACACCGGTCTTCCACTCGCCGTAGTCCATGCAGTCGATCAGATAGGTGTTGATCATCATGCTGATCGGAAGTGTGCCGATACCGAACAGAAGTCCGCCGAGAATGATGGTCGGCATATGAGGGCCGCCGATGGTACGGATCAGAATCCCGACGGCGCCGATTGCACAGCAGGCCTGCAGAATCTTCGTCGTTCCGAACTTCTTGGACAGTGCGGGGAAAACGATCAGGGCCGGCACGACGACCATGCTGGTGATAGCTGCCGTTCCCTGTGCCGCCAGATCTCCGTAAATATACTTGAAGTAATAAGTGGTGGCCGTCTGCATGTTATTGACGATGAAGGTGAGAAACATCAGGCCGACTACGATGAAGAGGTACTTGTTCCTGGCAACCAGCCCGAGCGATTCCTTCAGGGTCAGATTATTTGTAACGGCTTTTCCGCTCTCATCCGCCTCATCCTCGACGATTTCCTTGCAGAATACAAAGCGGAGAATACCGATCACGGACATCACAATCGCGAGGCTGATGACCAGTGTCGTCCAGCCCGTCTGGGTCGTGCCTTTTCCGGCCAGCCAGGACGGGAAGACGATGTTGAAGACAATACTGCAGAACATGACGATGAAGCCGTTGATGGAAATCGCTTTGATCCGGTTGCCCTCCGTCGTGAATGCGCGGGCCAGGTAGACGGAGTCGATGCCGCCCAGTGCCGTGGCGCACACCGCGTTGACCATGGTGTACATGATGAACAGCCAGATATACTGAACGGTCGTGCTCACACGAGGAATGTTGAACATCAGAACCGTAAAGATCCACTCAAAAATAATGAATACTTCGTAAGGTCTGGCTTTGCCCCACTTTGTATGTGTCTTATCCAAAAGGAAGCCGAATCCGAGATCTGTGAAAGCATCTACGATTTTGGATACCAGAAACAGCGTTCCGACAACTGCTGCGCTCAGACCCACAATATCCGTGCAGTAGAATGCGATATTCATGCACAGGACGACGTTGATCGCGGCGGCGATGCCGCGCGTCGACCAGACGGCACCGTACCAGACCGGCATGCGCTCCCTTGCGCCGTAAGGAATTCCCTTCTCGTTCTTCTTTTCTTTTTTACCCATTTCCGATCCCCCTTTTTGCAAAATCAGATAAAACCTCCCGTGTGATTCTCGCTTCTGTCGATACTAACTATAGCGGACGCGGGAAAACCGGGTTATAATAAATTCATCACTTTCTGTCGTATTTATGCCTATTTCAAGGAGGAATGTCATGCAGTCTGCCTCAGACAGGATTCATCTGTTTCATGACCTGCTCGGCTGCGGCCCGGAGCTGAATTATACGGTCCTGACACCTTCTCTCACCCTTCTGGAGAGCAGTTGTCCCTTTGCCGTCCGCCTCCCCGCGCTTCTCCGGCTGGATGACCTCTTCCGGGAGCAAATCGCACCGTATGCCGCCAGCGGCAGTCCTGTCATTCTCTCATCCGGAGCCGGTATGATCTGGGCGGTCGACTATGAGAAAGACACTGACCGGAACCTGCAGGCATATCACCTGATCGGCCCCATCATGATCGATGACGTCCCGGCGCAGAGAATCCGCTCCTATCTGTCAGATTTTGACCTGGACCTTGCCGGAATACGACAGCTCCTGACCGAGCTGTCCGCTCTTCCGGTTTTACCGATTACCCAGTTCCGGAATTACGGCCTGATGCAGCATTACTGCCTCACCGGCGAGAAAGCCGGCGCAGAGATCTTCTCCTATGCGGACCTGATGCCCGGAGAAAAATCGGAGGAAAGTGTCCCGGAGCACTCCTCCCACGGAACCTGGCAGATGGAGCAGGAGCTCCTGAAGCTGATCGAAGAGGGAAATCCCGATTACAGACAGCACGCGGCGCGTCTGACGTCACGCGGCAGGATGGAACCGCTCGGAAACGGTGACCCGCTCCGGCATATGAAGAATACGGCAATCATCTTTACTTCTCTGTGTGCGCGGGCGGCGATCCGGGGCGGCCTCACGCCGGAAGCCGGCTATTCAATCAGTGACCACTATATCAATCTTCTGGAAAACGCTTCTTCTTTTGAAGAAGTATCCGAACTCAACGCACAGATGCAGGAGGAGTATGTATCCCGCGTCCACGCATGCCGCTCACAGAGCCTGTCTCCGCTTGTCCAGAATACCTGTCAGTATCTTCTCGATCATCTTTCCGAACCACTGAACGTTCCGATGCTCGCGAAGGAGATGGGCTATTCCGTCTCCTACCTGGCGCGCGTGTTCCGGAAGCAGACGGGCATGACCCTGCACGAATACCAGCGTGCAAAGCGGATAGAGCGGGCGATGGACGCACTTCGCGAAGGCACCGAACCGGTCCAGAGCATCTGCCACCGGCTCGGCTTCGGTTCACACAGTTATTTTACGGAACAGTTTCGCAAACACACCGGTATGACGCCGAATGATTATCGTCGGCATAACGGAGCAGCACAGGAAAGGAGACAGAATGGATAAGTACATGAACCCTGAATTAACGCCGGAGGAGCGGGCACAGGACCTTCTCGGGAAAATGAGTCTGGAAGAAAAGATGGCTCAGATCCGGGGGATCTTCCCTTTTCATTTTGAGGGGGAGGACCCGGAAGATGTGTGGATCAAGGGCTGCGGGATCGGGCAGGTGAGCTGCCTGCTCACACAGATGGGCGAGACGACCGCTGCAGAGGCCGTCGCCTGGCAGCGGCGCACACAGGAGAAGGTGATGCGGGAAAGCCCGCACCATATCCCTGCCGCCTTCCATATGGAAGGCGTCAACGGAGCGTATTTTCAGGGCGCCGTCGACTATCCGACCGGCGTCAGCCGCGGCGCTTCTTTCGATCCTTCACTGGAGCGCGAGATCGGGCAAAATGTGGCGCGCATCGAGCTTGCAGCGGGCATTACACAGATTCTCTCCCCGGTGCTGGATGTGGCGCGCGACCCTCGTATGGGACGCTGCGGCGAAGCCTACGGAGATGATCCGGTTCTCGCGTCCGCGATGGGCAGTGCTTATACAGAAGGCATTCAGGAGCAGGAAAACGGCGGACGCCGCGCAGCGGCGACGGCTAAGCATTTCGTGGGCTTCCACTCTTCACGGGGCGGCATCCACGGCGGCGGTTCTTCCATCGGAGAGCGCGAGCTGCGCGAGGTCTACGCGAGGAGCTTCCAGGCAGCCATCAGCGAAGCGCATCTGAAAGGCATCATGCCCTGCTACAACGTGATGGACGGGATTCCCTTCTCTTCCAATCCGGCTTATCTGACCGGGCTGCTCCGGGAGGAAATGGGATTTGACGGCGTTGCGGTCTCCGATTACAGTGCAGCCTCCCAGGTCTATGACGTCAAGAAGGTCGGTGAGAGCTATGCGGATGCGGGAATCTATTGTCTTGATGCCGGTCTGGATGTCGAACTTCCTTCCCCCCTCGCTTACGGAAAGGAACTGGAGGAGCGCTTTTCCACCGGTGAGGCGGATATCGCCATCCTGAACCGGGCGGTCCTGCGCGTCCTGACGGAAAAATTCCGCATGGGCCTGTTTGAACACCCCTTCGGGGACCCGGAACTTCTGAAAGAAGCACTGGAAGCGGATCAGGCGAGCGGCACCGCGAAGCGGGCGGCCGCGGAATCCATCGTCCTTCTTCGCAACAACGGCATCCTGCCGCTGGACGGCAGCCGGATCCGCAAGGTCGCCGTAATCGGGCCGCATGCGGCGAATGCGCGTTTTTACTTCGGCGGCTACACGCATCTTTCCATGATGGAATCCTCGCTCGCGGCGCGCAACTCACTCGCAGGCGTCGGGTCCGGAAACGAGGCACTCGGAGAAGACCGGCTGATCCCCGGGACCAAAGTCCAGAAAGATGACGATCCTGTTTTTGACGGCGTGCTGCGCTGGCTGCACCCGGTCTGCAGAAGCCTGCTTGAGGAACTGCGGCAGCGCCGGCCGGAGATTGATTTTGCCTGGGCACAGGGTTATCCCATCGCCGGTGCCTCACAGGAGGGCTTTGAGGAAGCCCTCGCTGCGGCACAGGATGCGGACCTCATCCTGGTGACGCTCGGCGGCAAGCACGGGACGGGTTCCGTCGCGACCATGGGAGAAGGCATCGACGCGACAGATATCAATCTGCCCGCCTGCCAGGACGCATTTCTGAAGAAGGCGGCCGCGCTCGGCAAGCCGGTCATCGGCATCCACTTCGGCGGGCGTCCCGTCTCCAGCGATGCGGCGGACGAATGCACGGACGCCCTGATCGAGGCCTTCTGCCCCGCATCCCATACCGCTGAGGTGCTCACGGATATTCTCTTCGGGCTGCAGAATCCGTCCGGGAAACTGCCGGTCAATATCGCATACAACGCGGGGCAGGTCCCGGTGGTTTACAGCCACGAGAACGGCTCCTGCTGGCATCAGGCCGAGTCCATCGGCTTCCCGGATTATGTGGATTGTTCCCATCATCCGCGCTATGCCTTCGGCCACGGTCTGTCCTACACAAAGTTTGAATACGCGGATCTGCAGGTGGGCAATCAGATCGATGATGCCGAAACGGCACCGGATCAGGAAATTGTCATTTCCTGCACCGTCACAAATACCGGCAGCAGAGAAGGAACTGAGATCGTCCAGCTCTATCTGGCCGATGAATATGCATCCGTCGCGCGTCCGAATATGGAGCTGCAGGGCGCTGCCCGTGTCAGCCTCGCGCCGGGAGAAAAGAAGACCGTGCGCTTCCATGTGCATCCGTCCGTGATGGCATTCCTGGACCGGGCGATGAAATGGAAGATCGAGAAAGGAAGATTCCTGGTCATGATCGGCGCCGCTTCCGACGACATCCGTCTCGAAGGCAGCTATACCGTGACACAGGATCAGTTTATAGACGGGAAGTCCCGCGCGTTCTACGCGAAGGCCGAGATCAGGTAAAAGCCGCTACGGCGGCTCTCCTGCACCTGGGGCGGCTCTCCTGCACCTGATTTTAAAAAAATTGATCTCAATTGCTGCTATTTCAGTAATTGAGATCAATTTTATATTCCGGCAGATGATGTCGTTTTACGTTTTTTGTACCCTTCTTCTATTTTTCATCGGATCAAGTACAAATCATGATCATTGCCTTCATGCAATTATCCGGGAAATCGACAGTTCACATAAAATAGTTATACTCAAAAGGCTCTTAATATGTAAGTGCGTTCATTCCTCTTTTCCAGACTCTGGAAAACGGAAAAGTTCACAAACAATTCTTGTTCCTGTTCGCCCGATTTCTTCCGAATAGGTACAAATAATGAACTTCCTGCTCACAAGCAGTCTGTCCTGCTCCAAGCGGCTTGCCCTTACGCCAGTATCTCTCCCAGCTTCTCCACAACCTTCCCGGCTGTCTCCATGTCCACGGGAATGAACGGCATGAAGGCCGCCCCGCGGATGGTCATGGCACCGCGCTCCTCGTCGTGGGCAATGCCGAACATGACCGGCGAGAACTCCTGCAGAACTGCAGCGGCGCGCTCATCCTTTAAGAGGTCGCGCAGCTTGCTGTCCCAGCCGTAGAGCTTCCGGAAATCCTTCTCCGGTGTGTAGGTATATGTATAGCTGCCGGCATCGAGCGTCAGCACTCTCTTCTCCGGATCCGCGGGCAGTGTCAGAACCGCCTGTGCATCGAACGGCACCGTCACGCTGACCTTCATATCTCCGTTCTCCAGCACTTCCCATGCACACTCATATTTGCCGGAGACCGAGTCATAGCTGCCGCATACTTTCTTCAGCCGCGCATCCGGGTGAGGTTCGATGATGGCCTTCTTCCAGCCCGGCTCCGCCGCGCGCAGACCCAGCGCATAGGCATACAGGAACTCTGAGACCGAGCCGTAGGAATAGTGGTTCAGCGAGTTCATCTCGTTGTCCGCGATCGTGCCGTCCGGCGAGACGGAATTCCACCGCTCCCAGATGGTCGTTGCACCCAGGTTGACTTCGTAGATCCAGCCCGGGAACTCCTCGTTGAACAGGAAATCATAAGCCAGGTCAAACAGTCCCTGCTCCGCGAGAACCGTGCACAGCTGCGGCGCGCCGGCAAAGCCGCATTTGATCTTGTAAAGATCCAGCTCAAAGCGCCGGTTCAGTCCTTCGATGATCTTGTCCCGGTCAGGGTACAGGCCGAACTTCAGCGCGTTGATATACGCCGCCTGTGTGTTGCAGGCGAGCCGCCCTGTCTGGCTGAAATATTCTCTGAAGATCGCGGTGCGGATCTTCTCCGCAAGAGCCGCATAAACTGCGGCGTCTCCTTCATAGCCAAGCACCTCTGCCGCCTCAGAGACGATCTGCGCGGATCTGCAGTAATACAGCGAGGCCAGGTACCCGTCATCGGTTCCGCCCTTGTAGCTCATCGGTGTCGCGCCGTCCAGTGCGACCCAGTCACCAAACTGGAAGCCGAAGTCCCACAGATACTTCCTGCCGCCGTCCGGATCGCCCTCCTGTCCGCGTCCCGCGTCCTGCCGGTCGATCCAGTCGACCCAGTCCTTCATCATGGGATAAGCTTCTTCCAGCTCTGTCTTGTTTCCGTACGCCTTATACAGTGCCCACGGCACAAACGTGCCCACATCGCCCCAGATCGCACCGCCGCCCGGCGCGTGGCCGAAATTCGGGAAGAAGTTCGGGATGGCGCCGTCCACCATAACCTGCTCGTCCCGCAGATCCTTAAAGAACTTGTGGAAGAAGGCCAGCGTGTCCATATGATACGTCGCCGTCGGAGCGAAAATATTCGCATCGCCCGTCCAGCCAAGACGCTCGGAGCGCTGCGGACAGTCGGTCGGGATGTCGATGAAATTCGAGCGCTGGCTCCAGATCGTGTTCTCATACAGCCTGTTGATCTTCTCGTTGCCCGTCTCAAAATATCCGGTGCGGTCCAGATCCGAGTACAGCACGCATCCGCAGAACGCGGCGGGATCCGCCTCGCCGTCCCATCCGGAGACCTTCACATACCGGAAGCCGAAGAACGTGAACCGCGGCTGTACGACCTGTGCCGTGCCGTCCGAGATGAAGTGGAATTCTGATTTTGCATCGCGGTATTCACCGTGATAGAAATTGCCCTTCTGCATGATCTCGCCGAACTCCAGCTTCACATGCGTTCCCTTCGGAAGCTGTGCCGTGATCTCAACGAATCCGGCAAAATTCTGCCCGAAGTCGAGCACGGTTTCACCGGCAGGCGTGTGCAGTACTTCCTGTACCGGAATTCTATCCTTGATCACGACAGGCAGGGACAGGCGGTCGCGGAGCGGCACGGCAAGATTCGCTGTGCCGGGATCCTCCTCCGGATGTTCCAGAACGCAGACCGGCTTCCAGGGATTCTCTTTGCCCTCGTAGAGCAGACGGTTGACGATCTCACCGTCGTAAATACCCGAGTCCTCGGTCAGAGAGCCTCGCACCTGCCAGCTCTCATCCGTCTCGATGATTTCCTCGCTGCCATCGGTATAAACGATGTGCAGCTCGGCTGCCGCAGCCATGCGGTCGCCGAAATTGTTGTCCTTCAGTTCCAGTCCGAAGGTGCTCATGTACCATCCCTTGCCGCAGGCAATGGTCAGGTAGTTCTCCCCTTCCTTCAGCGTATCGATCGGATATGTAATGATCTGAAGGCCTTTCTCATAGTGATTCAGATACGGCGTCAGGAATTCCTTCCCGATCTTTTCCCCGTTCAGAGATGCCTCAAACAGGCCGGCGCCGCTGATATAGAGCCGCGCACAGGCAACCGGCTTCTGAACCGCGAAGCACTTCGCGAATTCCGGATGGAAGGTGTCTTCCTTCGCCGCCGCGATCCATTTGCCCAGGAACGCCCCGCCCATTTTGCCGGTCTCGAAGAAAGTACATCCCGAAGCAGTCTCGCCGTTGTCCCCCGTCACGGTGATCCGGACATAGTATCTCGTGCGCGGCCTGCGGGCAAAATCAAGAATCGTGCCGCGGCTGTCGGCGTCCTCCGCGCTCAGAAGCACTTCGGAGAAGTCCTCCTTCCCGCTGACCTCGACGAGAGCCTTTTCACAGTGCTTTGCCTGCGTGTCCGTCACCTTCCAGGAGACATAGACCGGATCCAGTGCGAATCCAACCGGCTCCTTGATTCCGTTGATTTTGATCTGTTCAATTTTCATGCTGTAACTCCCCATTATGTCTTCTGCTGTACTGTTGCTTTTTCTATACATGATCCGGATCGTCTTTACTGAAAAGTCCGGTTGATCCAGTCCGCGAACAGGCCTTTCCACTCCTTCACGGCGCTCCAGTCCTGCCTGAACATCGGCATCTGCTCATGCACGCAGCCGCCGAAGCCGTGACCGCCGTACGGGAACAGATGCAGCTCCGTCTTCACGCCTTTGCGGGAGGCAATCATCGCCAGCTCCGCATCCAGGTACGGGTCGACCACGTCGTCGTCCCAGCAGGCGCACAGGAACATCGGGCAGTCGCCCTCCTGCACGTGCGTGCGCATCTCGTAGCGGTCGCTGAAGGCCTGCCGCTGCGCCGGATCCTCATAGATCTCCCGGCCGCCGATGACTGCGACGATTTTGTCGTTTGCCATGGAGATGGCAGGATAAACCATGCCGAGCGCGTTCACACAGCCGTTTACCGCATCCACCTCATCCGGCGTATAGCCTTCCCAAACGACGGGTTCATTCCGGAAAACCAGCGCGGTCACGCCGCACAGATTGCCGCCGGCGGAAAATCCGACAATTCCGATTTTGCCGGGATCAATTCCGAACTCGTCTGCGTGGAAACGCACATAGCGGATGGCGCGCTGACAGTCCAGATACATCAGCGGCGCGCGGTTCGGATAGGACCGGTACCACAGCACAAAAGCGCTGATCCCCGCCTCATTTAAGAACTGCGCGATATGCTCGCCCTCGCTGTCCATGGACTTGGTCAGGTAGGCGCCGCCCGGGCAGATGATCACACATCTGTCGCTCCCTTCCTTCAGATACGGAATCAGGAACGGCACATCTTCATAAGTCTCTTTTGCCAGGCCGGTCTGGATCTCCTGGCGATATACCATCGTGTCATTTCCTGACAGGTCTCCGATCTCCGGCGTTGATTTGTCCCAGATGCCCGGATACTTCATGAACAGATCTTCCTGCGTGTACTCCTCGTGCCAGTCCATTACATCCCGTTTGCTCTCCGGGCGGTTTCCCGGAATCGTCTCCCCCCAGATCGGTATTCTTTTCTCCATGTAAAACCCTCTTTCTTATGTCGTCCCTTCTGCTGTTCCGTTTTTTTTTGAACCTCTCACCGCCTGTAGAGGCGGGAGTCTTCTCGACTGGTCGAATAAACGGAAAGCGGAACGCTCCTCTCCGGGAACGCTCCGCTTCTTTTATACATTCTTACAGAAACTTCTTGATAATTTCCATCGGATCCTCTGTCCCGCCGTTCGCGATCTGCTCACGCACAACTTTTTCGATCATCGGCTCCATGAAATCCGGAATATTGATTCCCGCAACTTTTTCAATGGTCTTGGCCGGCGCGCTTTCAAATTCCTTCAGAAGTACCGGATCGCTCTGTATCTTTTTGACAACTTCTGCTGCCTTCTGCTGCATTCCCGCATCCATCGCACTGATCTCCTTTCAGAAACACAAACAACGTTCCATTTACATTTTAACGTTTTCCGCTCCGCCTGAAAACCTCGCCGCTTTGCAAAATACCGCGGCGGGACTGCGTATCTTCCTCAGAACAGATGCAGTCTGCAGCGAAGAAGCGTCGGCTTGAAATACATCATTGCCTGGGCTTCGTCGCCGTTGCAGTGCAGTGTCGTCTTCCAGCCGTCCTCCGTGAAAACGCCCTGCTCGAGTGAGAGGATTTCGATGTTCGGGCACTCCGCATCGACGGACGCAAAACTGACCACCGCCCGGTTTACGAGAATGGTGAAGCTCTCCACGTCCTCGTCCTCGCTCTCCTCCTGCAAAATCAGGCATGCGCCATCCTTTTTCGGGAAGAACGGAAGATCTGTCATGGCATAGAACCGGATCCTTCCGAAGTCCATCCGGTTCTCCTGCGGCCGCTCGGCAATGACGGCCTGCAGGCGCTGTGTCCCGTACGCCCCGGTCAGCATCGGCGTCAGCGCGGTCAGCGCGTCCGCGATAAACCGGTATTCCTCTGTGCTCTGCGCTTCTCCCAGCAGCGGATCTGTCGAGTCGCCGCCGAAGATTTCCATGATCGGGTTGCCGCCGGCCCTGCCCATATCCTCAAAACCAAACGGAGCGAAGCAGGCAGCGTGATAGTGGCCGACACAATAGATCAGCCGCGCGGCTACATGTCCGTTTACGGCAGCCTCCGGGATATAGAGCGGGTTGCCGCGCTTGACATAGTTGTCGCAGATCTCCAGGAAATTCTTGACATAAATGTCCGGACAGAAAATGTCAATCGCCGGTGCGCAGTACTCCCACACTTCCATCATCTGATAAGTCGGTCCGCCGGTGGGATAGGTTCCGGGCGGTCCCTGCTTCAGCCAGCAGTTCACCGTCATGGGCAGGTCATATTCCTTCCGCCCCTGCTCGGCGACATAGTTGCAGTAAGAAGCTGTGTAATAAACACTGAAGACCTCCTCCGCGCTCCCGCCGAAGACCTCTTCCCAGGTTCCCGAAGGTGCACCCTGCTCCACGTCGAGCCGGAGCTCCTCGTCCATTTCTTCGGTGTTGGCGCGCAGATAATCGATCAGTCCCTGCGGTGCAGGGCCTGCGAACAGCGCATCCGCCTCATCCGAGTGCTCCCGCGGCGCGCCCATGACGCCGGTCTCGTTCTCCACCTGTACGCAGACAACGGTATTCGCCTCGCCGTCGATCTCCTTCAGGTGCTTCATCAGCTCCGCAAACGCCCTCGCGTCCGCTTCCCGGGTCGCCTCACACACATATGAAAGCGTCGTGTAGCTTGTGCCGTGGAAAAACTCGAGACGGATCTGCTTTTTCCCCTTTTCCATCTCGGCGCGCTTAAAGCGCTCCGTATCCCGTTTGACCCACTCGGGCGCGTACATGCACTGGGAATTCTTCCAGGCACCGAACCACAGGAAGCCCAGCTGTCCGCCGCGCTCCCTTGCCTGATGTACCAGATCGTCCACCAGTTCAAAGGTAAACTTACCCTCTTCCGGCTCGATCATCTCCCAGGTCACCGGCGTCAGCAGCGTCGTAATGCCGACCTCCTGCGCCCTGTCCCAGGATGTGCCCATGACCTCGATCAGAGTCGAGTTGGAGTTATGAATCTCGCCCGCGATCAGGATCTGCGGCTTTCCGTGGACGACCAGGATCTTCTTTCCATTCCGTTCTTCAATATGCGGCAAAGTTGTATTCATAGCCAACTCCTTTCATTTGCTCTGCTGCCCGAGCCACTCCATGATCGTGACTTCTTTTCCGTTCAGCACAACCGGCTTTTTGTCAAAACCGATGCGGCAGTCATCGTTGAACATCGGAATCCAGGCGAAATGGCCCAGATACTCATAGGGCTCCCCGTTTTCTGTATCAAAGTGCTCGTAGGTATCGATGATCCTGTCCCAGTAGGTAAAGTGGCAGTTCTGTGCTCCTGCGGCAATGATCCGCTGATAGGTCGGAACCGCATAGCGGTCCGGCACCACGATCGGATCGTTTGCCGCGTGCGTGAACCAGATCGGGATCTTTGCAAGGTTTGCGATGTCCTCATCCGTTACTTTGCTGTCAATCATTGCCTCGCAGATCGGGAAGGCTGCCGCGAAATAGTCCGGATAGCTCATCAGCATCCGCATGGTCATGAAACCGCCGTTGGAATCGCCGCCGATGTAAATGCGGTTCCTGTCGATCACATACTCATGTTGTGCGACAAATTCCTCGATCAGCGTCATCAGCGACTCTGTGTACATGGACTTGCCGGAATCTCCGTACTGGCCGCTTCCGTCATTGAGCCACATCGTGTCACACTGCGGTACCAGAACGAAGGCACCGCCGAATTTTGCCTGATTTTCAGGTTCCGTAAAGCAGGTCACCTTGTTGCCCGTCCAGGCGATCGGCAGATCTCTTCCGCCCTCACCGGCGCCGTGCAGGAAGATAATCAGTGCTTTCTTTCCATCAAGCTTCTCCGGTACGAAATAACCATAGTGCAGCGGATACTCCGCATTTTCACAGACGCCGGTCAGGAAGCGCTCCTTCTTCGGGTTGAAGACACCCGCGCAGGTGTCGAATACAAGTCCGCCGAAAGCCCGGTCGCCCGCGCCCGCTTCTTTCGTCATGGTCACGCGGTAATCACACACCGTGTAGGCTTCATGCCCGTTGATGTTGGTGAAATCCGCCGCGATCGCCGAGGAGCACCTGTACAGCGGCCCGTATTTCAGCTCCAGAGTGACGAACTCGCTCTCCTCCAGCGCCTTCCGGCCGCACCGCGTACTCGGATAGGCGGCAGCGACCTTGCGGTAGCCGACGCTCGGGATGAACTCGTCGCGCTGAATAAAGCTCTTGGGAAGCTTTACAATCTCTCCTGCCTTATTCCGGACCTCGACATAGACGCTGAACTGATCCGGTGATAATTCTTCTGCGCGGACCTTCCGCTGCATGCCGAGCACCAGCTTCGTGACATACGGCCCGAAGTCCGTGACCTCAACAACCTGATAATAGATGTTTCCCATATTCAATTCCTCTCTTCCACTGCCTTGCGGTATGACCGGCTGTTCATGACAAAATTCATCAGATGCAGGACAGCGGTACGCATGGCCTGCAAGTCAACTCGCCCTTCCTCATATCCCTTTAAAACCTGTTCGATGACCGGCGGTCCGCCCGGCATCACCACGTCGTTGCCGGCTTCCACGGCGTCCGCGCCGTCCACCACCGCGTCCATATCGCCCCAGTCCGTGACGACAACACCGGTGTAGCCCCACTCTTTCCGCAGGATGTCCGTGCACAGCGCCCGGTTTCCGCCGGCGAAGGTGCCGTTGATCTTGTTGAAGGACGTCATCAGGACCCGCGGCCGCGCCATGGTGATCACCATCTCGAAAGGCTTCAGATACAGCTCTCTTGCAGCCCGCGCGCTGATGATCGAATCCGCCGCGTCAATGTTCTTACTTGTCTTGCCGCGCCGGTAGGTCTCCTGCTCATTCACGGCGAAGTGCTTCGGGCACACGGATACGTCGTTGTTCTCCATTGCGCCCTTCGCAATCTCCGTTCCGCAGATGCCTGCCAGGACGGGGTCTTCCGAGAAGTATTCAAAATCACGCCCGCCGATCGGGTTGCGGATCAGATTCATGCCGGGCGCAAGCCATGCGTCCACATCCTGCATTTCCGATTCATATCCGCAGGCTTCTCCGAAGGCGTACAGCAGCTCCTTATTGAACATGCATCCCAGCATCATGCCGGTCGGCCACGCCGTGTCACCCACGCTTGCCGGCCCGTCCTTATAGCAGGCGGAATAAATCCCGTATCTCTTCACTGCGGGGTTCTCGTAGCCCGGGAACGCACTCGGATGCGAGTTGTATCCGATATCTTCTCCATTCTCATCTTTGATCGTCACGGGGATATCCTTCTTCCCCAGTCCGCCGAACGGCAGACCCGGTCCGTAGCCGTTGCATAAAACGGCCAGCTCCCGCACGGACATCTGTGCGACGAAGGCCTCCATGGAGACGCGCCCCTCTGCGACATCCGCAAGGACCGCTCCCTCCGCAGTCTCCTCGAATTTATAAGCCGGCTCGCCCTCCGGTGCGGCAGACAGATCTGCTGCTTTGATCCGCAGCGCTGTTTCCGGCAGTTCTCCGGGCGCTTTCTCCGTATCCCGGTGCAGAAGCCTGATTTTGCCCCTGTTAGCTTCGGAAAATCCGATATCGCCCACCGCTCTCCGGACGACAATCTCCTCTTCCACGGCGATCTGTGCTGCCGCCGCCGTATCATCGGAGGATGTGCCGATCCGGAGGGTGTACAGGCCACCCGGAATCACATACAGACCGCGTTCTTCGTCAAAAACAGCCAGCTCGGACAGCGGCATCCGCAGCGTCAGAGTCTCTTCTTCACCCGGGGCAAGAACTGCGGTCTTGGCAAAATCCTTCAGTTCCTGCGCGGGCCGCTCCGGACCGTCTGCCTGCGCGGACAGATAGAGCTGCACGACTTCTTTGCCGCTGAAAGTTTCTGAGATATTCTTCACGGTGACGGGCACGACGGCGTCGCCGTCCGCGATCGCCGGCTCACCCGCTTTCAGGGCGAACTTCGCATAGGAAAGACCATGCCCGAAGGGAAACATGACTTCCTTTTCAAAACTTTCAAAATAACGATAGCCGAGGTAGATATCCTCTTCGTAGACGGTCACGGGACTGACATCCCAGCCTGTGCTGCCGTTCGCCGCAGCGTCAAGGCCGTAGTCCGCGTAAACGCGGATGTTGGACGGATCGTCCTTGTTCCAGGACATATTCTTTGCGGTCGGATAATCTTCGTAAGACAGTGCCAGTGTCTGTGAGAGTTTTCCGGAAGGAGAGCATCTGCCCGAGATGATCTCTGCCAGGGCACCCGCACCCTGCTCACCGGCGGTTCCCATGAACAGAACGGCCTGAATCTGAGGATAGCTGCGGATCCACGCCAGATCGATGGCACCGTTGACATTCAGGATCAGCACGACCTTCTCATAAGCTCCGCAGACAGCTTCCGCGAGCTGTTTTTCCGAGTCGGTGAGATAATAGTCCTGCTCCACTCTGCGGTCGCACTCCTCTCCGCCCGAAGCCCGGGTCAGGATCAGCAGAGCAGTCTTTGCATCAGTCTCAAGTGCCTCGCCCGCCGGAACCGGCTCTGCGGCCGGCGCACTGTAGCGGCCGAAAATCTCGTAAATTGCGCCGCTCGCGACCAGGCCTTCAAATGAAGACATGTCAAAACCGCTCTCCGCGGCCCCGGCAGCTTTTTCCTGTGCATATTTTTCATAAAAGGCTTTCGGTCCCTCAGCTAGGACGAAGCCTTCTTTTTCCAGTTCTTCCGCGATCTGCAGCGGATGCTCGCAGTGTGAGGCGCCGGAGCCTCCTCCGCCGATCGCTGTGTCCAGCTGAGCCTGTCCGAATACCGCGATTCTCTCCCCTTCCGGAAGAGGCAGGCAGTCCCGGTCGTTCTTCAGCAGAACGATCGCCTCCGCCGCAAGCTCCCTTGCGAGCTGAAGGCGGGCTTCTTTCATCTCAAAGCGACGTGTCTGTGTTCCCATAAGCAGTTCCCCCATATGTCCTGATTCGGAAAATGGGAGCGACTCCGCTCCCATTTTCCGATGTAACCCCTTGTCCCCTTAGGTGAGAGATATCAGCCCTTGACACCGCCAAGCGTGATACCTTTGACGAAATTGTTCTGAATGAACGGATAGATTACGATGATCGGCAGCACGCCGACGACGGCCATCGCCATACGGACGGAAACAGACGGGATGTTGGCAAGTCCGACGTTCGCGTTCGCGATGGTTCCGGAGTTGGTCGACAGGAACTGGATGTTCTGGATCATACGGTTCAGCAGGTTCTGGATCGAATACAGATCCGTCCGCTTGGTCAGGTAAATGTAACCGTTCATCCAGTCGTTCCAGTAGCCGATGCCGATAAACAGGCCGATGGTCGCAATGATCGGCTTCGCAAGAGGAAGCGCGATGCGGAAGAACGCCTGGAACTCCGTCGCGCCGTCGATGTAGGCCGCTTCCATGATCTCCTCCGGCACACCGGTGACGAAGTAGGACTTCATCATCATGATGTTGAAGGCGTTCATCAGAAGGCCAGGGATCAGCAGGGCGAAGAAGGTGTTCTTCAGACCGAAGACCGTGGTGTAGTTGATGTAGGTCGGTACAAGACCGCCGTTGAACAGCATCGTGAAGAAGACCAGGAAGGTCAGGACGCCGCGTCCCGGCAGGAACTTCTTCGAAAGTGCGTATGCAAGCAGTGTCGTGATCGTCAGTCCGCACAGGGTTCCGATCGCCGTCAGCAGGAACGAAATCATATATGCATGCACGACCGCATTGCCGCTCGTAAAGATGTACTCATACGCATAGGTGCTCCACTTTTCCGGTACGAAGCTGTAGCCGTTCCGGATCAGCGCATCGTTGTCCGTAAAGGACGAAATGGCCAGCAGGATCAGAGGAATGATTGCTGCCAGAGTGATTATGATCATGACAATATTGCCGAAAATCTGGAATCTTTTTTCCTGTCCCATTTTCTGCATGACATCTTCCTCCTTTCCTCAGAATAATGCGCTCTCGGGATCGATCTTCTTGACCGCCAGGTTCGCGGCAAGGACGAGTACGAAACCGACCAGCGACTGATACACACCGGCTGCGGCGGACATCGTGATGTCACCAAGCTCGAGCAGTCCGCGGTAGACGTAGGTATCAATGGTATTGGTTACGGACAGCAGCGCGCCGGAGTTCTGCGGCACCTGATAGAACAGACCGAAATCGGAGTAGAAGATACGTCCGACAGCCATCAGGGTCAGCATGATAACGGTAGGCCGCAGCAGAGGAAGAGTGATCTTCGTGATTTGCTGCCATTTGGTCGCGCCGTCGATCGCGGCTGCTTCATAGAGTCCGCGGTCGAAACCGATAATAGTCGAGAGATAAATAATACAGTTGTATCCGATGCCCTTCCACAGGTTGACGAAGACCAGGATGAAAGGCCAGTATTTCTTTTCCTGATACCAGCTGATCGGATCACGCCCCCGCAGAATGGTATTGTTGACAAAACCGTTCTCAGGAGAGAGGAATGCGAACACCAGGTAACTGACAATGACGGCGGAAAGCAGGTACGGCAGAAGGATGACCGACTGGTACAGCTTCTTCGCCTTGCTGGTCAGCTCGGAAAGAATAATTGCAACACCGACCGCGAAGATCAGGTTGACAACAATGAAAACGAGATTGTAGCAGATTGTGTTTCTGGTGATGACAAATGCGTCCTGTGTGGAAAACAGGTACTTGAAGTTCTTGAAACCGGCCCAGGCCGATCCGTAGATGCCGTCTTTTGCCTTATAGTTCTTGAAAGCGAGAACGATACCGGGCATCGGCATGTAGTTATTGATGAACAGATAGATCAGACCCGGAAGTGCCATGATGTAGATCGGGATCGACCGCTTCATCAGGGATTTCTTCTTCGCCGGAGACATCTGCTCCTTATAGACTTTCTTTGCCATAGATCCCCCTTTTTAACAGGAGGCAGAGACACTTACATCTCTGCCTCCTTTTGATGCTTGTCAGATTTTGCGCTCAGACGTTGCAGCCGGAATTATTCGATTCCGTTTGCCTCAGCCCATGCATCCAGAGCTGCCTGCTTCGCTGCGATGTAATCGTCAAGGCCTGCTGCCTTCAGTCTCTCTTCCATCTCCGGAACTACGACGTCAGGATCGACGAATCCGAGCTCAAGCTGTGCCTGGTACTCTGCATAGACGTTTGCAAGTGCAGTGTACTCTGCGGAAACATCGCTGTTGTCCCATGTGAAGCCCATAGCCTTGGAAGCCTGTGCCTCATCGTTGAACTTCTGCATCTTCTCCCAGATGTCAAGCTTCTCGCCTTCCCAGATCTTCGCGATGAACTGGTTGCAGAGCTCCCAGTTAACGTTGTTGAAGTACTCGGAATTCTGAGCATCTACGCCTTCAGGGAATGTGATGTGGCCGTCTCCGGTCTCAACCCACTCTTTTCCTTCTTCGCCCCAGCAGAAGATGGTGGCAAGATCAGGATCGGAATACAGAAGGTTCAGGACCTGCATTGCGGCAACCGGATCCTCACAGTTCTGGTTGATTGCCCAGGGCATTGTGTTGTAAGTATTGGACTTCTTGAAGTCAGGTCCGCACTGGAAGATGATTACAGGCTCGCCGCAGAGGTTGGACTCCTGCTGACGGATGCCCGGCTTCGTAGCGGTCTTGTATGCGCAGAGGCTGCCGGCCTTAACCTGGACAGTGGTTGCCAGGGTCTCGGTCAGAGCATCCTTGGAGAAGAAGCCCATCTGATTCCACTTGTACATTCTTCTGCACAGATCCATGTACTGATCACCCGTGAACAGGTCTGTGACTTCCAGGCTGTTGATGGGATCGTTCAGAACGCCGAACGGATCACCGCCGACCATGTCGATCAGCAGGCACTGTGTAACGACAGAGCTCACGTCCATGTAGAAGGTGGTCTTCTCAGGATGTGCTTCATGCAGCTGAGACAGGATGCCTTCGATCTCATCGAGGTCAGTGTAGATGATCTCATCATCTTCACTCTTGTACATAGAAGCGTAGTCATAGCCGATCTCATCCAGGAGAGATGCAGGGATGGAAATACCGAACTGTCCTGCAGCATCATCCTTCTTGACCGGGATGCCGTACAGCGTGCCGTTGACGCGGTTTGCGTTCAGCTCGAGGGGCTTGAAAGCAGCGATGATGTCCTGACCATAGGTCTGAAGCAGATCATCCTCTTCCAGATCCATCAGATAGCCCTTGTTAACGCAGGGCATGAAGCCTACGGAAACGGTGTTGAACAGGTCGACCTGCTCGCCGGAAGCCAGCATCAGGTTCATGTTCTGAGCATAGGAAGCAGCGTCCATGATCTGCAGTTCTACGTCGACGCCGATCTTCTCTTCCGTGATCTCGCTCATCTTCTGGGAAATACGCTCGATTCCCTTCGGTGTGCCGGCGAAGTTCATGTACGCAATAACAACCTTCGGATAGTTGCCGGAAGCCTTTCTCTCCTCAGCTGCCTCTGCTGCCGCAGTTCCGTCGTCCGCTGCTTCCGCGTCCACGACCTCAGCCTGCTCCGCCGGTTCCGCTGCCGGAGCCGCTGCCTCTTCGCCCTTGGAGCCGCAGCCCGCGAGGGTTCCGACGACCATCATGCCAGCGAGCAATAATGCCAGTTTTCTCTTCATGTGTTACCTCCCTTGAAATATTGTCTGCCCGCTTTCCTGTCCGGGCAGTTTGCAGACAAGGCTGTCCCTTGTCATTCATCCAATCGGATTATAAAATAATATGTACTGTGAAAAGTTGAACTTTCCTTAGCGAGTTTTGCAGTTTTCTTAGAGGTATTTTTACTGAAACGTTTGCGTAATAATCGGCTTGCGCGGGAGGGAAAAGTGCCCGGTAAAACCTATTCTTTTCGTAAAAGGCTCTATACCATCTTCTATGTGCTTCTGGGCATCCAGATGATCGGATTTGCGTTCTACGCCTCCGTGTTTTCCTATTCGCAGCGGCGCAGTATCTTCCGCGAATCCCGGGACACACTTGCACTTTATAATGCTCAGATCGGGCAAAATCTGCAGAGCGTCGACTATTATCTGACGGAGCTGTTCAATTACGATCCCGAGATCAGTCTTGTGGCGACACTGTCTGATCCTGCAAATCATTACGGAGACATCGTCCGGATCAACAATCAGTTTGATTTCAATATCCGTTCCTTTCCGAATATCATCGGGCTCTATGCCTATTTCCCGAAAAGTGACACCTGGGTCTGCAGCACCTCCGACCTTCAGACCAGACAGACACTTCAGCCGTTTCTGCGGGATCAGTTCCGCAATGAAGCCGACCGCTCCCGACTGCAGGAGGTCAACGGCCTCTACTGGGTGCCGTATGAGTTTGAGGACAGCACCTGCTTCGTCAAGACCTTTGACAATAACGGAGCGATCCTGGGTGCCTGGACCGACATCGACAGGCTGACAGCCTCTCTGACCGAACTGCGGGACCTGAATACCCGGATCTGCTTTATCGATGACTCCGGGCATATTTTGCCGATGGGCGAGGCTTCTCCGTTTCCGGAACATCCGGATCTCCAGGTTCCTGTCAGCTCCACGCCGGATGACTACCGGATCCTGAAAATCGACGGGGAGCGGTATCTGGCACTGACCGATAAGATGCCATACTGCCGGTTTTATCTGGCCGCACTGGTGCCGCTCGCAAACATCGATAAGACCTGGCACAGAAGCGCCACCTATCTGATTCTTTCCCTGCTGATTACTGCGATAGCTCTGCTGCTCGCGGCGCGGATCATGAGCAGGTTTATGTCGCGTACGCTCGTTATGATGGGGAATGTTACCGACGCGATTGTGCGCGGTGAATCTGACAGGCGTATCGATCTGACGGATCAGAACTGTGAGGAAATCCGCCAGGTCGCAGGTGCATACAATCACATGCTGGACAGTATCCAGTCCCTGAAGATCAATGTTTACGAAGAGCAACTCAACAAACGGACCTTCCAGCTCTATGCCCTGCGCTCCCAGATTGCGCCGCATTTCCTGATTAATTGCCTGAACATGATCTCTTATCTTGCGGACGGCGCTCAGGAACACACGCTGCTGATCCGTCAGATGATCGAGACACTCTCGAAGCATCTGCGCTACACACTCAGCACGAGGGACAGCGTCCCCCTCTCCGAGGAACTTCTCTATCACGATAACTATGTGGCCCTGTCTGAACTTCGATTCCCCGGATGTATTACTTATGAGAAGGAAGTCGACGAGCGCGCACTGAACGCGAAGGCGTTCCCGCTGCTGCTGATTATGCTCACGGAAAATACCTTTAAGCACAACCTTGTGATGGGCGAGCCGCTGACTCTGATCGTCCGCGTCAGCGTCAATGACAGTGCGGACCGCGTCCACCTGATCCATATCGATTCCGGTGAGGGTTATCCTCAGGAATTCCTGGAGCGCTTTGCGGACGGCAGTCCCGACCAGCTGAATGCACCGGACGGACGGCACGTCGGAATTCAGAACAATATCCAGCGGCTGAAGCTGTACTTCGGCGAAACAGCTTCCATTCATTTTTCCAATGAGCCGGGGATGGGTGCCCGCGTGGACATCGATTTTCCGCTTCAGTCATGTGACGGATCACTGTCAGAAAACCAGGACGCAAACAAGGAGGCAATCATTTCATGACAATTCTGCTGGTGGATGATGAGTATTATCTGGTACAGGGTGTAAAGTCTCTGATCGAACAGAATTCGTTCGGGATCGACACGATCCTGACAGCCTACAGCGCCCAGCAGGCGCGGGAAGTCTATGAAACACAGGATATCGATATCCTGCTGGCAGATGTGGAGATGCCCAAAGAGGACGGTCTCTCTCTCGTTCGCTGGGTCCGTGAGAACGGCTATGAATCCGTCAACATTCTTCTGACCGGCCACGAGAGTTTTCAGTATGCCCGGACCGCCATCGAACTCGGCGTTCTGGAATATCTGGTCAAGCCCGCCACGGCGGAGAATCTCTCGGCTGTGCTCTCCCGTGCCGTTACGGGAATCCGCCGCCGCGAGGAAGAAGAACTGATCCGTCAGCAGACAAATATGGCTCTGTTCTGGCGCAGTCTCTACAACGGCTCTCTCACCCCGGATCCGGATTCCATCGCCCTGTTTTTAAGCCGCTATGACCTCGGAGGCATCGCGCTCTCTGATCAGTATATCTATGCGTATCTGACTGTTTCACGGAAAGAGGAACCCGGCGCTGCCGATCCGCACAGCTATTCTTCTGCGGCGGAAGCCGCTCCCCTGTCTGCAGTCGATGACGGGAAAGGAGGCCTCAGCTTCCCGGCCCTGGTGCGCTGCCTGAAGATCGAGATGGGCCCGGATGCCTGGGCTGCCTCGGTGGATTCCAAAGGCTATATGGTGAGTTTCGGCCTTCCGGAAGAGGCGGATCCCGCCTCGGAGACAGAGCGGGTCCGGCACAGATTCGAAGACTTTATGGAACTCCTGACACGGACATGGCCCGACTACCGGATGGTACTGTATCTTTTTGACGCGGCGCCGCTTGCTGCCGCTCCTTACGCGTGCGAACTCCTGCAGCAGTACTCATCCCGGATCTATGCTTCCTCCGGCACAGTAGTTAACGTGCTGTCCTCTTCCGGGATCAGCTCTTTCTCAAGCCCGGACCGGCAGCTTGCGGAGTGCCTGCAGGTTCCGCGCTGGGCGGAGTGGATCACCCAGCACCGGGGACAGGATATTCTCCTGCTCCTCCGCTCGCAGTTCCAGCAGCAGGACACGCTGTTTTCCTCGCGCGATCTTTCGATCGTCTACTACGGGCTGCTTCACGCGGTCTTCTCCGCCTTTACCGACCGGGAAGAAGCCCTCACGGAACTGTCAGGCAGCATGGCACACGCCGGCGATCTCAGCTCGATCCTCTCGTCCCCTGACCAGCTGCTGACCTGGGCAGGCCGGATCCTCGATGAGGCGGCCCGGATCCTCTCCCGCCCTGACGACGCTTCCTCTGTCACGGAGCAGGTCAAGGCTTATATCCGGAGCCATTATACCGACCCCGCTCTGGACCGCACACAGATCGCAGAAGCCGTTCACATGTCCCCGGACTACCTCTCCTATCTGTTCCACAAGGAGGCGGACACCACCCTCTCCGCCTTTCTCAATGCGGAGCGCATTGCGGCCGCAAAAAAACTCCTGCTCACCACAGATGCGGGTGCGCAGGAGATTGCCGAAAAAGTCGGTTTTTCAGGTGTGCCGTATTTCCACAAACAGTTCAAGAAGAGTACCGGCATGACGCCGAACGCCTACCGTAAGCAGCAGGGCGACTGAACCGCGGCAAAAATCACGCTGCGGATGACATTGGCAGTGCAGAACTGCAGGTCGGCCAGTGTCGCGGTGAAGCCCTGATCAGAGATCCCCTCTTCCACGGAGGCAGCGATCGTATCTTCCACTCTCTGATCACCGGGCATCTGAATGTCATTGCCTGCATAAATGGAGCCGACAATGGAGCCGACCGGATATTTCGCGCCTTCATCACCGGTCAGGCCTTCCAGACCGGTTGTGGAATACCAGTCCGTCATGACAGATCCTTCAAATCCCCACTCATCTCTCGCGATCTGCTGCAGCAGTTCATAGCTGTTGGCGGTGTGAATCCCGTTGATCAGGTTGTAAGAACTCATGATAGTCATCGGCTGTGTCTCGCGGATACAGATTTCAAATCCGCGCAGATAGATTTCCCGCATCGCCCGCTCACTGACGTGTGCGTTGGTATGGTAGCGGTCATCCTCCTGGTTGTTGGCTGCAAAATGCTTGACGGAAACGCCCCGGCCCGGGTGTGCCTGCACACCGCGGGTAATGGCGGCAGCCGTCCGCCCGGTCAAGACCGGATCCTCCGAATAGTACTCAAAGTTTCTTCCGCACAGCGGATTGCGGTGAATATTCATGGCCGGAGCCAACCAGATATCCACACCGAACTTCTCCATCTCGGCACCGACCATGTCCGCTGCCTGTTCCACGATGTCCGTATTCCAGCTCTGCGCCAGCGCCCAGCCGATCGGAATTGCCGTACAGTACTGGTAATGGTCCACTACATCCTCCGGATGATCATATTCCGGGAACGGCAGAACCGCATCACCGAACACAGCACCGCCCGGCAGGAGGGTTCCGTCGTGTCTGGCCTTGAAATGCGGCTGCAGTCTGAGACCCGCAGGACCGTCCGCCATAATCAGGGAGCGGATGCCTCTTGACTCCTCGCAGATCCGGGAGGTATCGCCCGCGGCACCCGGCACGGAATTGGAAGCGTTTCCGACAATGGAGGAATCCATACCGAGCCGCTGCGTTCCGCAGCACAGACTCGCCATCTCCCGGACGCTCAGCTGTGCGGTCAGCTCTTCCACCGTACATTTTCCATCGAGAACATCCTGCAGTGTGAGCGTCTCAGTGCGGTCAGTATGCATCTCTTTCCGGACGGAATACTGCGCCGTCTCTTCCTTTAACTCCGACGCCGGAATCCCGATTACCGGCACATTTCCCGCTGCCGGCCGCACATTCTGTGCCGGCTTCCAGTCCTCAAATTCCACATCCTTCTTAAAAGCATTCCGGACCTTTAACAGCTTCGCGGTCTGTCCGACGCGCAGGACCGCCGCAGGCTCCGCGCCTTCGAGGGAAGCGCCGACGCTGACAATATAGTCGCCCGCCTCCAGTTCCCAGGCTGCGTCCTTCTCACTGAAGGAAGCCATCACATCCAGCGGGAAATCCACTTCGACGCACGCACTCTGACCGGGCGCGAGCTCTTCGCTTTTCGCATAGCCCTTCAGCTCTCTGACCGGCTTGTCGAGCTCTGTCACCGGTGCGCTGACATAAACCTGTACCACCTCTTTGCCCGCATAAGTGCTGCCGGTATTGGTCACCTCGGTCCGCACAATGACGCGTCCGTCCCGGACCAGTGTCTCAACCGGCTTCAGTGAGAACGTCGTATAGGAAAGACCGTAGCCGAAGCCGTAGAGCGGCCTGATTCCCGCGGCCTCAAAATAACGGTAGCCGACATAGATGCCTTCCGTGTAATTGTCATCCGAGACGTCCCCATTGTTGTGTGAGAACGTCGCACTGGAAGGATAATCCTCATAGGATGCCGCCCAGGTATCCGCGAGCTTTCCGGACGGAACCGCCGCACCGGTCAGAATATCCGCGATCGCAAGCCCGCCGATATTGCCCAGCTGCGACATCAGTACGATCGCGCCGATTCCTTCAATTTCCCGGACCTCGGACAGATCCATCACACCGCCGATATTCAGAATCAGCACGACCTTCTTATAGAAACCGGCCAACGTGGTGATGTGCGCCTTCTCTGTTCCGGTCAGCAGATAATCGCCCTCGCGGTTAAACCGGTCCAGGCCTTCTCCGGAATTCCGGGAGATCACATAGACAGCAGCGTCCGCCGCGGGATCCAGATCCTTCTCCGTGAGCGGCAGCATCTCCGGCTCACGGTAGGGATTTGCAAACTCGAGCAGAATTTCGTTCGTGCCCGTTTCCTTCGCCATCCGGTCTATTTCTTCTCTGTGCCGGATTTTGGCCTCTGTGATCAGCTGTTCTCTGCTGTCCAGCCAGTCTTCGGAGGTGATTTTGAATCCGGCCTGCTTCAGACCCTCTTCGATATTGATGATCATGCGGGAATTGACATCGCCCGAGCCGGTTCCGCCCTTGACGGTCTGACGGGCACCGGTGCCGAACAGTGCGATCTTCCGGACATCTTTAAACGGCAGTGTGCCGTCATTTTCCAGAAGGACCACGCACTCTCCCGCGAGGCGCCTGGAGAGCTCCATGTGCTCTTTTTCATCCTGCATGATGCTTTCCTGTGTCGGTGCAAAAATCTTATTCATAATTTCCCCCTGTGCGTTCAGTTTCTGCTTCCCCTGCAGCTTATTTTCCGCAGATCATCTCCACGGCCTGCTTCCAGCCGGCATAACGCTCCGCTGCCTCTTCCTCCGGCATCTGCGGTCTGTAGCAGCTGCCTTTATACTCGGCGAAGATCCGGTCCATGTCATAGATTCCGAGGCTCTTGCCCGCCGCATAGGCCGCGCCCATGCCGGAGAGCTCCTGCGTCGCCGCAACCCAGACCGGCATGCCCGCAATATCACTCTGGAACTGCATCAGATAGGCGTTCCCGGTCGGCCCGCCGTCCGTGCGCAGCTCCGTGACCGCGCCGTCCGTGTCTTCGTTCATGGCCTTCAGGATATCCGTGATCTGATAAGCGATGCAGTCGAGCGCGGCGCGCACGATCTCCGCCTTTCCGGTCGTGCGGGTCATGCCGCACAGGATTCCTTTTGCCTCACTGTTCCAGTAAGGCGCACCCAGTCCCGAGAAAGCCGGAACCAGATAACTCGTGTCCAGCGGGGATGCAGACTGAGCCAGTTCCTGTGTCTCTTTCGCGCTCGCGATCAGGCCCAGATCATCCTTGAGCCAGGTGATGACCGCACCGGTGTAATTGATGTTTCCTTCCAGGCAGTAGACCGTCTGCCCGTCGATCCGGAAGGCCAGCGATGTGACCAGGCCGTGGGCGGAGCGGATCGGCTTCGTACCCGCGTTCATCATGACAGAGGAACCCGTCCCATAGGTTGCCTTGAGCATGCCGGTGCGCACACAGCCCTGTCCGTACAGTGCGCCGTGCGAGTCGCCCATCACGCCGTGAATCGGTACCGGCCGGTCCAGATAGCCCTCGAAGGTGGTCTCTCCGTAGAAGCCGTCCGAATCCGTCACTTCTGCAAGACACTGCACGGGAATGCCGAACAGCGCACAGATCTCCGGATCCCAGGCCAGCTTTTCGATGTCAAAAAGCTGCGTGCGCGACGCATTGGAATAATCGGTGCGGTACTCCGCACCGCCGGTCAGCCGGTACACCAGATAGGTGTCGACCGTCCCGAGATGCAGCTTTCCGGAAGCTGCCAGCTCTTTCGCCGTCTCACACTCCTTCAGGATCCAGGAGAGCTTTGCTGCCGGAAAATACGGCGAAAGCCGTATGCCGGTCCGCTGCAGAATCAGTTCCGCGGCGCCCTGCTTCTCCAGTTCCTCGCACAGCCCTGCTGCCCGCGAGTCCTGCCAGACAATTGCGTTGCAGGCCGGTGCCCCCTTCTCGTCAAAGACAACGGAAGTCTCCCGCTGATTGCTGATGCCGACGCCGGCAATCTCATTTTTGTCGATTCCGGCTTTCTCCACCACGTCCTTCACAACCTGAATCACGTTCCGGTAGATCTCCTCCGGATCATGCTCCACCCAGCCGAGCTCATTGACAATCTGGCGGTGCGGCAGATCGGCCCGCGCGCACAGTGCACCCGCCTCGTCGAACAGCAGCGCCTTGGTACCCTGCGTGCTCTGATCGATGCCCAAAACATATTTTGCCATGATATCCCCCATAAAGCGTAAAAAGCGCCAGGCCGGGTACAATGTCCCGGCCCGGCGGTGCTCACACCGGATTTATGCCAGTGCTTCCTGTGCTTTCTTCGCGATGCCTTCCGCGTTCATGCCGTAGTAATCGAAGACTTCCTGCGAGGTTCCGGTGATGACCGGAGAATCCGGAAGTGCGATGTTGATGACCTTCTTCGGGCACTCAGCGCCGATCACCTGGCTCACCATGGAGCCGAGGCCGCCGAACGGAGAGTGTTCCTCGACGGTTACAACCGCTTTCGCGTCCTTCGCGGCAGCCAGCAGTCCCTCCCGGTCAAGCGGCTTGACGCAGTACATGTCCAGGACCTCTGCCCTGATACCCTGCTCCTTCAGGAGCTTCGCGGCGCAGACAGAAGGATAAACCATTTCACCGCAGGCGACGATCACGACGTCCGCGCTCTTTTCTTCTTCTCCTGCGACCTTCGCGCAGATCCCGCCGTCCGAGCGGATCCGGATGGCGGTTGCCTTATCCATCTCAAAAGGACAGCTCTCTTCGTTATAGACATCCTCGACCGGGTTGCGGCCGACGCGGATGTACGCGCCCTGCTGATCCTCCAGCAGTGCCGCGATCAGCTTCGCGGTCTGGAAGCGGTCGCTCGGAAGATAGACGCGCATGCCCGGAATGGCGGACATGGCGGCGATATCCTGTGCGCTGTGATGGCTCATGCCGAGCGCGCCGTAGCTGATGCCGCCGCTGATGCCGATCAGCTTGACGTTGGTGCGGGAATAGGCCACATCGACCTTGCACTGTTCATAGCTTCTAGTGCTTACAAAGCTCGCCGGGGATGCCGCAAACGGCTTTTTGCCGCAGGCTGCCATGCCGGCTGCGATGCTGACGAGGTCCTGCTCCGCGATGCCGACTTCCACGGACTGCTCCGGAAATTCCGCAAAGAACGGTGCCAGGCTCGCGCTGCCTCTCGAGTCCGAGCAGAGGACGACGATGTCTTTATCCTCTTTCGCGTGCTCCATCAGCACGTCACAGATTGCTTTCCGATTCGGGATTGTGTTCTTCATGCCTGCTCCTCCTCTGCCTTCTGCCGGCGCTCTTCCAGTTCCTTTACGATCTCTTCATACTCTTCCGCATTCGGCAGATGATGATGCCATCCCGCCTTGTTCTCCATGACCTTCGCACCGTAACCCTTGATGGTGTGCGCGATGATGGCGGTAGGCATACCCTTCGTCTGCTTCGCCTCCTCAAAGGCCGCACGCAGCGCGTCAAAATCATGCCCGTCGACCTCGATTACGTGCCAGCCGAAGTCCGCGACCTGCTTTGCCAGCTCCCGGTGGTTCATGACCTGATCGGTGGTGCCGGAGATCTGCAGGCCGTTCATGTCGATGATAGCGCACAGATTGTCCAGGCCGTAGTGTCCGCCGGACATGAAGCCCTCCCAGACGGAGCCTTCTGCCAGCTCGCCGTCGCCCATGACCGTGTAGACGCGGTACGGGCGATTGTCCATTCTGCCCGCCAGCGCCATGCCGACCGATACCGGCAGGCCGTGTCCGAGGGATCCGGAATTCATCTCGATGCCCGGCAGCTTGTTGTTTGGATGTCCGATGAACTGGGAGCCGAATTTGCTGAATTTCTCAATAACTTCTTCAATCGGGAAGAATCCCTTGTGGGCCAGCACGGTGTAGAGCGCTTCCACAGAGTGGCCCTTGCTCATGACGAAACGGTCGCGGTCCGGATCGTCCGCCTTCTCCGGGCTGATATTCATCTGTTCAAAATAAAGCTCGATCAGGATGTCCATCACCGACATATCGCCGCCGATGTGGCCGCCCTTGCCGGCCATGATCATGTCTACGGTGTCCTTGCGGAATGCAAAGGACATGGCTTTCAGATTGCTCATTTTGTCTTCTTTCCTTTCTCGTATGCTATCCGTTAATCAGACCTCGTCGAATACGACGTCCTCGCCGTGCAGGTAAGCCTGTACCTTATCCTCAATCGGATCGTAAAGATCCGGCTTCACGCCGATGTACTTGCAGGCTTCATAGATGACCGGCACGACATCGCCGTGGATCGCGACACAGTGGTGAATGTACGGACCCTCGACAACCTTTGCCTCCAGGCGTTTCAGGTTGGCAACTTCAACCCATACATAGGTGCCCTTGGTGAACGGGCCTTCGATGCCCTTCGCATGACCGAGCAGGATCGAGTACTCACCGTTGTCGCCGTCGAAGCGGACCAGGGACATCGGGCCGTGCTGTGCCTCCGCGGAGACGGCGCCGTTGTGCTTGAAGGCCACCGGCACGCAGATTGTGGGCTTTTCTTTTGCGACGGAGATCGGCCACGGTCCGCAGTGCTGCAGGAGCTCGCCGTTCTCATTGTCAGGGTGCCTCACGGTCCAGTCGGAGAACATGCCGCGGCGCTCGTTCATGGCGGCAGCCTCGGTGATCAGCTGGGAAATTGCGCCGTGAATATCGGTCTCGCAGATGACCGGGATGCCGTCCTCGATCAGCAGGGAGTTGGCTGCGCAGGGCATGATGCCGATCTCGCCCTGCAGTGCGTTCCAGCACTGAATCGCAACTGCGTTGCAGCCATATTTTTCCGCGAGAGCTTTCATCGCAACCTTCAGGGCTGCCACGTTGGTCAGCAGTTCATCGGAGATCTGGCAGTTCATGTTCTCCTTGCAGTAAGCGACGACCTTGTCCACCTCTGTCTTCTCTTCCTTCCACTTGCGGATCTCGTCAGAAAGCTCCGGCAGCGGGATCGGGGAAAGCTGGATGTTGAACTTCTCGAGCAGCTCGCCCTCGTTGCACATAGTGCTCCAGAAATCAAACGGTCTGGGGCCGATCTGCAGAACTCTCGTCGAACGGAATACCTTCACGACATTACAGACTGCCAGGAAATCGCGCACGCCGCGCTCGAATTCCGGATCGGTCAGACGGCAGTTCGTCATATAGGTGAAGGGAACACCGAAGCGGCGCAGGACCTTGCCAGTCGCGAACAGTCCGCACTGGGAATCACGAAGCCGCATTCCGTCGGGCTCCGGACGCTCGTCTCTGGGGCCCCATAACAGCACCGGAACATTCAGTTCCTTCGCCAGTCTCGCACACTCGTACTCTGTTCCGAAATTCGCGTGGGGCAGGAACAGGCCGTCTACCTTCTCCGCCTTGAATTTCTCCGCGATGCGGATCCGGTCCGCGTCGTCATACAACAGACCTTCCTCATTGATGTCGGTGATATCGACATATTCGATCCCCAGCTCATTCAGACGCTCTCTGGTCAGATTCGCGTATTTGACCGCGTCCGGTGCGCTGAAGATACTCCGTCTTGTGGGTGCAAACCCCAGTCTGATTCTTGCTTTCATGAATTCCCTCCCGATTCCTTTTTCCTGTTGCTGCTATTCGTTGTACTCTGCTGAGTGTTTCTGTACTGAAACTCTGTTTCTGTGGAGACGGCCTTTCCGTGCTGCGGTAAAACCTGCACATCCTGCTCTCCGATTCTTAGTATATCGGGTCTTCAGCTAAATATCTCTACCTAATTTAGTAAAATTTACTAAATTTTCAACTAAATTTCCGGTTCCTGCGCTTCAGCCGCATGCCCTTCCTGTATCAGAACGCGTTTTTTCATTTATTGATCTCTATTCTTGCTTTATCGGAAAACAGGTACAATTTCTTCGGCCTGCAAATTCCACAGCAACAGGAAATTTGTACTCTTTTCCCCATTCTCTGAAGCTCAGGTACAATTTCCGGAGGCTGTCCTCCCGGAAATTCAGGCAAGGCAGAAATCTAAGATAAAATAACTGTACTCAGATTCAGAAATCACATCGGATGAGTACAACCACGCTTTTCCAACCCCTTCAAATACATAAGTTCACATAAATTATTTGAACCTGCTTTCCCGATTTATGCTGACCAGGTACAATCACTGATTTCCATCGTCATTCCTGACCACAAACCTGACCACAAACCTGACCACAACCTGATCACATTCCCGGCCGCAAACCTGACCACAAACAAGTCCCGGCACCCTGAAGGTGCCGGGACTGTACTTCCGACTATTGCTTCAGAAAAGAAATCACTTTACTGAACTCACTTCACTTCCACACAGGTTCCCTCGGTGATGCCGCACTCATTGAACGCATCCACGCGGACAAAATAGCCGCGGCCCTTCACCAGGGCGCCGATGCGCTGCTTCTCTCCGAAGATCATATAGCTGTGATACAGCTTGTCCGGCGCAGAGCCGAACAGGATGTTGTAGCCGACAGTATCGCCGCGCTCTGAAGTCACTTCCACTTCCATGTCCAGGTCGCCGGTGCGGACTGCCGTGAACGTCGGGACTGCAGGCAGCGGTCCTTCGGCCTTTCCGAATACGCGCAGGCCGGAGATGCACGGAATCTGATCGTAAGGCACCTGCATCTGCGTCAGCTTCAGATAGCGGACCTGAATGCCGTCCTCGCGCACCACAAGATCGTGCGGCAGATCCGTCTGTGCCTGAGACTTGTCCTCGATCACAAACCAGCCGTCCTCGTCCGCAGGGCTCCCCCCGGTCTTGCCCAGGAGCTTCCACTGTGTCGGATGCTGCTGCTCGTCGATATAGCGGGCCTGAACCGTCCCGCGGATCTCACCGGGAACCGGAATGTCGATGCCGTCGTCCGCAAAATTGATCTGAATCGCGCGCACATCATAAACCTTACCCAGATCGAGCACGACCCACTCGCTCTTATCCGCTGTGGCCGGGCGCCACCAGGTCTGTACATTTTCCTGCGAAACGGCGTCCGCGCTGTATCCCTCCATGCAGGAAGAAGCGCAGGCCGGTTTGCCGCCGGAAAGCAGCATCCACGCGGGCTTCGCCCACGGATCATCAGCATCACCGGTCCCGTCGCCGACTGCGATCGGCCAGTCGCCGTAGCGCTGGTTGCAGAACAGCTCGCCGTCCGTGTCGAAGCCGGCCGGCCAGATGCCGACGCGCCGCTCGAAGCTGAAATTCTTGCTGATGCGGCCGGTCGCCGTGTGCCACAGCCGCCCCTGCAGATCTTCCATCGTCGAGCCGTGTCCCGCGCCCGGGATAAATCCGCCCGGCTTGTAGGAATACGGATTATTCTCCGCGAGAACAAACTCGCCCAGCGGGGAATCGCTCACATAGACGCCGTCGCCGTAAATGTTAAACTCCGTGCCCGGAAAGGCATACTGCAGGTAATACTTCCCGTCGTGCTTGTCCATCCAGGCGCCTTCAATATAAGGCATGCCGGTCATCATCCCGCGCAGCATCGGCATCAGCTCCTGCGGAGCCTGCTCCGGCGTCAGCCCCTGACGAGCAAGAAATCCTTCGACTGCCCTGTCCAGCGCTTCACCGCTTATAATCGGCCTGGTGTGATCCTCGCCGCCGCGCTCATAGCCCTTCGTGTCCGGGTCGCCGGCCAGCAGGCCCTTCGGCTCTGTAATCGGCAGAAACGTCTCCGGATCCAGCTCCACGCCCCAGATCGGATCGGTGTTGGTGCAGCCATAATAGAAATACACGCGCCCGTCGTCGTCAAAGAACAGGTTCGGATCCCAGAACGGGAAATTGCCTTCGATCTTCTCATAAGGGCCGTTCTCGATATCCTTCGTGCGCCACCGGTCGCAGACCTCATCGCGCCTGGATGCGCAGAAATAGACATAATCGCCCCGCACACGCACATCCGGTGCGTAGTCATAAAGCGGCAGCTCCTCCGGAAGCCGGATGCTGTGCCACTCGGCCATATCCTCCGAGACCCAGGCCGAGAGATTCATGGACGGAAAAATATAATACTTTCCTTTGAACTGAATCATGGACGGGTCCGCCGCCTCGCGGCCGATCTCAATCGCGCCGCCTCTTCTCGGATCTTTATTGAACTGATAGCGGTAATCCACATTCAGCGGGTTGCAGTAATATTTCGTACTCATTCACAGCTCTCCTTTCAGAATCTCCTGCACGACAGCGTCACGGTGCCGCTTATGCCGGACGGTGTCGTCACCGGCGGCTTTTCCATTCCCATCATCGTGAACCGGGTCGGGAAATCCCACGCTTCACGCTCCAGCGTCGTCGCAACCTCGATCCGGATCTCGTTTTCGCCGTTCTGCAGATACGGCGCCAGTTCAAACCGGTAGCCGGGCACAATCTGGATGCCGAGGCTCTCTCCGTTCACGAAGACTTCCACGCCCTCATACGCATCGCTGACCGACAGGACAACGCTCTCCGGCACCGTCTCCATTGTGAGCTGCTTCTCGTAGCGCACCAGTCCGGAGAACTTCGGCTCCTCCTCGCCCAGCGCATCCGGCAGGTTCACCTGCTTTGCACCGGCAAAATCAGGATAGTCCAGCGGTTTGCAGATGCTCCGCGTCCAGCCCTTGGAGAAGTCGGCCGCGTCCTCGTCCGGTGCGGCAAAAGCCGCGGGAACCAGCGCATCCGCCGCCTCCTCTTCCTCGATGTCCGCCAGCTCTTCCGCCGAGACATCCGTGATCAGGAACAGGCTCTTCGACGGCTCGAGCATCAGCGGGAAGGCGGTTGTGCTGCCGTCCGATATGATCTCACCGAACTGATCCGCCGGCGCAGCCGTGTTGCTCCAGGCATCGTACCACGCGCCGCCGCGGTCGCCCCCGATGCGGATATTGCCCCGATAAACTTCGGTGCCTTCATTGACAATCATGTAGAAGTCGCGGCCGTTCTGATAGTGATAGATGCGGATCCGGTTATCCGCGGGCTCGATCGCCGCGTCGCCGATGCCCGCCTGTGCGAGCGCGCCGGCCAGCTCTTCGATGCTGACAACCTTCACGGCTTCCGCCAGCTCCTTAAGAACCGGATCGCCGTGACCGCCCTCGACGGTCGCCTCCGGCAGGGCCTGAATGAAGAAGACCGGGCAGCCTGATTTTGCCAGCGCTGCACTGGCTGCTGCAGCGGCCTGCGGGATGTACTCCATGTAGGGAACGATCAGCGTGCTGTAGGTCTGTCCGCCCACGCGCAGCGTCTTCCCGCACTCCGCATCATAGCTGCCAAGTCCTGCCCTGGCCGGATTCTTTTCCGCTTCCTGTGCGGCGTCCATGAAGACATCCGCCGGAATGAAATGATAATCGATCTGATGGTCGTAGAGTTCGATGGCGGGCTTCTGCAGATACATGAACTCACCGGCCCAGTCTGCCTCCGCATTGTAGAGGATAGCGGCCGGGATGACGGCCTTTCCGCAGCTGATCAGCGTGCAGACCCGGTTCATATACTTCATCAGCGCGCCGAAGTGACGGTACTGCGGATTGTGTCCGTGCGCGTAGAAGTGCGGCGGGCAGTCCGGATCCGGATATTCCTTCGCCGTAAAGGCGTGCGGGACATAGTTGTTGATGCCGCGGACCATCAGGTGGTCTGCGAGGTATTTCTCGAGGCGCACGCCCTCGGACCAGCCGTAGTTGCCGAAGATCTCACACATCGCGTCGCCGTGCTTTAAAGGATCGATAGCCGCCATGGAACCGGCCAGCTTGCCCAGTGTGTAGTGCCAGAACTCGCCGTCGCGGATCGGATTCATGAAGTCGCCGGGACCGATGTGTTCTCCCTGCGGCAGAACCTGTCCGCCGATGTCGTCGACGCCGGCCCAGTCCTGTCCGGCCAGACCGCGGAAATAATGACCCAGGCTCGAACCGGTGCGGGTGTGCTGGTGATTGTCCTCGATCAGATGTCCGATGTATTTCACGCCGTGCGCCCGGCACCAGTCGCCGACCTGGAAAGAAAAGCACTCCTTCACCTCCAGGGTGACGGCGTCCATGTAATTGCAGCGCACCATGGCCTGCAGATCTTTGTCAAAATCCTGCTCCCAGATCAGCGGCAGGAAGCGGCGATAGTCCGCGCCCCATTTTGCCTGAAGACGCGCGCCGACCGCGTCGGACCACGCCTCGTCGTCGAACTGACCGATCTTCTTCTCAAACTCATACAGATGGCCGTTGCCGATCTCCGGCTCGTCCGAGAAGAAGCCTGCGATCGTCTTGCCGAACTCCGCGCCGTAATGGGCAAAATGCGGCTCATAGACGGCTTCGATCAGCTTATGGCAGGATGTTTTGTCCATCATGTTGATGTAATTCCGGTGCGGGCCGCGGTTCCTGGTCAGATGCACGATGGCGATCTTCCAGCCCTCCGGATCCTCCGCCGGCGCAGTGAAGGTGATCACGCCGTCCTCGGCCGCATCCGTCAGGTCGATCAGCTGCGCGCTGTTCCCGCCTTCCCGGATCGCCGTGACGCTGACCAGCCGGTCGTCGTCAAAAGTCCGCATCTTTGAAGGATCGACGATATAGCCCTCAATCTGCGTCGGCTGCCAGGGTTCCGCCTGCTGATAATCACTCAGACGAAGAACCGCTTTTCCGCCTTCGGCCGGCACATACTGCACGACCAGGCTCTGCCTGCACAGGGACGCATCCGCATCCTCCAGCGCACCGTTCGCGTAACCGGTCGGGAAGTGTGCATCGTCCAGGATCCACACCTGCATGCCGAGTTCTTTCGCCTCCCCGATGATGGCGTCCATGTCCTCCCACCACTTCGGCCCGCAGAAATCCGGATGCGGTCTCGACTCGACGCAGACCGCGCCGATATTCGCATCGTGAATCACATGCATGTACTTTTTCAGTGTCTCCGGATCCTCTCCGTGCTGCCAGAAGAACGGAAGAATATGATTGTCTTCCTGGCCCTGTAATACCCGCTCCAATACCTGACTCATTCGCTGATCCCCTTTCTTATACTTTCTTTCATAAACGTGAAACGGGGGTGAGACGGGTCTGACCCGTTTCACTCCCGCTGTAAACAATATTCTTTTTCAGCCGATCTGCTTCGCGTAGCTGCCCAGCAGCGCAAGCGACGGCTTGGGCGTGCGCTTCTGCGTGCTGCGGTCCACTGCAATCAGACCGAAGGTCATGGAGAAGCCTTTCTGCCATTCAAAATTATCCATCAGGCTCCAGTGCATATAGCCTTTGACCGGAATGCCGTCCGCAAGGCAGTTCTGAACGCCTTCCAGGGCGGTCCGGATAAAGGCGCAGCGTCTTTCGTCATCTGCCGTGCCGATGCCGTTCTCCGTCACGATGATGTCGATCGGGAGCTCTGCGTGGACTCTGCGGATGACATGTTCGAGCGCCTCCGGATAATACTCATAATCCATCTGTGTCAGCTCGGCGCCCTCCGGCGCTGCCATCACGCCCTCCGCGTCGTAGCGCGAGCGCGTGTAATTCTGCAGGCCGAAGAAATCGTCGTCTTTGATATACGGAATATAGTGGGCGAACTCCTCATCCCACTCGGCCGCTGCGTTCTCTTCGCCGCCCGGGACAGCCTGGATATCATGCACGCTGAGCGTGACGCCGATCTTCAGATGCGGGCATTTTGCCTTCATGGCATCCCTGGCCGCCTCGTGCGCCCGCATGACCAGCCGGTCGCCCTCTTCGGAGAGGCCGGAAACAAAGGTCTTGGGCTGCGGTGTCCCGAAGATTTCCATATTTTCGACGGCTGCCAGCTTCTGGCGCTCCATCATGGCATCGAGGTTCAGGCCCACCTGGACTTCGCCTTCTTTTGCACCCGCACCGGCATTCTGCGCAGCAGCTGCCTGCGCCGCCATCATCTGCTTCATGAAGCGCTTGATCAGCGCGCCGACCTGCAGGCCCATGTTGGCCTCGTTGATCGTGCAGACATACTCCATTTCGTCGCCGAGCTTCTCCGCGACGTACTCGCAGTAGCGGCGGAAATACTCCACCGTGCTCTCCGCTTCCCAGCCGCCCTCGCGGATCAGCCAGACCGGGCTGGTGAAGTGCATCATCGTCACGATCGGCGTGACGCCGTATTTCTTACAGCAGCGGATCACGCTGCGATAGTGCCCGATCTCCTTCTCGTCAAACTGTCCCTTTTCCGGCTCGATCCTCGCCCACTCGATCGAAAAACGGTAGGCGTTCAGCCCCGCCTCTGCGAGCATCCGGATATCATCCTCATAGCGGTTGTAATGATCACAGGCATCCCCGGACGGCTCCACAAAGCTCGTGTACTTCATGTGCTCCATTGCCCAGTAATCACTGTTAATATTGTTTCCCTCCACCTGATGCGCGGCAGTCGCACTGCCAATCATAAAGCCTTTCGGAAAGCTCATTTTGCAGCTCCTTTCCCTTGAACTTCAGTCCATAACAATACTCTGCATACCGTGAGAATTACTGAAGATTCAGCTGTCCTTCCGGATGGCCTGCAGCACGCGGTTCAGATTTTTGACCGTCTCCTCGTCGGCGCCGGCCTGCTTCAGCAGACTGATCAGCGTCATCTTTGCCATCATCTTCTGCAGAGCCGGGTTGTCCTTGACGGACTCCGCGACATCGCCGCGGGCGGCAGTGGCTTTCTCCATCATCGCGTTTACAACGGCACCGGCCTTCGGATGCGCGCGCAGTGCACCGAGTGTATCCTGCACGGAGAAGGCTTCCGGATCGATTTCGTCCTGGTCAAACCAGTTCACGACTTCCTTCTTTTCGCCGAAAATATAGGCCGGATCATCGTCCTGAACCTTACGTATTTTCATTGTATCACAGATCCCGTCCTCTGCCTTCGCCAGAATCTCGTGCTCCCCGGTGATCGGGACTTCAAACCGGAAGATGACCTCCGTTCCCGGCGCCGCACCGGTGTTGTCGATCTGTCCCGCTTCCTTTCCGTCCACATACAGCGTCACGACCGGGCAGTTGGAGTAGACTTTGATCTCTGTCGTCTCCTCCGCGCGGTTCACATAGCGTCTGCCGCACAGATGGACAAAAGGCTCTGTTTTGTTCCAGGCTGCCTTGTAGAGGTAGAAGGCATCCTTCTTCAGGGAGCGGTCAAACGTGACCAGACCCTTCTGGTTCTCGCCGTTCTTTCCGCCCTCGTCGCGGCCGTCCGCGGCAAAATCAAACAGGTTCCAGACATGGGTCGCCCACAGATACGGCCGGTCCGCGATCAGCTTCAGCATGTGCTCGTGATAGACTGCCTGATAGCTCTCCGTGTAATCACTGCGCTCCGGGTGCGCCGACTGGTATTGCGGATTTGCGTCCGCGCCGTACTCGGAAAAACCGATGACGCGGTCCGGATACTTCTCGTGATACTCGTCGAAGAACTCATCGTTCTGCTCCAGTTCGCCCAGATACCAGCCAAAGTACAGGTTGTAGCTGTTGACATCCGGGATCTCCAGGATCGGCGATTCGATCTCCAGCATGAACGCGTGTGCCATGGTCGTCATGCGGGTCGCATCCATGCGGTGGCACAGATCATTCAGCTCGCGGTGGTTCTCAAGCAGTTCCTCATTGACCACACTTGCCGCCGTGATCTCGTTTGAGAGACCCCAGACCGCGATGCAGGCGTGGTTGTAATTCTGCACGATCAGCTCTTTCATCTGGGAGATCGTGTTGTCATGGCCATTCGTCATATGCTTTGTGATGTAGGGGATCTCCGCCCAGACCACAATGCCGTTCTCGTCGCACAGATCGTAGAACTCCTGCGCGTGCTGATAATGCGCGAGCCGCAGGGTATTCGCACCGATTTCCCGGATGATCTCCATATCTCTTCTGTGATCCTCGAGGGAGAGCGCATTGCCTTTGCCTTTGAGGTCCTGATGGCGGGAGACGCCGCGCAGCGGATAAACTCTTCCGTTGAGCAGGAACCCCTTGTCGGGATCGGCCGCGACAGTCCGGCAGCCGAAGCGTGTGCGGATCTCGTCAAGTTTTGAGACCTCGCCGTCTTCCCCGGCAGCGCCGAAAAGAAGTGCCTGAGCCGTGTACAGATACGGATCTGCGAGGCCGTCCCACAGATGTACGTCCGGGATGGTGAGGACTGCCTGCGCATGCCCGTTCTCCGACGGCATCCGCATGAAAACTTCACCCTCGTCTCCGGCAACGGCATTTCCTTCCGCATCCAGAAGACGGATCCGGACCGCCGCGCCGCCGCGGCTCCAGGTCTCTACCGTCACCTTCGCGTCCGCATGGCGCGCACCTTCCGCTGCCGGCGCAGCCAGCGGGCTTCCGTTTTCATCCTTCCAGCAAATCTGCGGCGTCACTCTGATCGCCGGTGAGCCGCAGTATTCCAGTTCAAAATGTTCCTCCGGAACCGCGATCAGCTTCACGTCCCGGTACAGACCGCCGTAGAAGGTAAAGTCCGCCTTCTGCGGATAAACTGTGTCGTTGTCCTCATTGCAGACCGAGACCGCGATCGTGTTCACCGCGTCCCCGTCCTGCAGCAGCAGATCCGTCAGATCCACGCGGAAGGCGGAATAACCCCCGCGGTGTTCCGCGGCCTTTGTCCCGTTCACCGTGACGACGGCAGACATGGCTGCGCCGCCGAACTCAATAAAAATCCGGCCTTCTCCGTTATACCCGGCTTCGGCCAGACTGTTCTTCGTAAAGCCTTTGACATACCAGCAGGTCCCGCGGTAATAGTCATTTCCGCCGTCCTGACCGTCCACCGCGTTCCAGGTGTGCGGCAGCATCACCTGCTCCGCCTCCTGCGCACCGCACTTCTGCACAGCCTCTGCAGCGTCAGCGGCATTCTTCATAAAACTCCAGTTATCATTCCACAGGGTTGTCGTTCTCATATCCGGTATGTCTCCTTTAAATTCTCTGATTTGTCTGTTTCCGGTATCTTCTCAGAAATGTTCCTGCAGGAAGCGGGCCGAGAGCTGCAGTGACTTCAGGGGCGACTTCTCCGCCCAGTTCTTATGGCTCTCCAGGATGACAGCGTCGATTCCCGCTGATTTTGCCTGCTCCGCAAGCGCGGTGAGGTTCATGTTTCCGTATCCCAGCTCCATGCTGTCCGACTTCAAGATCGGCGTCATGACCGGCCCCGGCTTTACGCGCGTTCCGCGGTCATTGATATGCCAGAGCTTCATGCGCGTCCCCAGCCGCCGCATCACGGCGAGGGCATCCACGCCCGCCTCCGTCGGCCAGTAGGAGTCGAATTCAAAATTGACCGCTTCCGGGTCCGTCTCCCGCAGAAGGAGATCGTACGCGCGCTCCCCGCTGTCCCGGAGCTTTAAGAATTCACAGTTGTGGTTGTGGTAGAGAAGCTGTACACCGCCCGCGCGGAGGATCTTTCCGCTCTCATTCAGATCCTGTGCCAGCTGCTTTACCTGTTCCGGATCCGTGTAGTCAAACCGGTACATGCCCGTGATGACCGCATAGGGCGTCTCAAAGCGCTCCGCGTCCCGCAGGACAGCGTCCGGATCCCGTTTCACGCTCCCTAAGTCCGTGTGGACGCTGACCGCGCCAAGACCTGCTTCGCGAAGAAGCGCGGGCCAGTCGTAACTGCCCCCGCGCCCCGCCGGCATGCCGGCCGCTTTCGTCATCATCCGGACCATCATGGAGGTTTTGCGGATCATGAATCCGTTCAGCTCGAGCGCGTCGTAGCCCGCCTCCCGGATCGCGGCCAGCGTCTGCCGTGTCTCATTTTCATTTCGTGTTACTGTCCCCAGCATGATCTGCTGGACTGCCTTACGAATCATGCCTCTGCTCCCTCTGCTGCCGGTGCCTGTGCCGCGCCGTGCAGGGCAGCCTTCTTTTCCTCGATGTGCTTCTGGACTTCAACCATTGCAGGCTTGGTCAGTCCGCATCTGCGCATGGCCAGCAGCGTGCAGATCCAGCCGAGGATCGCGAGGCCGTAGCGCAGGAACATGGTCATCCAGAACACACCGGGTGTCGCCGGATCGCCGGGCTGCGGCATCGTCGCCGTGTATCCGATCAGGGCGACGCATCCGGTCGCGATCAGGGAGGAGACGGAGGAGACAATCTTGTCGATCAGGCTGTAGGTACCGCTGATCACGGCCGGAATATACTTGCCGCTGCGGTCCAGTTCGTAGTCGATGATGTCCGCCATGAAGCCGGTGTTTGCAGTTGTGACGCACATCGCGAAGCCGTTCGTGACCAGTGTCAGCAGGACATAGAGGATCATGGTGACGCCCATTGTCGCGATGCTCTTCGGATCGATAATGATAAAGAACAGGATAATCACGGCGTTGCCGATGATGCAGTTTCTCGTCCAGGTGACGATGGATTCCTTATTGCCGTGCTGACCCGCGAAGCGCGCGCCGAAGGCGGCAAAAAGAATCGAGGGCAGCATACCGATGACACTCAGAATCGTTGCCAGTCCCATGTTTCCGATCAGGATACCGGAGAGCATCGTTCCGACGATGGCGGCGGACTGGGTCTGCTGTGCGATCTTGTCGGAGGCTGCGGAAATAATGTAGCTCTGCAGCGGCTTGTTGTTCTTCAGAACGTCAATCATATCCCGGACCTTCAGGCGCTCCTGCGTCTTATTGGTTCCCTCGAAGAACTCCGGCTTGTCGTAAGCACTGATGCCGATGCAGACCAGGATCACGCCGATCAGGGACAGCCCCACACAGACAAACGCGGCGGCTGAAAGAAATGCCTGGTTGTAGGTGCCGCCGAACATTGGAAGCATCACGACATTCAGGACAATGGTCAGGGCCATCGGCACCATGTAGTTGAAGATGGTCATCCAGACGCCGACGGTCGGGCGCTGCTTCGGATCGTTGGTCAGAAGAGCCGGCAGAGTCTGCGCGGTCATGTTGACAATCGTGTAACCGACGACATACAGCATGTAGAAGCCAACGAACGCTGCCGTGCCGAGGCCCTTGCTGGAGAAGAAATGGAACATGCACAGGAGGCCTGCACTCTGGATTGCCCAGCCAAGAAGCATGAGCGGCCTGATTTTGCCCCATCTGGTGTTGAACCGGTCGTACAGGAATGCCAGCAGCGGGTCGGTGATTGCGTCGAAGATCCGCGTGAACATCAGGAGTCCGCCGACCATGACGGTCGCGATGCCGAATCCGATACTCGCCGAGTAGCTCGCCAGGCCGATCAGCGAATAGACAGCCATGCCGTTCAGGCCGTTGGCGGCAACCAGGATGATCTGCCACAATTTTGCGCGGCGGTACTGTACGCCGTCGATCTCACTCTGCGTAAGTTTCTGTTTCTTTTCTGCCATTTTCTCTCCCTCCGGAAATTGCAAAACTGTTTCGTGTTACAAAATCTTTTTTTGAGCTTTCTCTCTATGCTTATTCTATCGGCAGAATCTTTCCCGGGCTGTTTTCAAATTCATGCTTTTGTATTAAAATTAACTATGAATTTGGCATGTGCGTAATTTTTATAATTTTTCACGAATTTTAAAACATAATCTGATGATCCCGATGGACATTTCCGAAAAGATACAATTTCTTCATGAACTGATCAGCTGCACCCACCGGATTTACCGCTGGGAGTTCGACGCGGACCTGGTGCTTCTGAATACAAACTCCCCGGAAGAAACGAGGCATCTGTCGCTGTTCCGGTCAGAGGGTTTTGGCCAGCCGCTCCGGCAGGCAATCGAAAGCGGGAATTCCTATCCTCTGATCCTGGAGACGGACTTCGGTCTGCTGTGGATCACGGCCTTCGAGTATCACGATCTGCGGCTGGAGCGGATCCATATGCTCGGTCCCGCTTTTACCGGCCGGAATACAAGAATGCTCCTGCAGAAGAAACTGGACAGGTTCAATCTTGATGTGCGGGAATACAACTACATTCTGAGGGAGCTCGAGGGTGTCCCGATCGTCCCGACAAACCAGCTGATGCAGTACGCTGTTATGCTGCACTGTGCCGTCACCGGCGCGCACATCACCGTTGACCAGGTCATCAGTTCTTCCTTCGGATCGGAAGATCCGTTTTCCGCAGAACAGCCCGCCCGGAGTGAGCTCGAGCGGATCACCGGGGAGCACCGGGGCATCTGGGAGGCGGAGCAGCGGTTCCTGTCACTGATCCGGGCGGGCAATCCGGATTATGCCAGGGCTATGCAGGCCTCGAACACCCTGAGCAACGGTGTCCGGACCGATCTTGGCGATCCGCTCCGGCAGAACAAGAATAACCTTCTGGTCCTGCTCACTCTCATCTCGCGGGCTGCCATCGAAGGCGGACTGAGCCCCTCGGTCTCCTATAATCTGAATGACGATTACGCCGGGCGGATCGAGCAGGCTGAGAACCTCTCCCAGATCATTCGTCTCTCCAGAGAAATGACCGACGACTACGTGTTCCGCATCCGGACGCAGCAGGAAATGCGCGGAATCTCCGCTGCCGTACGGGAGGCCTGTGATACGATCCAGCTGCATCTCACAGAGCGCATCCGCCTCTCCGATCTCGCCGCACAGGCGGGATACGCAGAATATTATTTCTCGGAGAAATTCCGGAAAGAGATGGGCGTCAGTGTCAGCGCCTACATCAGCGCACAGAGGCTGCAGCAGGCCCGGAACATGCTGCTCGACACGGACCTGACCATTCAGGAGATCTCCGACCGGCTCGCGTTTTCGAACCGGAGCAATTTCACAACCGCCTTCCGGAAGCACTTCGGCATCACGCCAAAACAGCTCCGGGAGGGCAAAACCGGCACAACCCCGTAAAGGAGGCGCTTATGCTCCGCTATCTGTATCAACTGGTTTTCTGTTCACCGGATAAAAAACAGAATGACGATACGCATCTGCCGGACACACCGCAGATGAACGCGCAGAAGAGCCGGATCCTGGCCAGAATTGAAGAAGTGAGCCGGATCCCGTACGAAGAAGTTTTTATAACCTCCTTCGATGGCCTGAAGCTGCGCGGCCGCTATATCCGTAACCGGGACGGCGCCCCGCTCCTGATCTGTTTCCACGGTTATCGGGGAACACCGGTGCGCGATTTCTGCGGCGGCATGGCAGCTTATCTGGATCTGGGCTACAATCTGCTGCTGGCGGAACAGCGTGCACACTGCGGCAGTGAAGGCGATACCATCACCTTCGGAGTCAACGAGCGCCGGGACTGTCTTTCATGGGTCTCTTATGCACAGGAACGCTTCGGCACAAAGCTTCCGATCGTGCTCTGCGGTATCTCCATGGGCGCCTCCACCGTTCTTCTCGCCGCAGGCCTCGGCCTTCCCGAAGCTGTGCGCGGAATCATCGCCGACTGCCCCTATACCTCAGCGCCTGCTATTATTAAAAAAGTCTGCCGGGGAAGCCATCTCCCCGTCAGACTGCTTTATCCGCTTATTGTGAAAAGTGCGCGCATCTATGGTCATTTCGACCTCGCGGAGGCCGACGTCACTGCCGCCGTGCGGCGCTGCACCGTTCCGGTCCTGCTGGTGCACGGCGAGGCGGATCACTTCGTGCCCTGTTCGATGAGCCGGGAGATCGCGGCCGCCAACCCGTCCAAAGTCACACTGGTCACCTTCCCGGAAGCAGGACACGGCCTGTCCTTTCTGGTGGACAGGCCGCGCTATGTCGAAACCGTGACCGGTTTCCTGCGCCGTATTCTGGCGTAAGTGATTCGTAATTGATTCAGTTCTGTTTCCGGCTTACCGTTCTTACTGTTCGTTCTCCCTGCTCTCGCGCCGCGCGTGCAGCTCGTCGCGCGTCTTTTCGATGTGTGCGCGGGTCAGCGGATAGCCGAACTTCAGCAGCAGGAACATGCACAGATACATCAGGAATGGGATGATCGTCGCCATCCGGTAAATGCCGTCGTTGACCGACGCTTCCTGCGTGATCGCACCCTCTGCGGTGCTGTAGCCGATGGCGGCCAGTGCCAGGGAGGCGCCGATTCCGGCCAGCGTCTGTCCGAGTTTGCGGAAGAACGAGAAGCACGCATAGGTCGTGCCCTCTTCGCGGCGGTCGTGAAGGATCTCGTGATAATCAATGACGTCCGTCACCATCGCCCACACCTCCAGTGTAAAGAACGAGAGGCCGAAACCGCTGATAATGACAACAGCAAGGAACAGATACGGGTTGTGCGTGTGGAAAATGAAGAGCAGCAGGTACGCGATTGCAGCGAAGAGACTTCCGAAGGCACAGATGCCCTTCTTGCCGTACTTCTGCACCAGCTTGCCCATCAGCGGCATCAGGATCAGCATCGGGAGGTAAGTCGCGATCGTCACCATCGAGAACAGCCCCGGCTTGCCGAAATAGTTTTTGAACAGGTAGTTGAAGATCGTCTGGGTGTACATGGAGCCGGAGATCAGCAGCATGGATGCGAGGCACAGCGTGATGAACGGTCTGTTGCGGATCAGCTTCAGGAAGGTTGCGACCAGATTCTCCTTCTCCTGCTTCGGCGGCGCGGGGATGTATTCCTGCGTGAGCCTGAAGAACAGGAAGTAGATCACGACGCTTAAGACCGCCAGAATCAGGACACCTCTGAACAGCTTGTGCTCATCCAGATACTTGCCGCCGGCCGCTGCCGTCGAATAGACAAAAAGCGGAAGCAGAATCTGGCTCAGGGCCGTGCCGAAGCCCGCGCCGAGGGAGCGGATGACGGACAGCGTCGAGCGTTCCTGCAGATCCTCGGTCATGGCGGACGCCATCGAACCATAAGGAATATTGACGGCCGTGTACATCATGCCATACAGAATATAGGTGACATAGGCATAAATCAGATACTGCTTCTCCGACAGACCCGGAATTTTCAGGAAGGTGAAAATAAACGCGATCGCCAGCGGGAAGGAGAACCAGAACACATACGGCCGGAACCGGCCATATTTTGTCGGCTTCTGCGCATCGATCAGCGAGCCGCACATCGGGTCGTTCACCGCGTCCCAGATCCGTGCGACCATCATCAGCACCGTGATGCTTGCCAGCGAAATGTGCAGGATATCCGTGTAGAACATCTGCAGGAACGAGCCGATCGTGCCGAACGTGATGACGCCGGCCATGTCGCCCATCGCATAGCCAACGTAATTTCTGGTCGGCAGCTTCCCTGCCTGCTCCTTCTTGTCTGTCTGTGCCATTTTGCTCACCCCCTTTTAGTACATCGGTCGGCGCATGGCGCCTCCCTTCTGCTATTTTATCAGATCGTTATCTGATTTTCCCGATCTTTATCAGCTCCTCAGCCTGAGGTGCGCTCTTCCGGACAAAAACCGGCGGCTCCCCAATGGGTGCGGCGATCTTCACGATGCCGCCCTGATACTCTTTTCCGGTGAACAGATGCACCCACTCATCCTCCGGCAGATAAACCGTCCGTTCATTCTTTCCCTGCGTGATCACAGGCGCGGCAAGAAGATCCCGGCCCAGCAGATATTCCTCAGACTCAGCATACGCCTTTTCTTCGTCATAGTGATAGAATAGCGGGCGCATGACCGGTGTTCCGGTTTCAGCCTCTTCCTCCATCAGGCTCTGCAGATACGGTCCCAGGGCCCTGTGCATCCTCGCGCAGTGTCCGAGGTGCGTAAGCAGCTCCTCGTCCGCGTCGAACTGTACGCTTCTGGAGGGCTGGTTTCCCTCGTGGAAGCGCATCAGCGGCGAGAAGACGTTCATCTCCTCCCAGCGCATCAGCAGCTCCTTCCCGCGCGTCATCTGCTGCATCGTGGTGTAGCCGCCCACATCCGAGTGGGAGACGCCGTACCCGCTCATGGCCAGTGACAGCGCCGCCGGGATGACGGAGCCGATGCCGTCGTCGACGGACCAGTCCACATGCTGATCGCCGTTCCACATCATGGTCGACCAGCGGATGGTCTCCGTAAAACCGGCCCGTGTGAAGAAAAACACCTCGCCGAGCTTACCGCATTCCTCCACGGCTTCCCGGTTCAGCTTTGCCCAGATCGCCGGCCACCGGTTGTGGAGAAGCTCCGGATCGCTCCCGTCGTACAGCACGGCATCGGTCGGGAGATACTCGCCGAAATCCGCCATCCAGCCGGCCATGCCGATGCCGATCATGTTCTTTTTAATCAGCTCCTTGTACCAGGCGTACGCTTCCGGATTGGTCAGATCGATCATGGCCGCAGGGAAGGTGGTGATGGTCACCAGGTAATCCTCGCCGTCTCTGTTTTTCACACAGAAGCCGCGCTGTGCCGCTTCCCGGTAAATTTCTTTTTCAATCGCCAGGAACGGGTTGATATAGCCAAGAAACCGGACGCCCCGCTTCTTCCACTTCGCGATCTGCTTCTTCAGATCCGGATACAGCTCGTTGTCGGCACACCAGTTCCACATGACCTGGTAGCCGAAGCCGGTTCTGCGGCATCCGCACCAGTCCTGGCTCCAGACGCCGGCCACCGGAATCCCGAACTGCTCACATTTTGCCAGCTTTTCATTGATGACTTCCGGGCCCTGCTGGATACCCAGAATCACGCCGTCATAGATCCAGTCCGGCAAAAGAGGAACCCGGCCCAGACGGTCCGAGATCTTTTTCGAAAGCTCCGTGAAGGAATCCGCCGCCTCCACTGTGATCTCCGCCTCCTGACGAAGCTCCAGCGTAATCAGCCCCGGCTTCGTAAAATCGAAGCGCATGAAGGACGAGCCGTCCACGTGCAGGTACCATTTATCCGATGAGACAAAAGTCGGCTGCGCGTAGTAGGATTCGTACCGGCTGAAGGCTCTTTTCTGCCGGGGGCGCGGACCGCGCTGTTCCCAGTCAGCCAGCTTTTTTTCGATCCGGGCCGCATTCTGATGCTCGGCGACCCAGATGCGGACCTGCTGCCCTTTTAAGTCCCACTCGGAGAAGGTCTCTCCGCAGCCATAGTAATGCTCCGCCGGATCGGTCTCGAAAGTGATGTAAAACCGGTTCCAGGAGGAATCCTCCATGTGGAAGGAAAGCCTTCCCTCCTGCGCGTCCACCGTCCCGAGCACCTTTCCGGAAGCATCCTTCAGCTTTCCGTCTACAGCCGTCAGCTGTGTCCGGCAGCGGACCCGGTCGCGGTACTGAAAGCTCCCCTTCGTCATCGGAAAAGAAGCTGTTCCTTTTGCGGCCGTCATGGTAAAGCGGCGCAGATCCGGAATTTTCGGAATCTTCGGAATGTTCGGATTGTTCGGCTCGTTCATACACAGACCTCCGCGCCGAGCATATGCCCCAGCATCACCAGTGCGTCCGCGCAGTCTCCGTAGAGCACCGCATAATGCGGCTCCCATCCGTCACGGACAGCCCTGTCCACGATTTGCCCCGCATTCTGCTCCGTGCGGATGACCAGGCTGGTGCCCAGATACTGGCGGGGCCGGTCGAGCACGCTTCCCTGCCTGATAAAGAACCGGAAGGTCCCGTCATTCTTTCTTCCGATGCGGAAGATGACGGCTTTCTCTGCTTCTCTGCAGCCGAACTCCGCGGTCGGTCCGATTTTGCGGTTCGGGTGGACGCCGACACAGGCGCCGGTATCCTCCCGGGCAAGGCACGTCGGCGCCATGCCGCAGTGCCAGAAGGTAATCGTGCTCTCCTTCTCGTCGACCGCCACCGGATCCCCGAAGAAGGCGGCGCTGCCGGTCATCTCCTGTCCGGCGTACATGGAAAGTGCGCCGTAGACGTCCGCCTCACAGCTGCACACGATCTTTTCCGAATTCAGGAGAGAGAGCACTGCGCACACGGGCGTGCCGAAATCCGTGAAGAAATCCGGCCAGCACCGCGATGCCAGCGCACCGATCTCATGTTCCTGTACATAGGTCCGGTAGGCCCTGTAGAGTCTGGCAAAATCAAGCACGTTCTTCTCGGGCATGGTCTCCAGGCCCTTCAGTTCCTGCCCGGCCTGCTCCAGCTCCTCCCGGATCTCTTCCTCCGAATAGGACTGTGCGGTCCGGATCAGCTCTCTTGCTTCGACGGATACAAGCCGCACGCCGAAGGTTCCCATCAGCTCCTGATCCAGCGCGCGGCCGAAGCCGAAGCCCTCCGGGGTATGTCCGACTGCCAGAAGGCGCAGCGAGCGCATCTGCTTCAACGTCCGCGCCGCCAGGGCGGCAGAGCGGACCGCGCGGCGGACCTGTTCCTCCTCCGGCGCGCCGAGCACATATTCAAATTCCGTATCCCGCATCGCGCGGATGGCACCGCCGGCGGAGAAAGCGCCGGTCAGCGAATTCAGCTTAAGCCTTCCGCCGTCTCCCGCGGGCTCGCGCAGCGTCCACAGCAGGATCGGCGCCCTGTCAAAAGCATGCAGGACTTCATAGGTATAAGCCGCGTTGGCAAAAGTCAGATTCTGCAGAATGATCAGATCCGGTGTCTTGTCCGCAATAAAGCTGCGCAGTGCGTCCACCGAGAGCAGTCCGCCCTCCGGGCAGATCACCTGCTCCTCACCCAGAACTTCCCGGAGCATCGCAGCCGAGCGGGCAAACTGGTCCGAGGCCGTCTCCATGTGAAAGGTACCGACACCGATCGGAAGATATAAAACACGGATGCCGCTCATGCTCTTCCCCTCACGATCTTCCAGGTCGCGCCCCAGTCCTCCGGGCCGAGGCCTTTCTCCAGCGCCTCCTGATAGACGCTGTACGCAACTTCCTCGCCCGGCATCGGCACGCCGCACTCCTTCGCGAGCCGGACAGCGATGCCGACATCTTTCGCCGCATTCTGAAGCGAGAAGGAAGTCGGATACTCATCTTGTGCAAACATGGCCGCGTGATTGTCCAGATAGGCATTCTGCGCGCCGCCGTAGGAAATGGCGCGCACATAGGTCTCGGGATCTATGCCGTTTGCACCGGCCAGCGTCAGCGTCTCGTTGACGCCATTCTGAATCTGGGAGGCCAGCGCGTTGTGGCAGATTTTCATGACCAGGCCGTTTCCGTTTGCGCCCATGCGGATCACGTTCTCTCCCATCATCTGCAGAATCGGCAGGATCGTCTCATAGAGGGACTCGTCACAGCCGACGTAAATGCCGAGCTTTCCGGCGATGGCCGCCGCTTTGGATTTCACCACCGGGGCGTCCGCGAACTGTGCGCCGGTCTGCTTTACTTTCTCCGCGATCTTTCTCGAAGCGCCGGGATCGATCGTACTCATGTCGACGCAGATTTTGCCCACACCGAGCTCCGGCAGAATTTCTTCATATACCGCCTCGGAATCCACGGTGCGCGGCACCATGGTGATAATCAGGTCCGCGCGGCGCGCGAGCTCCTTTTTGTCCTCCACCGCTTCTGCGCCGTACTGCGAAAGTTCCTGCGCGAGGCGCTGCGCCTTTTCATGCGTGCGGTTGCACAGCAGCACCTTTCCGTCAAATTTTGCCGCGATATTGCTGCTCATCGGCGCGCCCATAATGCCAAGGCCGATGAAGCCGATTGTTCTGATCTCCATGATTCGTTCCCCCTTACTGTGACTGCAGTTTCCGGTTTTACTCCTGCGCCGTGTGATCCCAGGCATCCGTAAACGTATCCATGCCCTGTCTGGTGTAGGCGTGATTGACTGCTGCCTGGAAAACCGGCAGACCTGCTGTCACGATATCGACGCCCGACACTGCGCAGTCCACGATCTGCTTCGGGGAGCGGACTGCCGCCGCGATGATCTGCGTCTTTCCGTACCAGCCGTAGTTCTTATAGATGGTCACGATGTCCTGCATATACTGTCTGCAGTCCTCGCCGTTGTCTTCCTTCCAGCCGATGAAGGGAGAGACGAACAGGCAGCCGGCGCGGCCGGCGAGAATTGCCTGTGAGGGAGAAAAGACAAGTGTGAGGTTGGTGCGGATGCCTTCCTTCTCCAGCACGCGGGCCGCTGCCGCACCGCCCGGGATGCAGGGCACTTTGATGACAAAATTCGGACTGATTGCAGCGATTTTCCGCGCCGCCTCCTCGATTTCCTCCGCGTCTGTCAGGTGCGGATTGATCTCCACGGACACCGGAAAGACGTCCTTGCCGTCCAGACCTTTCCTGCGGATCCAGTCTGCGATGTCTCCGATGGCTGTCATAAAAGGCTTGCCGCTGTTCTGGATGTGTCTGGGATTGGTCGTCACGCCGTCGATGCCGAATGTCTCCCAGGCTGTCTCAATTTCGTTCAGCTTTGCGCTGTCGAGAAAAAATTTCATTGCTGTATCCCCTTTCGATTTTCAGATAATCAGATTTTCCGGTTCCCCGGAATGTGAGCCCGCCGGGCGCACAAAAAGAGCGGAACCTGTTACAGGCTCCGCTCCCATTGTAGTTTTACACGCCGATGAAATCAATCCGATTTTACGTTTCAGGCCAGTGCTCCTCCGAGGGCTCTGCAGGCCGTAAGTGCATCTTCGTCCGGTGTGTTCTGGCAGATAACCGGATCTGCCGCAAGGACAGCGCCGTCTGCAAGGCAGCGGCCTTCCCAGCCGGTCATCCAGGCGCCGTCGCCCCAGCCCCAGGATCCGAACAGGCCGATCTTCTTTCCGTTCAGTGCGCCTTCCACCTCGGTGAACATCGGGTCAAACTCGGACTCTTCCAGAACTTCTGCGCCCATGGCGGGGCAGCCGAAAGCGATCGCATCGTACGAGGCGACATCTGCCGCGGAAAACTCGGAAGGTCCGAGAACCGAAACCTCGGCGCCGCCGGCTTTTGCACCATCCGCAACTGCTTCCGCCATCATCGCGGTATTGCCTGTTCCACTCCAGTAAACAACTGCTACTTTGCTCATCTCAGCATCCTCCTGTGCTTTAAAACTGTGTTGTGATGTTCATGCCTGCGCTCCCCGGACAGTGAGATCCAGAATACTCCGTCCGCCGGACCAGCACCGCTCGTAGACATCCGTGCACTTGCGGTATTTCCGGAAGGTTTTCCTCGCCGCGGACTCATCGCCGTAGACGCGCCAGGTCCCGACGCATTTGCAGCCTTCATCCCTGTGCTCGATAAAGCCGATGACATCCTCCGGCGGATAGCCCAGAAAAAAGCCGATCTCGTGAGGAAAATCAGGACTCTGCCTCACCCTTTCCGCGAGGAAGACAACGCACTGTTCCGGATTGCCGCAGGGATAACCCAGCTTTTTCAGACAGGCCTGTGCCCGCTCATCCATCAGGTCTTTCTGCAGCTGATCCGGCCTGTACAGATACAGGAGCGTGCGCCCCTTCCGGAACCGAAGCGGCACTGCCCTCAGGCCTTTGCTGCCAAACGCCCGGTTCATTTCCCGCATCTCCCGCATTGCCTGCGCGGAATCTTCCCACTTCAGGTTCACCAGACTCGCTGTCTTGATCCCGGCCAGTGTGGGAGAACAGTTCTCAATCAGTACTTTTTCCGGCATCTGATTCCCGTCCTTTGCGCATTTTGCATCTGGTTAGTTATGACTAAGTTTGTAATAACTAACTGCCTGCAATCATACACTGTGCGCGCGAGACTGTCAAGATGAGAATCTTCTTGCTGCGCCGCTGCTGATTGCCGCCCGGAGCTGATTGCCGCCCGGGAAGGCGGAAGACTGCTTTGTTGTCTTACTCCGAGAAGAACGCGAAGGATTTCATCTCCAGCTCGCCGGTGCCGCGGAAGCGGAAGTAAAGCGAGCGCTTTCCGGGTGCGGTGAGCACAGGAATCAGCTTCATTTCCCACTCGTCCGTGTTGACCTGGGTCTCGTACTCGCCGATTACATCAGAGCCCTTCCGGGTGTAGGCGACTTCGATGGTGCCGGCGAAATGGCCGCGCACTTCCACGGCGATCAGGTCGGTGTCGACAAACTCGAAATATTTGTAGCCGACGATGGCGCCGTCTTTGATGCCGGTGATATAGGTGCGGCTGCACTCCTCGGTCACGCGGATCTGGGTCTTCATGACCGGGTTGTTATAATCAATGTTGTCGGTCGTCGTGGGATCCGTCAAATGGCAGGCGATGGCGGCGGGATAGCTGCCGCTGGCCGCGAGCGGGCCACCGTTCAGGCCGCAGCTGGTGATCTCAACCTGCGGGATGCTGCCGTCCTCGCGGATCGTGATTTTCTCCGCGCAGCCCTGTCTGGAAAACTCGGTCCCGTTGGTCTGCCGGTGATAGAAAATATAAAAGTCATCGCCGACCTGCGCAATGCCGCCGTGGTTGTTGCCCAGCGGATACACCGGATGCTCGCGGTTGTTGAGGCCGATGTCTCCGTTCGAGACAATGGTTCCGCCGTAGACAAAACCGCTGTCCGGCCTGTCGCTGACGGCGTAGCACAGCTCGTGGCTCTTGTGGCTGGAGTAGACAAAATAATACTTTCCGCGGATTTTGCGGATCGAGGAGGCCTCGAAGAAACCGTGGCCCTCAAAACCGGTCCCGGCTGTGTGGTGGCCGCCCGGAATCAGGACGCGCGGCTCTTCTTTTGCCGTGACCATGTCCGGCTCCAGTTCGACGACCATGGAGTTCTCGCCGAATTCCATCTCGGATAAATGCCGCAGGACCTCCGCCGTCTCCGGAGGCATCGCGGCAAGCTGCTCTTCCGTAAACTCCGGAAAACGCATTTCTTTCTCTTCCGCCGGCGCAAAGCCGTAGTACAGATACACTCTGCCGTCATCGTCGGTCAGGACCGCCGGGTCGAAAGCCATGCCTTCATTCACCTTTTTGCCGCCCAGAATGTGCTCCGGATAGTGGACGTGCCCGAGGAAGGTGTAGGGGCCGGCCGGTCTGTCGCTCACCGCCACGCCGATCTCCGGATGGAAGTTGAAGCAGTAATACAGATAATAGCGGCCGTCCGGGCCTTTCGTCACATCCGGCGCCCAGAGCTGCTTCGTGTCGTCCGCGTTGGACGGATCCTGGTCTCTTCTGTAGCTGACACCCTCGCATCGCCACTCCTTCAGATTATCGACCGGCGCGGACCAGACCTGATAATGGCCTTCGCAGTATTTTTCGCCGCCCGCCCGGTCGTGGGAGCCGTAGATATAGACACGGCCGTCAAAAACATGTGGCTCGCCGTCGGGAATATACTCGTTTAAGGGTAAATAGGGATTGTAGATCTGTTCCATGTTCTTTTCCTTTCCTTCGTTGTTCTGCCGCCCTGTCCCTGCTGCCGCTGCGGTTCAGGCATACGGAAACTCTTCCGACAGCATTGCCTCCAGTTCCTCAAAACTGTTCAGTTCATTTACTTTTTTACGAAGCTTCGCGGCGCCGGGGAAGCCTGAAAAATACCATGATATATGTCCGCGCATTTCACGGATGCCCCGGTGTTCGCCTTTAAATTTCCGCTGCAGCTGCGCATGTTTTCGGATCATCCGGATGATCTCGGCGCGATGGGGGCGTTCGATTTCCTGGCCTGTTTTCAGATATGCCTCAATCTCCCGGAACACCCAGGGATTCCCCTGCGCACCGCGGGCAACCATCACGGCATCGCAGCCTGTCTCGTCCAGCATCCGTTTTGCCGACGGGCCGTCCGTCACATCTCCGTTTCCGATCACCGGAATCCGGAGTGCCGCTGCCACCTGTTCGATGATATCCCAGTCTGCCCGGCCGCTGTACATCTGTGTCCGCGTCCTTCCGTGGACCGCCACAGCTGAAGCGCCGCCCTCCTGGGCAGCCAGTGCACATTCCACGGCATTGACATGGTCATCATCAAAGCCTTTCCGGATTTTGACCGTCACAGGCCGGCTGCAGTGGGAAACTGCCGCCCGGACCAGTTCTTCGATCAGCTTCGGATTTTTCATCAGAGCGGAGCCCTCCCCGTTGTTCACGATCTTCGGGACGGGACAGCCCATGTTGATATCCAGCAGGTCAAAAGGTCTGTCGGCGATCATATCCAGCGCCTGCGCAAGAAACTCCGGTTCGTGGGAAAAGAGCTGCAGGCTGACCTTTCCCTCCTCCGGGATCGTCTGCATCAGTTCCTCCGTGCCCCGGTTGTGGTAGCAGATCGCTTTGGCACTGACCATTTCCATGCAGACCAGCGCTGCCCCCTGCTCGTGACACAGCAGGCGGAAGGGCAGATCCGAGACGCCGGCCATGGGGCCCAGGATCACGCGGCCCGGCAGCTGCACACTGCCGATGGAGAAGGTGCCCGCGTAATCGGTCATTCGTCCTCCTCCTGCAGCAGCGCCGCGGCGTCCTCGTGCAGGAAGGTCACGCGGAAATAGATTTCAAGGGCTTTGAAGAGCTCCTGCTTGTCTGTGCGGATCTTCTTCAGCATCAGACCGGATCCGATCTCGTCATAGAGCAGATCGCCTTCCTCGGCGGTGGTGTCGAGCAGCAGCTCGCCGGTCGGCGTAAAGCCCACCGTGAAAATGCCGCCCACCTCTTCCGTAAACAGCACACAGAGAATCTGAAGCTCCTCCTTCACATTCTCGGGCAGCCTGTCGAACTTGTTGTTGAAATAATATTTTTTATCATACGCGCTGGCACCGCACAGCACGATTCTGTAATCCTGTTCCGTCATCATTTCTTCTGTTCCCCGGTTCCTGCATACCTGCTGTCATGTCCTAAACATATCCGTTCACGCCGCGCACGGAGACCTCTCCGGCGCCGACACAGCGGATCTCTCCTTCATCTGTTCTCACAATCAGCTCGCCGGTTCCGGTGATGCCTTCGGCCGTTCCTTCGAAAGGCGACTGCGGATCCAGCACGCGCACCCGCCGGCCGACGTTGACCAGCAGTGTCTCATAGGCGTCCTTCAGCGGCAGAAGACTCCCGGCAGCCTCAAAGACCTCATAATTTTCTTCAAAGCGCTCCCAGATCCTCGCCGTGAGCTGTGCGCGGTTTGCGCGCTTTCCGAGCGCAAGCTTTAAGGACGTCGCACTCTGTCTGATTTCATCGGAGAATTCCGTCTCATTGACATTGATGCCGATGCCGACCACCACGTCCCGGATCTGTGTCTCCTCCAGCCGCATTTCGGTCAGAATTCCGGTAAACTTGCGGTATTCGCCCGCCCGGCCGATCACCAGATCGTTGGGCCATTTGATCCCGGCGCGGAGGTCTCCGCCTTCTGTGCGGGGCACACTGATTTCCGGGAACAGATCTGTCACGGCCTGACACGCGGAGAGCGCCATGACCAGTGTGCTCATGGGCGCCTTGTCCGCCCGCATTGAGGGCCGGAGCAGAATGCTCATGTAGATGTTGCAGTCCGGCACGGAAATCCACGCGCGTCCGCGGCGTCCCTTTCCGGCTGTCTGCGCGGCTGCCACGGCGAGGGTCCCCTGTGCGGCACCCTCATCGGACATCCGGAGAATATCATCGTTTGTAGAGCCGGTCTGCTTCCGGAAAACCAGCGGATGTCCCGCCCAGCGGGTGTGCAGAAACCGCCCGATCTCCTGTGCATTGAACAGGTCCGGCTTCTCTTCGTCCGTTTCCCCGAGCCGGTATCCCCGGTTGGTCACGGCCTCAATGGCGTATCCCTCTTCCCTGAGCCGCCCGATCGCCTTCCAGACGGCAGTGCGGGATACACCTGACCTGCTGCACAGCTGCTGCCCGGAGACATATTCCCCGCCGGCCTCCCGCAGCGCATTTAAGATTTCATCCTTCAGCATGCTTCGTAACCCAGCGTCGCGGCCATAACTGCCTTAATGGTGTGCATCCGGTTTTCCGCCTCCTGAAAGACGACGGACTGCGCGGACTCGAACACTTCGTCCGTCACCTCCAGCTCCTTTAAGCCGAACTTCTCATAGACCTCCCGTCCGACGCTGGTACCCAGATCATGAAACGCGGGCAGGCAGTGCATGAAGACCGCCTTTTCTCCTGCCAGATCCATCAGCTCCTTTGTGACCGCATAGCGGGACAGATCCCGGATCCGCTCTTCCCAGATTTCGGCAGGCTCACCCATGGAGACCCACACATCCGTGTACAGAACGTCCGCGCCCTTCGCCGCCTCCCGGGCATCCTCCGTCAGTGTGATGCTGCCGCCGCTTTCGGCGGCGAGCTTTCTGCACTCCTCCACCAGGGCCGGATCCGGAAAATACTTCTGATCGGAAGCCAGTACGATGTGCATGCCGGTCTTCGCACCGACAACCATCAGCGAGTCCGCCGTGTTGTAGCGCGCGTCGCCGAAATACGCCAGCCGGATTCCGCGGATTCTGCCGAAGCACTCCCGGATGGTCAGAAGATCCGCCAGCATCTGGGTGGGATGGAACTCGTTGGTCAGGCCGTTCCAGACCGGAACCGAGGCATATTTTGCCAGCTCTTCCACAATTTCCTGTCCGTAGCCGCGGTACTCGATGCCGTCAAACATGCCCGAGAGAACGCGGGCTGTGTCCGCGATGCTCTCCTTTTTGCCGATCTGCGAGCCGGACGGATCCAGATAGGTCGAACCCATACCCAGATCGTGCGCGGCCACTTCAAAGGAGCAGCGCGTTCTGGTGCTGGTTTTTTCAAAGATCAGCGCGACGTTTTTCCCGCGAAGCTGATCGGTCAGGACCCCCGCCTTTTTCTTCGCCTTCAGATCGGCAGCCAGGTCCACGAGGTACAGAATTTCCTCCTCCGAAAAGTCCAGCAGCTTCAAAAAGTCTCTACCCTTCAGATTCACAGCCATCTTCGTTCTCCTTTCGCTCTGCCCGGCCTCGCGCCGTGCGGCTTCGTGCGGATAAATTAATCAAAAAAGACAAGGTCTACTCTATCACAATTTACTTTCCGCAGAAAGTCCTGCTTCCGGGCAGGATACGCGCACACAGGCCTCTGCCTCCGGCGCGGTTTTCTTCAGAATGGCCAGCGCCGTGTCTCCGGTGAAACGGATTTCGGGAATGGTGAAGCCGGCGCGGTGATCCTGTCCGAGACTGCCGAAGGCGCAGAGCTGTGCACCTTCGCACTCGATCGTCAGTGTCTGTCCGCTGCCCGGCACTTTCCGGCCGTCCCCGTCCCGCAGGCCGATTTCGACAAAGACAAGGCCTTCGCTCTGTGCGGCCGGCAGATCCTTTTCCACGTTCAGCACAAGGCTGCCGGGTGCGCCGACGGTCTGCAGTGTATACTGCTCACCGCTTTCGCAGTCCACGGCACACAGCACGCCCGGCTCATAAGGCACCTCAAAGACGGCAAAATAATCCGCTCCGTCTCCGCAGGGCTTTCTGCCGAGAGACCTGCCGTTCAGGAACAGCTCAACTTCACTGCCCCGGGCGTAGACTTCGACCTGCGTAAGATGATCCGGATTGTTTTCTCCGAACGCGGCTGCGTCAAAATTCCAGCTTTCTTCCGCATCCGTAAATTTCCAGGGCCCGAAGAAACGGGGCGTGCCGAAGGCTTCTGCCGGCCGCACACATACATAGGGCGCTGTCCGCAGGCCGAACACGATCTCCCGGTAATAGGACACGGGCCGGCGGTTTCCGAGACTGTCCAGATCTCCGCTGGTGTTGTTCCACTGCGGATAGGCCTCCGGCGTCTCGCCGAGCTCGCCCAGATAATCCCAGCCTGTCCAGGTAAAGTCGCCGACACACTGAGGGATGGCGGTAATCAGACGCCAGTTCTCCGCGATCTGTCTGGGGTAGGTCTCCGTCCCCAGCATCAGCCGGTCCGGATCCGTCTGCGCATCCGATGCATAGCGGGCGGTCATATAGTTGTAACCCATGATATCCATAGAGGAATCCAGCTTATCGAGAATCCCGGTAATGACAGGATGGCGCGTGATCTCCGCCATTTTCGTCGCCATCAGGCCCATGAATTTGTTGACGTCGCCATCCATGAAATCCGCGGGATCGCGGCCGGTCAGGTCCACCGCGATCTCCAGGAGCCCGTCTCCCGCGGCGAAAGCGCCGTTGATGCCGTTCGTGACAAAACGGGTCCCGTCCAGTTCCTTAAAGCGATGGTAAAGCGCGTGGCTCATTTCGATACCCTTGTCCGTGCAGATATCCGAGATCTCATTGCCGGTGGAATAACCGACCACGCTGGGGTGACGCCGGTCGTCCAGAACCATCGCATCCACGGTGTCCTGCCAGCTTTTGCCGAAATACTGAGTAAAGTCCTCGTACCCCTTCATCTTGGTCCACATATCGCAGACCTCGTCGAGCACATAGACGCCCAGGCGGTCGCAGGCGGACAGAAGCGCCGGCGACGCGTGATTGTGGGCGGAGCGGATCGCGTTGAAGCCCGCCTCCTTCATTTTCCTGACGCGCCGGTACTCGTAGTCATAGAAGGCGGTGCCGCCCAGCATGCCCTGGTCATGATGCACGCATCCGCCCCGCAGCTTGACGGTCTTCCCGTTGACGGTCAGGCCTCTTGCGGCATCCCAGGACAGATCGCAGAAGCCGGTCTCGTATGCATCCTCATCCACCGGCACATCCTGTCCGTTCTCTTCCCTCGTCAGAATCAGGCGGCACTGATACAGCTCCGGCTCCTCCGCACTCCACTTCTTCAGGCCCGGGACGTAGACACGATGGGTTAAGAGCTGCTCTTTTCCGGCACCCAGCCGCATGCGGAAGGACCGGGTGAAGACCTTCTCTCCTGCCCGTGCCAGCTCCAGCACGATCTTCAGGTCCTGTGCGGCACTGCTCAGGCTGCGGACAGAGGCGCAGACCTGCAGGTCCGCTCCCGCCGGTGCGCAGTCTGCCAGCTTCAGGAAAAAGCTGTCCGGAACAATGCAGGCGTCCCGCGCCTCCAGCAGGTAAACGTCCCGGACAATTCCGCCGCCGCTGTACCACCTGCTCGAAAGCGCAGGCGTCTTGGCGACGACCAGCAGGACGTTCTTTTCTCCGAACCGGATGAAATCGGTGAGATCGCAGTCATAGCGCACATAGCCAAAATCTCCCTGTCCCGCCAGGGATCCGTTGAGATAAACATAAGACTTGGAGAAAACGCCCTCCATGCGCAGAACAATCTTTTCGCCGCGCATGCTTTCCGGAAAATCCATTTCCCGGTAGTAGTGATAGACACCGCCGTCCAGATAGCTGGTGCGGCCGGCGCTCACGGCATCCCTCTGCTGCGGCTCATGCCACATGGCATCATAGGGGATCTGTGTCTCAACGGCATCCGCCGGCAGCGTGTAGACCAGCGAAAATGCATCCTTGTCTCTGTATACCTTCCATCCGTCTGTCAGTTTTGTTCTTTTCATGATACCCCCCTGCTGTCTGTGATCTGTAAATCTTTCTTCGGGAGCCGTCCGGCTGTCTGTCCGGCCGGCTCCTGACTGTTATTTTAGCAGAGGGCGGGAAACAACAAAAGGCTGCCTTGCGGCAGCCCCGGTTTTTCCTGATGTTAATGCGTCTTTTTGTCAATGAAAATTCAGCAGAAATGTTACCTTATCTGTCTTCTCAGATATTTCCCCAGAAGCAGTGATCCGCAATGCGGAGGCCTCCGTGGAGCTCTTTTCTCATAAAGTGAACGGCGTCGCCGACCGGCTGTACGCCTGCGAGCGCATCCTGCGCCGCGCGATAGCATTCTTCGTCGGCCTTTCCGGACGCGATGACACTGTCGAGCCATCCCGTTGTCGCCGGTGTGAACTGCCATCTCTGGTAAATGACGGAGCGCATGTCATTGGAATACTTGCTGCTGCGCATCCGGTTCAGAACAACGCTGGCTACTGCAACCTTGCCCTCATAAGGCTGATTGCCCGCTTCACAGTAAATCAGGGAAGCCAGCATGCGGATTTCCTCAGGTGTTGCGACGTAAGGGAAGAAAGATGCCTGAACAGGGAGGACCTCCGGCTGCACAGGCTGTGCAAGCATGGTGGGAAGCTCCGGCAGAGCCGGGACTGCCACACTGGCATCCACACTGACCGGAAGCGCCTTCGCGGCATCCTCTGCATGGATCTGTGCGACATTCTTCGCGTGCTCCGCATTGTCCTGTGCGACCTCAGCCTTTACGGTCAGTTCCTCTGCCGCGGCCTTCGCCTCCAGGTAGCGCACGGCAGAAGCTGCCGCCGCTTCAATTTCTTCCTGTGTTGCTGCTGCGCTTGTCAGCATTGCAGCTTCGTTTCTGGCAGCCTCCAGCTCCTGCTGTGCTGCCTGCGCCTGTACGGCGAACTCATTGGCCGCCGCCTGCGCGTCCTGCGCGAGCTGTGCGGAATTCACCGCGAGCTCCTGTGCGTTCATGTTTTCTGCTGTTTCTTCGGCAAATACACTGACGCCGCATTCAGGGATGAGAACCACTGCCAGCATCATTACTGCTGCGGCAGCCATCCTCTGAATTCTTCGTTTCATGTACTCTTACCTCCGTTTTTTACAAAACATTTCTTAATTGTTTCGAAATTATTACTTTCGAACGGAGGTAATCTTATCACTATGTAATATTTTTGTCAAATTTCGGGGCCAGCTTCACAAAAAGCATGGGATAGATACCGATAATCAGGAAGGTTACGATCAGGTATCTGACGGTCCGGACCAGCAGCGCCGGGAGGGCGTCGGAGGCCAGGAACTCCTTCGGGAAGGGAAGCTTGAAAACCATATTCAGGGCGAAGTAAAGGCCAATGCCGCCGGCGATGCGCAGAATCCCCCGAAGAAGGCTGCGCGTCTCTTTAAAGTGCACCTTCCGCTCCTCCAGTTCGAAGCCGAGAAAAAGTCCGCCCATGATGCCCAGGCTCGTATAATAATCGCTGGTCCGGCAGAACAGAATGCCGACACAGGAAGCCAGAAACAGCACAAGCCTCAGCTTCCATTTTCCGCGGATTCTGCCGCTGACCTTCTGCGTAATCAGAAGGATAGCGATTCCGACCAGCCAGCCGCACAGCACGTCTGTCGGATAGTGGACGCCCACCAGAACGCGGGAGAGGCCGATGAGAAACGGCAGCAGAACCGCCAGGACACGCAGCACGCCGGCAGCCCTGGTTTCAGCAAAGCCCTCCGGCAGCATGCCGTAAAGGACGGCGGAATTGGTGGAGTGCATACTCGGGAAGGAGTAGCCCTGCTCCTTGATGTCATTCAGATCCGCGCCGGATGTGACCTTTTTCAGGCATCTGATCTCTGTGTGATCCATGTAAGGCCTGCGCCGCATGACAAGGCACTTGACGAGCGCATTGAACACCAGCCCCGCAAGAAGCGCCGTGCCCACCTTTTTCCCGAACTCCTTGTCGTAACACCAGTAAAGAAATCCCAGCACGGCGATCATGAACGTCTCATTGCCAAGTATCGTAAAAAAGGAGGCAGCGGCCTGCGCCGCTGTCCCCATATGGCTCTGAAGCCAGATCATCAGAGCCGGTTCAAAATCAGAATAAAATGTTGTTCCCATGTTTTTTCTTATTCCGCATCCGGTTTCCGGATTTTGTTCAGCTTCTCATTCAGTGCCAGCAGATCTTCTTTTTTCAGAATCATTTTCTTACCGAACCTTCCGGAAGCCTGTGCATTAGCCAGACGCAGAACCGTCAGCGTCTTCAGGAGATTGAACATGCCGCCCGGGTTCGGGTCATTCCTGTCCGGCAGCGCGGAGGCCAGCAGTTCGTAGACCGCGTCCTTTGCCTCCGGGGAAGTGAAAATATCCTTGATGGTATCATTCAGGCTGAAGTGCACATCGTCGGCTGTAATGTCAAACCAGTTCAGGATAATGCCCGGATCCTTCATGATATAGGCCGGATTCTCCTTCTCCACGTGACGGATGCACGCGGTATCCACGCAGCTGCCCGCCACAGCCTTCAGTTCACTGACGCCTTCGTTCGGAATTTCGAAACTGAAGAACAGGTTATCCCTGTCATTGACGCCCACGCTCCTGCCGTTGACAAACAGCTCCACGGCCGGCTGGTTGGAATAGACCTTCACCAGCGTCTTTTCGCCGATGCGGTCCACATAGCGCTTTCCGCCGATGTGGACGAAGGGATCCTTCGAAAGCCAGGCCTTGTATGCGTAGAACGAATCCTTCTTATACTTGCGGTCGATGGACACGAGGCCTTTGGTGTTCTGTCCCTTTCCGCCGCCCTCTTCGCGCTGGTCCGCGCCGAAATTGAACATGTTCCAGACATGGGTCGCCCACAGATACGGGCGCTCCTGAATCTGACGGATCATTGTCTCGTGATACAGCGCCTGATATTCTTCGGTATAGTCACCTTTCCTCGGATTCCCGGTGTGCCAGTCCAGGCAGTCGGCGCCGTACTCAGACAGTCCCAGTGCCTGATCCGGATGGTCCTTGTGAATCCGATCCAGAATCGGTCCGGTCTCCTCCGTGGCGCCTTCATACCAGCCCAGATACAGGTTATAGGAGATCACATCCGGCAGATAGACAATGTCTTCTTTTGAACCGCAGCTGCCGATATACGCCATGACCGTCGGTCTGGTCGGATCCATTTTGTGCGCCAGATCATTCAGGATCCGGTGATTCTCCATCAGGTCTTCTGTGATGCCGCCCATCGTGATCTCATTGGAGAGACCCCACACGACGATAGAAGGATGGTTGTAATTCTGCGTAATCAGTTCCTTCAGCTGACTGATCGTATTTTCCCGGCCGCCCGGCATATGAATCGAAATGTACGGAATCTCTGCCCAGACAATCATGCCCCGCTCATCACACAGATCATAGAAGAACTGATTGTGCTGATAGTGAGCAAGTCGAATCGTATTGGCACCCATCTCGCAGATCAGATCCATATCCTCGATCTGGTCTTCTTTGCTTAACGCATTGCCCTTCTCCCAGCGGTCCTGATGTCTTGCGACGCCGTGCAGCGGATAAGAGCGGCCGTTCAGGAAGAAGCCCTTCTCCGGATCGATCCGGTAACTGCGCACGCCGAAGCGCACGGAAATTTCATCCACATCCGGAAGCAGCTGAAGTCTGGCCGTGTAAAGATAAGGATCTTCAATGCCGTTCCACAGGTGCGCCTTCTCAAGCCTTATCTCCTCGCAGATCTCCTGCGCTGCCGCTACGGTTTTCTCTGCGGCAATGTTTCCCTCCGCATCCTCAATCAGAATACGAAGCTGCCCCGCCGGCTCCCGGATCCATGTCTGCACCCGGACCATCGCGCTGCCGTCCTCTCCCGGAACAGGCGTAATCTGTGCGCCGCTCCCGCCCAGATAATCCAGGTCAAAATGCGATGCGGACACGGCCAGAATCGACACGTTCCGGTACATGCCGCCGTAGAACGTAAAGTCCGCGTTCTGAGGATAAACAGAATCGCTGGGAGAATTGTCCACGGCGACCGCAATGACATTCTCTTCCTTCAGAAAATCTGTGATATCCGCCCGCCAGGTCGAATAGCCGCCCTCGTGCGCCGCGATCTTTTCGCCGTTGACATAAAGTACAGCTGTTGCGGCTGTTCCCTCAAACTCCAGATAATAGCGGTCCGCCTCCGGCAGATCCTTCCGGGAAAGGCCTTTCGCATACCAGCAGGTGCCGCGGTAATAATCGCTCCCGCCGTCCTGTCCGTCAATGCCGTTCCACGTGTGCGGGATATTGACGAAGTCCCACTTCCCGGGAAGCGTCACCGGCGCGCTGTCCGCCATCTTGGTAAATGCCCACTTGTGATTCCATAAAATGCGTTGTCTCATGCTGTCCCCCCCTTTATGTTTTCTGCTTATGTCTCCCAAAATCAATCTATTATAAGTTTCTGGATTTCTCGATGCAGGCGTCAACCGCCTCCATCACTGCCGCGCGGAAGCCCGCTTTTTCAAGGACTTCAACGGCCTCGATCGTGGTTCCGCCCGGCGAGCAGACCATATCCTTAAGCTCGCCCGGATGACGCCCGGTCTCCAGCAGAAGCTTCGCGCTGCCCAGCACGGACTGCGCCGCGAAGCGGTACGCCTGTTTCCGGGGCATGCCGCCCTTGACAGCCGCGTCCGCCATCGCCTCGATGAACATGAACACATATGCCGGCGAGGAGCCGCTGACGCCCACGACCACGTCCATCAGATTTTCCGACACCACCTCGGTCATGCCGCAGCTCTCCAGCAGGACCAGTGCCTCCTGCAGCTCTTCCTGCGTGACATTCTTGTTTTTGCAGACCGCGGTGCAGCCCTCCTGTACAAGGGCCGGTGTATTCGGCATGCAGCGCACGATTTTGATCGGATGCGGGAAGTATTCGCTGAACCATTTGGTCGTCCTGCCGGCTGCCACACTGATCAGCAGCTTGTTCTCATCCACCTCATCCAGAATCTCCTCCAGCACGACGGGAAGAGAAATCGGCTTGACTGCAAGCACGATCACTTCCGACTGTGCGGCGACTTCCCTGTTGGAGGCCGTCGTGCGGATGCCGAAGCGCTCCGCAGCCCGTGTGCGCGATTCTTCGTGCACGGCAGAGCCGATGATGTCCTCCGGGGACACCAGTCCCTTTTTGACGATTCCGCTGATGAGGGCTGTGGCCATATTGCCCAGTCCGATGACACCCAGTTTCATACTGATCACTCCCTTCCTGAATTACGTCTCTGTCTGGCCGCTTCATACAGAAGAATCGATGCGGCCACTGCAGCATTTAATGATTCGATCTGCCCCGCCATGGGCAGGTAAACTGTTTCGTCCGAGAGCCGGATCGTCTCTTCCTGCAGGCCGTTTCCTTCGTTTCCCACAAGAAAGGCGCTGCCGTACCCAGTGCCTTTTGTGTAATCGAACCGGTCATAGGGGCACGCACGATCATCCAGGCAGGCCGCATAGATCCGCACACGATTCTCCTGCAGTGCACGGATTTCCTCCCGCAGGTCCGCGTCCGTCAGGATCGGCATGCGGAAAATCGCGCTCATCGTCGCCCGGACCGTTTTGGCTGAATACAGATCCGCGCACTCCCGGCTCAGAATGATGCCCGCCGCGCCGGCCGCCTCGGCGGTCCGGACCATGGTCCCCAGATTGCCGGGATCCTGAATGGCTTCCAGCATCAGAAGCAGCGGTGCTTCTTCCCGGAGCAGGTCCTCCCGTGTGCAGGACGGCATCCGCACCTCACATAAAATGCCCTGCGGCGTCTTTGTGTCGGAGATTTTCTCCATCAGCGCCTGCGGAATCACACAGACCGGCGCTCCGGCGCTCCGTGTTTTGCCAAGGATCAGATCCTGAAGCTCCGGGAGACGTTCCTTCGTGACATAGACCGCACGCAGAGCTTCGTCCGGCGTATCTTTAAAAATCCGGACGCCCTCCGTGATAAAGGATCCCTCTTCCTTTCGGACGCGGGCTTTGCTCTGCAGCTGTATGATCCTGCGGATCCGCGGATTCTGCGGGGATGTAATCTCTTCCAACCTGTCTTCTCCTGCTTACCTGGAGAGCTCCAGGGCTACTTCATACTGATAATCCGGAATCTTTTTCGTCATGGCCAGCGCCTCCTCAATATCGAAGTCGCAGAATTCACCGTTCTTATAGGCCACAACGCGGTTCGACTTGCCCTGTGAAATAATGTCCGCGGCGTAGGCGCCCATAATCGATGCGTAGAAACGGTCCTTGCAGCTCGGTGAACCGCCCCGCTGCATATAGCCCAGAATCGTGGCGCGCGTCTCGATGCCGGTCGCCGCCTCAATGCGTCTTGCCATGGAGGTGGAATGACCGATTCCCTCCGCGTTGATGATGATATGGTGCTTTTTGCCGTGCTTCCGGTTGTTGATAATGTTGTCGACGATCCGCTGCTCGTCGTAATCATAGGTCTCCGGGATCAGAATGTCCTCCGCGCCGTTTGCCATGCCGCACCAGAGTGCAATATAGCCGGCGCCGCGTCCCATGACTTCGATAATGCTGCAGCGCTCATGGGATGAAGACGTGTCCCGCACCTTGTCGATGGCCTGCATTGCCGTATTGATCGCGGTGTCAAAACCGATGGTGTAATCCGTGCAGGCGATGTCCAGGTCGATCGTCCCCGGTATGCCGATGGTGTTGATGCCGTGCCGCGCCAGCGCCTGCGCGCCGCGGTAGGAGCCGTCGCCGCCAATGACGACGATGCCGTCGATCCCGTGCTTCCGGCAGATCTGAGCCGCCTGCTCCTGAACCTCTTCCTCTCTGAATTCATGACACCGGGCTGTGCCCAGAATGGTTCCGCCCTGCTGAATAATGTCCGAGACAGAGCGCTTATTCATTTCGAATATTTCTTCATTCAAAAGGCCGAGAAATCCCCGCTCGATGCCCACAACCTCCAGGCCGTTCACAATACTCTTTCTCACCACGGCGCGGATGGCCGCATTCATCCCCGGCGCGTCGCCGCCGCTGGTCAGTACGCCGATTTTTCTGATCTCTTTGTCCATATCCTGCCCTCTCTTACCTTCTGCGCTTTAAGCCGGATTCATTCCTCTTCGGAATTATTATACAGAATATCTATTTCAGAATAACACTTCCGGGCCCGAGTTTCGCGCTCAGCAGTGAAATCACTTCTTCATCCGCCCGGATGCCGTACCCCGGAGGCAGCTCCTTTTTGGCGCGGATGCTCTCGATGTAGAGAATGACCCGGTCCGGCCCGCCGCGCACGGCGATGAGTTCCGACAGCCACTCCTTTAACTCCTGATAGGACTCCGGATCCTTAAAGCGCAGCCACAGTGCTCTTCCGCCTCTTTTCGCCGCCGGCTGCTCCCCCGCCGGACGATAATCAGGTGCCGCGGACACCCGGGAGGCTGCAGGTGCTTCGTCTGCCGGCCCGTCCTCAAAAGGCCAGACCTTCTCGCAGATCAGCTTTCCGTCCTTCTCGTCCTCCAGAGAGACGCGGCCCCGCACGAAGACCTTTCCGTCCTCCTCCAGCAGTGCGCCGCTCTCCTCATAAGGCCGCGGGAAAACGATGGTCTCGACACTGCCCGTGGGATCCTCCAGCGTCACAAACGCCATCACCTTATTGTTCTTTGTGTATTTCAGCTTTTTGTCCGTGACCAGGCCGCCGATCGTGACAATCTGTCCGTCGCGCACCCGCATGCCTTCCGCGTCGGCGCCGCCTTCTTCCTGTACGTCCTCGCGGACAAAATCCGACGCGGTCGCGTTTGCCCGCTTCTTCCACAGATCCATATACTCATCCAGCGGATGGCCGCTCAGGTAGATTCCCAGCACTTCCTTCTCGAAGGCCAGCTTCATCTCCTTCGTGTACTCGCCGATGTCCGGATAACTGATCTGATAATCGGATTTTTCCGTCTCATCCGCCAGGTCAAACAGCGACATCTGACCGGCCATATTGTTTTTCGCGGCCGACTGCAGCTCGTCCATCATCCGCATGTAGACGCTCATCATCTGCTTTCTCGTGACGCCGAAGCTGTCAAAGGCGCCGGCCTTGATGAAGCTCTCGATGACCCGCTTGTTGACCTCGCGCTCCCGCACCGACATCCGCTCCATGAAATCGGACAGATCCCGGAACTTTCCGTTTCTCTCCCGCTCGCGCACAATGGCGTCAATGACCGGGCGTCCGACGCCCTTAATGGCGGTCAGGGCATAGCGGATCGCGCCGCCGGAGACGGAGAAGCCCGCCTCGCCCTCGTTGATATCCGGCGGAAGCAGGGAAATTTTCAGATTCCGGCAGGTCAGAATATACCCCGCCACCTTGGACGGGAAGTCAATCACGCTGGTGAGCAGCGCCGCCATGAACTCCGTCGGATAATACAGCTTGAGCCAGGCTGTCTGATAGGCGACCACTGCGTAGCACGCCGCGTGAGATTTGTTAAAGGCATATTTTGCAAAATCCGTCATGGTGTCAAAGATTCCCGACGCCACTTCGGCCGGAATGCCGTTCGCGACGCACCCCGGGACACCCAGCTCCGGATTGCCGTAGACAAAGTTCCGGCGCTCCTTCTCCATGACGTCCTGCTTCTTTTTGCTCATGGCGCGGCGCACCAGATCGCTGCGGCCGAGCGTGTAGCCGCCCAGATTTTGCACGATCTGCATGACCTGTTCCTGATAGACGATGCAGCCGTAGGTGGGTTCCAGAATCGGACGCAGTGCCTCGGCGGCATAGGTGATCTCGCGGCCTGAATTCTTTCCCGACACATACTGCGGGATAAAATCCATCGGGCCGGGGCGGTACAGGGAAATGCCCGCGATCAGGTCCTCCAGACACTGAGGCCGCAGTTCCTTCATGAAGGACTGCATCCCGCCGCTCTCCAGCTGGAAGACGCCGTCTGTCCGGCCGGTCGAAATACTGGCATAGACATTCGGGTCTTCAAAGCCGATCGCATCAATGTCGATCGGAACCGGGACGGGGTTCTGCGTGATTTTGCGGGAACCGATGACCGGCTCGTGCGGGGGATAGGCGCCTCCCGCCTCCTCGACGGAGCGGTTGGCCATCTGCACGGCATTCTGAATGACTGTCAGATTCCGCAGGCCGAGGAAATCCATCTTCAGAAGCCCCAGCTCCTCGATGGTCGTCATGGTGAACTGCGTGGTGATCGAACCGTCCTGTGCGCGGGAAAGCGGCACCAGATCCTCTGCAGGCGCGCTGCAGATCACAACGCCCGCCGCGTGAATCGATGTGTGGCGGGGCAGGCCCTCCAGGCGGCGGCTCATATCGATCAGCACGCGGACCTGGCTGTCCTCCTCATAGCGCTTCTTTAAGTCCGGATTCTCCTGCAGTGCCTTATCCAGCGTGATATTCAGCTCCTGCGGAACCATTTTGGAGATTGAATCGCACAGCGCGTAGGGCAGATCCATCACACGCCCCACGTCACGGATGACACCGCGGGCAGCCATGGTGCCGAAGGTAATGATCTGCACCACCTTGTCCCGGCCGTACTTCTCCGTGACATAGTCGATGACCTCCTGCCGGCGCTCAAAGCCGAAGTCCACGTCAATATCGGGCATGGTCACGCGCTCGGGGTTCAGGAACCGCTCAAAGAGCAGATCGTAGCGGATCGGATCGATATTGGTGATATGCAGACAGTAGGAAACCACGGATCCCGCGGCACTTCCTCTGCCGGGTCCCACCATGATGCCGTGCTCTCTGGAATAATTGATATAATCCCAGACGATCAGGAAGTAATCCACATAGCCCATGGTCCTGATCGTATTCAGCTCATAGACCATGCGGTCGTGGATCTGACGGATCCGTGCTTTCTTCTCTTCCTCTTCGCCGGCGTAGTCCGGGCTGTTTTCAAACCGCTCCGAAAAGCCCTTCTCGCACAGCATGTTCAGATAAGTCCAGGAATCGTATCCCGCGGGCACATCGTACTGCGGCAGTCTCGTGTGGCCGAATTCGATTTCCACATTGCAGCGCTTCGCGATTTTCTCCGTGTTTTCCACGGCTTCGATCGCATAGGGGAAGCGCTCGCGCATCTCGGCCTCGCTCTTGACATAGAACTGCCCGCCGGGATAGCGCATTCTGTCTTCATCCGAGAGCTTCTTGCCCGTCTGGATACACAGCAGGATATCGTGGGGCTCCGCGTCCTCTTTATAGGTGTAGTGGCAGTCGTTGGTCGCCACCAGCGGAATGGAAAGCTCCCTGCTCATCTTCAGCAGCTCCGCGTTGACGGTCTGCTGCATCGGATAATCCGGGCCGTGGTCCTGCAGCTCCAGGAAGAAATTGTTCTCCCCGAAAATGTCGCGGTAGCGAAGCGCCGCGGCGCGCGCTTCGGCAAGATCGCCCCGGGCAATATTCCGGGCGACCTCTCCGGCCAGACACGCACTGCAGCAGATAATTCCCTCGTGATACGCGCGCAGCAGTTCCAGGTCCACGCGCGGCCTGTAATAATAACCCTCCGTGAAGGAGCGGCTCACGATGTGCGACAGATTCTCATAGCCGGTGTTGTTTTCCGCCAGCAGAATCAGATGATAATAGCGGTCGTCGCCGTGGGACAGTTCCCGGTCAAAACGCGACCCGGGCGCCACATAAACCTCGCAGCCCAGGATCGGGCGGATTCCCTCCGCCTTGCACGCCTTGTAAAAATCAACCACGCCGTACATGACGCCGTGATCGGTGATCGCCGCGCTGTCCATGCCCAGCTCTCTGACGCGCTTTACATATTCCTTCACTTTATTGGAGCCGTCCAGAAGAGACCACTCCGTGTGGGTGTGAAGGTGACAGAAACCGGGCTCTTTCAGCCCGATCGTCTGTGCATTAAAGGTCTCAATGTCGTTCTGCATGCTCAACTCCGTCAGGATTCAACACTTTGTTCCCTGTGCCTGTTCGGGCTTATTCTACCGAAATCTGCAGCAGGCTGGCATCCCAGGTCTCCCGCAGCTCCATGGCGATCGCCCAGGCCTGATCCATATCCTCGGGCGTCGTGATTTTGAAATTCCGATAGGAAGATTCAATCAGCCTCACCCGCTGCCCGCACATCTTCTCCGCAGCGGCCGCATCGTCCGTGATCCCCAGCTCTCTGATCAGGGGCGCGGCGGACCAGCCGCCCTGCGCACCCTCTGCGAGCGCTTTCTCCCGCAGAAGCCGGTAGGCCTTCAGAATCAGTTCGTAAGAGAAAACCTGCGGCGTCTGGATGTTGTAGACAAACCGGCGGTCCGGAGTCGAGACGACATAGCCGTTTTCGTCGGCGATCTTGATGGTGTCCTTGCTGGGAACAGCCGCGACGACGGCCTGTTCCTGCTGCACCGCGTCAAAGAGACGCCGGAGCGTTTCCTCGTCCGGGAACGGTCTTGCGCCGTCGTGAATGAATACATAGTCGCAGGGCCAGGTGATGGCTTCAAGTCCGCTCAGTACCGAGCCGCAGCGCTCTTCTCCCGCCGCGGCGAAGCCGCGCAGCTTCTCCTGTGCCTTCCTCTTTTCTTCTTCGCCGGTCCTGCCGGATTTTGCCAGATCGGCCAGCAGCGGGGCGATTGCTTCCTGCTGAATTCTCTCCCGGTCCCCGTCCGCACAGGCAATCACCAGATCCGTGATCACACTGCTTGCAAGGAGCGTCCGCAGTGAATAGTACAGAAGCGGCCTGCCGCACAGATCCAGGTACTGTTTGGGTACGTCGCTCTCCATCCGTTTTCCGCGCCCGCCGGCCAGCAGAATCGCAGTGCTGTGTATACTCATCTTCTCTCTCCCAGTTTAAGAGCCGGAACCGCATTCAGGTCCGGTCCGGCAAAATGTCCCTGCAGGTATTCATAGTAGCCCGCGCAGGATATCATGGCCGCGTTGTCCGTGCACAGAATGGGCGGCGGACACAGAAACCGTACGCCGGCCCCGTCACAGGCACTTTTCATGGCTGCGCGCAGCGCGCTGTTCGACGCCACGCCGCCCGCCAGCGCAAGAGACTGAAAGCCATACTCCCGCACTGCCTCCATGGCGTGATCCACCAGTACGCTGACGACCGCCTTCTGGAAGGATGCCGCCACATCCGGCACGCAGATCTCCCGGCCGGCCATTTTCTCCGAATTGATATAGTTCAGCACGGCGGACTTGAGCCCGCTGAACGAAAAGTCATAGACCGATCCACTGACCTTTCCGCGGGGGAACACGATCGCATCGGGATTGCCCTCTTTTGCGGCCGCGTCAATCTTGGGACCGCCGGGATATCCCAGCCCGATTGCCCGGGCGACCTTGTCAAAAGCCTCCCCGGCCGCGTCATCCTGGGTCCGCCCCAGAATCTCGTAGACGCCGTAATCCCGCACCAGGACCAGGTGCGTGTGTCCGCCGGAGACCACCAGACAGGCGTAAGGCGGCTCGAGGGCAGGATCGGCGATATAATTCGCACAGATATGTCCCTCGATGTGATGCACACCGATCAGCGGAATATCCGCCGCAAAGCTGAGTGCCTTTGCAAAAGACACGCCCACCAGCAGCGCTCCGACCAGTCCCGGTCCGTAGGTGACCGCAGCTGCGTCCAGGTCCTGCAGTGTGACGCCCGCTGTATCCAGCGCTTTTTTCACGACCTGATTGATGCGCTCGATGTGCTTCCGGGAAGCAATCTCCGGCACCACACCGCCGTACAGCGTATGAATATCGATCTGCGAGGAGATCTCATTGGACAGAACCTTCCGCCCGTTCACCGTCACCGCTGCGGCCGTCTCATCGCAGCTTGATTCTATTCCGAGTATGATGATGTCTTTTTCAGCTGTCATATCTTATATCTGTTCCTGATCTTTTCTCTCAGTCTTCCGAAAACCGCAGGGTCACGGATTTTCCGTCCTTCCCGGGGAATGCGTCCGGAAAGATCTCCCGCACCGCATCCATATACGGCTCCGGCTTTATCAGCGAAGGGCTGTAATGCGTCAGCCACAGCTCAGCCGGCTGCGCCGCCCGCGCAAGCTGCGCTGCCTCCGCAAAGGTCATATGCTTCTTGGCGACGGCGTCCTGCTGCTTGTCCTCCTCACCGTACATGCCTTCGCAGATCATCAGATCCGCTCCCTGTGCCGCACGGACGATCGAATCGCAGGGCCTTGAGTCGGTCACATAAGTAAGCCTTAAGCCTTTCCGCTCTCCGCCGAGGACCTGATCCGGCGTAATCGTCCGGCCGTCCTCCGTGACAACGGTCTCTCCTTTCTGCAGCCGTCCCCAGAGGGGCTTGGGGAGTCCCAGGGCCTCCGCCTGCTCCACCTGAAAGCGTCCGGTTCTGGACAGCTCCATGGAATAGCCGTAGCAGGGCACACTGTGGCGGACTTTAAATGCGCGGATCAGAAAATCCTTCTCTCCCGGCAGGGCAAAAGACTCCTCCGCCTCCGAGAGCTCTCTGAATTCAATCTGAAAGGGGAGCCCCGGCGCGATGACGCGCAGCGAATTGACAACGTGCTCCAGGCCCTTCGGCCCGACCATCAGAACCGGATCCGTCCGCTCGGAATTGGCCATGGACAGAAGAAGTCCCGGCAGACCCGAGATATGGTCCGCGTGATAGTGCGTAAACAGGATCACATCGATCGGATTGGAAGAGAACCCCCGCTTTCTGAGCGTGATCTGGGTTCCCTCTCCGCAGTCCACCAGAATCTGTTTTCCGTTGCAGCGGACCAGCAGGGAAGTCAGAAAGCGATGCGGCATCGGCATCATTCCCCCGCAGCCCAGTAAACATACATCAATCATTTGTCTGTTGTCACCTTTTCCATAAAATCAGGGCATCTTCTTCCGGGTCGCGGTAGAAGCGCTTCCGGATGCCTTCCTGCCGGAACCCGAAACTCTCATACAGGCGGATTGCCGGGACATTGCCGGCGCGCACCTCCAGCGTAAAAGCTTCGGCCGATTCCTGTCCGGCGTCGGTGAGCATCCGCTCCATCAGCTGCCGCGCGATGCCCCGTCCGCGGTACGCGGGAAGGACTGCGACATTTCCGATCTCCCCCTCGCCGAGAATCAGCTTGACTCCGCAGGTTCCGACGATGTTTCCCGATTCCTCCTGCGCGACATAATAATGGGCAAAAGGAAGCAGGAGCGTGGCGGAGTAAACCTTCTCCGACCACGGCTGTGAGAAACAGACCCGCTCAATTTCCACTGCAGCGGGTATATCCTCTTTTGTCATTCTGCGAATCTTTATCACGGGATGAATCCCTCCGGCGCGTGCCCGGCCTTCAGTTCCTCGAGGGCGGCATCGCCTGCCTTCCGCGCCTCCTGCAGCTCACGCTCCGCCTGGGAGAGGCGCAGATATTCCGGTCTGAATTCGTCTGCGCTGACCATGCAGGCACTTCCCTGCTCCCGGCAGAGCTGCATCGCGCGCACCGCCGCCGAGGCAGCGCGCTGTCTGTCCGTCCCTGCCGGCGCATAGCGATAAGGAACCTGCATCAGCTGTGCAAGCACCTGACGATAAACCGGAACGCCGTCGCCCAGAAAGACGACGGATCTGCCCCCGGCGGTGCTGTACATCTCATTCAGTTCCTGTGCGGTCTCCTGTATGCTTCTGACACACTGCGGGCGAAGAACGCGGAGCAAAATCTGCTCTTCCTTCGACGCCGGATCCGCCGGCTGCTTTTCGAAACAGTATATTCCCGTGTAGACCTGCTGCCTGCGCGCGTCCATGATCGGACAGATGAGTGCATCCGTTCCGGGCAGATTGCAGGCGAGGGCATCTACTGTGGGCACCGGAATGACCGGCACACCGAGCGCGAAGCCCATTCCCTTCGCCGTGGCGGCGCCGATCCGGAGCCCCGTAAAAGAACCCGGTCCCGCTGTGGTCACAACGGCGTCGATCTCACTTAGCGGGAAGGGCATGATCTGCTTCATCTGCTCCATCATCGGCATGAGAGACTGGGAATGTGTTTTCTGATTCTGAACGGAAAATTCCGCGATCAGTTTATCGTCTTCCAGAACAGCGCAGCCCGCGACGGGGCCTGACGCTTCTATAGCAAATAATTTCAAATGACTGTAATCCTCCTGTAATCCAGACCCTTTGAGAGATCTTTTTCAATCACGATACGCCTTGCCGTATCCGGAATCATGTCTTCAATCCGGTCCGCCCACTCAATCAGACAGACACCTTCTCCGAACAGATATTCATCCAGGCCCACCTCTTCCATCTCCTCCGGCTCTTCGATCCGGTAGACATCGAAATGATACAGGGGCAGCCGTCCCTCCTCGTAAATCTGCAGGATCGTAAAGGTCGGCGAACAGACCGGCTCCGTAATGCCGAGTCCCTCCGCAAAGCCTTTGGTAAAAACGGTCTTGCCGACGCCCAGATCTCCGTGCAGTGCGTAAATCTCACCGGCGGAAGCGGACTCTGCCAGCCTGCGTCCCGCCTCAAAGGTGTCCTGTGCCGAAAATGACTCTATTATCATACCTCAAAACTCCGTCTGCTCTCCAGTTCAATATACTGCCTGGTGTACAGCTTATAGTATTCGCCCCGCTGCTGCATCAGCTCCGCGTGTGTGCCCCTCTCAATGATCCTGCCGTCATGCACCAGCAGAATCATATCCGCGTGAACAATCGTGGACAGCCGGTGAGCGATCATGAAGGACGTCCTGCCCTTGATCACCGTTCCGATGGCGTCCTGTATCGCCTTCTCCGTCACTGTGTCAATGGAAGAAGTGGCTTCGTCCAGCACCAGAATCTTCGGATCCGCCAGCAGTGCCCGCGCAAAGGAAAGGAGCTGCTTCTCGCCGGTGGACAGGTTTCCGCCGCCCTCTCCGATCTCGGAGTCCAGTCCGTTTTCCATGCGGTCGACGACCTTGTCGGCGCTGACCAGCCGGAGCGCCTCCAGGATCTCTTCATCCGTCGCATTCTCCCGGCCGTAGCACAGGTTCTCCCGCACCGTCCCGGAGAACAGGTGCGGTGTCTGCAGGACATAGCCGATGCTGCTGTGCAGCCACAGCTGCGAGCGGTCCCGCACATCCTTTCCGTCGATGAGGACGGTGCCCTCTGTCGGTTCATAGAAGCGGCAGACCAGGTTCACCAGGGTGGATTTCCCTGCGCCGGTCTCACCCACAATGGCGACGCTCGTACCCTGCGGCACTTTCAGGCTGAAATGTTCCAGCACCATCTCCTCGCCGTCCGGGTAGTGGAAGGAAACATCCCTGAATTCCACATCTCCCAGAAGGGGCTCCCAGTTCTCCTTCTTCGGATGGAAGGTGTCTCCGTATACGGCAGTCACCTCGGGGCGGTCCGCCACGTCCGACTCCGTCTCCAGAAGTTTTGTCAGCCGCTCGATATTGACCTGGATCGCAATGACGCCGGAAATGGTCGCAATGATGCTCTGGACCGGCTCCATCATGCCCAGCGCGTAGGTCATGAACACAGAGAGCGTTCCGATCATGATCACGCCCTGCTGTGTGATGATTCCGCCCTCCCACAGGACAATGGCAAGCGCGGCGGAGGACATCAGCGTCACCAGGGACCGGAACATGGCGGAATAATGCGTCGCATGCACGGCGGTCCGCCGGTACTCCTCCGTATCCTTTTCAAAATCTGTCTGCATCCGGTCTTCGACCACCAGCGTCTTGATCTGCTTGGCACCGGTGATGCCTTCGTTGAAATCTCCCGTGATCGTGGAATTGATTTCGCGGATCTTCCGGTTCAGGACCACCATCTTCTTCTGGAAAAAGCTGATCAGCAGCACTGCCGGCGGCAGAAGCATCAGAATAAACAGGGAGAGGCGCGTATTGATTGCCAGCATCATGACCAGCACGCCGATAATGTAGGAGAAGTTCCAGACAAAATCCATCATGTGCCATGCCACGAGCTCTCCGATTTTGCCCGAATCACTCATGACGCGGGCGTGGATATAGCCGACATTATTCTGGTTGAAGTAGGAGAAGGACAGCGTCTGCAGGTGATTGAAGGCCGCGTTGCGCAGATCCCGGTCGATGCCCATCTCCACCTGTCCGCCGAGGTAGGTGGAGATATAGTTGTCGATGGACTGCAGCACCAGAAGCACCACGAAGAGCACGCAGAAGAAGCCCAGACCCTGCAGCGTCTTTTCCGCCACAAAATGGTCCAGCGCATAGCGGTTGAACAGCGGGAAGACCGCGTCCGCCACGGAGCTTAAAATTCCCAGGCTCACCATCAGGATGATCTTCCTTCTGTATGGCTTCACATAGGGGATCAGCTTGGGGATCCCGAACCACGGAAGCGTTTTGATCTGTTCCTGTTCGTTTTCGTTCATGCCTGTTCCTGCTGCGTGTCAGATCCGTCCTGCGTCTGCAGGTCGTAAATTCTGCGGTAAATGCCGCCCAGTGCAAGAAGTTCTTCGTGTGTTCCCTCTTCCGCGATGCGGCCGCGGTCCATCACGATGATATAATCCGCATTCATCAGTGTCGTAATCCTGTGCGCGATCAGAATGACGGTCGCATCCTGTGTGCTCTCCTTCAGGGCGCTCCGGATCTTCGCGTCCGTCTCCGCGTCCACGGCGGAAAGCGAATCGTCGAAGACCATGATCGGCGCCTTCCGCATCAGCATCTGTGCGATGGCCGTGCGCTGCTTCTGTCCGCCGGACAGTGTGACGCCCCGCTCGCCCACGTAGGTGTCATAGCCTTTCGCGAAGCGCTCCACTGTTTCGTCGAGGCTGGCAGTGCGCGCCGCGCGCCGCACGCGCGGAAGATCCGTTCCTTCTCTCTCGGTGATTGCAATGTTCTCCGCCAGTGTGCGGGAGAATAAATAGGGTTCCTGCAGCACCATGCCGATCTTACTGCGCAGCCAGGAGGCTTTGATCGACCGGATATCTGTCCCGCCGATCGTGATGCGTCCGCCCTGCTCCGGGAGCTCATAGAGCCGGTCCAGCAGCAGCATCAGCGTGGATTTGCCCGATCCGGTGCTGCCCAGGATGCCGAAGGTCGTCCCCTCCCGCACCGTGAAGCTCACATCGTGCAGTGCTTCCTGCTGGGTGCCTTCATAGGAGAAGGTGATGTGTTCGAAACAGATATCTCCCTGAATCGGCGGTGTGCCGGCATTCTCGTCATCTTTTTCCTCTTCGGAATTCATGATGAAGCACAGACGGTCGATGGAGATGCCCGCCTTGCTCATCTCGGAAATAATCCGGCCCAGTCCTCTCACAGGCCAGGTCAGCATCGCGTTATAGGAGACGAAGGCGATGTAATTGCCCGGTGTGATGATATCGCGGACACAGAACACGGCGCCGAGAGCGACCACCGTCAGGATCTGCAGGCCGGAGAAGAGATCGCCCACCGAAAAGAAGGCGGAGAGAAGCCGCATCAGCTCCACCCACATCTTCGTGTAGACATCGTTCTGCGTCTCAAAACGGCTGCGCTCATACTGTTCTCTTCCGAAGGCGCGCACGACCCGCACGCCGGTGAGATTTTCCTGCGCAATCGCGGACAGCTTTCCCTCCTGCGTGTCCACCTTTTCAAAGGAGCTTCCGATCCGGGAGTGGAAAAACAGGGAATACCCCACGATGATGGGGATGAAGGCGGCGGCTGCCAGTGTGAGGAGCGGATGAATCCGGATCATGGAGGTCACTGCCAGGATAATCAGCAGGCTGATGCGGAACAGACCGGCCATCTGCTCGGACAGAAAGCGCTTGATCATTTCCACGTCGGAGGTGCAGCGCTGAATAATATCGCCCGTCTGCTGTGTGCCGTGCCAGGCGTAGGGAAGCTGCAGAATATGCCTGAACAGCGTGTTCCTCATGGTCAGGACCAGCTTTTCCGCGCCCAGGGAATTCGTCAGGTGGAACAGATAGCGGCACAGCGCGCCGAGCAGCGCCGCAGCCAGCACGGCGCCCGCGATGTAATACAGATGTGAGCGCAGAAAATCAGAGCCTCCGACCCGGCGGACAAGTTCAGCCGCCAGGGCGGGAAGCTCACTCTCTTTCTGATCCAGCACTGAATCAACGGTATAACCGATGATCCGCGGATTGATCAGATCCAGGACAGAGACCAGACAGGCCAGCAGAATGCTGAGCGCGAACCATCTTTTGCTGCCCTTCAGGAAATACAGCACCAGCTTTAATCTGGTGGGAAATCTTTCTTTCGTTTTTCTTCCTCATCCTCCGATTCCGTATTTGATCACCGGACTCAGTTTCTTATAAATCAGCATGGTAATGATGCTGACGGAAGTTCCCTTGATCAGGTTGATCGGAGTCACCATCAGGAGTGCGAAGGACCAGAGTCCGGACACCCGGGGATTGATCTTCGTTCCCATCTCTATGATAATCTCTAACGGCATTCCGTACAAGGCGGCAAAAGCCGGCAGGAGGTAAATGGCATTGAATGCCGTCCCGAAGACGGTCATGCACAGCGTGCCGACACAGCATCCGATCACGGCCCGCTTCCTGCTCTTGCGGAAGCTGTAGATAATGCTGGCCGGCAGAACCAGCATGCAGCCGATCAGGTAATTGGCCAGGTCGCCGACAAAGGCCGTCGAAGTGGACTTCAGGAGCAGCTTGATCAGCACCTTGATGAATTCCACCATCACACCTGCGGCCGGTCCGAAGGCAAAACCCGCAATCAGTGCCGGCAGCTCCGAAAAATCCAGCTTGTAGAAAGCCGGTGCGATCGGCAGGGAGAAGTCCAGGCAGTACAGAATGCCTGAAATGGCCGAAAACATTCCGATCATGACAATTTTGCGCGTGGTGAGAATCCGCTCGATTTTTCCGCCGGCTCTGACGCGTCTTCTCAAAGCCGCTTTCTCACATACCCAGGCCGCGGCGAAGGTCAGCGCCACAACCACAAGACACACCAGTACAAAGCTCACATTGCTTCTGACAGCATCTGCCAGTCCGTTCATTTCTTTTTCCTCCTGTTTTGTAATCTCAGCATTGTTCATGCTGACGGGAGGAGCCGGAACAAAAAAAGAAAAGCGGCTTATTCCAAAAAAGGGCCGCTTTCAGTCATTGCTCCTGAATCTCCTTCTTCCATCCAGACTGTACTGTTGGTCCCGGAGTTTCACCGGATCGGCCGGTGCATGATGCACCGGTTCGCGGACTGTACCGCCAGTGGGGAATTTCACCCGCCCCTGAAGTGATATGTAATTTTCCAATACATCATTATACTTTCGGAGAGAAGCCTGTCAAGAATCACAGAAGAGAGATTGCCTTCATCGTCTCCTCGAAGCCCATCTGTCTTCTCCACAGCAGCGATTCGTCCGAGAAATCCAGTGTCCCGGTGCCGGGCTCATGCTCCAGCTCTCTGGACGGATGCAGCTCGATAAACTGCGTCGTGTCCGGAAGAAAACTGTGGTCGACCTTGTCGCCCGGATCGAGATAGCTCACGATCATTACATCCGGCTTCAGTCCCCTGAGGGCCGCAATCGGAATTTTGTCGGCTTTTGCCGGATTCGCAAGACCGGGCGGGATGATGCCGCCGTCGATATAATGCTTGTCTTCAAAGGTAACGGTCGGATACACACCCGGGTAGGCGGCGCTGGCCATCATGAGCTTTCGCTGGTCGGAGGCCGGCCGGCCGTTCAGCAGAAAATAGACGGGTTTTTCGTCCTCGACGCAGTAAGCGCAGACATAGACGGGAATTTCGTTTGAGTGAAGGAGTTCTTCCGGATAGACTTTCTCAAGATAGGCTCCAAGAGCCGCATCGTCCATTCCGCTGACTTTGGCGATGTCATGCAGATTGTCCCAGACGGCTTCCCGGCCGCGGACGGCATACATGAGAGAATTGATGGCACCGATGGAGGTTCCGGCGAGGGTGAGGCTGCTCCGCTCAAGGCCCGCCTGCTCCAGTGCTTCAAACATACCGACCTGGTACGCGCCTTTGGCGCCGCCGCCGGACAGAACGATTCCCGTACTCCTGCCTCTCAGATTCAGCATCTGCCGTCCTCCTGCTGCCTGCCCTGTCTGCCCGCGCAGGCCCGGTGATGATTAAGGTTAAACCGCGCGCATTCCGAACCGTCTCTTCGCGCGCTCCTGTTCTTCGTCGGTGTCGACGCGGGCGATGTCCGCTCCGAGGCTCCTGAGCTTTTCGGGGAAATCCTCATAGCCGCGCTCGATATAGTGAATATCGTAGATTTCACTCATCCCCTCGGCCGCCAGTGCTGCCAGAACCAGTGCCGCGCCGGCCCGCAGGTCCGGTGACTGGATCCTGGCGCCCGTGTAGCTGTCCACGCCGGTCACAATGGCTGTGTTGCCCTCGACTTTGATCTGCGCGCCCATCCGCGCCAGCTCGTCCACATATTTGAAACGGTTTTCAAAAATGCTCTCCGTCACGATGCTGGTTCCCCCGGCCAGGCCGAGAATCACGGTGATCTGCGGCTGCATATCCGTCGGGAAGCCCGGGTAGGGCAGCGTTTTGACATTGGTATTGCGCAGGCGCTTGGACGCGGAGACACGCACGGCATCGTCGCTCTCCATGACCTCGCAGCCGATCTCGATGAGCTTGGCGGTCAGGCACTCCAGGTGCTTGGGAATGACATTGCGGATCGTAATGTCGCCCATGGTGGCAGCTGCCGCGAACATATAGGTTCCGGCCTCAATCTGATCCGGGATAATCGAATATTCCGTTCCGTGCAGATGGTCCACGCCCCGGATCCTGATCACGTCGGTTCCGGCGCCGCGGATTCTCGCGCCCATACTGTTCAGGAAGTTGGCCAGATCGACTACATGCGGCTCCTTGGCCGCATTCTCGATGATCGTCGCGCCTTTGGAAAGCGCCGCAGCCATCATGACATTGATGGTCGCGCCGACAGAGACCACGTCCATATAGATGTGGCCGCCCTCGAGCTGCTCCGCTTCTGCGATAATGTGACTGTTTGCTGTATAGACATCCGCACCGAGTGCGCGGAAGCCCTTGATGTGCTGGTCAATCGGACGGGTACCGATCTTGCAGCCGCCCGGGAGCGCCACTTCCGCGTGGCCGAATTTACCGAGCAGTGCGCCGATCAGGTAATAGGATCCTCTGATTTTGCGGATATATTCATTGTCAACCGGTACATCCTGAACGGGAGCTCCGTTGATACGGAACGTATGCCGGTCTATTTTCTCAACGATTGCGCCGATACTTTCTGCAGCCTGCAGAATCGCCCGGATGTCACTGACATCGGGGACGTTCTCCACAACGACCGGCTCATTCGCCATAATGGCGGCAGCAAGAATAGCGAGCGCTGCATTTTTCGCTCCCGCTATCTCGACCTCGCCCGAGAGGGCGTGCCCGCCTTTAACGATATAATGCTCCATACGGAAACATCTCCCACCAAAAAAAGTGCTCTTATAACGATGTTTGTTATAATCCGTTTTAGAATAACTTAAGAAACGCCGGGTGTCAATTCGCGCCCGCCATCATGGGTCTTTCCGACCCTTAAATGAATGATGTCTAGTACGAGATATAGTTCAGCGGGTTGACCGCCGATCCGCCGATCCGGATCTCAAAGTGCAGGTGCGGGCCCGTGCTGTTGCCGGTGTTGCCGGAGAGGGCGATTCTCTGTCCCTGTGTCACAGTCTGGCCCGGGGAAACCAGGCATTTGGACAGGTGTCCGTAGCGGGTCTCCCGGCCGTCCGCATGTGAAATATAAACGACGTTGCCGTATCCGCGCTGCCAGCCGGCCACCGTGACCGTACCGCCGCAGGAGGCCATGACCGCCGTGCCGGTGGGGACGGCGATGTCCACGCCCTGATGGTTTGTGCTGGCGCCGGCCTTGGGAGCTTTGCGCCCGCCGAAGCCGGAGGAAATAAATCCGCCGGAAACGGGATAAATATAAGTCGGCGGCGCGACGGTTCCGCGCTCCACGATCATCGGGACCGCTGCCACAACCGTCTCTTCCTTTACGATGTCCGTGAAAACCGGAAGGCTGTTTTCGTAAGTGATGTCGGCGACCACTCTCCGATGGCCGGTCACCGGCTCCTGCAGGACGACACTCTGCGTGGTGTACCAGGAATTATTGTCTTTATAGATGGTATCCGCCTCATAATCCTCTTCGTAATATTCCTGGATGCAGCTGCGGATGGTCAGCTCCGGCTCCGGAACGGTCACCGTGATATTATCGCCCGGCCGGATCAGGGAATTCTCGTCGGTCAGCAGCGGATTCATTGCGATCAGGTCATCCAGAGACAGATCATAGCGGAACGCGATGCCGGACAGCGTATCGCCCGCCGCCACTTCGTGAATCTGGCTGGTCTCCTTCTCCCGCAGGACCTCCTCCACCGCTTCCTGCGCCGTGATGATCTGGCTGGCAGGAAGATAGGACTCGACGACTTCGATTTTCTCAACAAAATCCAGGGACTGCAGTCCCAGCTCATAATCCTCAAAATCTGTCTGTACCTTGGGCAGAAGCGCCTGGGAAAACTGATTCCAGACGGCCTGAATACCGGCAGAGGGCAGGTATTCCTCCCGCAGAGCGATCTCCTGCCGGGCTTCCTGTTCGCCTACCGAGACAACACTGGCGGTCAGAACGTTGATTTCCCGGGTCGGGTCCGGCGCGAGATTGACCACGAACTGCCCGTCCGGGTCATATTTTGCCAGCGTTCCCTGCAGGAAGGCCAGCACCTCCTCCTTCGAGCGGAGGCTGACGATGAAATCGGCGATTTTGACCGTATAACACCGCTCCAGCGTCTCCTGAGCGGCGGTCCGGAGCACATCCTCCATGGCGTCGGTCATTTCCCGTCTGCCCGTGACGCGTCCCCAGTACACTTCCTCTCCGGTCAGTTCCAGCTCCGCCTCGGCAAAAACCAGCTCACCGCCCTCGGACGGCAGCGAGCGCCGCGCGGTCCGGAGGCACTCGAGAGCCTCTTCCTCGTCCGCGCAGGTACCCACCTCTGTCCCGTTCAGGAAAACATGGAAATAATTATTGCCCTCGTGGCGGATCACCGGCTCGAAGCCGGGCATCAGAAATAAGCTGACCGCAAGCGCGATCAGCGATCCTTCCAGCCGCCAGAGCCGTATTTTGGAATCATGTGTGGTCCGTCTTCTCATTCTGTCTGTGTCTGTCTGTGCCGTCCCCTGTGCAGGTGATTACAGGCCCTGTGTGGCCAGCGAAACAATCTGCAGAAGAATCACGGCAATCAGGAGGCCCAGTCCCACCGGCAGGAAGCGGAAAAGACCCATCTTCTTTTCGATCATGGCAGACTGCTCTTTTTCCTTTTCTTCCAGTTGCAAGAGGCGTCCGGAAAGCTCATCCATTCTTCCGGAGAGCTGTGTGAGGCTTCCGGAGAGCGCAGTGATCTTTTCCGTCAGATCTTTGGACTGCTTTTCCAGCTCCTGTGCGGTCGACGCCTGGATGTTCCGGTAGACCCGCACGTTTTCTCTGTGATTGAAGTCGTCGGACTGCTGCAGCATCTGGGCGATTTTCTCCTGACTTTCCTGTACGGAGGCGATAATTCCTTCGCGCAGTTCATCCTGAGAGACTCCCTCCGCCGGGACAGGTCTGCCCAGGCGCTCCGAGAGCTCCCGGAGGGCATCGCGCATCGAAGAGGTGGTCTCCATGTTCATTTCACGCAGACGTTCGATCAGAATACTGTTCTTTTCGTACAGGTCCTGCAGCTCTCTGAGATTGAGCGCGTACTCAGCTACTTCATCGCGCAGCTGATCCCTTTCCATCTCCTCGGCAAAGCCGTTGGCGCGGATCAGGGCATCTCCGTTCGAAAAGCCCTCTCTGCCGCCCGAATAATCCAGCTCCAGTTCTTCCTGTGTCTCCTGGATTCTCCGCTCCACCTCTGCCTGAATCTCAGCAAATTCATCATCTAATCCGATGCCCATTTTTCTACCTCTTCTGTTTGAACCAATGGGATTTACCCGCAATATCATTGTGTAAAATTCACAATTTTTTTCTTCGAAATCGCTTTCTTTTGTAAAGATTTACCAGTTTTTCACACTTCGTTCATACTTTTGTTACAAATTGATGATATTTTATATATAAAGAGATCGCGACATCGACAGAATTTTTTCATAATAGCCCGGGCGTCGAAAGGCGTCCGGGCACTCCTCATTTATAAGGCGGAATATTTCTGAATCTCCGTGTTGAGCTCCAGCATCCGCTCGTCCAGTGCCGTCACCATCTCCGCGCACTCCCTCAGCTCGCGGGTGATATGCTCCGGTGCATCCCCGACAAACTTGTACTGAATCTTGTGCTCGAGGCTGGCCCAGAAATCCATCGCAATTGTGCGGATCTGGATCTCTGCCTTCGTGTCGATGATCCGGTCGGAAAGATAGACCGGGATCATCACAATCATATGATAGCTGCGGTATCCGCTCGGCTTCGGGGAGGCGATATAGTCCTTGATCGCCAGCACCCGGATATCGCTCTGGTTGCTGATCATGTCCGCAATGCGGTAAATATCCGACGTAAAGGAGCAGATGACGCGCACGCCGGCGATGTCATTGCAGTACTTTACCATATTTTCCAACGTCACGTCGTAGCCGTGGCGCCGCAGTTTTTTCGCTATGCTCTCCGATTTCTTGACCCGGGAGGTGATATGTTCGATGGGATTATACTTGTGAACCATCCTGAACTCTTCGTTCAGGACGGCCAACTTGGTCTCCATCTGCCGCAGCGCTGCCTGATAGATCAGCATCACCTCTTCATAGCTGTCGGCGTCTTCGCCGGTAACCCGTATCTCCATCTTCTCACTCCACCGTGACGGACTTGGCCAGGTTTCTCGGCTTGTCCACGTCCAGGCCCTTGGCACAGGACAGATAATAACCCATCAGCTGCAGGGGAATCACCGCGAGAGATGCCGTAAAGTGCGGATCCGTCCGGGGAATGTAGACCACAAATTCCGCGATGTCCTCCATGGCGTATTTTCCGTATTTTGTCAGGCCCATCAGGAAGCCGCCGCGGCTTCCGACCTCGACCATGTTGGAGACGGTTTTTTCATACAGATCGTCCTGCGTCGCCACGCAGACAACCAGCGTTCCCTTCTCGATCAGACTGATGGTCCCGTGCTTTAATTCACCCGCGGCGTAAGCTTCCGAGTGAATATAGCTGATCTCCTTCATTTTCAGGCTGCCTTCCAGGCAGATCGCGTAATCCAGGCCGCGTCCGATGAAGAAGACGTCCTTCGCGTTGGAGTACTTGGATGCAAACCACTGGATGCGCTCCTGGTCCTCCAGGACTCTGCGGATTTTGTCGGGCAGCAGCTCCATCTCCGCGAGCATGTTGTTCGCATCGGCGTGCGCAACAGTGCCGCGCACCAGCCCGAACCAGATCGCCAGCAGATAAACCGCGATCAGCTGTGCGCTGTAAGCTTTGGTCGTGGCGACCGCGATTTCCGGACCGGCCAGCGTGTAGAAAACGTGATCCGCTTCCCGGGCGATTGAAGAACCGACGACGTTGACAATGGCCAGTGTCGGCATGCCCATGTCCTTCGCCTTGCGCAGCGCCGCCAGGGAGTCCGCGGTCTCACCGGACTGGCTGATGACAATGACCAGTTCCTTCGGGTCCGCCATGACCCGTCTGTAGCGGAATTCGGAGGCGAGCTCCACCCGCACCGGCAGATCCGTCAGATCCTCCGTGACATACTGTGCGGCGACGCCGACATGATAGGCGGAGCCGCAGGCCACCACACAGATCTGGGACAGTTCCCGGATTTCATCCTCTTCCATACCGGTCTGGGAGAGATCGATCTGATAGTCCGTTTCTCCCTTCTCGTTCTTCTCTTCCCGCACCACGGAACCGATGGTGTTGCGGACTGCCTCGGGCTGTTCGTGGATTTCCTTCATCATGAAATGCTCGAAGCCGCCTTTTTCGGCGACAGAAGCGTCCCATTCGATCCGGCTGAGAGGCTTGTCCACCACATCGCCGTCCAGATTGAAGAAAGTCACGCCCTCTCCGGACAGGCGCGCCATCTCGAGATTGTCGATGTAATAGACATCCCGGGTATATTTCAGGATGGCCGGCACGTCCGAGGCGACATACTGGTTGTCGCCGGCGGTTCCGATGATCAGCGGGCTGTCCTTGCGCGCCACATAGATTTCATCCGGATAGTCCCGGAACATCACGGCCAGCGCATAGGAGCCGCGGACACGCACCATGGTTTTGGCCAGGGCGTCGATCGGTCCGACCTTATACTTCTTGTAATAGTAATCCACCAGCTTGACAGCGACTTCCGTGTCCGTCTGGGAGTAGAATGTGTAACCGTGACGGATCAGCTTGTCTCTGAGTTCCTGGTAGTTCTCAATGATTCCGTTGTGTACGCCGATCACGCTGAAATCGTCCGAGGCGTGGGGGTGTGCGTTGGTCTCCGACGGCTCCCCGTGCGTCGCCCATCTCGTGTGGCCGATTCCGCAGAAGCCCGGAATTGACCGGCCTCCGTCGGTTTTCTCCGACAGGACCTTCAGCCGTCCCTTGGCCTTGACCAGAACGGGGTCTTTCTCATGGTCCCGCACCGCAAGACCCGCGGAGTCATATCCGCGGTATTCCAGCTTGGATAATCCCTCCAGGAGAATCGGTGCCGCCTGACTGGTTCCTACATAACCGACTATTCCGCACATACCTGTCACTCCTCATTCACACTGTTTAGTCTGCGCTCCAGAAACGTTCTGTTGGATGTACACTTCAATGCAAGTTTTTTCGGCAGTTTTGTATAGCTTCTCCCCAGTCTGAATCCGGCATAGCGCGCAGCGCAGCCGGCCGCGAAGGGAAGTATCTCGGCATAAGCCTTTTTTTCCATCAAATAGGATATCACAGCTTTGGCATATCGGACACCCTCTCCTTCCGAGGGAAACCGTCCGAAGATCTCAGGATGATCGGCCTGAGAGATGCCAAGGTCAAAATTCCGGTGAAACTGCTGGCCCGCCGTGTAATTGTGGGAATGAAGCACCACCGCCTCCGGCGAGTAGCGGACGGACCAGCCCGCCTGCAGCGCTCTCCCGGTCAGAACCATGTCCTCATTGAAAATCATGTTCTCGGGGAACAGGCCCAGTTCGAGCAGAACATCCCTCTTGTAGGCTGCACAGACATTGGAGCAGAAATAGGTCTTGATCCCGAGCTCCTTCGCATCCTGTTCGGACTTCACCCGGGGCGTCTCCGGATAATTGAATGTGCGGGTATAGCGCTCCGCTTCCTTCGCGTCCTCCCCCGCGGCCTGCCGCGCATAGGAGGCAAAAAGTGAAGGATCCCCGGACAGCGGCTTCAGGAGGGCCTCAATCAGAAGCGTGTCCGCCGGCACGGCGTCCTGAGTCATCATGATCACATAGTCCGCTCCTTCCGCGGCGCGCACACCGAGGTTCCGTGTCCGCCCGTGATCGAATTCCTCCTTCCGGATGTGCGTCAGCTCTGTCTCCGGGAACCGGCCGGAAAACTGCTCCTGCGTCAGTCCCTGCTGTGTGAGAAACTGCTGCCAGGCTTCCTGCTCCGTATTGATCAGACGGATCCGGCGCGCGCGCACCGTCTGCAGGCCGAGCATCTCAAGAAGACGGATCAGCTTCCCGTCCGGCTTGTAGACAGGAATGATCACGTCCGCGATACAGCTCTTATCTGACAAGGGAGAGCCGCCATGGCTCTCCCTTTTATGATTCTCACACATCATGCTCTTTCATCCGTCACGGCATCCAGGAGGTGTCGGCGTCGATCTTATTGGAGATGTTCTGTACCTGCTGCGATACAGAGTAATCTTCATCCTCAAACAGGAAATGGTGCAGCCAGATTACATTGTCCGAAAGTGTTCTGGGCACTACACAGTCACCCAGTGCGGCGCTGATCTGTCCGGAAGTCCGCATATCCTGCTGCGGGAAGCCGTTGCCCATCTGGCTCACATCCTCCTCGTGGATATAGTACTTCGGCAGGTCCATGATCATGGGCGGCACATCCTTCGTAATATCCAGAGAAGTGTAGATTTCCGGCGCAATGGCGTCCAGTGCGGAAATCAGCGTCGTCGGCGAACAGGTCTTGGCCTTTTCGATGGTCGCCATCAGGACTTCTCTCTGACGGGCCGCACGCATGTAGTCCCAGCCGGTCGTATAACGGATCCGGCAGTATGCCGTCGCCTGCAGTCCGTTCAGGTGCTGCAGACCGGTGTGGGTCACCTCGGTGTAGCCGTTCAGCTTCAGGTTATCCGCCATCGTCAGCTGATAGTTGTTGATATGCTGCAGTTCGGCCTCATCCACGTCGATGTCAATGCCGCCGACCGCGTCGATCACATCCTTGAGGCCGCCGAAACCGACCGTCACGAAGTCTGTGATGTTCATATCCAGATTCATGTTCAGCATGCTGATCGCCTGCTCCGGGCCGCCTTTTGCATAGGCTGTGTTGCACTTGTTGTACGAGTCATTGCCCAGATTCAGATAGGTATCACGGTAGATACTGACCAGCTTGACTTCGCCCGTATCCTCATTGATCGAGGCGATGATGATGGAGTCGCTTCGCGTATCCTTCTCGAGGGAGCCGGTGGTCGAATCCACGCCGAACAGTGCGATATTCCGGTAACCCTTCATCTCGCCGACTTCAACGCTCTCCTTGACCTCTTCGCTGATGGTTTCCTCGATTTTTTCAGCCTGGAGTTCGGCCTTTTCGACCTTGTTGACACGGGTTGCAAAATACAGGAAAGCCAGCACGACGGCCAGAACCAGAAGCTCCGCGATAAACAGAATGATTCTGCGTCTCTTCTGTTTTTCTTTTCTGCTGTCCTCTCTGCTTCTGCCGGACCTGCGGCTGTCATACCGGTCGTCATACCGGCCGGATCTGCGGCTGTCGTACCGGTCAGATCTGCGGCTGTCATACCGGTCGGACCTGCGGCTGTCTCTGGATGAACGGCTGCGGACATTGCGTCTCGCGCGGTCCTCGTATTCGCCTTCCTCTATATAATCGTAATCGTCTCCGAAATCTTCCTCTTCAGCATAATAATTTTCATAGCGGTCGTCGTATTCATCGTCGTCGCCATAATCGCCGTAATCGTCATAATCGCCGTAGTCGCCGTAATCCTGCTCATAGTCCCGACGCATGCGCTGACGCTCTTCATATTCCTCAAAATCGTCATAATCGTCGTAACGATCATTACCGCGGTTTCTGCCTGCCATTCCTGCCTCCATATCTGGCATTCAAAATAGTAACTCAGCTATTTTCTCATAATTAAAGAACAAATACAAGCCGAACTTGTAACATTTCCGTAATTATTACGATATTGCGTTAATACGCATTCTTATTAATAAACCCTTTGAAGACGGTCAGGAACAGGATCTTCAGATCAAACCCGACGCTCCAGTTCTCAATATAATAAAGATCATATTCAATCCGGCGCCGGATGGAGGTGTCTCCCCGGTAGCCGTTGACCTGCGCCCATCCCGTGATGCCGGGACGCACCTGGTGCTTGACCATGTAGCGCGGAATCTCCTCGCGGAATTTCTCGACAAACTGCGGCCGCTCGGGTCTGGGCCCGACCAGGCTCATTTTGCCCGAAAGAACATTGAAAAACTGCGGCATTTCGTCAATACTTGTCCTGCGCAGAAAACTTCCGAATTTCGTCACGCGGGCATCTCCCCGGGTCGTCCAGCCTCTCGACTCTTCCTCCTTCGTCTGTACCTCCATGGTCCGGAACTTGTACATGGTGAAGTTTTTGCCGTGCCGGCCGACGCGCTCCTGACGGAAGATCACCGGTCCCTCGCTGGAGAGCTTTGTTCCGATCACCGCAATCAGCATCAGCGGAGAAAACAGAATAATGCAGAAAATGGCCCCGATAATATCGATCGTGCGCTTGATAAACGCATTCAGCGTATTGGTCAGCGGCACATAGCGGATATTGATGACCGGGAGGCCCATCAGATCCTCCGTGTAGGGACTGCTCGGGAAAAGAGAGGTGTAATCCGGAATAAACTTGGTGTGCACACCGGATTTCTCACACATGTCGACGATTTTCTCCAGATCGTCGTAGTCCTGCAGGGAAAGCGTGATGGCAATCTCGTCCAGCTTGTTCTCCGGCAGAATGTACTCCAGATTGCCGATCGTGCCCAGGACCTTGACGCCCCGGTACATGGTGCCCGCCGGCACATGATCATCCAGAATGCCGTGGGCGACATATCCCCACTGGGCATTGTTCTGAATCCGGTCCAGATAGGCCTCCGCCGCGCGGGAATAGCCGACCAGCAGGATGTGCTTTAAATTATTGCCCCGCCGCCGGAAGTAATAGAGCGCCTTGCGCAGCAGATAGCGGTACAGGGTTGTCAGGAAAATATTGACGACATAGAACAGTGCGATCAGGGAACGGGAGTAGTCCGCGTATTCCGGCCACTCCGACTGGGCCAGGAACAGGGCCACCATGATGATCACGACGCCGATGGTATTGGCGCGCAGTATGCCTGCCACCTCTGTCCGGATCCGCGTGACCCGCTTGGAGGTGTACAGATTGCTCATGGAGTAAAGAATCAGATACAGCGGTACAATCAGAAGCAGTGACTGGAAATAGACGGACGCCCGCAGGGCGTTGATGCCCGGGCGGAACTCCGACCAGGGCGACATGAACTTGAGCATCCAGGCCAGCACAAAAGACAGTGCGGTTACCACACCGTCCAGCAAAATATGGAACCTGTTGAACATCACCTGATTATCTCTGATCATGTTATCGCTCTGCAGAGCCTCCGGCAGATCACGGCCGCCGCATCAGACATACAGCCGCCGGATCATGTTCAGCCACAACAGCCCCTGAATCCGCATACAATTCATAAATCCGGCCGGTCCGGTCTTCACCTTTCCGCTCAGATACAGCGGGATCACCTTTCCCGCACGCTCGTCGGACACGTCAAAGCACGCCTCCTCCGGAATCGGATCTTTCTGGACCGGAAGGCCGTATTTTGCCGCCGCGTCCTGTGCTTTTGCCCGCTCCGTCAGGGCTCTTCCTCTTTCAAGCCCCTTTTCATAGGCCTCGCTCAGGCCCTTTTTCCCGAAATACCTGCGCTTTACCGCAATGCCCAGATGAAACAGCGGCGCATTGAGCGCATACTGCACGCCCGGCAGGTTTTTGTACAGAAGATAATAATTATTCCCGGAGGTCAGCACCTCCTTGAAGGCACTGTAGGTCCCGCCGGTCGAAGCCGAGCCCGCGTGATAAACCAGGGCCTGCGGCTCATAATAATTCCGGAAGCCGAAGCGCTGCGCCCGAAAGCCCAGATCCACGTCCTCCAGATAGCAGAAGTGCCGCTCGTCAAAATATCCGATGACATCGAACACACTTCTTCTGTAAACGGCAGCGCCCGCACAGGCGGAAAAAATACCGCAGGGCTTCATGTACCTGTCCGCGCTTTTTCCCTTTCCCCGCGCGAAGGCCCAGCCCAGCGCACAGTAAAGATCGCCCGCGTCGTCAAGCAGCTCCGGTTCGCCCTGCTCCCGGTGCATCCGGATCATTCTGGCCTGAACACTGAACGCCCGCGGTCTCTTCTCAATTGCCTCCAGCAGCTTTTCCACGCAGTCCGGCGCCATCGTCGTATCGTCGTTGAGCAGCATCACGTATTCCGTCCGGGTCACGTGAATGCCGGTATTGCAGGCATGGCAAAATCCGGTGTTGGCGCCAAGCTCCATCACACGGACTGCTTCGAACTCCTCCCGGATCCGCTGCACACTGCCGTCTGTCGAACCGTTGTCCACCACGATCACTTCGCAGGGGACTGTCTGGGACATCACACAGCGAAGGCAGTTTTCAATATATTTTATTCCATTATAATTCGGTATGACAACCGTAACCCGTTTCGCCTGATCTGGTTTCACTGCTGTACCGTCTTCGTCATGGTCGGCTCAAAGACCGTCCGGTAGCCCATCAGCCGCGCCCGGTGGCAGAATTCGATGCTTCTGCTCCTGAGCTGTTCACCGCCCTGCATGATATGGTCCTCGTAGGCGGCGCCGAAAATTTCCTGATACAGGGGCTTCAGTTCCGGGCGGATCTCCATGCAGCGCGCGTCGACCGCCACCGCCGTCTGGCGCGTGTCGGCGCGGTGCATCGGCCCGCTCTCCATGGCATGCAGCCCCTCAAAGGCCACATTTCCCTTTTCATCCATCATTCCGCCGACAATCCGGCCTTTGCGGTCCAGCACCTTTCCGCCGATCACGCCGACCTCTCCCCGCGCGGAGAACAGGTCCGGAAGATACTGAATATCGTAAAAGCCTCTGTGTCTGGAATGTGTGACTTTCGCGCGGATTCCGCAGGCGGCAAGATGCTCCTCGAGCGCCGCTTTGCCGGCTTCATATGCGTAGTCCTTGCTGCCGGGGTTCCCCGCCGTGGAAGCGGCGTGGGTTCTCCAGTGATAAAGCACCTTCGGAATATGCGCGATATAAGACTTCGGGGCGCGCAGAAGCAGGTCGTAATCCTGCGCCCCGTCGTATTTGCTGCGCAGCTGCAGGGCCAGAAACAGTTCCCGTTTCATGACCAGCAGGTGGCAGATATAGTTGTTGGAAAGAAAATACTCCTCGTTGAAATCCGGCTTCCGGTTCGGTTCAAAGAAATGCTGTGCCGTCTCGTCGCACTTGTCTTCATCCGAATAAAGAATTTCCGGGCTGCTCAGCCGGATTGCCGCCGCCGCTTCATACAGCGCATCCGGTGTCAGCAGGTCATCATAATCAAGCAGTGCGATATAATCGCCGGCAGCGTGGGCTGCTGCCGCGTTGGTGTTGGCTGAAATACCGCCGTTGGCCGGAAGATGTACATAATGAAAACGGTCATCCCCCAGATCGTTTAAGATCTGCTCCGCCTCCGGGCGCACCTCTTCTTCATAGTTTTCCGCCTGCACTTCCGTCCGGGAGAGCAGAGAGCTTCTGCCGGTAATGCGGACAGCCTCTGACGCGTCGGCCAGAATCAGCTCCCAGCGCGGATACGTCTGTGCTGCCACCGAGTCCAGCATCTCTTTTAAAAAGACCGGGTTCGGCAGATAAGAGGGCACAAGAATACTGAACAGCGGACCGTCCGTCCACTGCTTCGCATCCTTACGCTGCTTTTCCAGTATTTCCGGGGAGGGCGTTTCATACACGTAGGGAGTGCTGCGGCGCTGCCGCAGCCGCTCCCCTGCCGCATAATATGTCTCCTTCAGGCCGTTCCGCATTGCATAGCGGATCGTTTTTTCCAGATCTTCCCGAAAGCTCAATCGATCCTACCTTTTCAGATGAGTGCCTTGACAGCCTCCGTGAGCTCTTCAACCAGCTTCTCGGCGTCTTCGAGGCTCGTTCCCTTGACGCCCATGTAGAACTTGATCTTCGGCTCGGTGCCGGAAGGTCTCGCGCAGCACCATGCATTGTCGGACAGGTCAAAATACAGCACGTTGGACTTCGGAAGTCCTGTGGTGGTCTCGGTTCCGTCCGCCTTCTTCACATAATCTCTCTGGTAATCCCTGAACTCCAGGACATCCCAGTGAGCGAAAGAAGTCGGCGGGTTATTGCGGATTTTGTCCATCAGAGCGGAAATCTTCTCCGCGCCGTCCGCGCCGGGCATCGTGATGGTGTACTGGGTCTCCTTGAAGTACCCGTATTTCTCGTAGATGTTGATCATCTGATCCCACAGCGTCAGGCCCTGCTTCTTATAGAAGGCCGCCGCCTCACAGAGCATCATGACTGCCGCCGGTGCATCCTTGTCGCGCACGTGCGTACCGGGCAGGCATCCGTAGGACTCTTCCAGACCGAAGACATAGTTGTAGCTGTGCTCCTGCTCGAAGATCTTGATCTGCTCGCCGATATACTTGAAGCCGGTCAGGCACTCCTTGTAATACAGTCCGTAATTCTCCGCGATCAGCCGCGCCAGGTTGGTGGTCACGATCGTGGTGACAAAAGCCGGATTCTCGGGCATTGTACCGGTCTTCGTCCGCTCGCTGAGGATGTATTCTCCGATCAGCATGCCGGACATGTTGCCGGTGAAGCCGATGTACTCGCCGGTCTTCGTGTCTTTCGCATAGATACCGAGACGGTCCGCGTCGGGGTCGGTCGCAAGAACGATGTCCGCATCCTTCTCCTTCGCAAGGCGCAGCGCATACGTGAAGGCCTTGGGATCTTCCGGATTCGGATAATCGAGGGTCGTGAAATGTCCGTCCGGCTCTTCCTGCTCCGGAACGACAAAGACGTGCTTGAAGCCCAGCTCCTTCAGAACGCGGGTGACGGGCACGAGGCCTGCGCCGTGGAACGGCGTGTATACGATCCGGATATCTTCCGCCATCTCACGGATCACATCGGGATGAATAATCTGCTTCTTGAGCGCTTCCATGTAAGCGTCGTCAACTTCCTTGCCGAAATAGACCAGAAGGCCTGCTGCCAGTGCATCTTCCTCCGACATGGTCTTCACATCATTGTAATCCGTGACGGCGTTGACTTCTGCGATGATGCCGTTGTCGTGCGGCGGCGTCACCTGTGCGCCGTCCTCCCAGTAAGCCTTGTAGCCGTTATACTCCGGCGGGTTGTGGCTCGCCGTGATCTCTACGCCGGCCTGGCATCCGAAATAGCGGATGGCGAAGGACTCCTGCGGAACAGAGCGCAGTGTGTCGGACAGATATGCCTTGATGCCGTTGGCCGCGAGGCACAGTGCCGTCTCTTTGGCAAATTCCGGAGACATGATCCGGCAGTCGTAGGAAATCGCGACACCCTTCTTGGGATCGCCGTTCTTCAAGATATAGTTGGCCAGGCCCTGGGTTGCCTTGCGGACAGTGTAGATATTCATGCGGTTTGTGCCCGCGCCGATGACGCCGCGCAGACCGCCCGTTCCGAATGCAAGGTCCTTATAAAACCGGTCCTCGACCTCTTTTTCATCGTTCCGGATCGCGAGCAGTTCCTGCTTTGTCGCATCGTCAAAATACGGATCGCTCGTCCAGTACGCGAATTGTTCCTGAATTCTGTCTCCCATAATCAGTACCCTCCTTGTTTGTTGTAAATTGATCGTTTTTGCTTTTCAGTCCTGTACTTTCAGGCTGTAATCACTTCGGTCAAGCGTGAAGTTCGGATTATAATACGGATCCCCCTTCTCCAGCACTTCCTTCCACTTCGTGCGGAAGTGCTCCGACTCCTCGTTGTAGCGCTGCGCCTTTTCACCCGCATCGTCCAGACCGCGGGAAACCGACTCATAGTGGAAGAGCTCCGAAAACGGCGTGAAGACGTTCAGATAGCCCATCTCCCGCAGCTTCAGACACAGATCCACATCGTTCAATGAGACCGCAAACGACTCATCGAGGCCGCCCGCTTCCTCAAACAAAGCCTTTTTCACCATCAGGCACGCGCCGGTCACGGCGGACACATTCTGCGCGTAGCACAGTCTGCCCATGTAGCCGAGATTTTCCCTTCTCTGCCGGTAATGGGTGTGGCCGGCTGTGCGGTGTGCGCCCAGTCCGATCACGATGCCTGCGTGCTGAATCGTCTTGTCCGGATAATAGAGCTTGCCGCCCACGGCAGCCACATCCGGGCGCTGCGCATACATCAGGAGCTCCTCAATCCAGTTAACGGAGATCACCTGTGTATCATTATTCAATAACAGTATATATTCTCCGGAAGCTTTCTGCACCCCGAGATTGTTAATCCGGGAGTAATTGAACGGCTGAGCCGCTCCGCGCACGGCGGGGTCAAAATCCGCCCCGTCCCGGTCTGCGTCGATGATCCGGATTCTGTCCTTGTACGGCCCGGACAGCAGTTCGCTGTAATAGCGCAGCGCCGCCTCCTCGCTCGTTCCGTTCTCGACAATGATGATCTCGAAATTGTCATAGGTCGATTTGTCCAGAATCGACGTGATGCAGCGCCGCAGATCCTCTTCGTGATCGCGGCTCGGGATCACGATGGAAACCTTCGGATTTCCGATGATCTCATAGGTGATTTTAAAAATCGTCTCAAACGCCCGCGTCGACGTGATTTTGAAATTCTTATAGCCGTGGCGCCGCAGATGATCCGCAACCGCTCCTTTGGCCGCGTCGATCGCGTAGGTCTTGGCCGCGATATTGCCGGCCGTGGAGCCGGAGTGAGACCTCCAGTAATACAGAAGCTTCGGGACGTGGACGATTTTGCGCGCCTTATCGGTCAGACGCAGAATCATGTCGTGGTCCTGGCTGCCGTCAAACTCGGACCGGTACAGGTCCTCTCCCTCCAGAAGCGTCCGGGCAAAACACGACAGGTGGCAGATGTAATTGTTGGCCCGCAGATTGTCGATCGCGTAGTCCGGCTTGAAATGGATGGTCACAAACTTGTTCAGATCCGTGTCGCGGAAGGTCGTCTCGTCGCAGTACAGATAGTCCGCGTCCTGCTCGTTGATGACCTTCACGTACTCATACAGAACGGAAGGATGCAGGTAATCATCGTGATCGAAAGGCGCGATGAACTCGCCGGTGGAAATGGCCAGACATGCGTTGGTGTTCGCCGAAATACCGCCGTTTTTCTCCAGCTTCGTGTAGACGATCCGCTCTCTCAGATTATCATCCCGGCTGCGGTACTCCTCGACGATATCGTGCACATAGGCGTGCTCCGCGTCCGACCCGTCCGCCAGGCACAGCTGCCAGTTGGGATAGGTCTGGTTCACCACGGAATCAATCATGTCCTTTAAATAATTCCGCGGCGTGTTGTAGAGCGGCACCAGAATCGAGATGAGCACCTGCCGCTCAAAAGAGGCGCTCTCCTGCATCTGCCGGGCGCGCTCCGCCTCATCCGGAAAGCTTGCGGTTCCGTAGCCCTTCACCGCCTGCTTCTCCCGGATTTTGTACTGAATTTTCTTCACGACGCCTTTCGCATCGCCCTGATTGCGGACCCGATCCACCTGACGCTGCACAAAGTGATACGCGCTTCTGGCCGGCCCCGAAGCCTTCCAGAGCGGATTGTTCTTGATCCGGTTCAGCTTGAACTCCAGGTCGTCCACCTGATCTTCCAGCTGCGCTACGCGGTCCGCCAGATACGCCGACTTGACGCGCTCCTTCTCATACTCTTCCTGATAATTGATCTCTTCCATAGCCCCTCATTGAATTTTCAAGTACACATCCGACCACGCCGCAATCCTGCCCCGGCCGGTCTTGTCCTGCGCCAGCATGCCGACCACATAGCTGCCCGCCGGCAGGGAATGTGCCGGGATCACACAGGCAAAACCTGTCAGCTTGTCGTGGATCTGGTCTGTCAGGTTTCTCGCAATATCCGGGCGGTAGACGTTGTCCACCGGCACTTCGTAGACGGTGGTGCCGTCCTCTGCCCGAAGCAGCAGGGTCCGGTCGTACCACGCGTTGTCCGATCCGATGACAAAGGAGTAGCCCCGGACATAATAGCCCTTCTCCTCCGGTCCGGCGAAGGGACCGCGGTAATACTCCTGCAGGCTGTTCGCCCCTTCCACGCCCAGGCGCAGCACCGGATCAAACCATTTGTCCGGCAGCGCGGAAGTGCGCCTGACGGGAGGCGTCAGCGGAAGTCCTTCCAGAATGGCATCTTCGATGCCGATCTCAAAAGTGGTGACCGCCGGATTCTGCGTCATGTACGGATGATAGAACGGGTCCTTTCCGAACAGATCCGGATGTGCCATAAGCAGATTTTCCTGCTCCTGCGAGAGCCGCAGCGATTTGACCTTGTCCTTGCGGTCATCTCCTCTGCTCAGGGACTCGTGGTGATACAGGTACATATTGTTCCGGACAACGTTGTAATAGCCCTTTTCATAAATCCGGTAGCACAGGTCGATATCGTTGAAGGCCACCGCAAAGCGCTCCTCATCAAAACCGCCGACCTCTCTGAACAGATTGGCCCGGACCATCAGACACGCGCCGGTCACGGCGATGACATTGCGCACGCCTTTGTTATAGCCAAAATACAGCACATCCCGGTTGTCGCAGAACTGCAGCTTGTGGATCGGGCCGAGACGCACATTAACCACACCCGCGTGCTGGATGATGTCCGATCCGGGATACAGAAGCTTCATGCCCACCGCGCCGACATAAGGCAGCTTGGCCTTCTCCGAGAGATAGGACAGCCACCCGGGCTTGCGGATTTCAATGTCGTCGTTCAGGAACAGCAGCAGCTCGCCGTTCGCCCTTTCGGCGCCGAGATTGCACATCCTGGAAAAGTTGAAGGGCATCTCCTGATACAGATAGATCGCACTGCCGTACTCATTGTGCTTCTCTAAAAGCGCCTCTGTCTTCGCCCGGTTTTCCGGCGAGGATCCGTTGTCCACGATCACCAGCTCATAGGGAGAGGAAATCGTATACTGCTCGATGGTCTGAATGCAGCGGGCCAGAATCTCCGGGTTGTCCTTGCTGGGAATGATAATGCTGATCAGTCTTGTCGCCGCGGACGCGCTGGAATAGCGGCCGGTCAGCGAGGAGCGGATCAGTCTGGAGTCCCAGGGCTCCGGTGTCTGGGCGGCGTGGAACAGGATTTCCCGGATGTGGCCGATCGGGAAGCGGTTCTTGTGGCGCTTCTCAAAGCCGCCGTCCGCCTGCGCAATTCTCAGGCACAGTTTTCCGTAAATCCAGGTGCGCAGAACATCGTCCGGCTCGCGCTCTCTCGCCTCTTTCTCACGCTCCGAATCCCGCTCGATTTTGGCGCGGTTCTCCACATCCTGCGCCCGCACATCCTGCGGATTGATGATAGAAAGAATCTCGGAGCGGAAGGCGAAGATGCTGCCGAAATAGAAGGTCGAAAGAAAGGTGTCCGGCGACCAGTCCGGCTTCATCCAGGGATCGCAGAGCTCTCCGTTCTCATCGATCCGGTCCTCGTCTCCGTAGACCAGGTTGATGCGGGGATTTTCCGCGAAGAAATCGCTGATCAGCGTTCTCGCCCTGCCGCTTAAATTTCCGTCGTCGTCACAGGCAATGATGATATCCGGCTTCTTTTCGCCGGACAGCACGAAGCTGCGCAGGTGGGAATAGCGCACCACCTCCATGGAGAGCTTTTCGCCCTCCGTGTGGTCCTTCTCCTCCAGCTGCTGCTTCAGGACGCGCTTGTGGACGCGGTACCAGTTCGCGTAGGCCGCTTCCTTGTCCGCAAGCTCCTTTTCATACCGGTCCGCTCTCCGCGCGGAGAGGTACTGCTTGACCTTTTCCCTGATCATTGTGTGCTCCTTATCCCGTCCTGACTGATCTGCTCCGAAAGCGTGGCCGGCAGGCCCGCCATCTGCAGCCGGATGCGCAGAACGGCATCTTTCTTTACGCCGGTCTTCCGGCGAAGCTTATTCATATCCCACACCAGATTCGGATCCTGCGTCGCGAACAGAAAACTGCTCTCTCCCGTCCGGATTCCGTTGCTCTGGGCATATTTCCTGAATAATTTTGTGTGAGTCTGCAGGTGTTCTTCTCCCGCCGCAGCCCCGTCGGCGCAAAGCTGTGCGCCGCACAGCGCCGCCACACACGGACACAGCGCCGGGTCGATCCTGAGTGCCCGCACCGACTCCGGGACCTTCACTTCGAAACAGATCACGCCTTCCTCGCCGTAGTTCTGTTCCAGGAAGCGGGACTCCTCCTCCCTGAAGCCGTTTCCGGTGTCCGTATAGATCTGCACCGTCGCCAGGTTCACCGCCTGTTTTGCCCGGTTCTTGTCAGCGAGATACCCTGCTGCCAGCTCCGCGGGGACAATGACCTTCCCGCCGATCTCATACCGCAGCTCGCCGAGCGCCGTGACCTGGTCCGTCACTTTATCCTGCAGAAAGTCCTCGCTTTCCTCGTAGGCCGCGGCCTCTGCCGCATTCAGGTGCAGGCGCTCATAGAACGCCTCCTCCCCGATCAGCGCCGCCACGCGGTCTTTCCGGCTCTCGTCCTCCCTGAACCAGCAGGACAGTGCCCGGATGAGCATGCGGTCCGCCGGAATTGCCGTCTCCTGCGCCCACTCATAATCAATCGCCGTCCACTCCTGCGAGCCGTCCGCGTTCTGCCTGACCAGGATATTCGCGAAGATCATATCCGGATCGGCCGCCGGAACATCCTCCCGGTAAGACATATATTCACGATAGGTGAGCAGAAGCCGGAAAAGTCCCTCGGTATCCGCTTCCCGGAGGCACTCGTCCAGAAGCTCCGCAAGGCTCCTGCCCGCGACATACGGGAAAACTGCCGCGCCGCGCGCCGCGTCATACCGGCACGCCGCGATCTGCAGACCGCTCCCCTCAAACCGCTCTGCGAGTTTCCGGCCCATGGCTTCCATCTGCCGCACGTGCTCCCGCGCCTCGGGATGCTCCGGCTGCTTTAAGACCTCCTGCCCGGAGATTACTGTGCGGATCCGGTAGCGCGGCGCCCGCTCCGTGGAAAACCTGCAGTATCTCACTGCCGGCGGCGGGCCGAGAATCACCTCGTAGGAATTGGAAAACACCGGGAATTCTCCCTCCCGGATCACCGCGTCAAACGCCTTCTTCTCGTCAAAAAGAAGCAGCCGGTCGCGGTCAAAGTTGCGGATATTGTCTGTCAGCTCGCCGCAGGCGGGAAGCCGCCAGTCCGAGTACAGCGTGTGCATCAGCTTGTAATCCGGATAGGGATAATAGAAGGTGTAATCCCCGGCTCCGCACTGCAGGAAAATCTGCTCAAGGCCCCTTCTTGAGAAGGTCCGGGCCGGCGCAGAGGGATCCGGATAGCCCTCAATCCCGTCAAAATACCGTCCCGTGTGGTCCTCCGCACAGCCGGCAAAATATTTCATGCCGGTCCGGTTCTCGATGGCAATCACGATTCTTCCGCCCGGCTTTCTGTGCCGCAGAAGGCGCCGAAGCTCCTCGTGGAACGGCATCCGGTCGTGTATATACAGTGTGGAGTACTCAAACACTCCGATCAGGAAAATATAGTCGTAATCATCGTCCAGGTGCGGTTCGATATCCTCGAAGTTGCCCACCTTGATCTCCAGATTCGCGCAGTCCCTGTTCCGGTACGCGTTGATCTGGGAGCGGACCTTCGACAGGTCCACGCACGTGATCTCGCCGACCTTTCCGCAGAGCGCGCTCGTAATTGCGCCCGGTCCCGCGCCGATCTCCAGGACCTTCTCGGTCCCGCCGAAGGGAAGCCAGCTGACGATATTGCCCCGCTGCGGTGAGAGATGATAAAGGGTGGGCCAGTCTCTGCGCTCCCGGATAATCCGGTCAAAAGAGGCCGCATCCTCCTTCATGACCAGCTCGAGGAGTTCCTTTTCCACTTCGCCGTCACAGTAAAAATCTTCTCCGGGATACCAGGTATAATCCAGGGTCACCTGTCCGATTTTTTCCTTCACTGCTTCAGATCCTCCACCGTCACAACACTTTCAAGGTCGTAGTAGCCGACCGTATCCTTCGATGACACAACATGCAGATTCAGGGCGTCATAGAGCCGGTGATAAACCGTAAAGTCCTCCCGCTCGAATCCGGTCACGCCGAACGAAATCAGGTAGTCGCCGCCCTGCAGGTGAATCTCCTGCCGGAAGCTGATCCGCTTCCGGTCTCCCTTCGCGGCCGCCTCCAGAAAGGCCTTTTCGAACATCGTATTCGTTCCCGTGATCTCCACGCCGTATTTGTTTTTGATCGTAAAGGCAAAAATCGGGGACTCGATGTTCTCGCGGAACTCCACGTCCATGACAAAGGTGCAGGTGCTCCCCTTCATGATCACGGCGTTCGAAGCGCCCGATTCGTCCAGAATGTCGCAGTGCGTGATATGCGCCTTGTCGGAGCCGTATTCCAGCATATTCGGATTCATGAAATCCGCGCGCCCCGGCTCCCCGCTCTGCTCCGCTTTCTTCTCGGGATCATACTGTCCCACCAGGACCTGCTTGTAGATGTCGATCATCTCCTTGGGCGAGCCCTCGCCCAGTTTTTTGCCCCGGTTGAGAATGATGACGCGGTCGCAGTATTTATTGATGCTGGAGAGGTCGTGGGACACAAACAGCACCGTCTTTCCCGCCTGTTTGAATTCCTCGAACTTCCGGTAACATTTTGCCTGGAAAAAGACGTCGCCCACCGACAGCGCCTCGTCCACGATCAGAATTTCCGGCTCGATATTGATCGCCACCGCAAAGGCGACGCGCATGAACATACCGCTGGAGTAGGTCTTGACCGGCTGGTAAATATACTCGCCGATATCGGCAAACTCCAGGATTGCGTCCAGCTTCGCGTCAATCTCCTTCTTCGAGAAACCGTTCATGGTTCCGTTCAGGTAGATGTTCTCGATGCCGTTGTACTCCATGTTGAAACCGGCGCCCAGCTCCAGCAGGGCGGAAATCCGCCCGTTAACACGGACGTCTCCGGAGGTCTGCGTCAGCACGCCGGTGATGATTTTGAGAATGGTGGATTTTCCGGAGCCGTTGGTTCCGATGATGCCCACTGTCTCGCCCTGACGGATCGTCATGCTGACATTGTCCAGCGCCAGGTGTTCCGTGTAATGAGACCACCTGGAGAGGCCGAGCGCGTCCTTGAGCCGGTCCCGCCCGCGCGCATACAGTTTATAGCGCTTGCAGACGTTTTCCACCTCGATCGCAATATTCTGTTGTTCCCTGACTTCGTTATCCATTAATTATGCTTACTCTTCACTGGGGCCCGGTCTCGACCGGCGCCGGGACTCACAGAACATCCGCGAACATCGGCTTCAGTCGCTTGAAGATCAGTGAGCTCAGTACAAAAATCAGTGACGTCACGATCCAGAAATAGGCGCTGGAGTAGAAGTGCTCGAAGAACCAGCCCTCCCCGTAGACAGACATTCTGAAGCCCTCCACGATGTACGCCATCGGGTTCAGCTTCAGAAACGGCTTGATGCTGTCATTCATGGTATTGATATTCCAGAGCACGGGCGTCGCCCAGACGCCCACCTGCAGGATAATGGAGACCACCTGCTGCAGGTCCCGGAAAAACACGACGATCGAGCAGGTCGCGTAGCACAGCCCGAGCACAAAGACGAATTCGCAGGCCGAGTAATACAGCAGCTGCAGTGTGTAGACCGTCGGGCGGTAGCCGTACAGCGCCGCAATAAAAAGAAGCACCGCCGTGAAAAACACATGCACGAAGAAGGCGGCGATGATCTTGATGATCGGCAGCACGCTGATTTTGAACACGACCTTTTTGACCAGGTAATTGTACTCCAGAAGGGAGGCCGTCCCGCCGGACAGCGCGTCCGAGAAGAAAAACCACGGAACAAAGCCCGCTGTCAGGAACAGGACATAGGGCACATCTCCCCCGCCCATGGCGGCCTGCCTGGCTGCGCCGAAAATTTTGTCAAAGACAAACCAGTACATCAGGACCTGGATCACCGGCGGAACCAGTGCCCAGACCGTCCCCAGGTAAGAACCCGCGTAGCGCTTTTTGAAATCATTGACGGACAGGCGCCAGATCAGCCGCCTGCTCTGCCACAGCTCCACGGGCAGTGTCGTCATTTTGTCGTAGAAAATCGTAAAAAGCGCCACACCCACCGAGAGCAGCAGGCATCCGCTGATTTTCTTGAGCCTCGCGGTCTCCGGGTCCTCAAGCGGATTGCTGTGCAGCAGAACAGTGAGTGCCAGCGAGATGGCTGCTGCCCATACGATGCAGAGCACTGTCTTTTTATGCCTGCCCGCTTCGTTTCTCATCTGAAGGGGATCCCCCTCTGCGCGCAGTAATCCCGGATTCCGTTCCATTTCTGATCCTTCTCGGAAAGAATCAGCTCCGTGTCTTCCGGGAAAGGCCACTTCACGCCGATTTCCGGATCATTGAATGCAAGACCGCCCTCATCATTCGGGTGGTAGAAATCTGAACATTTATAGGTAAACTCCGCCACGTCCGAAAGAACCAGGAAGCCGTGTGCGAAATTCTTCGGAATGAAGAACTGTTTCTTGTTTTCTTCGGAGAGAATCTGGCCGTACCACTGTCCGAAGGTCGGCGAGTCCTGCCGCAGGTCCACAGCCACGTCGAAAACCTCGCCGCGGATGACGCGTACCAGCTTGTCCTGCGGATACTGAATCTGGAAATGAAGGCCTCTCAGGACCCCCTTCCGGCTCATGGACTGATTGTCCTGTACGAACTCGCAGGTGATGCCCGCCTCCACGAAGTCCTGCTTCTGGTAAGTTTCCATAAAGTAGCCGCGCTCGTCACCGAACACCTGTGGAGTAATAATCTTCAGCCCTTCAATCGGCCCGGTTGCAACAGTAAATTTGCCCATTCTGAACCCCTTTTTGATTTGATTATTTTACAGACCGTCCGCGATCTCCAGCAGGTACTGCCCGTACTGCGTCTTGAGCAGCGGTTTTGCCAGTGCGATCAGCTGATCCCGGTCAATATATCCTTTTCTGAAAGCAATCTCCTCGATGCAGGAGATATACATGCCCTGCCGCTTCTGGAAGGCCGCGACGAAGTCCGCCGCATCCAGCAGCATGTCGTGGCTGCCCGTGTCCAGCCAGGCGAATCCGCGTCCGAGCGTCTCCACATGGAGCGTTCCCCTGCGCAGATACTCGTTGTTGATGCTGGTGATTTCGATCTCGCCGCGCGCAGAAGGCTTGACATTCTTCGCAATCTCCACGACATCATTGTCATAGAAATACAGGCCCGGCACCGCGTAGTTGCTCTTCGGGTGCTCCGGCTTCTCCTCGATCGAGACCGCCATGCCGTTTTCGTCGAACTCCACGACGCCGTACTCCCTCGGATCCTTGACATAGTAGCCGAAAATCGTTGCGCCCTTCTCGCGCTCCGCGGCTCTTTTCAGGATCTTCGTGAAGCTCTGCCCGTAGAAGATATTGTCGCCGAGGACCAGCGCGCAGCTGTCCTGCCCGATGAAATCCGCGCCGATGATGAACGCGTCCGCGAGCCCTCTGGGCTTTTCCTGGATCCGGTATTCGAAATGCAGCCCGAGCTGCTCGCCGCTTCCGAGGAGTTCCTCGAAGACCGGCAGGTCCCTGGGCGTCGAAATAATCAGAATATCCCGGATGCCCGCCAGCATCAGCGTGGAGAGCGGGTAATAAATCATCGGTTTGTCATAGACCGGCATGATCTGCTTTGAGATCGCCTTGGTGAGCGGATACAGTCTTGTGCCGGAGCCGCCGGCAAGAATTATACCTTTCATCGTCTCATCCTATCTCTTTCTTTTCACCGTACATTTTGTCGTAATACTGCTGATAATCGCCGCTTGTCACGTGCTCCATCCACTCCTCATTGTCGAAATACCAGCGGATGGTCTTGCGGATGCCTTCGCGGAACATGGTCTCCGGCTCCCAGCCGATCTCGGCCCGGATTTTATCCGGCGCGATCGCATAGCGGCGGTCGTGGCCTTTGCGGTCCTCGACGTAAGTAATCAGATCGTAGGTCAGCGCTGCCTTTCTGGGATCGGAATCCGGCAGTTCCTCGCGCAGAATGTCGATAATGGTTTTCACGATCTCGATATTCTGCTTCTCATTGTGGCCGCCCACGTTGTAGGTCTCGAACAGCCGGCCCTTCTCGCAGACCATGTCGATGGCCTTGGCGTGATCTTCCACATACAGCCAGTCACGGACGTTCTTTCCGTCTCCGTAGACCGGAAGCTTCTTGCCCTCGAGAGCATTGTGAATCATCAGCGGGATCAGCTTCTCCGGGAACTGGTAAGGGCCGTAGTTGTTGGAGCAGTTCGTGATGTTCGCCGGGAAGTGATAGGTGTCCATGTAGGCCTTGACCAGCAGATCCGAGCCGGCCTTGCTGGCGGAATACGGACTGTGCGGCGCATAGGGCGTCGTCTCGTAGAAATAGCCGCCGTCCTCGGGAAGAGATCCGTACACCTCGTCCGTCGAGACATGCAGGAATTTTTTGCCCTCCTTAAAGCTTCCGTCCGGCAGCTCCCAGGCTTCCTTCGCGCAGTTGAGCATGTTGGCGGTTCCCAGCACATTGGTCGTCACAAACAGCTCGGGCTGGACGATACTGCGGTCCACATGACTCTCGGCGGCAAAATGGACCACGCGGTCGATGTCGTACTCCGCGAAGACTTTCCGGATAGCCTCCTTGTCACAGATATTCGCCCGGACAAAGCGGTAATTCGACCGGTTCTCCACATCGGCGAGGTTTTCCGGATTGCCGGCATACGTCAGCACATCCACGTTGATAATGAAGATTTCGTCTCCGTACTTGCGGAACATATAATGAATATAATTGGAACCGATAAAACCGGCGCCGCCCGTTACCAGATAAGTTCTCATTTCTTTCCTCCGATTCCTGTGGAAACGTATTTTTCTATTCTAACTATTGTAACATATCAGTAACCCCTGTAGGAAATGTTCATGTCCACATTCCCGCTGATTCCGGACACGCGTCCAGTCGAGCTGTACTGCCAGATATCATACCGGGTCAGCGAGTAGGTGGGCGCCGCGGCGTACTGTGCCAGCCAGATATTGTAGTCCGTCAGGCTGCCCGTGTGGATTTTCTCCGAGAACCAGTTGGTATTGGCATAGACGCCCGCGCTGTAGCCGGAATTGCGGATCGTCTGACAGAAGGCCCGGATATTCTTCGTGCGCTGGTCTGCGCTGATCCGGTCGCCCCGGCCGCCGCTGGATTCCACATCCAGGAACACCGGCAGGTTGAGTCCGTAGCCGGACACCAGCTGGATCACCATGGAGGCTTCTTCGACTGCTTCCGCCTCCGTGACAGCCTGCGAGAAGAAGTAGACGCCGACCTTCAGGCCCGCGTTCCGCGCGCCTGTGATATTGGTGCGGAACCGGGAATCCTCAACCAGTGCGCCGACGGAGGAGCCGCGGTAGCCGCAGCGGATGATGGCGAAGGAGATGCCGGAGGAGCGCACCGCGTTCCAGTCGATGCCGCCGTTCCAGGTCGAGACATCGATGCCGACGGAGGTGTTTCCTGTCTGCAGAATACCCTCGCCGTCAAAATGGTACGTCGCACCCTGGATGATCTGCTCGCCGGTCACATAATTGCCGTTTTTGTCAAAGAAGTAGGTTCTGCCGTCCAGCGTCTGCCAGCCGGTGTAACGGTAGGTTCCGCTCACCACCTTCTTCCGGAAGAAGCGGTCGTACTGGTTGTAGTCCTTCACCAGTGCTTCCCGGTAGGTGTCGCCGTCCTTCACATAGAGCGGATTGCCGCTCTTGTCCTTCAGGCGGGCGTTCTCATCTGCCGCGCCGTTGACCGTCACGCTGCAGGACGCCTGCTTTCCGCCGTCCTCGGTGGTCACGGTGATGGTTGCCTTGCCCTTTCCGACGAAGCTGACCTTTCCGTCGCCGTCCACTGAAGCCACGCCCGTGTCCGAGCTCTTCCAACTGAGCTTTTTATTGGTGGCATTGTCCGGTGAGATCGTGGCCTTCAGGGTTTCGCTGCCGCCCTTGTCGCCCGTCATGCTGTCTTTGTTCAGACTCACGCCGCTGACCGACACCACTTCTCCTTCATTCTTCTCGACCGTGACGCTGCATTCCGCCTTATATCCGCCCTGACCGGTCGTCACGGTGATGGTTGCGGTGCCGGGTGCGATCAGTCTGACGGTTCCGCCGTCCACGGTCGCGACGCCCGTGTTGCTGCTGCTCCAGGAGACCGATTTGTCGGCTGCATCCTGCGGCTGCACATTGGCCGTCAGGACCCGGCTCTCACCGGCCTTGCCGGTGATCATGGTGCCGCTCAGCGTCACGCCCGTCACATCCTTCGACTGGCTTTCACTGCTCTGGCCGCCCTCTACTGTCACGCTCATTACGTCGCTGACGCCGTCGCACAGCGCCTGTATCGTGGCTGTGCCCGCGCCGACGAAGGTGACATTTCCGTCCGAGTCCACCCGGGCGACGCTGTCATTGTCCGAATACCAGCTCACCTCGCCGTGGCCTTCCGTTCCTTCCGCCACCGTGATCTCGGCGTTGAACTTCGCGGAGCTGCCGGCCGTGCCGTGATCCGTCCCGCTGATGTGCAGATCCGAGGCGGTCATATACACATACGGCCGCGAGAAAAGAAGCCCGGCCGCCGCATACGGGTCTGTGACCTGGTCTTTTCCGATCTCCTCATAGGACTCCGAGGTTCCGGAGTAACCCCCTTCTCCCTCGGCGATCAGCGTCTTGGTCGATTCAACCCACTCCACCGTATCCTGAATGGTACTCTCGACCACCGTGTCCTTCTTCGCCGTATCCTCCTGCGCGACGTTGATCTCGGATTCCTTCTTGATTTCGTCCGAGACGTCTACCTTCTGATAGGCAATCGTATCAGTGACCTTGATGCTCTGTGCGCCGGAGGGCATCTCGTATTTCTTGTCCCCTTCCTGCGCCATGGCCATCGCCGTCACCTTGTATTCGCCGTTTTCCAGGCCGTCCCGGTATATGATGCCGTCCCGGTCATCATCCTCCCAGGTCTCGGTTTTTCCGGACGGCCGCACCACCTCCACACGGAAGGGCGCGCCGGCGATCATCGCATTCTTTTCTTTATTTAAAAACTTCAGCTTTAAGTCCGACTGAATGGTGGAGAGCTTCATGTCCACGGGAATGCCGGGCATCGCCGCGATCTCTGCGGCTTTTTCCGCCTCCTGCTGAGCGATCAGCGCAGCCTCTTCCGCCTCCGCCTGCGCGATCCGCGCTTCCGAGAGGGCGTGCAGCGTGTCGGAGCCGATCACGCCGGCATCCTCGATCTGCGTTCCGATGGCCGTAAACTCGGCCGCCTTGGCCTCCAGCTTTCTGTTTGCATTCACATTCAGGGCAAAAATCAGCCCCACAACCACAATCGCAGCCGCAGCGGCGCCGATCGCCACATCGATCGCCGTCAGATGAGAGAAGAAGCGGACCAGTGCGTTTCCGTCCTCGTAATCATAATCCTCATCATCCTCATATTCGTCTCTGCGCCTGTAATCTCTTTCTTCGGCAGCTCTGCGGCGGGAACGTGCCGGGCGCTCCCGGTCCTCCCATTCCTCCTGCTCCTCGCGGTACTCATCATCATACAGCTCCGCGCCGGCCGAGGCCGCGACAACTTCGTCAAAAGGCAGTGTGTCGGTTTCGTCAAAATCGTCCTCTCCGGCCGTGGCTTCGGCGGCCGCGGCGGCTTCTTCCTGCCTCTGCTTTTCTTCCTCTTCACGGATCCGCTGTGCTTCCTGCTCAGCGGACTTCAGGATGACTTCGTCAAAGGGAATCGTATCGGTCTCATCCAGCGCCTCATCCTCCGGCGGAGTCTGATCCGCAGCTGATCCGGCGGGGTTCTCGTCGAAAAGATCTCCCTCAAAGAGCTCCTTTTCAAACTCCTCCAGCTTCTTCTGTATTTCCTTCTCTTCCTGTCTGTCCAATCCCGTTCCTCCGGTTTTTTTCAGTGTCCGACGCGATGTTTAAGGGTCGGCAAATAAGGGCATAAAGCCCCATAATCCCAAATATTGTATCATCGGCCTTAAGTACTGACAAGATATGGCTGATCAGTTCTTCTGAGCGGCAAAATACGGCAGCGTGAACAACACGATTCCGCCGATCATGTTTCCGATCGTCACAAACAGCAGATTGTAGAGCATCCCGCCGGCGGAGACTGCCTGCCCGCAGGGATTGAAAAGAGCAATCGGGAGCAGCGTCATGTTGGCGACGCTGTGTTCAAATCCTGACGTGAAGAAAACGGTGATGGCCCAGAAAATCATGATCAGCTTTCCGCTCTCACTCTTGCAGCGGGTGCCGCACCAGACAGCGGCACAGACCAGCATGTTGCAGAGCATGCCCCGCACGATCAGCTGCACCGGGCCGGCGGACATTTTGGCAGCGGCGGCGGCAGCCATGGTCTCCCCTGCCGCGCCGTTTCCGAGTCCGGTCAGCGTATACAGCACAGCCAGCAGAAGGCTGCCGGCCGCATTTCCGAGGTAGCAGACAGCCCAGAGCAGGAGCGTCTGTCCGGGGGTGACGGTTTTTTTCAGCACGCCCGCGGTCATGACGAAGTTGTTGCCCGTGAAGAGCTCCGATCCGGCAAAAATAACCAGCGACAGCGCAGCCGAGAAAGTCATGCCCATCACCAGCTTGGCGCCCGGTGTGCTTCCCAGCAGCCCGCCCGACGTAAAGGCGAGCAGAACGCCGAAGCCGACGTACATGCCGGCCAGCATCGACAGGATAAAATACCCCGCCGGATTCTTCTTCAGAAAAGAAACCTTGTTTCCCGCTGTCTTCGCGACTGCCTCAAATTCCTCTTTAAACATCTGCCTGCCTCCTCACTTACGCCGCATGTTCCTCTGCGCCAGTTTTTCATTCAGATCTTTCTTCTCTGTACGTTAGCACAAATACCCGCCGGGCTCAAGGAATCCGGCAGGTCCCGCGCCCGGATTTTCCGCGGAATTTATTGGTATCGATTTTTCCGTTCTCATCATGTACAATACAAAGCATGGCAGATAAAAATATAAATAAAGAAGTGAATAAAAAAGAAAAGATGTCCGAAGCGGTCTCCGAAGAAGTATCCGAAGCGGTATCCGAAGCAACACCCGATTACCTTGAGAGCGACGGTTTTACACTGGTCGATCTGGATGATTATGACTATTCCGAAGAGGATGAGTTCTTCGAAGAGGAAGACCGGCCGGTTCCGGAAGAAGAGCGGCCGCGAAGGCCTTTCCGTCTGAACCTGCTCGCAGTCACGGGAATTCTGATTCTGGCCGTCCTGGCGGCGGGCATCATCATCCTGCTGAAATGGAACAAGGGCACGCTGACCACCTGGGACCGGGATGACGATTCCACCAAATTCGACGTGGAAGTCCAGGATGTCATCTTTTCCCTGAATCCCGCCTTTCTGGAAGGCCGGGAGGACGACGGCGTCACGACGATCCTGTTCCTCGGCAATGATCCGCTTTCCGATGACCGGACCGAGACCGGTATTGCCGAGCAGATCGGGGCGATGAGCGGCGCGACGGTCATCAACGCATCCTTCCCGTCCTCCAAAATTGCCTGCGAAAACGCCGTGTACAGCACTTCCACGCAGGAAGGCATCGACGACGCCTTCAATCTGTACTATGTGTGCAGCGCGCTGAACCGGCAGGATTTTGTCGCCATGGAGAATATTGCCCCGTTCAAGAACGATCCTTCCCTGACAGCGGGACTGGAAGCGCTCAAGTCCACGGATATGGACAAGGTGGATATTCTGGCGATCATGTACGACGCCGTGGATTATCTGGAGGGGTCTCCTGTCGACAATGCCAACAACGACGTGGATATTCAGACCTACACCGGGTCTCTCAAGGCATCCATCCAGCTGATTCAGGAGGAATACCCTTACATCCGCATTGTCTTCCTCTCGCCTACTTTTGCCTTCTATGTCGATGAGGACGAGAAGTTCCAGAGCGGCGCCATGACGGATCTGGGCAACGGCACCATCTCAACCTACTGGGTGCGCGCCATTGACGTGAGCTCCGCCGCCGGTATTTCCTTTATCGACAACTACTATGGCTCCATCAACGGCGACAACTACCTGCTCTTCATGCGGGACGCCGTTCATCTCAACGAAGCGGGACGCAAGCAGATCGCCGAGCACTTCGTCGCCAAAATTCTGAATAACGAGAAGGGTGAATTCGATGTGAGCGGCACGAACGCCACAAAGGAAAATCAGACAGGTACACAGTCAGATACATCGTCAGAAGATGCGGAAGAGGGCAAATAAAAGCCGGATTCCGGCAGCCTGCTGCCGGCTCTTACTACCAGATCACCAGGTCTCCGTAATCTGCGGATCCCGGTAAACCAGATAACCATCCACACGTGAAATCAGAATCAGTCCAAGGTCCTCCGGGTCACCGATGAGCTCCTTGGACTGATTGATTATGACATAATTGCACAGAGCCTCCCGGGTGGCCTCCACGAGGTCCTCCGCGCGGATCTGATCCTGAATCATCTCTTCATACACGCCGCTCACAAAGGTATAATCCCAGTTTTCCGTGATCATTTCGCGTCCGTATGCCAGGCGGATTCTCGTCTCATACTGGCGGATAAAAGGCACCAGCTCCGGCGGGGCGGCCGCTTTGACAAAAGAGGCATCGCCCATGTCATTGGTGATGGTGTCGGCTACGCTCAGCACCTGCGGCGGCAGATGCAGACGGTTCTGCGCCCGCACGACGTGTTCCTGTGAGTAGGCAAAACGCCCGCAGAGGGCAATAAGCAGAATGGCCGCGGCAAGTCCCGCCGCAAGATGCTTTTCACAGACCTTCAGCGCGGCATAGAGCATGGTTGCGCTCATGGGAATCAGCCACAGAATACGGTAATAGGTGGCGGCGTCCTCCAGCTTCGTGTAAAGGGCGTGCACGGGCGGCAGGAAAAACAGGACCAGGAAGACCAGCGGCAGGTCAACCAGCAGAGTGCGCCGGACCGGCTCCTTCTCCCGGATCAGAAGACAGACAAGGCTGATTCCGTAGAGAACGAGAAGAAAGCCCTCTCCCCGATATTCATTTAAAACCTGCAGAATACTCAATGATAACCTCCAAAGGTCCGGATCAGATGCGGAAGCAGCAATATAAACATCAGAATCAGATAAACGGCCGACGGAATCAGGACGGACACCGTCAGCTTCTTTAAGAGCGGCGGCCTGTTCTTTCCGGCCCGGATCCGCAGAAGTATCAGACCGAGCAGCAGAAAGCCCATCAGGAAGAGGGGCGCCATCTCCGTCATCAGGCAGCCGGTCAGAATCAGCAGTGCGCCGGTGATACACAGATATCTCCCCCGGCCGTCATCCTGTTCTTCTGCCTGGTCAGAAAGCGCAATCTGTCCTGTCAGAAGCAGAACGGCCAGGGCTGCAGGCAGCAGCACGGCGGCAAAGAGGGATTTCCCCTGCCAGGGCCGCAGAATAATAAAATACTCGGGCGTGTAAATCGAAACGGCGCCGAAGAGCTGCAGCACCCCCGCGAGAATCATGAAACAGGCTTTCATACGGTTTTTCCGTGCCGGTTCCCTGTCGGAAAAAAGAAGCCCGGCCGTCTCGCTTAAGGCACAGTCGCACAGAAGCAGAATCACTGCAGGCGAAAAGGAGTGAATCAGAATCGTCGGATGTGTGCCAGTCATCTTCGCGAGCGCGGCAAACCAGATCGGCAGCATGGCCAGCGCATGGCGCACATCCAGCACGGTGTTGGTACCCGTGTAAGGCAGGTAATAATACATCATGCCGGACTGCCAGGTCTGCACGGATTCCGTCACATAATAAGCGTCATCTCCGTCGTAGAACGCATACAGCATGCTCATGGCCGCAATAAACAGGAAGATCGCCGCCGCGGCAGCCCACAGAAGCTTCTCTGTCCGGGACCCCTTCAGAAAGCAGACGGGCGGCAGCCCGGCGCCGCTTCGCCGCAGACGGTACCCGCCGAAAACAGCAGCCCCGGTCAGCAGCATGACATAGAGCACCAGCAGCAGGGTAAACCCCCGCCGGTTACTCAGAAGAAGAATCGGAACGCCCAGACATTCAAAGACTGCAAAATTCAGCAGATAACCGGAGAGAAAGACGCGGGACCAGGTCCGCTCACCTTCCGGCAGCGCACTGCAGAGGCCGTATCCTGCCAGAAAAGGCAGAATCAGCATCCAGACCATTGTACTTCCCAGCTTCAACATCGCACTCATACGCTTTAGTATATCAAAGCCGCCCCCTCCCGTCCACGCACTTGAATCCGTGAATACAGGGTGGTAAACTGACTTTGTGTATCTTTTTCTGAAAGGATTATCCCATGAAGCGAGTTCTGATTATCGGCGCCGGTCCGGCAGGTCTGACAGCAGGCTATGAGCTCCTGAAGCAGTCAGACGACACAGAAGTTGTTATTTTTGAAGAAAGCAGTCAGTTCGGCGGTATCTCCCGCACCGTCCTCTACAAGGGCAACCGGATGGACATGGGCGGCCACCGCTTCTTCTCCAAGGTTCCGGAGGTCAACGCCTGGTGGCAGGAAATGCTGCCCACACAGGGCTCTCCTTCCTACGACGATATCGTTCTGAACCGGAAATCAACACTCGCGCCCGGCGGACCGGATCCCGAGAAGGAAGACCGCGTCATGCTGCGCAGACACCGCGTCTCCAGAATCTTCTTCAATCAGAAATTCTTCGATTATCCGATCTCCTTAAAGCCGGAGACCTTTAAGAACATGGGCCTGGCCACGACGATCGTCGCGGGCTGCAGCTACCTGAAGGCGTGTCTTTTCAAGCGCGAGGAGAAATCTCTCGAGGATTTCTACGTCAACCGCTTCGGCGTCAAGCTCTACTCCATGTTCTTCGAGAATTACACCGAGAACCTGTGGGGCCGCCACCCTTCCGAAATTGATCCCTCCTGGGGCAAGCAGCGCGTGAAGGGTGTCTCCATCAGCGCCGTCTTAAAGGACGCGCTCGGCAAAATGTTCCACAAGAAGAACCGCAAGGTCGAGACCTCTCTGATCGAGGAGTTCGGCTATCCGAAGCTCGGCCCCGGCCAGCTCTGGGACGTGACGGCGGAAGAAATCCGCAAAAAGGGCGGCACCATTCTCACGAATGCCCGGGTGACCGGCGTGCGCAAGAATGCGGACAATGTGCTGACCGGCGTCATCTATGAGCAGGACGGCGAGCAGAAGGAAATGAGCGGCGACGTCATCATTTCCTCCATGCCGATCAAGGATCTGGTAGCAGGCATGAACGATGTGCCCGAGCGTCCCGCAGCCATCGCGGCAGGACTTCCCTACCGGGATTATATGACTGTCGGTGTGCTGATCCCGCACCTGAACCTGGAGAACAAGACGAACATCAAAACCATCGGCAATATCGTCCCGGACAACTGGGTCTATGTCCATGACCGCAGTGTCAAGATGGGACGCTTCCAGATCTACAACAACTGGTCTCCGTACCTGATCGCGGATATTGAGCACACGGTCTGGATCGGTCTGGAATACTTCTGCAATGAAGGCGACGAGCTCTGGAACATGAAGGATGAGGATTTTGCCGCACTCGGAATCCACGAAATGGTGGTGCTCGGACTCATCGACAGCGAGAGCGACGCCATGGACTTCCACGTAGAGCGCGTGAAAAAAGCGTATCCCGCCTATTTTGACACCTATGACAACATGGATGAACTCCGGGAATACCTGGATTCCATCCCGAACCTGTTCTGCGTCGGCCGCAACGGCCAGCACCGCTACAACAATATCGACCACTCGATGTGCACTTCCTTCGAGGCCGTAAAGGACATCCTGGCCGGCACGACAGACCGCAGCAACGTCTGGAGCGTCAATACCGAAAAGGAATACCACGAGGAAGCCAAACAGAATGAAGTGGACTGAAACAGATCAGTTCTCTTTACATTCTCAGGAATCTGATTTTTACTGCGGACCGGTGAACAGCCGGTCCGCAGATTCCGTCAGGGGAATTCTGCCGGCACGCAGGATTGTCTGTCGGAAACGTACATCAGCAAAAAGGAGCAATGCATGATTAAAATCCGTCTGGCGGCGGCAGCCGCAGTCCTCATACTGGCAGCAGAATGCACAGGCTGCGCCGCGGCGGCGCCTGTACAGAGCACGCCGCAGAGCGCGCCTCAGGATACGCAGAAAACGGAGCAGGAAAGTCCGGCTGAAGAGGCAGCGCCGCAGGAACAGAAAAGCGAACAGGAAGAGGCCGCGCCGCAGGAGCAAAGCACTCCGCAGGATGCTGAACAGGAGGGCGCGGCGACAGAAGTGCCGGCTGAAACCGCTGATTACGCGGGAAAAAGTCTGACCATTATCGGCGACAGCATCTCCACTTTCAGTGGTTTTATTCCGGAAGGCTATGCCTTCACTTATCCCTATGAAGACCTGCAGGATGTCTCGCAGACCTGGTGGGTACAGGTCTGTGAGCAGACCGGCATGTCCCTGTATTCCAATGCATCCTATTCCGGCGGTTATGTCACCGGCGATACGGAGGATGAGACCGGCATCACCGCGATCGGAAAACGCAGGCTTGCGGACGCGGCTGTCCCTCTGCGGGAATCGGCAGGCGACAGCCCGGACGTGATCATGATTCTGGCAGGAACCAATGACTGCTGGCAGGCGCGGGAGCTCTCTGTTTTCTCGGATGCCTATGATTACCTGCTGTCACAGCTCTCGGAGCGCTTTCCGGAAGCGGAAATCATCTGCCTGACCTGTCTTCCGATGTTGGACCCGGACAACGGCACACCGGTCACAATGCCCTACGGCGAACTCCTGATGATGCAGAACCAGAACGGACAGGACATCACCGTCTACAATGATCTGATCCGGGAAACCGCAGAGAAGCACGGCGCGGCAGTTATCGATGCTTTCAATGCAGGGCTTGAGAGCGGCGACTATATCGACGGCGTTCATCCCAATGTGCGGGGCGCGGAAAAGCTTGCGCAATATATAACGGACCGGCTGCTCACCGGTCCGCTCACATAATATTTCCTTTCTTCCGTTTTCCGATAATCCGGGCAGGCTGTCCGGATTATTTTGTCTTCTGGGCAAAAGTATCCGCGATCCGGCTTCCCAGATCCTCTCTGCTCTTCCCGCCTGACTTCCGGTCTTCCTTCAGAATTTCGTTCACCATGTGCATTCTCAGGCCCGCGTCGATGAAATCGCAGTGCTTGCAGAGCGGGTCATACTGTCTGCCGCGGCGCACCCGCTCGCGGAACTGCTGGTATTTCTTGCTGTTCCAGCCCTCGGCCACGGTGCAGTCCTTCAGGTTCGCCAGCTCCGTCACCTCGAAATTGTCACAGCAGCAGTATCCCAGCCTGCCGTCCGGCGTAATCCACATATCCGTGTAGGGCATCAGGCAGGTCTCTTTGATCACCTTTTCCTTCTCGTTCTGGCGGTTCGGCGCAGAGCCCGCGCGGTTCGTCAGGACAGCCTTGACATAGCGCATCTGAACCAGGATATCCAGATCCTTAAACTCCTCGGGATTGGCCTTCACATAATCAATGACCTGCTGTACGCCGGGTCTGAAAACCATGTCCTCGCAGTAGTTGTTGATGATCAGCTGATTCATGTACGGCGCGATCTCCTTCAGCTTTTCAACGTTCAGGAGCAGGCCGTTGGTCGACATGAAGATAAAGCAGTCCGGCAGCTTCTCCCGCGCATAGCGGTGGCGCTCGACGATATTCTTATCCAGAAGCGGCTCGTTATTGCCGTACATGGTCAGATGGCCCTTATACCCCCAGTCCGCAAGTTCGTCGATGATCTTATGAAACATCTCATCGGTCATATACATATAAGGCCGCTTTTCCGCATAAATATTGGCTGTGCAGAAAGCACAGTTGCTGTTGCAGCGGTTGATGGTCTCCAGATTGACGACGTTGGGATACGGGACGTGCTCCGGGTCTCTCATGAAATATTCAATGTAATCCTTCTGCGATTTGCGCCGAAGCAAAAACATTGCTTTCAGATAACTCTGGGAGGAGAGCTTCGGAAACTTCTTCTGCATCTCCCATCCGAATTTTCCCATGAAATTGGCAATTCTGATTGGCATAACATTCTTCCTTTCTCGGATGATCTCTTACGGTACAAAACGCAGAACATTCCAGGACAGAGCCGGAATCCTGATGCAGGCTCTTCCGCCGTCCACCGCTCCGCCGGGGCCAACCGCGGGGCGGACATTGTCCGGATTCTCTTCCGTGTTGACTGCATTCACATCATCATTGTGCAGCAGGATATGCTCCTGCAGCTGCAGACTCTTCTGTGTCTTCTCATCGGTGAAGGAACGCAGATCGATCTCCAGCTCATAGTCCTCTTTCAGATCACGGTTGACGCAGAAGACCGTCACGCTCCCGTCCTCGCCCAGGACGGCGGCCGCATCAATGTAAGGCACGTTTACATAGTCGGCGCAGTCATAGACCGGCGAGTCAACAATCGCGTTTAAAGAGGTGCCGCGTCCGAAATTCGATGCGTGCAGGAAAGGCCAGTAAATGGTCTGTGCCCAGCATCCTCCGCCGTTTCTTGTCATGATCGGCGCGATGACATTGACCAGCTGTGCGAGGCAGGCGATTTTGACCCGGTCTGCATTGTGCAGAAGAGTGATCAGAATGGAACCCGCCAGCAGCGCATCCTCAAAGTTGTAGACATCCTCCAGGAGCGGCAGTGCGCGGCCCCATTTTCCCTGTTTCCAGACTTCCTGATCCTGCTGGTTCGAGTGATACCAGACATTCCACTCGTCGAAGGAAAGGTTGACCTGCTTCTTACTGTGCTTCTTTCCCTTGACCGCGTCGCAGATCGCCGCGACCGTCCTGATGAACTCGTCCATATCCATGGAGCGGGCCAGGAATCCGGGTGTGTCCCCGGTCGGATTTCCGTAATAGCGGTGCAGCGAAACATAATCAATGTTCTCATAGCACTCGCTCAGCATGGTGTATTCCCAGTCGCCGAAGGTCGGCATGCCGGAACCGGAAGAGCCGCAGGCCACCAGTTCAATCGAGGGATCCACCCACTTCATGATTTTGGCCGTCTCATTGGCGACGCGTCCGTATTCCTCCGCCGTCTTGTGCCCCATCTGCCAGGGTCCGTCCATCTCGTTGCCCAGGCACCAGAGTTTTATATTCAGCGGATCCTTCGCGCCGTTTTTAATGCGCATGTCGGAGAACTTGCTGCCGCCCGGATGATTGGCGTATTCCACGATATCTCTCGCCTGCTCCGGCCCGCGCGTCCCCAGATTGATCGCATACATGACCTGCGAGTCACATTTTGCCGCCCAGTCCGCAAACTCGTGCAGGCCGACCTCGTTGGTCTCGGTGGTGAACCAGGCCAGATCCAGACGCTTCGGGCGCTCGCTGACCGGTCCGACCGAATCCTCCCAGTTGAAGCCGGAGACAAAATTGCCGCCCGGGTAGCGCACGACCGGGACGTTCAGCTTCCGGACCATTTCGATGACGTCTTTCCGGAATCCTTTTTCATCGGCGAGCGGGTGACCGGGTTCGTAAATGCCCCCGTAAACCGCGCGCCCCAGATGCTCGATGAACGAGCCGTAGATGCGCGGATCAATCCGGCCGATCTGATAAGCCTTGTCCAGTGTCACTGATGCTTTTTTCATTTCCTGCTCCTTTCCGGCGGAACTGATTTTACTTTAACTCATATACATAAACGGTGTAGGGCGATGACTCGTCCGTGTATACACCGCGTTTCGTCAGTTGTTTTTCCTCCGCGTTGGACAGCTCGATGCGGGAGAAAAGATAGCGGCATCCGAGGTCCCTGAGGGCGTCCGCGTCGATCTGCAGCTCATGATCCGCGACTTCATACCGGCGAAGCGCCGACACCAGCACCTCCCCGCTGCCTGAATACAGATAGCATCTCGCGCCCCAGTCGTCATAGTAGCTGCGGGAGCCCTCGTTGGTCTCCAGCGCCGGCGCGATCACTTTCCGGAAGGCGTCCTTGTAAGCCTGGGAATAAAAGCCCAGATATCCGTCCAGCGTCGCTATGCCGTTGTATTCCAGGATGGCCGGGTAGAAGCCGTAAGCCACGCTCCAGTCGGCGCCGGTCTGTTCCATCCTGCCCGCCAGGTCCTGCGGATCCATCCGGGTGACTTCCTTACTTCTGAAGTTTCCCTCCCGGTAATCCAGATCCTCCTTAATCTTATCAAACAGCTCCTCCGAATAAAACTCCCCGTAGCTGAGATTATTCACGGGGCCGCCGGTCCTCAGCTCATACAGTCTGGCAAAAGCCGTCTGCCTCAGGTCATTGTACTGCGCCGGCGCGGCGAGCACCACAAGAATCGCCGCGAGCGCGAGAAAGACGGGGATTGCCGCGCCGGAAAGCCGCTTCCCGTCTGTACTCTTCCGGGCAAAATAAGCCGTGATCCGGATCATCGCCGCGGCAAAGGCCGCGTACCACAGGAACGGCGAGAAAAAGATGGTCCGGTTGAACTGCCAGCCCTTCAGGGGCGGGACCAGCGTCTCGAAGAGCGCGCGGAACGGCTCAAAGTAATAGAGGCCGTAGATCAGGCTGTTGAAAACCAGAATCAGCATGATCAGGTTATAGAGATCACTGAAGATGCCCTTCGCATTCTTCTTCACAAGGTAACCGCCGTTCACGGCCAGGAAGCATAAAAGGCAGACCGGCAGCACCAGATATTTCTGTCCCGGCTCGGCGTGCATCATGCCGTTTACGAAGGAATCCGCCATAAAGGAAACGGCTTCTCTGAGGGAGAGCGAGGCAATCTTCATGGTGCTGCGGATGGTTTCTTCATCCGAAAACAGCATCTGGGCAAAAAGCCGGTTCTCGCAGACCACATAGCCGGCGGCCAGCGCAATCAGGCCCGGAATCAGTCTGATCAGCCCTGTGTCCCTGCCCTGTGCGGCTCCGCGGGCCCGCAGAACCATCCGGCGGATGAAAAGCCACAGGATCGCCGCGCACAGATAGGCCAGAAGAAACAGTCCGAAGTAGGAGAAATAGGAAAGGAGCGGATAAAGAAAGATCAGCAGGAGCAGACCCGCCGTCTTTTTCAGATCCGCTTCCCGATACAGACGGATCAGCAGAAAGACTGCCAGCGGAATCGAACAGAAGCTGATGCCGTAAGCCGGAAACATACTGCTCAGCCCGTATGCGAAGCCCGCAAGCAGCGCAAGTCTTTCGCAGCGTCTCCTCAAATGCGGTTCCTGCTGCCTCTCCGGATCCTGCAGAAGCGCCGGATACAGTTCATTGAATAAAAGCCGGAATGAGAAGACCGCAATCAGAATGCGGATAAAATAATGGGCAAAATAGGCCGTCAGATCCGGAAGCAGCATGTAAAGCAGTGCAGTCAGAGACAGTTCGGAGGGCAGCACATCACGGGAAATGCCGGCAAGGAACGAAGAAGAGGCGCCCCGGGTAAAAAAGGTCCCCGTATTTTTCAGCATCCGGTACTGTGCCTGAAAGAGTTCCAGGTTATCGGCCACCGCAATATATACATTTTTGCCGCCGGACAGAAACAGCGCCGCCGCGCAGATCAGGGTGCCTCCGATGACATGCCATTCCCAGCTGTCCTTCCACTGCCGTTTCATTCTCCGTCCGCCTTCCGTTTCCGGCCAAGCTCCAGCCGGCTCAGTTCAAACTCTCTGCGGTTCCTTTTTTCCAGGCTCTCCAGAATCATGCCGGCGAAAAGGGATTCCGTCGCGGCCAGCATTGTGAAGCCGCAGACGATCAATGTGGGGAAGCGGTCCACCATGCCGGTCTGCAGGTATTCGCGCCACACAGGGATAAAGAAGAGGATTGCCGCCAGCGCAAGCAGAAGCGCCAGCGTTCCGAAAAACCGGAACGGCCGGTAATCCCGGTACAGTTCGAGGATCGTACTGAGTACGCGGAAGCCGTCCGTGAAGGTGTGCAGTTTTGATGCGCTTCCGCTCGGCCGGTCCCTGTATTCAATGACGACATTGTCGATCTGCAGATGGTTGTAGACCGCGTGAATGGTCATCTCCGTCTCGATTTCAAAGCCTCCCGACAGCACCGGGAAGGTTTTGACATAGTCATAGCTGAAGGCGCGCAGTCCTGTCATGATATCCTGGATATTGCTGTCAAAAAGGCGATTGATCGTAGCGCGCACCAGCGTGTTGCCCGCATTGTGAAAGAGCCGTTTGTTCTCCGTAAAATAGGTCGATGAGAGACGGTCTCCCACTACCATATCCGACTGCTCCTCGAGCACCAGACGCACCATTTCGGGCGCCGCTTCCATCGGATAGGTGTCGTCTCCGTCGGTCATCAGATAGCACTGCGCGTCGATTTCGCGGAACATTCTGCGGATGACGTGGCCTTTCCCCTGCTGCCGCTCCTTTCTCACGACGGCGCCCGCAGCCTCGGCCAGCTCCGCAGTCCTGTCCGTCGAATTATTGTCATAGACATAAATGACTGCTTCCGGCAGCGCCGCGCGGGCATCCCGCACCACTTTTTCTATGGTCTGCTCTTCATTGTAGCAGGGTATCAATACTGCAATCCGGTCCATAATCCGTCTCTCTTAATAAATGGTTTCTTCGTCAAAATTTCTGCGGACCACATCGGAGCCGCCGCAGCCGGCATAGTCTGTCAGCCGTTCGCCCGCAAGAAGCCGCTCATCGAGATCCGACAGCGCATCCATCAGCCGGTCCGTCATTTCATCCGTATCGCACAGGCCGGTCATAAAGAGGACATAGGAATCCTGCGCCATCTCCGGCTCGATACCATATTCTTTACTGAACACGTCGAGAAGCATCTGTCCCGTAATGCTGCTGTCGCACACTGCCCGCAGCAGAATTTTGGACGGATCCCTCGCATAAAGGCCGCTTAAGTCTGTCCCTTTCTCCGGCAGGCCGTAAACGCTCAGTGCCCGCAGTCCGGCCGCCCGGCGGTAAAAGCGGGTCAGCCGCTCCTCCCACGCCGCAAACAGCTGCTCTCCCCGGTTTCTTAAAATACCCGTACATCCGTCGAGAGAGCACAGCAGCGGATAGGACGGGGAACTCGTCTCATACACGGAGAGCGCGCGTTCCACGCGCTCTGCCGGCACACGGTCTCCCATGACATGGAGCAGCGCCGTCTGTGTCAGGCTCGGCAGCATTTTGTGCGCGCTCTGGACCACCAGGTCCGCTCCGCAGGCAATAGCTCCCTCCGGGAAAAAGCGGCTTCCGGGAAGACCAAGATGCGCACCGTGGGCTTCATCCACAATCAGTGCGGCACCTTTCCGGTGGCAGAGATCCGCGATCTGACGCACATCCGAAACGACGCCTTCGTAGGTCGGGCTCGTCAGAATGACCGCAGCCGCATCCGGGTATTCGTCCAGAAACGCCGCGATCTGCTCCGGCTTCACGCTGCCTGAAAAGCCCCACTCCGGAACGCGCTCCGGTCTGATCCGGTGTACTGCGGCGCCTGCGAGCGCCAGACCGTTCAGGACGCTCCGGTGACAGGGCCCCGCCGCGGCCGCTTCGCTTCCCGCGGGAACGGCGGCGCGGATGGCCGCAAGATTTCCGACTGTGCTGCCGTTCACCAGATAAAAGGTCCTGTCGGCGCCGAAAAGCCGCGCGGTGCGGTCCATCGCATCCCGCAGAATTCCCTCCGCGTGATGCAGGTTGTCGGCCCCTGTGATCTCGGTCAGATCAATCTGAACCGGAAGACCCGGCGCCGGCGAAAGGACGCGCTTGTGCCCCGGCATGTGAAAAGGAGTGGTCCGCGCGGACAGCTCCAGAAGCTGATCATATAAAAGATGTTCAGACTGATTCTCAGCCAAGTCCTGCTCTCCCGGTGCCTTTACCGTGTGCGGGCGGCACGCCCGTCGGAAAAAAGCGGCAGGCTTTGCTGGAAGCCTGCCGCATCTGTTCTAAACTGTATGCCGGACGTCTGCTGTATTCCTTTCCGGCTTTTCCTTCCGGATCTGATTATTTCAGCTCAGATGTGCAGTGAGGGCAGCGGGTTGCATCCAGCGCAATCTCTGTCTTGCAGTAAGGGCACATCTTCGTGGTAGGCTTCTCTTCTTTCTTCTCATCCTTCTTCGCCATCTCGGCAGCCTTGTTCATCGCCTTGACAATTGAGAAGATTACTAAGGCCATAATCAGGAAATTGATGATGGCATTGATGAAGGAGCCGATGCCGATCGCAGCATCGCCTCTGAGCGGGATCTTCACGTTGCTGAAATCAACGCCGCCAAAGGCGCCGAGGATCGGATTGATGATATCTTCCACCAGCGAATTCACGATCGCCGTGAACGCTCCGCCGATGATGATACCGACTGCCATATCCATGACATTTCCGCGACTGATAAATGCCTTGAACTCTTCCATAAATTTCTTCATGTTCTATCTCCCTCCATCGCTTCCTGCTGTGAATTTTCCGGCGGCGTAAGTACTGCAGCGCCGTCGCACCATATGCATGTATTTTATCATATTCGATTCCGATGTACTATACCTCACCGCGCCGGAATGCCTCAATCATTGTCGCTGTCAGAGAAATCGGAGCCTCCTCCGGCTCAATCTCCTCCCGGGAGACCCATGCGGCCTCAGAGAGCTCGTTTTCATCCATCCGGATCGGGCTGTCTCCCTTCACATCCGCATAATATCCCAGCAGAAGATCCGACTCAAAGCCCCACGGCTGGGAGTCAAAATACCGGATGTTGACGACATTTAAGCCAACCTCCTCCATCACCTCCCGCCGGACGGTTTCCTCCGCCCGCTCGCCGATTTCGCAGAACCCGGCGATCAGTGCGTGGCCTTTATACCCCCGGCCGGCATAGCGGGTCATCAGAATCCTGTCCCCGTCCGTCAGCCCGACAATCACCGCCGGGACAATCCGCGGATAGATCGTGTTCCCGCAGTCGGGACAGATCAGCGCCCGCTCTTTTTCCGAGAGAACGGTCGGATGACCGCAGCGCCCGCAGTATCGGTTCAGGTCGTACCAGACATAGAGATGATAGGCTGTCGTCCCGGCAAAGCACAGATCCCGGGGCACGCCTCTTCGCAGGGTGCGGATCGGTGCGAATTCACAGCCGTCCGACACAAGAGCAGCGGCGTTCTCCTCTGCGGCGCCCGCGCTCCACAGGAAAAAGCTCCGGACCTCTTCGGGTTTTGCCGGATCCGGTGTGATGCTGAACAGATATCTGCACCGGTCCGCGGGATCCGTTCCGGCTTTCTGAGAAAACCAATCCGGAAAAACCTCCCGGCACAGCGGAAAAGAGATTCTGCCGTCCCGGTCCCGGAGCAGAACTGCTCTGTCCCGGTCCCGGAAAAAGAACAGAATATCCTCCGCCTGAGGCGGTTTCGGCGTAAATTCGTTATGGAATATTTCGGGAGCAATATCCTGAATCATACTTTCCTCCGGTCTGTAAATTTTCGATATGAACAGCGCAGATCGCACAACCTGACTGTGCACTCTGCATGCTTGCACACAGAAAAAGAATGGAATATAATTACTGCATTGTATTGCTGACTATGTGCGTAGAACTGCATCTACAGTTTTAACATTATATTTATCTGCGCAAATGAGAAGCACGGCAGCCCCCCGCTGTCGTGCTTCTTGTTATTTTTACAGCGCTGCCAGGATTGCCTCCAGCAGCTCATCAAACTCTTCAAAAGCAGGAAGCTCCGGATGATCCGCCCGGATCTGCTCCGTGCTGCGGAACAGGAAGCCCGCCTTGCTGGCCTGAATCATCGCCAGGTCGTTGTAGCTGTCGCCCGCCGCGATGGTCTCATAGCCGATGGACTGCAGTGCCCGGACGGTCGTCAGCTTGGACTGCTGTGTGCGCATGCGGTAATCCGTGATCTCGCCGTTCTCACCCACCACCAGCGTATTGCAGAAGATCGTCGGCCAGTCCAGCTTTTTCATCAGCGGGGCGGCGAACTGCTCGAAGGTGTCACTTAAAATGATCACCTGCGTCCGCGTTCTGAGTTCATCCAGAAATTCCTTTGCGCCCGGCAGCGGATCAATACCGGCGATGGTCGCCTGAATTTCTTTCAGCCCCAGACCGTGCTCCTTCAGAATACCCAGCCTCCACTTCATCAGCTTGTTGTAATCCGGTTCATCCCTTGTCGTCCGCCGCAGCTCCGGAATCCCGGCGTTCTCCGAAAAGGCGATCCAGATTTCCGGTACCAGCACGCCTTCCATGTCCAGACAGACTACGTTCATGTCCTGCTTTTTCAAAATATGTTCTCCTTTCCTTACGCCGGATCGGGCAGGTAATTGTCGATTTCCTCATCCGTCAGTTCGGAGAGAATAAAGGACATATAAGTGTGGCAGAGGTGATTCTTGAGGGCTTTGAATCCCAGGCCCTCCTTCTTCCGCAGGCCGAGGCCGATCAGGTCCGTATCTTCTTCATAGCCCAGATTCCTGAAAAAGGTGTAAACACGGATAAACCGCTGCTTCTGGTTCTTCTCGAGCGCGGTGTAATCATACAGGTGCTCTTTTCCGATCTTGGAGAAGAAGGTCGGGGAAATCCGCGGCGGCACCGTCGGGACCACATCCGCCGCATTTGTGAAGTAGTGGAAATTCGGATAAGACTTCCCGTCGTTCCACTCCCCTTCCGTCTCATAGTTGGGCGATGCAAATGTATAGACAAAATTCGACTCATCCGGGACAAATTCCCTGGCGAGGCGCCCGACGACATTGGCCGTGGCGGCGCCGAGACTGTGGCCTGTGATAAACAGAATCGTATTGTCTCTTGCGGCTCCCTCAAAGCTGTGAATATAGGCTCCGAGGGAATCGGCACAGCTTTTGCCTCCCTCATAGAAACCGTCGACAACCGACTTGATATCCGTGATGGTATCCGGCAGTGTCGTCGTTCCCTTGAAAACGGCAGCGATGACATGATACTGCTTTCCGTCCTTTTCCAGAAGCTTATGTCCGAAGGACCGCGCAGGTTTGCTGACGGCATTCCTGGTCTTGGTAGAAAGACGATAGTAGTCGCTTCTGATTTCGTCAAAGCCAAGCTGACGGAGAACTGCCTCTCCTGTTTTGGCCGCAAATTCCACGTTGTTGCTCAGCACAAGACCTGCCATCGCCAGGTTCAGGTTCACCTCCGGCGCCGTGGCATCCTGCAGCAGATCGTCCCAGTTCCAGGCAATCCGCATTCCCTTTATAAACTCGACCTGAATCCACTGAACCCCCTCTGCATGTGCCTCCGGAGCTGTTCTTCCGCCTTCTGTTACAATTCTGCCAACCGGTGCTGTCTTTGCGGTAAATATGTTCTTTTTCATGTCTATTCACCCCCGGTCCGATGTTCTGGTTAAGTGCAGCGCATATATTATACCATGAAAGTACCGGCCGGGCAGGGCCGGCCGGTACTTTTCTTCAGAAGGGATGATGAAAAATATAAGGTGCTTTATTACTCCTTTACACCGCCGGCCGTGACGCCGCCGACAATGTTCTTGGAGAGGATCAGGTAGACGACGATGACCGGGAAAATGGAGAACGCGATCATGACGTAAACCTGGCCCATATCGAACTTCAGCCAGTCCGCGGAACGCAGCTGTGCAATCAGAACAGGCAGGGTCTTCTTCTTATCGGTGTGCAGGACCAGGGCAGGAATGAAGTAGTTGTTCCAGCTCGAGACGAAGGTGAAGATTGCCTGAACGGAGATGGCGGGCTTCATCAGCGGAAGTACGATGCTGTTGAAGGTCCTGAACTCTCCGGCGCCGTCGATTCTCGCCGCCTCAATCAGGGAGAGGGAAAGGACGGATTCCATGTACTGCTTCATGTAGAAGAAGGACACCGGCGCAGCGATCGAAGGAACGATCAGCGGGATAAAGGAGTCGTCCAGCTTCATTTTGCCGATCAACTGCAGGAAACCCAGTGCAGTGACCTGTGTCGGGATCATCATGATCGCCAGGATGAAAGTGAAGATCGCTCTCTTGAATTTGAAGTCATATGCGTGGATCGCATAGGCGGTCATGGTGGAGAAATACACACACAGCACCGCGCTGAGAACTGCGATCAGCAGACTGTTCAGCATACCGTTCCAGACGGGAAGTGTGCCGGCCAGCAGGCTCCTCCAGTTCTCCAGAAGATGCGTGCTCGGAATCGGCGTGAAGCCCTTGGTCAGTTCCGCGTGGGATCTGGTCGCGTTGATAAACAGGATGTAGAACCAGATCAGGCACAGGAAGGTGAGCAGAATCAGTACGATATATGCGACAGCGCGTCTTGCATGAACGCTTGCGCCTTTGGTTTTATTCTCGTTCATTCTCTTTTCCTCCTTCCTTTAGTGTTTCGATTTCGTGCTCGAGCTGTTAAACCGGAAAACAATCAGGCTTAAGATACCGGTGATGATAAACAGCATGACCGAAAGTGCGCCGCCCAGACCGTAGTTCTTGCTGAACAGGTGCCGGTTCAGATACATGATCAGTGTCATGGAGCTTCTCGCCGGATCACCGGTACCGTTGGTCAGGATCTGAGGTACATCGAACATCTGCAGACCGCCGATCAGGGAAGTGATCAGAACGTAGATCAGAATCGGGCGGAGCAGCGGCAGCGTAATTTTGAAAAAGATCTGATTCGCTGTCGCACCGTCAACCTCAGCCGCCTCAAACAGGCTCTGGTCGATACCCATCATACCGGCCATCAGCAGAATCGTCGTGTTGCCGAACCACATGATAAAGTTCATGAATCCGACCAGAGACCGCGTCGCCGTAACATTGGACATGAACTTGAAGGGCTCTGTGAGAATTCCTGACTGAACCAGAATCGAGTTGACCGGGCCGCTGTCCGCAAATAATGTGAAGAACAACATGGAGAATGCGGAGGCCATGATCAGGTTCGGAAGATAAATGACCGTCTTGAAAAACTGCTGGAATTTCAGACGAAGACTCGGATCCGTGAACCAGGCGCCCAGCAGCAGTGAGAAAAAGATCTGCGGGACAAATCCGATGATCCACATGATCATTGTGTTCCTGGTATATGTGAGCAGATCACCGTTGGTAAACAGTGTCTTGTAATTTGCAAGTCCTACAAAATTCGGACCGATCTGTGTCAGACCGGAGCGATAGTTTTCGAAGAAACTGTTCCAGATCGTGCTGACAAGCGGGATAAACTGGAACAGCAGATATACAACAAAGAAAGGAATAAGGAAGATATACCCCCACTTATTATAGCTGACTACCTTACTGCGCTTTTTTTCCATAAACTGCCTCCTGCCCGGCGCTTTTTCCGAAAAAGTGCCCGCCCGGCCTCTGCCGGGCAGGCACAGTCAAATCAGTGCTTATTTACTTGTTCGTCAGGTTTATAAGCCGTTCGAATTAGTAGCTGAGCTCAGGATACTTCTCAGTAACTGCCTTGTAGAAAGCATCGAGTGCTTCTTCATAGGTAGCGTAGTTGCCTTCGAAGTAGTTCTTCATAGCGTTCTGGAACTCTTCGTTGCAGCCCTGATCGTAAGCGGAGATGTTGGAAAGGTCAATCTTGTCAGCGCCTGCGCAGAACATAGCCAGAGCATTCTGTCCGCCCAGAACAGCATCGCCGTAAGACTCATCCTTCGCCA
>JAFRIW010000029.1 GCA_017432565.1 Lachnospiraceae bacterium
ATAGATTCACTAGGGCAGGAACTGCCCGAAGTCAACGCCTGTGGAGCCGATGGTCACTGCCTGGCAAAGACACGTCTTGGCTGGCAAACTATAGCGATGAAGCAGGAATCCCCCGCCTCTGCAGGCGGTGGGAGGTTCAAAGACATAAAGTATCTGTGGATCTATATCATTTTATCGATTGTTTTGTCTGCGCCTGTAAACAAACTGCTTCAAAAGGCAGCATATAAGCGGCTGGTGAGTAAAAACCGGAACAGAAAATAGAAGCGGAAATGCCGAAACAGAAACAGGATGCAGTGCCGCTCTACTTTCCGTAGGTGGGTAGTAAAAACAGGCTGAAGTACAATCTGTACATGGAGGTGGAAATCTATGAACCAATATGTTACAGGAACAGTGATCAGGGAATTGCGTGAAAAGAACAGAATGACGCAGCTTCAGCTTGCGGAAAGGCTGGGAGTGAGCGACAAAACCGTCTCGAAGTGGGAGACGGGTAAGGGATATCCGGACATTACTTTGCTGGAGCCGATCGCGAAGGTGTTCCGGGTTTCGGTGACGGAGCTGATTTCCGGCAATACTGTACAGAATGCAAATGTCTCGGCCAATATGATGCGCTCGAAGTTCCATGTCTGTCCGGTCTGCGGGAACGTGATCCACAGTATGGGTGATGCGGCGATTCATTGCCACGGGATTCTGCTTGCGCCGCTGGAAGCTGAACCGACGGATGAACAACACTTGATTCTGATCGAGCGCGTGGAGGATGAGTACTATGTGCGTATCGATCACAGCATGACGAAGGAGCATTATATTTCATTTACAGCGGCGGTTTCCTCCGACAAAATGCAGCTGGTGAAGCTCTATCCCGAGGGCAATGCCGAAGCGCATTTTAAGATCAGGGGCGTCAGAAGAATCTTTTTTTATTGTAACCGGGACGGCCTGTTTTCGATTGATCCGGTGAAGGGAATTGACTCCCCCTGACTCTTAAAACAGTTGTCTGAAGCGGGCAGATGTAGGATACTTGAGATAGAGCAGGGGGGGTGAAAACGGATGAGAAAAAACAATAAAAAAAGAACAGCAGCAGGTGCGCTGTGTCTTGCTGCGATGATCGCTTTCAGCGGCTGTGCATTCACCGCGGAAGCCGCCGGTTATACTGATAAACAGAAAGAGCAGGCGTCGGAGCCGTATGTGATCCGGACAATCCTGAAAGAATACGCCGACGTCTACCCGGATACCGGGACGGGGTTCTACGGACGATACACGGAGCTGCAGGTGGAGGGAGACGTGCCGGACACTCTGCGGGATGCGGTGGCTGAGTGCAACAGCCGGGCAGAGGAAGCTGTCAGACTGCGCGCGGAACAGATCGAAAAAGAAAATAAGAAGCCTTTATCAAAGCTGTTTAAACCGGCCGCGCCGGATAAATACAAATACGTGACGTATGGATATATTGCGGCGGTTGCCCGCGCAGATGAGACAGCCTTCAGCATTCTGGAGACAGAATTCGAAAAGGGTATCGGAAAGGCTGATTCGGAGATCACATATCAGTTCCGAGGCCTGACCTGCGATACACAGAGCGGAGAGGAAATCTCTCTCGCCGATCTTCTGGGGGATGATGAAGATGCTTATTCCGGGCGGCTTCAGGAAGCCCTTCTGGCAAAATACGGCGTCGAGGGGCTGGCAGAATCAGCCCCCGATGATTACGCCTGGATCGCGGATGTACTTGGAGTCCGGTTTTATTTTGACTCGGACGCGGTATCCGGGGACAAACGCAGGGAGATAGGGGATTACTCTGCCCGCGCCGTCAGCGTCTCATTCCCGTTCACGGACCTTCCGGGCGGAAAAGCCGGGGCCCTGTCGGCCGCGCCGGAATCATATATCGCCATGATTGACCGCGAGGCGGTGTATGATCTGCCGCACGGCGATCTGTCCATCCAGCTGACGCAGAAGGAGGACGCGCTTTACATCCGGTTCCTGCCGGACAAAGGCGAAGAGGACGAGCGGAGTATCGAGTACGCGGACAATCTGTCAGATTTCTATGTCATCCGCGCGAAGGGCGGCTTCTATCTGTTCCGGGAGAGAATCGGATATCAGGAAGGCTTTTTCTACGATTTTGCGAAGCGGGACGGAGGCTTCGGGCGATTCGCATATAACACGTCGCAGTATTTTGACAGCTTCATGCGGGAGATCGGGACGGCGATTGCTTTCAATCCGAACTGCGTGCATATGGCGGAGGTCCGCCGGTCCATCGGGGAATCCACCTATGGCCCGGGTTCCTTCATACCGAACGGGCATTATTCTTTCCCGAGCGATCCGGAGGCGCGGTACAAGATTTTTGTCCTGACAGACGATCGTCTGCAGATCGATGCATGTAATCAGGCGTGCCGGCTGCTGGAGGATTTCACCGCGACGGAAATTGACGATGAAGGGAATGAGATCGGGGAGATCACTGTGCCGGCGGGCAAAACGATGATTCTCGAATCTGTTGCAGGGGAAGATTCCCGCTATGCCCTCCCGCCGCAGAGAAGCTCGCATTATCCCGCTTTCTATGACTGCCGCCTGATGGACGGGACGCGCATCCGCTTTGAATCGGATACTTCCTATACACTGTCGATCGACGGGGCTTACATGAACCGCTTCTCGGAGCCGATCACGCTCGGCGAAGCCCAGTTCGAAGAAAAACCTGAGCCGGCGGAAGTGTTTACTGTGCATATCGGCAAAAAGGATTATCCTCTGATCCCGGATTATTCTCTGAAGGATCATACGGGAGAGGAGATCGATTTCGGGGACGATATCTGGTGGATCGTCGAGGGATACCCCGGGCGTTATGTGTGCACGGAGGAGGACCTGGAAGATATGAAGGGTGCATACTTCGTGGAGGGCGAGCTGTTCAAGGCGGAAGAGAAGCCTGAGCTGGAGATCTCGAAGGACGGCCAGGTTGTCTTCCGGTATTTTAATCAGGAATTCCGGGGAGAGCTTCCTGAAAAGCGGTACTACAAGAGCGATGTCGCCGTTTTCCTGGAATCGAAGAGAGAGCGGCGCACTTTCCGGATTATCCTCAGGGATGCCAAAGACCATTCGACACCTGACAGAATCGAGTTTTATTCGGAGGGCGAACCCGCGACCAACGAGCCGTCGAAGGTTCCGCCGATCCTCGTATACTTGACGAAAGAATGAAAGGAGATACAATAATGGATTTAATTCCCAGCTTTTCCGTTGACCACACCAGGATTGTTCCAGGCATTTTTACGAGCAGAGTGGATGTTCTCGGAGATCAGAAGGTGACCACGTATGACGTGAGAGTCACGAAGCCCAACGAGGAGCCCGCTGTCGACGTGGCGGCGATGCACTCGCTGGAGCATCTCATCGCGACATTCTTAAGAAATGATCCCGACTGGAAGGATCAGATCATTTACTGGGGACCGATGGGCTGCCTGACCGGATTTTATCTGATCCTGAAGGGGAACCGCGCACCGAAGGAGATCCATGATCTGCTTCTGAGGGCCTTTCAGTCCGTCGAGAGTGCGGAGGAGGTGCCGGGCGCGACGGCGGAGAACTGCGGCAATTATCTGATGCACAATCTCGGAATGGCAAAATGGTACGCGCGGAAATTCGCCGGCTATCTGGCAGAAAACGCAGAGAATCCCGCGATCTTCGAATATCCCAGATCTGAAAGACTTGTCACGGAAGACGGCCGGGAGTTTTTCGATTCATAAAATAATAAAAAACCGATGCAGAACCCGGCTGTCAGCCTGATTTTGCATAAGTTCGGGAGTAAGTCATGACACTGAAAGAGTTGGGAATCCGGGAGAGCGCCGTCATTACAGAAGTCGGCGGCGAGGGTGAGCTTCGCCAGCATTTCCTGGATATGGGAGTCATCCCCGGCGCGGAGGTGACGGTTATTAAATATGCTCCGATGGGAGATCCTGTCGAGCTGATGATTCATGGATATGAACTGACGCTGCGGCTGGAGGACGCGGCCCGGATCGAGGTGGAGCCGGTGCCGGAAAAGACGCGGGAGTCGGATGAGAAAAAGCGCTCAGCGAAAACCGAGCATCCGGGTTTTGGTGAGAGCGGAAAATATCACCCGAAGGGCAGCGGCGATCCGCTGCCGGATGAAACAATCCTCACTTTTGCCCTGGTGGGCAATCAGAACAGCGGGAAAACGACTCTGTTCAACCGGCTGACCGGCTCCAATCAGCACGTCGGCAATTTCCCGGGTGTCACCGTGGACCGGAAGGACGGGCCGATTCAGGGGTATAAGAATACGCTTGTCACGGACCTGCCCGGGATTTATTCGATGTCTCCTTACAGCAGCGAGGAGATCGTTTCGAGAAATTATGTCCTGAACGATAAGCCGAAGGGCATTATCAACATTGTGGACGCCACGAATATCGAGCGGAATCTGTATCTGACCATGCAGCTTCTGGAAATGGAAGTGCCGACGGTCGTGGCGCTGAATATGATGGACGAAGTGACCTCCAACGGAGGGAGCATCGACGTAAACGCGATGGAGGCACAGCTCGGCGTTCCGGTCGTACCCATCTCTGCAGCCAAAAATATGGGCGTGGCCGAGCTGGTCGACCACGCGGTCCACATCGCGCATTATCAGGAAAAACCCCTGCGGCAGGATTTCTGCGACGAGAGCGATCACGGCGGTGCCGTGCACCGCTGTATTCACGCGGTTGCGCATCTGATCAAGGATCACGCCGAGAGAGCCGGGCTTCCGCTGCGTTTTGCCGCATGCAAAGTCATCGAGGGAGATCCCCTGATTCTTGAACAGCTCCGGCTCGATCAGAATGAAAAAGAGATGATCGAGCACATTGTTCAGCAGATGGAGAACGAGCGCGGGCTGGACAGAAGCGCGGCCATCGCGGATATGCGTTTTGCCTTTATCCGGAAGGTCTGTGACGAGACGGTCACAAAACCGCGCGAGAGCAAAGAGCGCGTGCGCAGTGAGAAGATTGACCGCTTCCTGACCGGAAAATATACCGCGATTCCCATGTTTATCCTGATTATGGGTCTGGTGTTCTTTCTGACCTTCAGTGTGATCGGCGCCTGGCTTCAGGAACTGCTGGAAACGGGGATTGATGCACTCAGTGCTCTGGCGGACAGCGCCATGACATCGGCAGGCGTCAACACTGCGATCAGAGGCCTGATTACCGAGGGGATTTTCGGAGGCGTCGGCAGTGTGCTCAGCTTCCTGCCGGTCATCGTCACCCTGTTTTTCTTCCTGTCGATTCTGGAAGACAGCGGCTATATCGCGCGTGTCGCCTTTTTCATGGACAAATTACTTCGCAAAATCGGGCTGAGCGGCCGCAGTATTGTTCCGCTGCTGGTCGGATTCGGCTGTACGGTTCCCGCGGTCATGTCGACCAGGACCCTCCCGAGTGAACGCGACCGTAAAATGACGATTCTGCTCACACCGTTTATGAGCTGCACGGCCAAGGTTCCGATTTATTCTTTCTTCATTGCGGCCTTTTTCCCGAAGCACGGCTGGCTTATTATGACCGGTCTGTATGTTCTCGGAATTATCACATCCATTCTGATTGCTTTCCTGTACAGAGGAACGCTCTTCCGGGGCGAGGCGGCGCCGTTTGTGATGGAACTGCCCAACTACCGGCTGCCGGGCGCCGTCAATGTCATAAGGCTTCTCTGGGAGAAAGCCAAAGACTTCCTGCAGAGGGCATTTTCGATTATTCTGATCGCCACCATTATTGTCTGGTTCATGAAGAGTTTTGACCTGCACTTCAACATGGTGTCGAATTCGCAGGACAGTATTCTGGCGATGATCGCCGGAATTCTGGTTCCCATCATGCGGCCGGTCGGTCTGGGAGACTGGCGCATCTGCACCTCGCTGATCAGCGGGTTTATGGCAAAAGAAAGCGTGGTATCGACGATGAGCCTTCTGTTCGGACAGAACATCGGCGAGATCCTGACGACTGTTTCCGCGGCGGCGCTGCTGGTGTTTTCCCTGCTGTACACCCCCTGTGTCGCGGCAGTGGCATCTATCCGCCGGGAACTGGGAACCAGGTGGGCGGTCTTTGTTGTTGTCTGGCAGTGCGTCATTGCCTGGATTATGGCACTGATCGTGCGCCTGATCCTGATTTTGCTCGGGATGCATTAACGGCGGACGGCAAAGACTGTAAAGGCGTGCGCCGGAAGAGTAGATTGAAGGAGAGCTGCAAATAATGAACAAATGGGATGTGATTCTGGGCCTTGTGCTCCTGGTGATCGTGATTCTGGCCATCGTACACAGCGTGCGGGTCAGAAAACGCGGGGGATGCTCCTGCGGCTGCGGGGGCTGTACACAGCGTGATATTTCTTGCACGAAGAAGGGAAAACCATGACAAAAGAACTTTTTGTATCGGCAATCACCAAGCTGGTATCAGGCATTCTGATCCTCGGCATACTGATTTTCCTGCCGGCGGGGACATTTCATTATCCGCAGGGGCAGCTCCTGATGGGCATTCTGTTTATCCCGATGACCCTGGCGGGCATCGTCATGATGTTAAAGAGCCCTGAGCTTCTCCGGAAAAGACTGAGCGTGAAAGAAGAGCAGAACGAGCAGAAAAAGGTGATCCTTTTCAGCGGCCTGATGTTCGCGGCCGCATTTATTGCCGCAGGTCTCAGCTTCCGCTTGAATCTGCTGATGCTTCCGAAGTGGGTATCTTATATCGCTGCGGTCGTTTTCCTGCTGGCCTATGCGCTTTTTGCGGAAGTACTCCGGGAAAATGCCTATCTGTCGCGCACCGTTGAGGTGCAGGAGAACCAGAAAGTCATCGACACGGGACTGTACGGAATCGTGCGGCATCCGATGTATATGAGCACACTTTTCCTGTTTCTGGCGATGCCCCTCGTACTGGGATCCGTCATTTCGTTTCTGATCATGCTTTTCTATATTCCGATTATCAGCCGCCGCATCACCAACGAAGAACAGGTCCTGGAAGCAGGACTGGAGGGGTACACGGAATATAAAAAGAAAGTCCGGTATAAAGTGATTCCGATGATCTGGTGAGTTGAGAGTCAGGGGGACAGGTCCGGTGACTCAGCCCTGCAGTTTCACCTGCCGGAGAAGCGTTTCCGGAATTCGCTGGGTGTCGCGCCGTACAGGGAGCGGAAGACTTTCACAAAATAATTGTTGTCCGGGTAGCCGACCTGAGCAGAAATCTCCTGTATGGGCAGGCTGGTTTCCAGAAGGAGCCGCACGGCGGCGCGGCCTCTTTCCTGCCGCACAAGATCCGAGAGTGTCCTGCCGGTATCTTCCTTCAGACGGTGGGAGAGGGTGCTTTCACTGACGCCGAGCTGCGCTGCCAGGCCGGGGAGGGTATACGGACTTGCGGGAGAGGCCCCGATATAATACAGAACCTTCTGCGTGAGCTGACTGTAATTCTGGATTTTCATCTTTCGGATTTCCAGGCACAGCTCCTCAATCATCCGCTCGAGCAGCGGAGGTGTCTTGTACGGATCTGAACCGATCTGCTTCATGCGCTGGGCATATTCCTGTGAAATGGCATCCACAATCATCGGTGCCAGACCGGACCTTGCCGCCGCCAGACGGACAATGGTCCGCATAATTGCCTGAGAACTCTCGGCGGACCAGAGGGAAAGACGCAGACCTTCACGAGGCGCTGTCAGCATCTGCTGCAGTGCTTTTTTTGCGCCCGCAGCGTCACCGCGCTCGATACAGCCGGTCAGTTCATGTTCGATCCGGTAGCGCTGTTCCGTCAGGACGCTCAGCGGGATGACAGCATCCTTACGGTCAGGCACTTCATAGCTGACGGATTCCCCCGCCCATAATTCATACTTTTCCGTGCTCAGCCCTGCACTGACAATCAGAGTCCTTGCAGCGCGGAGTGCTTCTTCTGTACTGCAGATCGGAAGGCCGCTGCGGTAGAGACGGAAGGGCGCGAGCAGATCCGGATTGACCGCAATGGCATCCGGTAACTTTTCACTGTCGAATTCACTCTCGACATAAGGACCGATCAGAATCATCTCCCTTCGGATAAAGAACAGAAGTGTCCTGGTTCCGAGCGGATCCGGAATCACCCGGATTCTTCCGGGGCCGATGGAACGGGCAGTGTCCAGCAGTGCGTCTCTCGTATACAGAGGCTGCAGCTCCTGCAGAAAGCTCTCCCGGCTGAACGATTCGAGGAGTGTCAGAAAATCCTTTTCGAGACGGATCCGCACCCCCGTGTAAAAAGAGAGCGCCTCTGCAGTGTCTGACAGCTTTCTCCGGCTTTGCTCATTTTTCATCGATTCCCTCTTTCTGAGAACTCCTTTTCAACAGTTTTCTTTTCAGGCAAAATACGGAAGCACATGCAGAATAATACTATTTATGCACTTTCTATTCTATCACTATCCCGTCTCCGCTGATATGCTGAAATCAGAAAAAGTATCAGAACATGAAAGGAGACGACCGTGACACAGACATCGGAGTGGTATGAAAAACTGAAAAGCAAGACAGCTGCGGAATGTGAAAGAACAGGAAGCATGCTGCCTTTTGCACCGATCGGCGGACGTTATAAAGATCTGATGATTCCGGGCGGAATTTACTGGTGGTGCAACGGATTCTGGCCCGGACTTTTATGGCAGATGTACGGTGCCACCCGGGATGAACTGTACAGAGAAGCCGCACAGGCATCGGGAGAGCGCCTTTCTCCCGCACTTGAGCATCCGGAAAAACTGGATCATGATGTCGGCTTTCTGTATCTGCTCTCGGCGGTGGCAGCATACCGGCTGACCGGCAGCGAGGCCGGCAGGCAGCAGGGAATTGCTGCAGCTGAAATCCTGGCTGACCGTTTCCATGAGACAGGTGCTTATATTCAGGCCTGGAACTCCGGCGTGTGGGAAGAGGGCGACAAGAGCGGCATGATGATTGCAGACACGATGATGAATCTGTCGCTTCTCTTCTGGGCATCGGAGGAGACCGGTGAAGAGCGCTATGGCAGAATCGCAAAAGCTCACGCAGACACGGCGCTGCAGAACATTTTAAGAGAAGACGGCAGCGCGAACCACATCGCAGTGCTGGATCCGCAGACCGGTGAATTTCTGGAGGCACCCGCCGGGCAGGGATATGCACCGGGCTCTTCCTGGAGCAGAGGGCAGAGCTGGATTCTGTACGGCTTTACCAATGCATACAGACACACGAAAGAAGAGAGATATCTTGCCGCAGCCAAGCGCAGCGCGCACTACTGCATTTCAGCGCTCTCGGACCGGAACTGGCTGCCGGCTGTGGACTTCCGCGCACCGGAGGACGACGGCCGCTTCGATGCCTCCGCCGGAGCAATCATCGCCAGCGGACTTCTGGAGCTTGCAGACGTTGTGCCGGAGCCGGAACAGGGCCTTTACCGGAATGCGGCGCGAAAGATTCTCGCGGCACTTGAAGAGAAATTCGTGAACTGGGATCCGGAGACGGACGGCATTGTCTACGGCGCCTCCAACAGCTACCACAACGACAGGCTCGCGGGCATGTCCCTGATCTACGGAGACTATTTCTTCACGGAAGCCGTCCTGAAGTGCAGCGGAAAAAACACGGAGGTGTGGTAAATGATCCGGATCACAGTGCAGAACGGCGGAGTCGTGAAAGCTTCTTCAGAAAACGCAGAGCATCTGGTTTATGCGCCGAAATACCGGAAGGGAGATGAGATCTGCGTCGAAGTCAGCGAGCCCGGTTTTTACAAAATCAGGCTGGAGGACACGATGCTTCCCGCTCTGGTCTACATCGAAGGAAAGGCGCGGTTCCCGATTCCCTTCGGCGTCCTGCGGGCAGGTTATTCGCCGCGGTCCTTCCTCGGAGAGCGACACCTGATCGAAGCAAAACCGGCCGGCGCCGAAGAAGTACACAGAACACGGGATCTTGCTTTCAATCCCTATGACACCGAAGCGGAGACCGGCATGAAGCCGCATATTTCCACGAATGTCCGCTATCCGCAGAGCCTGCGGAACAGAATCTTTCCGGATATCGGACTTTTCGCCGCCCGCAACGTCATCGACGGAATCTGCGCCAGTGAGTCGCATCGCCTGTACCCGCATCACAGCTGGGGCATCAACAGAATGGCGGACGCATATCTGGAGCTGGAACTGCCGGGAAACTGTGAGGTGGACGAAGTCATCCTCACCCTGCGCGCCGAGTTTCCCCACGACACTTACTGGACACAGGCACTGCTGGAATTCTCCGGACCGGAATGCCATGAAGAGAAAATCATCCGGCTGGAAAAGACAGGAGAAGAGCAGCATTTTGCCATCGGGTTGAAAGGCGTGACAAAGGTCGTCCTGAAGGATCTGAAAAAAGCCGATGAGCCGTCTGAATTTCCGGCCCTTTCGCAGCTTCAGATCATCGGCAGGTGAGTCACCGGACCTGTCCCCATGACTCCCATGACTCATTGAACACAATAAAGTGAGGCGACAGCTATGAGTGAAAACAAATATACGGTTTATCGGAAATGCTGGGAAGAGTATCTGGTCGGTGCAGCCGCGATGTCCGGTGAGAAGGATCACGGAGCAGACTGCGGAAGCACGCCGGAGAATGACGTATACAGCCGGGAACTGGCGCGCAGCGTGCAGAACATGGCCGACGCGCCGGCACTGAAATACGGCTTCATTGAGGGCTTTTATACTTCCGCACATCTGCAGGCGCTCGCACTGGCCTGGCGGACGCCGGGAACAACATACTACCATCGAAACGAGGTTCTGCAGGAGATCGGAGCGACACTCTGCGAGATCGAAAACCGTCTGTACAACCCGGGCATCACCCAGGCAAACCGAGAGGAGTGGTGGATGTACGAGGTGGGCATTCCGCTGCGGCTGTTCAATGTGCTGGTTATGGTTTATGACGATCTGGAGGACATTGCCGGTCACATTCAGCGCATCACCGACACCTTCCTGGTCTGCAGAGATCTCTACACGCAGTCTTCGGGAAGGGCGCTGGAAACCGGCGCCAACATGGTCTGGAAATGCAGCAACCTTCTGCTCGCCGGCATTTTGCGCGGGGAGGATGAGCTGATTCGCGAGGCGAACGAAAAGCTGGTACCCGTATTGCAGTATTCGCACATGATTTCCCACCCGGGATACGGCGAGATGCCGGATGACGGCTTCTACGAGGACGGTTCCTTTATTCAGCATTACATGTTCTCCTATACCGGCGGCTACGGAAAGCATCTGCTCTCCGTGCTGGCAGGCCTGCTGTATGCCTTCCGGGGACAGGACTGTCTGGTGATTCCGGAGCAAAATCTGGAGTTTCTGTATGAAGCGATCCACCGCTGCTACGAGCCGCTGATTTACAAAGGTCATTTCATGGACATCGCCAGAGGCCGGGAAGTCGCAAGACCCTGGTTTGAGGACCGGATCTGCGGACGCGTTGTGATGCGCGCCATCGCATATCTCACGCAGATCATGCCGGCGCAGGAGAAGGCGCGGAGCGAGAAGATGCTGGCGTCGTGGCTGGTACAGGAAGATGCCTGGACCGGACTTCTGACAGACGAGCACCCGCACGCCGAATATAACGCATACGGTTCCCTGCCGGAAGTTGTCCGGAAGATCCGGAGCGAACTTGAAGAGAGCGCGGCAAGTGCCGAAACCGGAGAGACCGGCGTCTTTCATACTTTTGACACGATGTGCAAACCGGTGTACCGGGCACAGAATTACGCGTTTGCGATCTCGATGTACAGCAGGACGATCGCCTGCTACGAGCGGCTCGGTCACGAGGGCGATACCTTCTGGCACTTCTCGGACGGACAGACCTTCCTCTACAACGGCGGCGGAGACGCATTTTGCCGGGATTACTACGGAACTGTGGATATGCAGCGACTTCCCGGAACCACCGTCGAGCGGGCAGCGGGACGCGCGGAGGATCCCTATTACAGCTGGTATCTGCCGGAAGCGCGCAATACCTGCGGAGTAGCCGGAAGCGCGGCCCTCGGCAGCTGCGGTGCGGCCGCCCAGCAGTATCTGGGACAGGGAAACGGAAAGGAACGCACGCTGGAAGTAAAGAAGTGCTGGTTCCTCTTCGGAAAGGAAATCGTCTGCATGGGCAGCGGCATCACTTCCCCGACAGACAACCCGGTCGAGACGATTGTTGAAAACCGGAAGCTTTCCCGGGATGCGGACAACGTCATCACGGTCAGCGGCGGCGCAGCCTTCCAGCAAACCTGTCGGGAATGCTCCGGCAGCGAATGGACCGGCGAAGTACAGACCGCGCACCTGAGGGGAGTGGAGGACGGCGCCGACATCGGATACTGGTTCCCGGAGAAGACCGCGGTGCACCTGCTTGCGGAACAGCGCAGCGGCGTCTGGGCGCTCGGACAGTTTGAACCCGAAGAGGTCCGTGACAAAGAGGTGAAGCACAACAGCTTCCTGACGATGTGGATCGGCCACGGCGCACATCCGGAGAAAGCATCTTATACCTATGTGCTGCTGCCCGGCATTTCGCAGGAAGAACTTGAAGCTTATGCGGCCGCGCCGGATGTGAGGATCCTGGAATGTTCCGAAGAGGTTCATGCCGTGTGGAACAGGAGAGAGCAGACACTGGGCATTGTCTTCTTTGAAGAAAACTGTGGCCCGGTGTGCGGAATCACCTGCGGACAGAAGGCGGTAATCCTCCTGCACAGCACAGGAAACGGCTGGGAGCGGACGGCAAAAGATGCCTCCGGCAGCGGGAAATCCGTTGAGATCATCATAGATGAGAACGAACTGAATCATTCTGTAAACCTTTAATTCATTATTATTCATCATTATTTTTCACTTAAGGAGGGAGTAAAAATGGCACGTACCAAAGTAGCGAGGGCTGACCGGAAAAATGATCCGAACCGTCTGCCTTTCGGAAAATTCATGGCATGGAAGAGCTCGGATATTTCCGCCGCATGGGTCAACCTGATCATGCTCAATTATCTGTCGTTCTATGCCAGCGACACACTCGGCATTGACGTCAAACTGGTGGGCACGCTCCTGCTGGTGAGCAAAATCGTGGATGCGTTCACGGATATTTTCGCCGGTGTCATCGTAGACAACACCCGGTCCAAACTCGGCAAAGGCCGCCCGTATGAATTGTGCATTGTCGGCATGACCCTCTGCACGATTCTGCTGTTTGCCTGCCCCGAGTCATTCTCGACCACAGCCAAGATGATCTGGATCTTTATGATGTACACACTGACCTTCTCGGTCTTTATGACTTTCCGGCAGGCAGGTGTGAATCCTTACACGATCCGGGCGTTCAGCAACAATGCCATCGTGATCCGCAAGCTCGCCTCCTATGGCGGCATCGTCACAATGGCCGGCAGCATGATCCTCTCTGTCCTGTTCCCGGTACTGATGGCGAAAATTGCCACGACCGCTTCGGGCTGGACCAGACTGGTGGCAGTGATCATGATTCCCGCGACGCTGATCGCGCTGTTCCGCTTCTTCCTGTGCAAAGAAGATCCGAGCGTGGATGCGGAGTCCAAGCAGGAGAAGATTTCCGTTAAGGAGATCGGACTGCTGTTTGCCAAGAACCCTTACACCTGGCTGTTCGCGATTATCATGCTGTGCTACAACATCATTACCAACCTGGCAGCAGGCACCTATTTCTTCCGCTGGGTCATCGGCAACGTCGCACTGGCAGGCGTTACCTCCGTTGCAGGCATCATTCTGCTGCCGCTCATGCTGATCTTCCCGGTAATCATGAAGAAGATCGGCTCGATGGGCAAAATGATCGCCTACTTCTGCGTGATCGGTGTCATCGGCTATGCAATCGTCTTCTTCTCGAACACCTTCCTGCCCGGCGTCATCGGCGGCTTCCTGATGGGAACCTTCGCAACCCTGCCGCTGGCCTACTACGGCATCCTGTTCATCATGAACATCTGTACCTACAATGAAATGATCGGCCTTCCGAGAATGGACGGTTCCGCAGGCATCCTTTCCAACTTCGCGACCAAAGTCGGCGGCGCGCTCGGCGCCTATGTCACCGGCGCATTCCTCTCCCTCGGTGGATACATCTCCGAGGCACAGGTTACCGCTCAGCCCGCCAGCGCAGTCATGATGATCCGCGTCGTCTACGCCCTCGTTCCGCTGGTTCTCCTGATTGTGATCGGTGCCTGTGCCTTTGCCTTCTCCAGACTCGAGCCAAAGGCCGCTGCATTTGAAGAACAGAAAAAAGCAGCCCACGCAGAAGAGTCACAGGGACAGGTACACTGACTCACTTTCGCTTTCACTGTTTTTGGTTTATCATTTTCTGCAGAAGTGGGAATTCACCGGAATTCCCATTTCCTGCAGTTTTTTATGTTGTTGTCACGAGGAGAGGCAAAATGAGAAAAATCCTGATCGTCATTGATATGCAGAATGATTTTATTGACGCGGCGCTCGGCACGAAGGAGGCCGTCGGCATTGTGGATGCGGTCGCAGACAAGATCCGCTCTTATCCGGCGGGTGATGTAATCGCCACCATGGATACGCACACAGAGAACTACATGCAGACGCAGGAAGGAAAATATCTGCCGGTTCCGCACTGCATCAGGGGCAGCGAAGGATGGCAGATCCGTCCGGAGCTGGCAGCGCTTCTTGAGGGAGCGCAGATCTATGAAAAGCCGACCTTCGGCAGCACAAAGCTCGCAGAAGATCTGAAAAAAATCTCCGAAAAGGAAGAGATCGAACTGGAACTGATCGGCCTGTGCACGGATATCTGCGTGGTATCCAACGCGCTCCTCTTAAAGGCATATATGCCGGAAGTAAAAATCTCCGTGGACGCGTCCTGCTGCGCCGGCGTCACGCCCGAAAAGCACCTCGCGGCGCTGGAGACGATGCGCTCCTGCCAGATCCAGGTCACAGGTGCGTAAAAACCGTGCTTTCATCATTCAATTACGAAAAACTGAATGCCATCCTGCGTGATTTCTATACACTGACCGGCATCCGCATCACCATCTTTGACGAGGAGCTCAATGAGCTGACGTCCTGCCCGCAGGAGATGGCGGGAATCTGTCGTTACATCCGCTCCAATCAGGACGCGGAGAAGGCATGCAGAGCCTGTGACCGTGCCGCCTGCCTGAAGGCGTCCGCGCTCCGCCGCCCTTATGTTTACCGGTGCCATGCCGGCCTGACCGAGGCTGTGGCCCCGGTTTATATGGGCAATCTTCCGGTCGCCTATCTGATGTTCGGCCACCTTCTGGCCGGCGAATCCGCTGAAGCTGCCGAGGCCGGCGAATCCTCTGAAACTGCCGAGGAGACCCGCGCCGGTGTGATCCGCAGCTGTGCAAAATATGGCCTGGATCCGGGCACAATGAAAGAACTGCTTTCCCTCCTCCCGCTGACCGACGAGGAGACCATTCTCGCTGCCTCGCGAATTCTCATGGCCGTCACTTCCTGGCTGTGCATCGACCAGATGATCTCCCTGCGCAGGCAGGAGCTGCCCGTGCAGCTGGATGACTATATCGAAAAGAATCTCGACAGGCCGCTCGACACAGAGCTTCTGTGCGCCCACTTCCACATCGGCAAGACCGCTCTGTACAAAATTTCCCGCGAATATTACGGAGAGGGGATCGCGGAACACATCCGCCGCATGCGGATCGAGCGCGCCCGCAGACTCCTCGCCGAGAACGAAAATCTTTCCATCCGGGAGATTTCGGAGCAGTGCGGCTTCACCGACTACAACTATTTCATCACCGTTTTCAAAAAATACTGCGGCGAATCTCCGGCGCGGTATCGCAAATCCGTGTAACCGGCCTCCGGCCCGGTATCGCAAGTCATATCTTTTGAACAGGCCCTTCTGACTCGTTCATAAGGTATCACGATAGCTGGGAAAATCCCGGCTTTCTCTCTTTTTACATACAAACTTTCTCCGTTTGCTGTACGCTGTGGCCGGAATTGTATTGACATTCCTGGTTTTCTCTTCTTTTTACTGCTACCTTCGGCAAGCATAAGCAGGCGCAGCAGCCGGAAATGTATTGTCATACACCTCGGCCGATTCTTTTCACCGCCAGTCCTGTCAGGTGCAGCGACCGGAGCTGTATTGAAAATCGGGGTTTTTCTCCTTTCTACTGCTTGCAGTGCACGAAGTTGTATTGACATTTAACAGGATCTTCAGTTTTACTGCCGGACAAGCAAATTTTTACAGCTTGCGGCGAGTTGACCTGTATTGTCAATCACCACAACCACGCCTTTTCACCGCTTGTTTTTTCAGGCTTGCTTCAGGGCCGGGATGCCGTACCGGCCCTGCTCCGTCTGGAGCTGCGAAAATTGGCCTGAATTCCGACCGGGTAACTTTTTGAAAATAAAGCTTATTAAACCTATTGACATAGTAGGAAATGGATGCTATATTGAGTGAAATCAAATGAAGGAAACGATTTCGCAAGGCAAAATCAGGAAGTTCCGGGAAAGTTTCCTCAGGAAAGGAAGGCGCGGATATGGATCGGAAGGTATCAGGCAGTCAGACGTTCTACCTGTATTGTCGAATGTGAATCCCAACACTGAATCAGAAACACAAAGAACCGGGAACAATCACAGACAGAAATGCCAAGGCATTCCTGAACAGGACAATACAGAAAAGGAGATAATACCATGAGCGAATACAGATTTGAGACCCTGCAGCTTCACGTCGGACAGGAACAGGCAGACCCGGCCACCGATGCACGCGCCGTTCCGATTTATCAGACCACTTCCTATGTTTTTCATAACAGCAAGCACGCGGCGGACCGCTTCGGCCTCGCGGATCCGGGCAACATCTACGGCAGACTGACCAACTCCACGCAGGACGTGCTGGAGAAGCGCCTCGCGGCACTCGAGGGCGGCAGCGCAGCCCTGGCTCTTGCCTCCGGCGCGGCGGCCATCACCTACACGATCGAAGCCCTCGCGGCAAACGGCGGCCACATCGTCTCGCAGAAGACCATCTACGGCGGCAGCTACAATCTGCTGGCACACACCCTTCCGCAGTACGGGATTACCACAACCTTCGTGGATGCCCACAACTTAAGCGAGCTGGAAGGCGCCATTCAGGAAAATACGAGAGCGATCTATCTGGAGACCCTCGGCAACCCGAACAGTGATATTCCGGATATCGATGCCATCTCGGAGATCGCACACAAGTACGGACTTCCGGTAGTTGTGGACAACACCTTCGGAACCCCGTTCCTGATCCGTCCCATCGAGCACGGCGCGGACATCGTTGTACACTCCGCCACCAAGTTCATCGGCGGCCACGGAACCACCCTGGGCGGCATCATCGTGGAATCCGGCAAGTTTGACTGGAAGGCTTCCGGAAAGTATCCGAACATCGCCGCACCGAATCCGAGCTACCACGGCGTCTCCTTCTACGACGTAGTCGGACCTGCTGCTTTTGTCACCTACATCCGCGCGATCCTGCTGCGCGACACCGGCGCCACCATTTCCCCGTTCAACGCATTCCTGCTGCTGCAGGGCGTCGAGACCCTGTCCCTGCGGCTCGAGCGCCACGCGGAAAACACGAAGAAGGTCGTGGAATTCCTGAGCGCACATCCGCTGGTGGAGAAGGTCAACCATCCTTCGCTCCCGGATCATCCGGATCACGAGCTCTATGAGCGCTACTTCCCGAACGGAGGCGCATCGATCTTCACCTTTGATATCAAGGGCGGAAAGGACGAAGCCTGGACCTTCATCGACAATCTGAAGATCTTCTCGCTTCTGGCAAACGTCGCCGACGTGAAGAGCCTGGTGATTCACCCGGCTTCGACCACACATTCACAGCTCTCTGCAGAAGAACTGGAGGACCAGGGCATTCACCAGAACACGATCCGGCTCTCCATCGGAACCGAACACATTGACGATATTATCGCGGATCTCGAAGCTGGATTTGCGGCAATCGGGTAAAAGGAATATAGTTGGAGAGAAAGGGAGGCACAACATCATGGCAAACATCTATAAAGGAACACTTGGACTGATCGGAAACACACCGCTCGTAGAGCCGGTTAACATTGAGAAAGAACTGGGCCTGGAAGCGACCATTCTCCTGAAGCTGGAATATTTCAATCCGGCGGGCAGCGTCAAAGACCGCATCGCGAAGGCGATGATTGAGGACGCGGAAGCCAAAGGCCTGCTGAAGGAAGGCTCGGTCATCATCGAGCCGACCAGCGGCAACACCGGCATCGGCCTTGCTTCCATCGCGGCCGCCAAGGGCTATCGGATTATTCTGACCATGCCCGAGACCATGAGCGTGGAGAGAAGAAACATCCTGCGTGCTTACGGCGCGGAGCTGGTTCTGACGGAAGGCGCGAAGGGCATGAAGGGTGCCATCGCCAAAGCGGAAGAGCTCGCACAGGAGATCCCGGACAGCTTCATCCCCGGCCAGTTCGTCAACCCGGCCAATCCTGCGGTCCACAAGGCGACCACCGGCCCTGAGATCTGGAAGGACACTGACGGAAAGGTGGACATCTTCATCGCAGGTGTGGGAACCGGCGGAACCGTCACCGGTACCGGCGAGTACCTGAAGGAGCAGAATCCGGCCGTCAGAGTCGTGGCACTCGAGCCCGAAGATTCTCCGGTTCTCTCGGAAGGCCGCAGCGGCGCCCATAAGATCCAGGGCATCGGCGCAGGATTTGTCCCGGACGTGCTGAACACCACCGTCTATGACGAAATCTTCAAAGCTGCAAACCAGGACGCATTTGAGACCGCCAAGCTCCTTGCAAGAAAAGAAGGCATCTCCGTCGGCATTTCCTCCGGCGCAGCACTCTTCGGAGCCATCCAGCTCGCCAAGCGCCCGGAGAACAAGGGCAAAGTCATCGTAGCCCTTCTGCCCGACAGCGGCGACCGCTACTATTCAACCCCTCTGTTCACCGACTGAATAAAAAACAGAACCTACCATTCTGAATCCTCCATACCGGAAAGAGTCGCAGGGACTGATATGCTACCCCCATGTAGGACATTGAAATATAAAACCTACATGGGGGTATTTCTATGTCCAGAAAAAGCAAGATTGATCCTGTGGAAAAGGTAAAGGTGGTTGAACGGGTACTTGCAGATGAAATCAGTGTTTCTGAA
>JAFRIW010000030.1 GCA_017432565.1 Lachnospiraceae bacterium
AAAGTAGCAGGAGGCTGTGGTCAGACCCTTTCTAAAACCATCAAGTGGTAGGAGAAGCAAACTGATCCACAGCATCCATAACAGCATAGCCATTTACCAAGAACAGGTAAAGATTGGCTACACATAATAATACGAGGAGAGTAATGAGATTCATCGATTTTCCCGAGATTCATTTTTTTGTTCAAGGTATTGATGATGTTGTCCTTCCGAGAATGGTACGCATCAGGGAGCAGTATGAAAAGGACAAAATCGAAGACATCAGAGCACACCTGAATGCAAAATTGGACCTTACGGTTCAGGACAAAAGCTGGTACAAAGGAAAAAGTATCGCCATCACCGTCGGAAGCCGCGGGATCCCGGATCTGCCGCTGCTGGTCAGAACGATCTGCGACCGGCTGAAGAGCTGGGGCGCAGAACCGTTTATTGTCCCCGCGATGGGAAGTCACGGCGGAGGATGCGTTGAAGGAAATCTTGAGATCCTGACCGGCTATGGGATTACAGAGGAGAGCACCGGCGTTCCGATCCGGGCGGGCATGGAAGTTGTCCGGATCGGGGAACTGCCGGATGATGCCCGCACGCCGGTCTACTGTGACAGATTCGCGGCAGAGGCGGACGGGATCGTCCTCTTCAACAAAGTAAAACCGCACACTGACTTTAAAGGATACCACGAGAGCGGCCTGTGCAAAATGATGGCGATCGGGCTCGCTAAACACAAGGGCGCGTCGTGGTTTCACATGCAGGGTTTTGAAACATTCGCGGAGCGCATTCCCCTTGTCGCGGATGTGTTTCTTAAGAATACCAACGTGGTGTTCGGAGTAGGCGTCGTCCAGAATGCCTATGACGACATTTCCGAGATCGAGGTATTTCCGACTGATCAGATCCGGGAAGGCGACCACCGCCTTCTTGAAATTGCAAGACGCCGTCTCCCGAAAATGAAATTTGACAACATTGACGTACTGATCATTGACAGGATCGGGAAGGAAATCAGCGGAGAAGGGGCAGACCCCAATGTAACCGGGAGAGGCTTCATGCCTTATTTTGAGGATGATTTCCACTGCAAAAAACTGTTCATCAGAGGAATATCGGAGCTGAGCCACCACAACGGATGCGGACTCGGGCTCGCCGATATTACGACCCGCAGATGCCTGAACCAGGTTGACTGGGAAAGCACCTGGATCAATCTTTCGACGAGCCTGATGATCCAGGGCGGGAAAATCCCGATGTACCAGAACAATGATTACGACGCGCTGCGGCTTGCGCTGCGGACCTGCCCGCGGCTGAACGATTATTCCGGCGCCCGCATCGCGCGGATCAAAAACACGCTGTCGCTCGGTGAAATTGAGGTATCAGAGCCCATCTATGAAGAGATCAGGAACAGATCCGACATAGAGGCGGTCGGGGATCCCTATGAACTGAGCTTTGATGAAAACGGGAATTTGGAAGATTTGCCATGAAACTACTTATCCTGGCAGATGACCTTACCGGTGCCCTCGACACAGCCGTCTATTTCGCGGAGTGCGGTGCATCCGTCCTGATCCGGACAGCCGCCGGGGATAACAGTCAGGCACAGGTGCTCTGTATCGATATGGAGAGCAGGCACCTGGAACCGGAAGAAGCCCGCGGCAGAGCGCTGCAGCTGGCTAGGACGGCTGTGTCAGAAGGCTTCACCCATGTGTATAAAAAAACGGATTCTGTGCTGCGCGGGAATCACGGAGCTGAGATCTCAGGAATGCTGCAGGGACTTGGCGCGGATCAGGCCCAGATTGTCCAGGGCCATCCGAGACTTGGCAGAACCGTAAAGAACGGGATTTTGCTGGTAGGCGGAATCCCGGTCTCTCAGTCTGCGTTTTCGCGGGATCCGTTCGACCCGGTCTGCTGTGACAGGGTCGAAGAGATCCTATTAAAGACAGCCCCGGATCTTCGCGGGCGGGTGACGATCTATGACAGCGAGACCGAGCAGGACCTGGAAGCGGCATATGAGCTGATCCGGGAGCGCAGGATGCTGCACTGCCTTGCGGGATGCGGCGGTTTCGCGAAGGTGTTGGCGAAGAAGCTGTTCGGCACAGAGAATTCTGCCGCTTTCCCGAAGTACAGGAACATGCTGCTGATCTGCGGGAGCATGCATGAAAACAGCCGCAGGCAGCTGATCACTGCGCAGAAAGCCGGTTTCCCGCTCCATGAAATAAGTCATGATTTCACGGAGAAAGCCCTTCCGGCCACCGTGGAAGAGATTTCGTCGGAACTGAAGTCTGAGCCGGTCGTCATGATCGGGACGTCTGTGGCAGAACATCCGACGGAGCAGGAAAAACTCAGCATGGAAGCCACGCTCGGCGAAATCGTAAGCGCTGTCTTAGAGCAGCAGAGGCCGGATGTACTGTGCGTCTTCGGAGGAGATACGCTGCATGCGGTCCTGCAGAAACTCAGGGTCAGCGAGATCCGCCCGGAGAGAGAAATTTTGCCCGGCGTGATTCAGAGCAGCTTCAGGTACCATGGCAAGCCGATGGAACTGATCTCCAAAGCGGGAAGCTTCGGCGGGAGCGAAACCGTGTCCGATTTAAGAAGACTTCTGCTGGGTCTGGACATCTTAAGAAACTGGTAAGCTGGCTTAAAGCTATTTCGTATGATGCCATTTAATTGTATAATGTCGATTAAAGGAGGTGTGCTATGGATTTCAGTAACTGGAAATGGCTGAACGAAAGCCAGTGCATGACAATCAACGGGGAGCTGGCGATCCTGGCTCCGCCGAAAACAGACTGGTTCAACGATCCCGTGCCGGAAGACGGCCTGCTGAAGGCGCCGGTCGCGAATGCTCTTTTCTTCTACACAGAGGTGACGGGAGACTTCGTGTTCCGGGCAAAAGTACGCCCGAACCACAGGTATGTCTACGATGCGTGTGCGCTCATGGTGATTCAGGATGAGTATGTGTGGGCAAAGGCTGCTTTTGAACAGTCTGATTTCGGCACAAAGGCTGCTGTCTGTGTGGCGACGAATCAGATCTCGGACGACGCGAACGGCTGCAACATCGAGCAGGAAGAGGCGTGGCTTCAGATCGTGCGTGTCGGAGATGTCTTCTGTACACACTATTCCCTCGACGGGAAGCGCTTCGACATGGTCCGGCTGTTCCATCTGCCGGTCGGGGAGTGCGTGAAGGTCGGCCTGGAGGCACAGAGCCCCGCCGGAGAGGGCGGACTGCGGTTCTTCAGCGATGTCACGCTGGAGATGAAGACGGTTGGAAATCTGCGGGCCGGTATGTGATATCTTTTAGGAGAGGCGCGCACTTAATAGTATCTGCGCGGAAAATACATTGCGCAAAATACAATAGAACCAAAGATAAATAGAGAGGGGAAAATCAGAATATGGATTTTGCAATGATCGAGGCAGGATGGCCTTCAATTTTACCGCCTGTTATTGCTATTGTTCTGGCGTTTGTAACAAAAGAAGTCTATTCTTCCCTGTTTATCGGAGTTGTTTCAGGCATGCTCATCTACGCATTTGCCGGCGACGGGAACCTTGTTTCGGCGACCGCCATGACTTTTGACATGATGAGCAGCAAAATCGCGGATAACGCATATATGATCATCTTTCTGGCGCTCCTGTGGGCGGTTGTCTCTCTTGTGTCAAAATCAGGCGGTAGTCAGGCATACGGGAGATGGGCGGGGGCAAAGCTGAAAACGAAACGGTCAGCTCTTTTTGCCACGTCGCTTCTCGGCGTTCTCATCTTCATCGACGACGGATTCAACTGTCTCACTGTCGGAACGGTTATGCGTCCCATCACGGACAGGCTGCGGATCTCCAGGGAAAAGCTGGCATATATCATTGATGCTACTGCGGCGCCGGTGTGCATTATTGCGCCGGTATCGAGCTGGGCCGTGGCAGTTGCAAGTGAAGTGAGCGAAAAGAACGGCTTCAACGTATTTTTGTCTACGATTCCTTACAATTTCTATGCGCTCATGACGATCCTGATGGTGTTTTTCATCAGCTTCACCAACAGTGACTTCGGTCCGATGAAAAGGGCAGAGGAGAAGGCGCGTACAAGAGTTCCGGAGGAAGAGACCGGGACAGAGTCCGGTGAGGCAAAAGGTCGCGTGATCGACCTGGCGCTCCCTATTGTCGTATTGATTGTCTGCGCAATTCTCGGAATGGCATATGTGGGAGGCTTCTTTGAGGGTGTCAGCTTCTCCGAGGCGATCGGTTATAATCCGACCGCGGGCCTGTCTCTCGGCGCGTTCGCAGGACTGTTATGTGCCATGCTTCTGTACCTGCCCCGTAAGCTGATGAGCCCCAGAGAGTTCATCGAGTGTATTGTGAGCGGAATCGCCAACATTGTGCCGCCCATGCTGATCCTGATTCTGTCGTGGAGTCTGGGAGGCGTGTGCCGGCAGCTGATCGGAACAGGCGTGTTTATTTCGGGATTTGTAAACGGCTCGAATCTGCCGATGGGTTTCCTGCCGTTCCTGATTTTTGTCATCGCGGCTCTGATGAGCTTCTCGATGGGAACGAGCTGGGGGACGTTCGGAATGCTCATCCCGATCGTTACCATGATCTGTGAAACAGAGGCCGGTGCAGGAATGCTGATTCCCGCGCTCAGTGCGACGCTTGCGGGTTCTGTGTACGGTGACCATTGCTCACCGATCTCGGACACGACGATCCTGTCCTCTACCGGGGCGGATTGTAAGCACCTCAGGCACGTCGAGACACAGCTCCCCTATGCGACACTTGTTGCAGTTGTGTGCGCAATAGGCTATCTGATTGCAGGATTTACCGGAACACCGGTCATTGCCCTGGCGGTCGGGACGATTTTGCTGATCGGAGCGATCATGGTATTAAGCCGGTCACGCAGATCAATTATAGGATAAGATGATGAGGTATTGGAGAAGGAGGTAAAAAATGTTTGGATTTACTTACTACACACCCACGAAGGTTCTGTTCGGAAAGGATGGGGAGAAGCAGGTCGGAAAGCTCGTCGCTGAATTCGGCGGCACGCGCGTCCTCATCCACTACGGCGGAAAGAGCGCCCTGAAATCCGGACTGATTGACCGCGTAAAGGCGGCACTGGACGAAGAGGGAATCTTCCATGTGGAGCTCGGCGGTGTCGTTCCGAATCCGCACCTGGGGAAGGTCCGTGAAGGTATCGAGCTGGCAAAAGAGAACGGGATCGACTTCCTGCTGGCCGTCGGCGGCGGCTCGGTCATCGATTCTTCCAAAGCCATCGCGTACGCGCTGGCGGAGCCGGACAAGGATGTCTGGGAGCTGTTTGAGGCAAAGCGCCCGGCGAAGGGCTGCTTCCCTGTCGGAAGCGTGCTGACCATCGCGGCCGCCGGAAGTGAGATGAGCAACAGCTGCGTCATCACGAACGAGCTGACGGCTGAGAAGCGCTCCTATAATGACGATATCGCCCGTCCGAGATTTGCGGTGATGAACCCGGATCTGACGAAGACCCTGCCGGATTATCAGACGGAGTCAGGCTGCACGGATATCATGATGCACACCATGGAGCGCTACTTTACGCAGGGCGGCAACATGGAGGTGACGGATGAGATCGCGGAAGGCATCCTCCGCACAGTCATGAAATACGCGGAGATCCTGCACAAGGATCCGGAGAATTACGAAGCCCGCGCGGAAGTGATGTGGGCGGGAAGCCTTGCGCACAACAACCTGACCGGCTGCGGAAATGACGGCGGCGACTTTGTGACCCACATGATGGAGCATGAGCTGGGCGGCATGTTCGACGTCACACACGGCGCCGGCCTTGCGGCGATCTGGCCGAGCTGGGCGCGCTATGTCTATAAAGAGTGCATGCCGCGCTTCGTGCGTTATGCCATCAAGGTCATGGGTGTGAAGGATGAAGGTCAGGGCGACGAGGCGATCGCACTGGAAGGCATTCATCAGATGGAGGAGTTCTACCATCGCATCGGCATGCCGATCAACATGCGTGAACTCGGGGTCGAGCCCACTGACGAGCAGATCATCGCGATGGCTGAGAGCTGCGAGAGAGCCTGCGGCGGCAAGAAGGGCAGCGCCAAAGTGCTGTACCTGCAGGATATGATCGAAGTCTACCGCATGGCGCTGTAATTATATTTCTTTCTGTACTCAGACGGCGTAAGATTTGCCGCCTTGAGAAATACGGAACTGAAGTACTGGCTGGATGAAAATCCAGCCAGTTTTGATACTTCGGTGACTTTATAGTCGCTGATCTCCAGAAGCTCCATGGCATAGTGGATGCGCATCTGTGTAATGTAGGAGATCAGTGTAAGGCCGGTATGCTTCTTGAACAGGTGCCTTAAGTGGCTCTCGGAGATGTCGAATGCCTCCGAGATGGACTGGATGGTGACATCCGAGATGTGCCGGAACACATAATTTGCGATCCGGTCGATGCGCTCGTCTTCAAAGCACTCCCTGACCGCATATCTGCTGGAGAACAGAATGCCGACAGCCTGAGAGAACCAGGCGCGCAGATCCTTGACGCTGTAACACTTCGGCTCTGTCACCGCGCCGCACCGGATCCGCTCCTCAAGGGACATGACGCGGAGGCGGCAGCTGACATCCGTCAGGCAGACGGAGATATATATACTGATCTCCTGAATGGCAGAGAAGGGAAGCGGGAGCAGGTCTGCTTCCGACAGGGCCTTGTCGATCACCCGCCGGATATAATACTGATCTTTTGAATCACTGATCCCCGATACTTCTTCTTTCATCCTCTCCAGCTGCATCGGCCAGGTGGAAGGAATCTCCTGATGGTCATAGGAAGAGCAGATCCTGGCCCGGCCTTTTCTGCGGTGGAAAGAGAGCGTCTCCGACGCCGTTTCAATCTCTCTGCAGATCGACTGAAAATCCTGGAACGGCAGCGAGTAATAGACAGAGACCGTGTCGCCGGTCTGTTCATGAAAGCTGTGCTGATAGATTCTGACACATTCCTGGCTGATATTGTTGACGGCCAGGGACCCCAGGTCTTTCCTGAAGTACAGCAGGGAACACCAGGTCTCCGGCAGGGTATTCACGGTGGCCAGATAGCCCAGCTCCTGGGGAAAATCGTTGTCATGCCAGTTCAGCTGATAGTATTTCTCGATCTCATATTCCGTTGACGGAAACAGCCGGATGGGGTAGTCCCTTTTGATCAGGAAGAAGATAAATGAACAGGCCGGCTTCTTAAGCTGGAAATAGTAGTAGATCTCGTCGCTTGTCGGAATTTTGCCCTTGAGGATATCGCGAAGCAGCTGCCGGGTTACGATGCCCTGGCGGTGCTTTTCTTCGTAGAGGTACTGACGCCCGAGGTGGACGGAATCGATAAAGTCCTGATCGCTCACTTCTTTATAAGTAAACAGACCCAGGGAATGATAGTGCAGGCACAGCTTGGCGAGCTGGATCGAAAACTTGTCGGAGACGACGAGGAACTGAATGGTCCGCTTCTGTTTCAGGATATAGTCGGCGGTGTTGAGGGTCTGCGTGTCCAGGGAATCCACGATCAGGATCAGCAGGGCAAAATTAGCCGCGTCCTCGTTTTCAAACATGTATTTCATCGGTGTCATGACGACCGGATGATCGGTTTGCGGCAGCACGGACGCAATCCGGTCGACGATCTTCGAATGGGTATTATCGGTGAGAATATAGGTCTTATGCATAGAACCAGCTTTCTATATACCCGTTACACCCGGACTTCCTTTTCGGAAGCGATGCACACACGAAAATATAGATAACGGGGTGAGCACAAGGCGGATACAACAGGCAGATTCCGCAGAGTGGATAACAGGCAGATTCCCGCCATTTTCAATCTAATTTTATCGGAACCGGCCTGTGCGGAGACAAACAATAAATGATGGAAGAACTGAGAAATAGCCGAATTTTGAACAAAAATGTTCCGTAGTTATATAGTAGCATAAATATAGCAAATACAACCAATTCATGGTCGTAATCAGGCGAATTCTTTGTGTATCATTACCATAATTCAAAGGAGGAACGGGACATGAAGAAAAAAAGTGTTGCATTGTTTTTGAGCGCGGCAATGATTATCGGCACTTTGGCCGGCTGTGCCGCACCCGCTGCACCGGCAGCAGCACCGGCCGATGCACCTGCCAAGGAAGAAGCAGTAGAAGAAGCACCTGCTGAAGCCGAGGCTCCTGCGGAGGAAGAAGCGGCTCCGTCAGGCGAGAAAGTAACAATCGACTTCTGGGACATGGTCGTCGGCGGCGATAATTATCCGGCAGAGGCTGCGGAGCATGCAAAGAAGATCTCTGAGGAATATCCCAATATTGAGATCGCTTATGAGAGTATCCCGTGGGCAAACAGATATGAGACATTCACGACGGCGATTGCATCCGGCCAGGCTCCTGATATGAGTACCGGCGGCGGTTACCAGAGCTTCCAGTATGCGGCGTCCGGCGAGATCCTGGATGTCGGCTCCATCGTAGAAGAGTGGAAAGAAGACGGCACGTATGATAATTACAATACGGCCATGATCGACTACTTCCAGTACAACGGTCAGCAGGTGGGTATTCCGTGGAACTATGAGCCTCGTTATATGCTCTACAGAGCTGACTGGTTCGAGGCAGACGGAATTGAGCCTCCGACCACCTGGGACGAGATTATGGCAGCTGCAGAGCACTTCACGGATCCGGCAAACGGCAAGTACGGTCTGGCCTATCCGACCTCCGGTTCTTCGGGCAACGTTCTGTTCAATATCTGGTTCGGCATGAACGGCGGCGGTATCTGGACAGAGGATGGTCAGGCTCTTGACTGGACGAATGAGAAGAACGTTGAAGCTCTTGACTTCATCCGTGAGCTGAACAAGGCCGGCGTATTCCCGGAAGGCCTCGGTGCATATGAGAGCAACGAAGTCGTCCAGCTGGCTGTACAGGATTCCGTGGCAATGGTCATCATCGTCGGCGGTGCTTCGGGCGCACAGATCGCAGAAGCAGGCTTCGGCGACAAGTTCCAGTATCTGGATGTTCCTACAGGACCTTCCGCAGACGGAAACAACGGCTATGTCACTGCGATCAACGCAATCATGGCATACAGCCAGACAGAGACACCTCAGGAGACCAAGGATGCTCTGAAGTGGTGGTCTGAGAACATGATCGATCTGTGGACTTCCAAGACCGCTCAGGTCAGTGGTATCCCAGTCAGAAACGACTGGCTGCAGTCTGAAACTTATACATCGAATATTGCTGATCCTTACATGATCGAGTGTATCAACCGTACCATCAACAAGGGACAGATGCATACTCTGATCTATCCTGCAAGCAACATTGTCGGATGGCAGACACAGAACGCATTCGACGGTGAGCGCTGGTGGACAGCCCTTTCGCAGGCAGTCCTTACGGCAGATGACGGAACCAGCTCGCTGGATCTGCTGCAGGAGCGCCAGGATGACGGCAATGAACTGCTGAAGGAACTGGACGGTGCAGAATAAGGATACCTTGCATTGACTGATCATCCGGAATAGTGATCTATCTGTCAGAGACAGGGGGTACTGCTTTGGCAGTACCCCCATTACTTTTGGATTTTTTGACGGCGAAAGAGGTGTTTATGAAGAATACGAATAAATCTGCTCAGAAGCCGGCGGCATCTCACAAGAAGTTCTATCAGAAAGACTGGTTTATCGCCTATATTCTGCTGATTCCTGCATTCCTGTTTCTGTTTTCGATCCGCCTGTGGCCTATGGTGCAGGGCATCGGAATGAGCTTCACGAACAGAAGACTGCTGAATGACCGGCCCTTGAAATTTATTGCTTTCGATAACTACATCCGGGTTTTCCATGACAAGGAATTCTGGGGTGTTGCTGGATATACGCTGGCTTATGCCCTGGGCACAGTGATCTGCAGTTATCTGCTCGGGCTGGGGGTTGCACTGCTCATGAACATGAAGATCCGGTACAGAGGGATTTTCAGAATGATTCTGATGATCCCGTGGGTCGTTCCGGGCGTCGTAACAGCATACATCTGGAAATACGCGCTGAACGACCAGATCGGTATCATTAATATCATGCTTCAGTCGCTGGGTCTGATCAAAAAACCGATCGGATTCCTGGCAAGCCCGCAGGGTGCGCGGACGATGGCCATTGTCGTGAATGTATGGAAGAACTACCCGTACATGGCACTGGTTATGCTGGCCGGCCTGCAGAGCGTGTCAGAGGAGATCAAGGATGCCGCCAGAATCGACGGCGGCGGGGCCCTCGACGTCTTCAGATATGTTGTGATGCCGGAGCTGCGGACGGTTTCCATGATGTGTACGACACTGGTCTTTATCTGGTCGTTCAACAGCTTTGATTCCGTGTTCCTGCTGACCGGCGGCGGTCCCAATAAGGCGACCTATGTCATGTCGATCGAGGCATACTTCCAGGCGTTCCAGAAGATGAACCTGGGGTACGCGACCTCCATGGCAACAGTCATGCTGATCTTTATGCTGGTCGTCTCCCTGTTCTATATGCGCATCACTTCGGCTCCGCCGGATTGACAATGCATTTGATGCAGGTTGATCCGGTTATACACAGAAAAGGAGACAACTATGAAAAAGAAGAAAAGCGCCAGGAAAATGATTATAACGGCGATTCCCTACGTTCTTCTGACGGCGATGCTGGCGATCTCCCTGATTCCCCTGGTCTCCATGCTGGGGACATCCTTCCGCTCCCGCGCGACACTGCTGACGACGAGAACCATCTTCCCGCAGGAGTGGTCACTGGAGTTCTATCGGACGGTTCTGTCGGATGTCAGGATTCTGACCTACTTTAAAAACAGCTTCGTCAACTCGCTTATTACCTGTATTGTGACGGTTTTCTGTTCAGTTCTGGGTGGTTATGCACTGTCGAGATTCGGCAGGAAAGTCAAGGGAATCAACATCGTCGTTGTGTTCCTTCTGATGCTGCAGATGTTCCCGACGGTCCAGATGATTATCCCGCTTTATATCACCTTCCAGAATATGGGACTGATTAATACGCCATACGTGCTGCTGGCATGCTATCCGGCGTTCACGCTGCCGATGAACATGTGGATGATGAGGAGCTTTATTGACAGTGTGCCCTACGAGATGGAGGAGGCGGGAAGAATTGACGGATGCAACCGCTTCCAGACAATCACGAGGATCGCGGTGCCGGTTTCCAAGCCGGGTATTGCTTCATCCGCCATCCTCGCTTTCAACCACTGCTGGAATGAGTTCCTGCTCGCGATGATCCTGATCAAGAAAGACAATTACAGGACCATGCCGGTCGGACTGAATAACTACATGCAGGAAAACTCCGCAGACTGGGGATCCATTATGGCGGCGGCGACACTCATGCTGATCCCGGTCCTGCTGTTCCTGAATGTTCTTCAGAAGAACATTGTCGGCGGCCTGACAGTCGGATCCGTGAAAGGATAAGAGGGAGGCACAGATATGCTGAAAGTACAGGGAAATCAGATCGTCAATGAAAAAAATGAAGTCGTCTATCTGCGCGGCTATAATATCGGTTCCTGGATGATGCTGGAGAATTTTATGTTCGGCTATCCGGGAACGGAGCAGGAGTTCCGCGCAGCCGTGAAGAAGTACGCGGGAAAAGAAAACTATGAGTATTTCTTTGACCGCTTCCTGTATCACTTCTTCAACGAAAAGGATGTCGCGTTCCTGAAAGGAATCGGCGTCACCTGTCTGCGCCTTCCGTTCAACTATCGTCATTTTGAGTGTGATAACAGACCGTATGAATATATGGAGGAGGGCTTTAAGCATCTGGACCGCGCCGTGCGGATCTGTGCGGAAGCCGGAATTTATACCATTCTCGATATGCACGGCGCGCCGGGCTATCAGAACTACCACTGGCACAGTGACAACAACAACCTGATGCCGGCCGGTATGTATCTGAACAAGACGAACCGCGACAGAACCATCGCGCTGTGGAAACACATCGCTGAGCATTATAAGGACGAGGAGTTCATTGCGGGCTATGACCTTCTGAATGAGCCTGCCGCAGTCAACGCGGACACGGACGGGGAGGGTGTCAGATGCCTGAACCAGCTGTTTAAGGATATCACCGCGGCAATCCGGGAAGTGGATCCGGACCACATCGTTTTCATTGCCGGAAATGATTACAACATGAATTTCGATGATCTGGATGCGCCGTTTACGGACAATCTTGCCTATACGCCGCACTACTATCTGGATGTCTGCACATCCGTTCCGGCCCGCTATCCGGGGAAGGTTCACGGGATCCTCTATGACAAGAGCCAGGTGGAACTGCAGATGGATCTCAGGGACGCCTACATGCGCAAATACAATGTGCCCTGCTGGGTCGGCGAGTTCGGCTGCAGGACGAACTATCCGGGATTCACGGAGGACCGCTTCCGCGCATTCGCGGACCAGTTCGATTCCATGGTCAGCAGAGGCCATCACTATTCCATCTGGAATTACAAGGATATCGGTTTCCTCAGCACCGTGGTGGTCAGGCAGGATTCCGCGTGGATGAAGTTTGCAGACGACATTCTGAAAATGAAGAAAAAGTATCACGTCGACATGAACTTCCGCATCAATGAGGACTGGGGCATCACACAGCTGCTGGATTTAAAGGATCCGGAAGGGTTAAACGATCTCTACGGAGACGTGAAGGAGAGTATCGTGGTCGCCATGAAGAGCAAAATTGCCAGCAGACTGGCGGATATGCTCGGTCAGAAGTTCGCCGGACTTTCGAAGGACGAGCTGGAAGAACTGGCGGCATCCTTTGATTTTGACAACTGCCGGATCGATGAGCCGCGCCTTGCGCTTATAAAAGAGCACGGCGGAATGAATGCTTAAGGAAGCAGATACGGAGGAACGGAAATGAGTCTGGTTGGATTAACAGAACTGGTTGACTATTCAAAAAAGAACTGTGTCGGAATCGGCATGTTCAATATCGTGAATCTTGAATTCGCCACAGCGATGTATGAGGCCTGCATTGAGACAGGTCTTCCGATCATGCTGGGCGTACCGGAGCGGTTCCTGAATTACTACGACATTGATGTCGTCGCTGCTATCTGCAAGGAATATGTAAAGCGGACAGATATCCCGATGGCCCTTCACCTGGATCACGGCAAGAGCTTTGACGGCGTCATGAAAGCCCTTCGCGCGGGATTTTCGTCCGTCATGTTCGACGGTTCCGCGCTTTCATATGAAGAGAATCTGGAGACGACGGCACAGGTCGTCAGGATTTCTCACGCGATGGGAGTCTCTGTGGAGGCGGAACTGGGCTATGTCGGACAGGCCGGTGACGAGCTGTCCGAGAAGACGCTGACCAACCCCGATACAGCGGCGGATTTTGAGAAGCAGACCGGGATCGACGCACTTGCGATCGCGATCGGAAACCAGCACGGTCAGTACAAGGGTATTCCGAAGCTCGATTTCAACCGGCTGAAGGAAATCCGGGCGAAGGTCGACTGCGGGCTCGTGCTGCACGGCGGCTCCGGTATTGCGCCGGAGGATTTTGTGGAAGCGATCCGCTGCGGCATCAACAAGATCAATATCTACACGGCGATGGATGTCGCCGCGAAGGAGTATAACAGAGATCATTTCAATGATTTCGATCATTATCTGGACTATACCAATATCGGTTTCAAAGATGCGGTCAAGCAGGTCATCAAGGACCATATGATCCTGTTTGCATCCGCCGGAAAGGATAAGTGAGGAGATAGCCATGGGAATGAAATTGGATACACTGGGGCTCTATCCCGAGAAGGGACAGGAACTGGATACACAGAGGTACTTCCCGGAAAACGAGGAGCTGATCAGAAAGCTCGGCGCGGAGGGGATGGTCCTCTTAAAGAACTGCGGCCAGACCCTGCCGCTGCAGGAAGAGGCGGGCAATATCGCGTTGTTCGGCGGTGGTGCCATTGAGACAGTCTATGCAGGATGCGGCAGCGGAATCACCTATCCGCGGCATATCGTTAATATCTATGACGCTTTTATCGAAGAAGGATACAAGGTCGTCAGCGAAGAGGGACTCTTTGCGTACCGGGAGGTCTATAAGAAGAGTCAGGATATCCTGAACAGATTTATGTACCTGCCGCAGTTTCCGCAGGCGCTGGCGTATGAATATTACCGGCCGGCAGATCTGCTTCTGTCCGACGAGGAGATTGCCAGTGCGGCTGAGCAGTCGGATACGGCTGTCTATGTACTGTCCCGGACGTTGGGAGAAGGCTTCGACCGCCATGTGGAAGGAAGGGAAGTCAAGCCGCTGGATGAAGACTTCGCGAAGATGTGTGAGGACTATTATGTCAATTACACGCGCGGTACGACGATCCATAACCTGGCGTTCCAGCAGGAGACCGACGAATATGTCAACAGCTCCTATGAGCTGACAGAGACAGAGAAGTCCAATCTCACGAGAGTGACGGCGGCATTTAAGAAGACGATCCTTCTTCTGAATGTGGGCGGCGTGATCGACATGAGTTTCTTCGAAACTCTGCAGGGAATTGATGCCATTCTGCTGGTCTCTTATCCGGGTATGGAAGCCGGTCATTCCGTGATGGATGTCCTGAAGGGGCGCGTTGTTCCTTCCGCGAAGCTGACCGATACATGGGCCCGGAAGTATACCGACAACCCGGCTTCTGCAACTTTTGCCTTAAACGACGGGAACGGGATGCACGAGGAGTACTCGGAAGGCATCTACGTCGGCTACCGGTATTTTGACACCTTCAATATCAGCCCGATCTATGAATTCGGCTTCGGCCTCTCCTACACGGACTTCAGCATCTGCGCGAAGGACGTGGAGTCGGACGGCAGGGACGTGACGGTCACCGCGGTGGTCACCAACACCGGCAGTCAGTATGCAGGACGTGAAGTCGTTCAGGTCTATTTCTCTGCGCCGGAGGACGGCGAGATTGAGCACCCGTATCAGGAGCTCGCTGCGTTCGGAAAGACGAAAGTGCTGCAGCCCGGAGAGAGTCAGACACTGCGGATCACCTTCCCGATCGCCCAGATAGCTTCTTACAGTGAAGAGAGGGCGGCGTTCTTCCTGGAAAAGGGAGACTATGTGATCCGTGTGGGAAGTTCCTCCAGAAAGACCTGTGTCGCCGGTGTGCTGGTGATGAAGGGCGCGGCCGTGACGGAGCAGCTTTCCAACCAGTTCGGCAGCAAACATATTCCGGAGCTTTCCCGGAAGGGAACCCGCTCGTATTCCTACTGCACAGAGGCGTATGAGCTGAAGACGGCGAAACGGGTCTTTATTTCGCCGGACGATGTGCCGCTGCGCGACACGCTGCACAACGGCTATGCGTATGACGATGAGTCTGTTGTGACTTATCTGGTGGGCGATCAGGAAAACGGGCCGAAGAATCCCGCGGACTGTGTCTATCTGAAGAAGGGCGTCACAGCCAGGAGGCCGCATAAGCAGATCATCCGGTATGTCGATGAGAAGCCGGGCTTCAAGCTGAACGATGTCATGGAGGGGAAGATCTCCCTGATGGATTTTGTCGCCCAGATGTCAATCGAGGAACTGGCAGCCATTGTCCATTACGAAAACTTCAACGATGATGTCCTGATCAAATACGGCATTCCGATCCCGCCGCAGTTTGACGGCCCGACCGGCATCCGTTTCCTGAAACAGAAAAAAGAAGACGGAAGCATTGAAATGATCCGCAACCGGGCGAGGAGAGGCCTCCTTCCCGCGGATTACAAACGGGATGACAACGAATCCTTCTACTATTTCTCCGCCTTCCCGGACAGCATCATGATGGCACAGACCTTTGACGAGGAACTCGGGATCGCGTACGGACACGCGGTTGCACTCGAGCAGGTGGACCGCGGTGTGGATACGTGCCTGGCCCCCGGTCTGAATATACACAGAGATCCGCTGTGCGGACGTATCTTTGAATACTATTCGGAGGATCCGATCGTTTCGGGTATGAGTGCGATCGCCTTTGTAAAGGGCATTCAGAGCATCCCGGGACGCGGCGCCTGCATCAAGCATATGATCCTGAACAGCCAGGAGGCAGACCGTTACTACAGCGATTCTGTCGTGAACGAGCGGACGATCCGTGAGATTTATCTGAAGGGATTCGGAATGGCCCTGCGCGGTGCCAGACCGTTTATGATTATGACCTCTTACAACCGGATCAACGGGATCCATGCATCGGAGAACTTCGATCTGTGTTCGGATGTCATCCGCGGCGAATTTGAGTATAAGGGCCTGATCCGGACGGACGGCTATGCCGGCGAGGATCACGATCTGTCCATGCATGCCGGAAATGAGTGGATCTCCTATAAGGACGCATACAGGCGGATCATCTGCCACACGGACTATAACAAATATGATCCGGAAATCGACATCGACTTCACGGTGCTGCGGTATGCGGATGAGACAATCTATCTCGGTGATGTGCAGAAGTGCGCGTGGCTGGTGCTCCGGTACGTCATGACGACCCATACCATGGAAGCGGTCTATGACCGGAGAATGTCTTATCTTGAAGAGGTCGAACTGGAATCTTATATGACGGCGGAATGAGCTGCGGCACAGCTCCCGGCGTTCTGAAGGGTGAGACCATGAAAAAATTTGATGTAGTAGTGATCGGGACAGCGGTGATCGACATCGCCATCCGCCCGGTGGATAAGAGTGTATTCGATCACAATTTCAACAGGATCGAGAAACCGTCGCTCCTTCTCGGCGGCTGCGGTGTGAATCAGTCCATCGCGCTGTCGAGGCTGGGCAGCAGAACAGCGCTGGCCACCATCCGGGGGAATGATGAGTTTGGCAATCTGATGATGAGCATGCTGGCGCGGGAGGAGAATCCCATCGATGTCTCTGCCGTCCAGATCTCGCCGGATATCAATACCGGTGTGTCCTGTGCCTTCATCAGCGCGGACGGCTCCAGGCACTTCTGTACGGACCGCGGGACGAATGCGCATTTTAACCTGATGGACGGGTTTGATCTTTCTGTGCTTGATCAGACGAATATCCTGAGTATCGCCGGTTCGTTCGGCCTGCCTCCTTTTGACGGGGAAGAGGCAGGAAAACTGTGCCTCGAAGCACAGCGCAGGGGTGTCGTAACGGTCATGGACACGTTCACGGATATTTACGGACTTGGCTGGGAGCGGGCTAAGCACATGTTCTGCGCGCAGGATTACCTCTTTCCGAGCTATGACGAGATATCGGATCTGACCGGGGAGAAGGACGTCAGCAGGATTGCGGATGTGCTGCTTGACTGCGGCGCGAAGCACGTCGGGATCAAACTCGGTGCGGAAGGCTGCTATTTCAAGGATGCGGATCAGGAATTCAGAGTCCCTGCCATGAAGGGAAACATTATCGATACAACAGGGGCCGGTGACAATTTTATGGCAGGATTTATTACCGGCCTGATCCGGGGATATGACGCCGAAGCATGCTGCAGACTCGGATGTGCGGCAGGTTTTGCGGCGTCCTGTTCACTGGGGGCGAACACCGGAGTAAAAAGTTATGAGCAGTTGGAACAGATAATCAAAGGAGGAGAGGAATCATGAGAATCGCAGTGATCAATGAAGGAAGCACGAAGCATCGCAACGCGGATGTGATGAAGGCGGTCGAAGAGCTGAGCGGAAACGAGATCTTCAATCTCGGTATGCAGAACGTTGACGGGGAGCCGGATCTGACTTATCTGGAGACCGCACTGATGTCGGCTATCGTCATCAACCTGAAGGCAGTCGACTTTGTCGTCGGCGGCTGCGGCACGGGGCAGGGCTATATGAATGCAGTCCTGATGTTCCCCGGGACGGCGTGCGGCCTCCTGATGGATCCCGTTGACGCTTTCCTGTTTTCGCAGGTCAACGCGGGCAACATTATTTCGCTGGCCCTGAACAAGGGATACGGCGGCGTAGGCGGAGACATCAATGTCAAGTACATCCTGAAGACTCTGTTCAACGACACCTACGGACAGGGCTATCCGAAGCACAGGGCGGAGCTGCAGATCAACGCCAGAAAGAAAATGGCACAGCTGTCGGAGGATTCCCATCTTCCCATGAAGGAGATCCTCGAGAAGATCGATCCGCTCACACTCGAACACGCGCTGAAATTCCCGGGCTTCCTTGATTTTATTAAAAACGAGGCGCCGGAATCCGACCTGAAGGACTATGTGCTCAGCCGGGCGTAAACAGTGATCGGAAAAAGGAGAAATGATATGAGCGAAGTCAAGAGAATGGGTTATTGCGTCGGCGGCGAGTGGCTTGAGTCCGCCACCGACAAATATATGGCCGTCACGGATTCCAGCACCGGCGAAGTGATCGCGGAGGTTCCCTGCTGTACGGCAGAGGAGTGCGAGGCAGCGATCGCCGCGGCACACGAAGCATTCGCGGAGTGGTCCGCGCTGTCCATGGCCAAGAGGGTCCAGTACCTGTTTAAGTGGCGCGACATCCTGTACGCCCACAAGGAGGAACTGTCCATCCTCTGCGCGAAGGAACTCGGCAAGACATTAAACGAGGCGAGAGGCGATGTCCAGAAGGCGATTGAACCCACCGAGGAAGCCTGCGCAGCTCCGATGCTGATCGAGGGCGACGGCGCGCTGCAGGTCACGGGCGGGTACGACACAACGACGTACCGCGTCCCGCTGGGCGTCTGTGCGGGTATCGTCCCGATGAACTTCCCGGCGATGATTCCGTGGGGCTGGATGGTCCCGCTGGCGATCGTCTGCGGCAATACATTCGTCCTGAAAGCCAACAGCCAGACACCGCTGACCTCCATGCGGATGCTCGAGCTCTTCTATGAAGAGGGCGGCTTCCCGAAGGGCGTCGTGAACCTGGTCACCACAGACCGCACCAAGGCTGAGATTTTCCTGACTGATCCCCGCGTGAAGGCGGTCACCTTCGTCGGCACCACCGATGTCGGCAAGCATGTGTACTCTGTGGCAGCAGGGCACGGCAAGCGCGTCCAGGCGCAGTGTGAAGCCAAGAACCACGCACTGGTCCTGGAAGACTGCAATCTCGAAGCGACCGTGAACGCAGTCGTCAATTCCACCTACGGCTGCGCGGGCATGCGCTGCATGGCACTGCCGGTCGTCGTTGTCCAGGAGTCCATCGCGGATCAGTTTGTCGCCATGCTGAAGGAAAAAGCACAGGCGCTGAAGGTGGACTGCGCCTACAGGGAAGAGACCAAACTCGGACCGGTCTCCTCCGCAGCGCATAAGAAAAAGATCTGTGACTGGATTCAGAAGGGTATCGACGAAGGCGCAGAGCTCGTGCTCGACGGCAGGGACATCAAGGTTCCCGGCTATGAAAACGGCTTCTTCGTAGGCCCGACCATCCTGGACCATGTCACGCCGGATATGACCGTCGGCAACCGCGAGATCTTCGGACCCGTCACCTGCATCAAGCGCGTGAAGAGTTATGAAGAAGGCATCGCAGTCATGAACGGAAATCCGTTCGCAAACGGCTCCTGCATCTTCACGAGCAGCGGCTACTATTCCAGAAAGTTCGTCATTGAAACGGACGGCGGCATGGTCGGCGTCAACGTCGGCATCCCGGTTCCGAGCGCTTACTATCCGTTCTCGGGCAACAAGGATTCCTTCTTCGGTGACCTGCACGTCCTGGGCAAGGACGGCATCCGCTTCTTCACAAGAGCCAAGACCGTCACGACGCACTGGTTTGACGAGGAAGCTGCAAGAAGAGAAGTCCGCACCTGGGAGGGCAGCACCGAACAGTAAACAATGACTCAGAACAGCATGGAGATCGAGATGGATACAGAAAAATTAACTTATCTGAAAGAGAAAGCCAGAGAGATCCGGTATCTGACAATGGATGAGATCGGATATCTCGGAGTCGGCCACATCGGAGGCTGTCTTTCCATCGCAGATGTTCTGGCCGTGCTTTATTTTGACGAAATGCGTATAAGACCGGACGAGCCGAACTGGGAGGACCGGGACCGGTTCGTCCTGTCCAAGGGCCACGCGGGACCTGCGCTGTATGCGGCGCTGGCGGCAAAGGGATATTTTGACAAAAGCGAGCTGCACACGCTGAACAGGCCGCACACACATCTGCCCAGCCACTGCGACATGCTGCTCACGACCGGCGTGGATATGACCGCCGGCGCCCTCGGGCAGGGGCTGTCCTGCGCCGTGGGAATGGCCAAGGCCGGAAAAGCCTTCCATAAGGACTACAACGTCTTCTGCATCATCGGAGACGGCGAGAGCCAGGAGGGTCAGATCTGGGAGGCGTCGTCCATCGCCGCGCAGTGGAAGCTGGACAATCTGTATGTTTTCCTGGACTACAACAAGTTCCAGATCGACGGCGGACTCGATGATATCAACTCATTGATCGATCCGGTCAAAAGATGGGAGTCCTTCGGTTTTGAGACGGAAGAGATCGACGGAAACGACATTGAGGCGATCTGCGGCGCCCTTCAGAGGATGAAGGCCGTCCGGGGAAAGCCGAAGATGATCGTCCTGCGGACCGTCAAGGGCAAGGGCGTATCCTATGTCGAAGCCGCCGGTGCGGGCAATCACAATATGACGTTTACCCCTGAACAGACGCTTGCCGCATTGAAAGAGCTGGAGTGAGAATTCAGGAGACAGGAGGTCATAATGGAACACAGAGAAATGCGGAAGGTGATCAATGAATTCTTATTTGATCAGATGTCTAAAAATGACAGGATCTTCCTGATCGATGCAGATCTGTCCATTCCGCACGGAACCATCGACCTGAGAAAAGCCTTCCCGGACCGCGCGCTGGACGTGGGGATCGCGGAGCAGAACATGGCGTCTGTCGCCGCCGGCATCGCGGCGGCGGGCGGCACGGTCTTTATTGAATCCTTCGCGCCTTTTGCCACCAGGCGGGCGTGCGATCAGATCGCCATTTCCATCGCCCACGCGAACAGGAATGTCAAGATCATCGGGTCGGATCCGGGCATCAACGCGGAGCTGAACGGCGGGACACACATGGCCATCGAGGATATCGGCGTGATGCGCAGTATCCCGAACATGATGGTCTTCGAGGCCGTCGATGACGTCCAGCTGGCCAAGGCGCTGCCGGCCCTGACCGCTTATCAGGGCGCGGTCTATATCCGGATGGGCAGGAAGCTGGTCATGGATGTTTTTGACGAAGATTATGAGTTCAACCTGTTCGGGACGGATCTGCTCAGGGAGGGCAGCGATGTGACGCTGTTCGGCAGCGGAATCATGGTGAAGGAGTCCCTCGAAGCGGCGGACATCCTGGCAGGAGAGGGAATTGATGCCGAGGTGATCGGCATTCATACGATCAAACCGATCAATGCGGAACAGATCGTCGCATCCGTCATGAAGACCGGTGCCGCCGTGACTGCGGAGAACCACAACATTCTCGGCGGCATGGGCTCGGCCGTCGCGGAGGCGATCGTGCAGAACTGTCCGGTGCCGGTCGAGATGATCGGATTCAAGAACCGGTGCGGGCAGGTCGGGCCGATGGATTTCCTGAAAGAGGACTACGGCATGACTGCGCAGGATATCGCCTGTGCCGCGATGAAGGCGGTCAGCCGCAAGAAGAAATAAAGGAAAGCTACAGGAAAGCCGTTCTCCGGAAAGGAAGGAAAAATGCTTTACACAAGCGGCAGAGATATTCTGGACAAGAATGGAAACAAAGTGGTCCTGCGCGGCATCAACCTCGGCAGCTGGCTTCTGATGGAATCCAACATGATAGGGATTCCCGGCGTGGAGAGCCGTGTGTACAGAGGCATCCTGCTGCAGGCGGGACAGGAGAAGGCGGACCGCTTCTTTAAAAATGTCTTCGACAAGTGGGTCACGGAGGACGACATCCGCTACCTGAAGGAGCTCGGGGCGAATTCCGTCAGAATCCCGTTCAACTACAGGCGCTTTGAGACGGACCAGGACCCGTACCACTATAAGGACGAGGGCTTTTATTATCTGGACAGGGTTCTGGAGTGGTGCGCAAAGCATGAGGTCTATGCGGTCCTGGACCTGCACGCCGTGCAGGGATTCCAGAACGAGGACTGGCACAGCGACAATGCGCGCGGGGCCTGTGACCTTTATACGGATATCGAGAAGGAAAACCGGTTCGTAGCCCTGTGGGAAGCCATCGCGGCCCGCTATAAGGAGTGTGAGTGGCTGGCCGGATACGATCTGATGAACGAGCCGGTCGCCTATGGGAAGATCGAAGTAGACGGCCTGAACCGGGTCACGCGCTGCGCGGCCGAGGCGATCCGGCGGATCGATGCGAAACACATCCTGTTTATCGAAGGAAATTTCTGGGCCACGGATTTCTCCGAGATGGATCCGCCCTTCGATGACAACGTGGTTTATTCAAGCCACTATTACTGTCCCGCTGCGGTGCAGATCGGCCGGTATCCCGGAGAGGCGGACGGCGTCCTGTACGATCAGGAACAGATGATCAGGGATGTCGCAGCGCGGGACGAGTACATGCTGCGCCACAATGTGCCGACCTGGGTCGGTGAATTCGGCGTCAGAAGATTTGAGAATCTGAAGGACAAGGATCAGGCGTTCAGGGACTACATCGCAGCCTACGAGAAGCTGAATGATTCCTGGTGTTACTGGAACTTCAAGGATCTGGGTCTGCGGGGACCGCTGTATCTGGATCCGGACGGGCCGTGGTGCCGGTTCGTAGAAGAGATCTGCGCCCTCAAGGCCAGATATCAGACGGATTATGCCAATGTCCTGGATAAATCCTGGGATCTGAGTTCGATTATCGGAGGCTATCAGGACGGAGACTTTGCCTGCAGCTACGCCACGTTCTATAAGCGCTTTACCAGGACGGTCCGATCCGCGCTCGGTGATTTCCTCACGGAGCGGTTCGGGCAGATGTTCAGGGATCTGTCATTGGAGGACATTGACGCATTGACGGACAGCTTCCTGTTCAGTAACTGTAAGCACTACGAGCCGTGGGAGGAGATCCTGAAGGCAGGCTTTGCGGGGACACTTTAAAAATTCAGGACCGGGACATCTAAGACGATGATCGAAGTAAAGGATCTTAAGAAAAAATATGGAAGCAAGGAGGTCCTGCGAGGACTGACATTTTCAGTCCCGGAGGGGATCGTGCTCGGCTTTCTCGGGCAGAACGGCGCCGGGAAATCGACGACGATGAATATCATAACCGGGTACCTGTCGGCGACGGACGGCGAAGTGACGGTCGGTGGTTTCAACGTTCTGGAAGAACCTGATCAGGCCAAAAGGCTCATCGGGTATCTTCCGGAACAGCCTCCGCTGTATATGGACATGACAGTGGAGGAGTACCTGAACTTCGTGTATGACCTCAAGCAGATCCGGCTGGACAGGAAGAAGCATATCGAAGAGATCTGCGCCCAGGTCGGCGTCGACGAGGTTTATAAGAGGCTCATCGCCAACCTGTCCAAAGGATTTAAGCAGAGGGTCGGCATCGTGCAGGCTCTGATCGGCAATCCGCCGGTTCTGATCCTGGATGAGCCGACGGAGGGTCTGGATCCGAAACAGCGGATCGAGATCCGGAATCTGATCACGGAACTGGGGAAAAACCACACGGTGATCCTCAGTTCACACATCCTCTCAGAGATCCAGGAGATCTGTGAGAGGATCATTATCATCAAAGACGGTATGATCGCAGCCGATGACAGCACGCGGCATCTCACGGATCCGCTGCGGGGCTGCTCTGATCTGCTCGTACAGATCCTGGGACCTGCCAAGGAGGTGCGTGCAGCCCTTCTGAAGATCGCAGGCATATCGGCCGCGGAATGCCTGCAGGAAACGGAACCGGGTGTCTTCGAATATTCCGTAACGGTCCGGGAGGACGCGGATGTCCGCAGAGAACTGTTTGAAGTCCTGAGCCGGCACGGCTGGCCGCTGATGGGACTCAGGAGCAGAAAAATGAGTCTGGAGGAGACGTTCCTGCGGCTCACAGAGTAAGTACAGACAACAAGGGGCTAAAACATGCTGGTCATTGCAAAAAAAGATTTCAGGCAGTACTTCACATCACCGGTGGGCTATGTGTGCGTGGCGGTGGTGCTGGCTTTGTACGGATTTTTCTATTATGAAGTGATCTCAACGAGATCGTCCGGGTACATCCCCGGCATCTATTCATCGATGCTCGTCTGGTGCATGATGATCATCCCCATCCTTACGATGCGGACCTTCAACGAGGAGGAGAAGAACAGGACGGACCAGCTTCTCCTGACTTCGCCCGTATCGATTCCGGGCATTGTCACCGGCAAGTTTGCCGCCGCAGCCCTCGTATTCACCATTATGACACTGGGAAGTCTGCTTCCCTGTTTTTTCATTTCCGCCTTCGGGTCGCCGCCTTGGGCCCTGATCATCGGAAATGTCATTGCCTCCCTCGCTTATGGTTTCGCGATGATTGCAATCGGTCTCTTCGTGTCGAGTATGACTTCCAGCCAGATCATCGCAGCGATTATTACTTTTGCCGTCTCCATGATGCTGATCCTCATCGACCATATTCCGGGCGGAAACACCCTGCTGAATAAGGCAGCCGGGTGGATCTCCTTCAGGGCACGCTATGACTCTTTTGCCCAGGGCAGATTCAGCATCTGCGATCTGGCGTTCTTTATCAGTGTGATTGCGATCTTCCTGTTTCTGACAGTGAGAAGGATCGAGAGCAGGCGGTGGAGATAATCATGAAGATCACGGAGCATCTGAACAAAAAGGCAAAATACGGAGGCATCTCAACAGTTGCGACCATCGTCTTCATCGCAATGATCGTCCTGTTCAACGTCCTTCTTTCCGCGCTGGAGAGCGCCTTTCCTTCCATGACGATCGATATGACCGAGGACCGGATCTACTCCCTGTCCGACGAGCTGAAGGAGACGGTCGACGGGATCGAAGTGCCGCTCACCATCACGATCTGTGAGGATGAGGAGGAAGTCCGCGCGGATACGCTGTTGAGCAATTTCGGCCTGCACTACAGCCAGGTCGGCATCATCGTCGAAAAGATCCGGGAGCGGAATCCGCTGGTCAGCGTGCAGTACGTGGACCTGGACAGAAATCCGCTGTTCTCCTCAGGCGAGCGGTATCAGAACCTGAGTCTGTCGGAGGGCTCGGTGATCGTCGAGACGGATTACCGTGCGGTCGCCCTTGCGACAATCGACCTGTACGACCGCGAATTCGACTACACGACGTATGGATACAGATACTACATGCAGGTGGACAGTGCGCTGAACACTGCGATCCTCCAGGCGTCCGTTTCCGAGATCCCGCTGATCGCCATAGCGGGCGGGAGCCACGCGGAGATGCTGACAGAAGATGCGCTGAAAGCCTTTTCGTCCGTCATGGAGGCGGCAAGTTTTGACCTCTGTACCGTGGATCTGCTCAAAGAGGACATTCCGGAGGGCGCGGATATCATCCTGATCCCGACGCCGGCCACCGATTACACGGAGGACGAAATACGGAAGCTTGATCTCTTCCTGTCCGAGGATTATCAGAACACTAACCGGTCTGTGTGGATCACGGCGCACCCCTCGCAGGCGGAGCTGCCGAATCTGACCGGATTCATGAATGAGTGGGGGATGGATCCGGAGCAGAAAATGGTCCTGGAGACGGACTCCGGCAGACTGGTCTATCCGGACGCCTCCTTCCTCGTGTCGGACCTGTCGCCGGATTTTGAACCGGCCAAAGGCTACACTTACAACCTGTTTGCCACGCCGCAGAGCCGGCCGGTTGACCTGCTTTTTGACGCCAGCAACGGGATCGCAGTCTATGCGCTGTCCGCCACGGCTGATTCGTGCTACACGGTCGACTCGGACCAGACCACCTACGATGTCAAAGTGCCGGACCGGCTGTACCGCTATACGACCGCGGCTATCGGCATCCGGAGCCGCTTCGTTGCCGAGGACTATTACAGACAGTCAGTCGTCGTGTTCGGGAGCTCCATCATGTTCACACAGTCCTATCTGGCCAACGCGACCTTCGGAAATGCGGAGTATCTCGTGAATCTGGCAAAATATGTGACGAACACGACTGCATCGAAATATGTGGCACCGACGGTCCGGACGGAGGCTTACAAGCAGGACATTACGATGTCGGAGCGGACGGGGAAGGTGTTCGGACTGGGCATTTTCACGATCGGTATACCCGCCTGCATCATCCTGGCGGGCATCGCGGTATTTCTGAGGAGAAGATATCTCTGATCAGCACGGCGGAGGGCAGAAGGGCGCATGAAGAAAACAATCAGACTCATCATTCTCTCTCTGGCCGCCATCGCTGTGATGGAGGCACTGCTGGTCGTCCTGAAGCTGCGGCAGGCAGGAGACAGCGGGCAGCAGGCAGCCGGTGATCCGGCAGCTGCTCAGGGGCAGGAACAGGCCGTGATCTGGTCTGAGGAGCAGGCGGACGAGCTGCAGGTCAGCAACAGTGCGGGCGGCTTCCGGATTATCCGGAACCCGGGCGCCGACAGTTATGCCGTGGAGACCCTTGAAAATCATGAGACGGACAGCGACGCGGTCGTGAGCGTCGTCCGGTTTGCGCAGTCCCCGCCGTACATGAAGGACCTCGGCAAAGCGGGCGGCTGGGAACAGTACGGTCTCGCCGAACCTGCGGCATCCATGACGGCTGTCTTTGGCGGAAACAGTACGAGGACTCTCCTGATCGGGAGCGAAGCGCCCGACGGCGGTTATTATGCCAGGGAGGACGGGAGCGATGAGCTGTATATCGTGAAGGGCAGCAGCAGGCTGTTCCGGGATGCGAAGCAGTTCGTGCCTCTGACAGTCTTTCAGGCGGACATGGGGGAAGCGGATCATTCGGGCTACACTGTCCTTCATTTCAGCGGGTCGAATTACGAAGAGGAGATTACAATCCTAGCGGACGCCCGGTTCCCGTACGCCCGGTACAGTTCGGCAGAGCCGGCTGTCATGGCTATGAACGATGAAGCCGTGAACAGGGTCACCTCCCTGCTGGACAAAATCACTGCACGGGAGGTTCTGGCGGTCGATCCGGATGAGGCAGCCCTTCGGGAATACGGTTTTGAGGAGCCTGTCTGTCACCTGGATTTTATCGTAAACGGAAACGAACACAGCATCATCGCCGGCAAAGCGACAGAGAACGGATACACCGTCCGGTTCGACGACAGACCGGTGGTATACGAGCTGGCGGCCGGGCAGGCGGACGGATGGGCCCGCACGTCCTACTATGAGCTGAGAAGCAGATTCCTCCTGCTGTACGGGATCGGCGATGTGTCCCGGATCACGATCCGTGACGAGGAAGCCGGCAGCGCCCGGATTTTCGAAAAGGCACAGGATGAGGATGTCGTGACACTGGATGGAAAAGAGCTGGATTACGACACTTACCGAAGCTTCTACCAGCAGCTGATCTCCCTCAGTGTATTTGATGACAGCACACAGAGACCGGAAGGAGATCCTGCTGTGACGATCACGATGGATCTCTTCGGGTCGGAACAGGTATCCGTCAGTCTCTATCCTTCCGAAGGCCGGAACGCGCTGGCCGTGAGGGACGGATTTACGCTTGGTCTGGTCAGGCAGACCGACCTCGATCAGCTGAATACGACACTTGACCAGTTGAGTCAATAGTTGTGATATGTAAAAAAAGGAGGCCAGTATGAACAGATTGGAAGCCATTCAGGCGGCAAACGAAGATGTGCGGATCCTCAGCGTGGAATCTCCGGAATTCCTGCGTTACGGAAGAGTGATCAGAATCGACACGGAGCAGATGTGCCGTCTGGTGAAGGAAAACGCCATCTTCCCGGAGGAGGGACATCGGTACGTGACTGCTTTTGACGCCATCGACAGCTGCCCTGCCGCGGAAGAGTACAACAACATCATAACCGGTCAGATGGACGAGCAGTGGGGGCTGTGCTGGGGACACAACCAGAAGCTGAATGCCCTCGAGTGGCACACCTGCAATGAGTTCAACATCGGCGTGACGGACCTGATTCTGCTGCTCGCGAAAAGATGTGAGGTGGAAGAGGGAAACCGGCTGGATTCCGCTAAAGTGGCCGCGTTCTATCTGCCGGAGGGCGTCATGATCGAGGTCTATTCCGACACGCTGCACTTCGCGCCGATCTCACTGGACGCGGAGGGATTTGCCTGCGTGGTCGGACTGCAGAGAGGCACGAACGAGCCCGTGGACCAGGAGCTGAAGAAAGATCCGTACCTCAGGGCCAGGAACAAATGGCTCATTGCTCACAACGACAATCAGGCCCTTCTCGACAAAGGCGCCATGCCCGGCATTTACGGGGTGAATATCGAGATCAGACCGATCAATTGAGGAATATTTTCGGAGAAAAAGAGGTATCCCCGGAAAAATCGGGGTACTCCCGGAAAAATACAAAAGCGGAAAGCAGGGAGCCGGCAAGCAGGAGGAATGAATTGCTTGCCGGCTTCTGCCGCAATTGAGAAAGGGTGAGTAAAAGCTTTTATTACAGGACTACAGGCTGATTACAGGCTGTAGGGCCCATCTGTGTAAGGAGTGTCCAGATGGACTCTCACGCCCCTTCTGGAATCGTTGAGGTAGCGGACGACTTCCCGGATGACATCGGCATAATGTCCGTAGATACCGCCGACGTGATGGATATACGGGCCGAGAATGAGTTTTTCTTCCCAGCGCTTCCAGCTGGGCTCCACTTCGATCCAGACATAGGTTCCGGTCGTGTCGGGGCCGTCGATGGTCTTCGCCTCACCGCAGAAGCAGTAGTACTCGCCGTCCAGCTCGTCCATTCTGAACAGAGTCAGTTCGCCGGGCTTCAGCACCCAGTGTGCCTCGTAAACTTTTCTGCCGCGGGAGAGATTCTCATGGTACATGGGATTCTTCGTCTTGTCCGCCAGCGAGTAGGCAAACGGACCGCCGTGCCAGATCAGCTCGCCGTTCGGATTAGTGGGATGACGGTAGGTCCAGTCAGCCAGCAGCGGCGCATCCTCGCTGAAGTTCAGCGACTTCAGGATCAGCATGGAGATCGCGCCCCAGACGTCGACTTCGCAGGCGGTAGGAAGGCCTCTGTCTGCAAGCTCGCCCTCGATCACGCAGCCCGTTCCCTGCAGTGCAACTGCCTTGCCGACCGCAAAGCAGTCAAAGGCAGCGGCGCGGCATTTGTTCTCTTTCATGAGCCGCTCGACCGCGAGGGTACCTGCTGCCACCTTGATCACGTAATCGCTTCCTTCCGGAAGATTGGAACAGTCGATCCTGGAGCGGATATCGTCAGCGAAAGCATTCAGCTCCTCGCCGTTCTCCTCAAGGATCTGCTGTGTCAGATCCGCGATCGAAGCGAGCTGGATCGGCTTGACAGTGATGTTGAAGTTTTTGATCAGCTGGAGCTGGTTGTGGATCACGCTGTAGAAGCCGGCCGGCCTGTCGCCGATCGACGCGATGTTCGCGTTGCGGAGGTTCTTGAGCACGTTGGCGACCCGGACGAATTTGTCAAAACCGTTTACAAAATCCGGAGAATCCGCCTCGCAGTTCCAGATATAGCTGAAGGTCACGCCATAGTTCCGCAGGACCTTGGTGGCGGCGAACAGGCCGCACTGAGTCTCCTTCTCGCGGTGTCCGTAGACCGAGATCTTGTCCTTGGTGCCCCAGATCAGGGTCGGCAGATTGAACTGCTTGGCGACACCGACGACGACCAGCTCCTCACCGAAATCGCAGAAGGGGGAGAAGATGGCGTCGATGTTTTCCCTCTTGAATTTGTCGACAATCTTATCGATGTCGTCCATGGTGCAGGCCATGCCCTGCTCGCAGATATCGTCGATATCCACGAACTCGACATACTCCGGCATCTGAGCGCGGATGATCGGCATGATCACATCATATTCCTGTCTGGCTGTGTTGATGTTGAAGACCAGTCTCCGATTCGGCATAAGTCCGATTTTTACCTTGTCATGCATGTTCTGTTACCTCTCTGATTCATGAGTGATGGATGGTCCGGTACGCGGTAATCAGTGCAGGATTTCCTGCACATATTCCGCGATCTGCCGGGGGCTTAGTCCGTACGCCTCGATGATCTGGGAATAGGTGCCGGACTGAATATACTGAAGGGAACCGTCCGGTCTCTTCAGGTTGATTTTGAAGATATTTTTCATGTCGCAGGCGATTCCGCTGTTGACAAGATACCTTCCGAAGCGGTCGAGGATCAGGCCGTTGTTCTGCTCCGCGAAGATGACCGGGATTCCGGATGCCGCAAACCCCGCATAAGCAGCCGGATCTTCCGTGGGCATGTCGACGACTGTCACTTCGATTCCGCTCTCCGCGAGGATCTGCGCCGCCGCGAGCGCCTCATAGACACCGTGCCCGCTCGAAACGAGGACGGCCTTCGGATCCGCGGCTTCTTTTGCACAGAGAGCCTTCCCGAACTCGAAGCGGAAGTCCGCCGGGTAGATGGGCGTAAGGCCGGCCTTGATGGTCCGCAGATAGACGAGGCCTTTATTTCCCTCCGCGATCCATTTCAGGACGGACTGGAGGAGTCTCGGGCAGGAGATATCGATCACTTTGATCCCGGCGATCTGGTCCACGATGTGGCCGTCGTCATTGCCCATATGGGTGGCGCCGTTGGTGGCTGTCTCCACATTGCAGGAGGTGGCGACAAAGGTGATATCCAGATTGTGTCCCTCGCTGAGCCAGCCGTCCGCAATCGCCTCATCGCGCTCCTGGAAACTCACACCGATCCGCCGGAGAGCGCGCTCGTCAAAGAAAGGCGGGAAGGTGCTGGTGAATACATTGCCTCCCTCGGAAGCGATGGCTTCCGCGATGCACAGCATGTTGCACTCCGCGATGCCGACGTTGATGGCATGCGGGCGGTTGGATGCATAGGCGCCGTCGTACATGCCGCTCGCGTTGGAGAGGTCGGAGTCGATGGTATACAGCCGGTCATCCTCTGCAAAAACGGTCATTGCGTTTTTCAGAATATTGAAGAGGGTGTAGGTTTTTCCATCCTCGATCGCAAGAAGTGCTTCCGGATCGTAGGCGAGTGTCTTGTTGCGGACCGGAGCCTTGACGGGAGTTTTTCCGGACGGGATCCGCTCTACGTCCGCGACGGTTCCGTCTTCGCCTCGGATGATTCTCTGTCCGGTCGCGGGTGCGAGCTCATCAAGGATGGCAGCATCGTATTTATTCAGGTTCCGGACGAGCTGTGCACGGATCCGCGCCTGGTTCCTGTGCTCCGCGGCCGCATCGGCTTCGCTGAAGACAGTCTTATGTGTGCCGGTGGATCCGATTCCGCCGCCGAAGCCCTTGCTGCTGTTGCAGATCACAGCTGTGGGCTTTCCGTGTGTTTTGTGTGCGGCAAAATCAGCAAAAGCCGCAAGCATACTGTCCATTTCATCCGCATACACCTCGACGACGTGATAGCCGAAACCGGCGAACTGGGACGCGGCATCCGCGCCGACGGAGAGGTATTTGTGTGTATCACTCTGACCGTTGTTTTTATCCACGATGACACAGAGATTGTTCAGCCCCCTTGCGGCAGCCAGCTGGATCCCTTCCCAGCAGGAACCTTCCTGGAGTTCTCCGTCTCCCACCATGCAGTAGACATTCCCATAGCCCCTTTCCTTGCGCAGCATCGCATAGCCGCATGCGATGGACATGCCGTGGCCAAGCGGGCCGGTCGCCACATTGACGCCCGGAATCACCGGACCCGGGTGTCCCTTGACAAGCGCACCGAAGCCTCTGGATCCCGCCAGGGCGTCCCGGCTGATATAGCCGAGATCCGCGTAGACCGAGGCCATGGCCGCAACAGCGTGCCCTTTGCTCAAAACAAAAACATCCTGATCAGGCCGGGTCGGGTTTTCGATGTCAAAATCCACAAAGCCGCCGTAGTATAGCGCGGTCAGTGAGGAGAGTGCCGAAAAAGCCCCGCCCACGTGAAGCCCCCGGTCGATGGAGGTCTCACACTGGTAGATCGTGTCCTGTCTTAAGTCCACTTCCTTGACACTCAGCAGTGCCGCTAATTCGCGTAGATTATTCATGGTAACCTCCTGTACAGAATCTTATTTCCTACCTTCATGATACAGAGAGGAATATGGAGATTCTTGTTCAATTTTCTGCCTTTTCGGCTGTGAATAGACGCGAATTGGATAAACATTCCGGGGCTTTAATCATTACAATAACTTTATAGAGAACATCTGCCGCGGACTGTATGTTTATGGGCCTGAGGATGATATGATGGAGAAGATCAGAAAAGTAAAAACAGCCGTGATCGGCTGCGGAAGGATCAGCAATATCTACATCCGGAATCTGAAAAAGCTTTTCTATATCACAGACCTGGCTGCCGTGTGCGATATCAGCGAAGAGGCAGCGGCCCGCCAGGCCGGCTTCTTCGGCGTCGACCGGGTCATGACCATTGATGAGATCGCTGATTCGGAAGAGATCGAACTGGTCGTCAATCTGACTCCTCCGGAAGCACATTACGGCATCATTCGCCGGATGCTGCATGCAGGTAAGCATGTTTTTACAGAGAAGATGATGGCGACGGATCTCGCTGAAGCGCAGGAACTGGTTTCCTTGGCGCGGGAAAGGAAGCTGTATCTGGGCTCAGCCCCGGACACGATCCTCGGCGCAGGACTGCAGTCGGCAAGATGGTATCTGGACAGCGGGGTGATCGGAGACATCACTTCTGTCCAGGTCTGCATCAACCGGGACCAGGTCCTGAATTCCGAGATGTCTGCCATCATCAGGCAGGAGGGCGGGGCGCTTCCCTATGATGTGGGAATTTATTATATCGGAGCTCTGATTATGCTGCTGGGCCCCATCGCATCCCTCACGGCCTCCGGGGCTGTGGCTCCGGTCCACCCCGCTGAATACTTCTTCAGATCTGAGCCTGGTGACAAGTGGCAGATCCCCGGGTTCAATATCCTCGCGGCCGCGCTTGATTTTGAAAGCGGCGTAATCGGGAGCGTTCTGTTTGACGGCAACACCGTCAACTGTGAACAGCACCGGTTCGCCGTGTTCGGCACCAGAGGCATCCTGCTTCTGGGCGATCCCAATACATTCAATGGTGCGGTCACGCTGCTGCTGCCCAATAATGAGAAGACCGTTCTGCCGTTCACACACGGATATAACGGAAAAAATATGGTCGACGAGCCGCGCGCTTTTGACGGCTACGGAAACAGAGGCGTCGGCGCTGCCGAGATGGCCTGGGCGATCCGGACGGGCCGGCACAACAACCGGTGCAGTATGGAATACGGCCTGCACTGCATGGAAGTGCTGCTCGGCATGGACCGGTCGGCCAGGACGGGGCAGAAGATCACGACCACAACCCGCTTTGCCGTCGATCCGCTGCGATCCGGGTACTACTCGGAGGGCGCGAGAGGCAGGGGGGATGCGGAGCGGTCTCTGATGGAATAAGTGTAAAGAATAAGGAGGAAAGCAATGGGAGTGGCAGGTTTTGCTCATGCAGCATTTAATGTGACCGACATGGAGCGCTCGATCAGCTTTTATGCGGAGGTATTCGGCGCGCGCAAAGCGTTCGAGATCGCCCACCCGGTCACCGGAAAGCCGTGGATCGTCTACCTCCACATCGCCGGGGACCAGTTCATCGAGCTGTTTTATGGCGGGGAGAAAATCATTCCTTACGAAGACAGCAATGCAGGCTTCTCCCATGTCTGTCTCGCGGTGATGGATATCAACGAGATTGCCGACAGGATCGTACAGTGCGGCGCGCCGCTGGATTCTCCCGTGCGGCAGGGGAGGGACGGCAACTGGCAGTGCTGGACGCACGACCCGGACGGGAACAGGATCGAGCTGATGCAGATGTCGGAAGACTCTCTTCAGAATCAGTTTGTGAGGTCTCTGGCAGAAAGAAAAGAATGAATTTTCAAGGAGGGAGAAAAGCATGAAAATCGGATTCATCGGACTGGGGATCATGGGCAAACCCATGGCTAAAAACCTGATGAAGGGCGGATACACGGATGTCGTCGTGAATGATCTGAACAAAGATGCCGTGAAAGAACTGGTCGACTGCGGCGCTTCTGCGGCGGAAAATGACGAGATCGGAAAGCTCTGCGATGTTGTGTTTACGATGCTGCCGAATTCTCCGCAGGTGAAGGAAGTCATGCTCGGAGAACAGGGAGTCGCCGCGTTCATGCGCCCGGGCACCATCCTGATCGACATGAGCTCGATCAACCCGATCGCCAGCAAAGAGATCGCCGCAGTGCTGAACGAAAAAGATGTGGACATGCTGGATGCGCCTGTTTCCGGCGGCGAGCCGAAGGCGATCGACGCTACGCTGTCCTTCATGGTCGGCGGTAAGCAGGAGACGTTTGACCGATATAAGCCGATTCTGGAGACCATGGGTGCCTCCGTCGTGCGATGCGGTGAGATCGGCGCCGGCAATACGACCAAGCTTGCCAATCAGATTATCGTCGCCTGCAATATCCAGGCGCTGGCGGAGGCGCTCATGCTGGCCAAAAAGGCGGAAGTCGACCCGGAGCTTGTTTTTGAAGCAATCAGAGGCGGACTGGCCGGATCGACCGTGATGAATGCCAAAGCGCCCATGATGCTCGCCGGAAACGACAAGCCCGGGTTCAAGGTGGATCTGCACATCAAAGATCTGAACAATGTCCTTGACTGTGCGCACAGCGTAGGGGCACCGGTGCCGATGACGGCCCAGGTCCAGGAGATCCTCCAGTGGCTCCACAACCGCGGCGGCGGGCAGAAGGACCACAGCGCGATCGTGCACTATTATGAGTACCTGACGGGCGAAACGCTCTGAGTAGACAATGATCTCTATCCTGCTGATGCGGCAGATTGCCGCGCTGTTTATCATGATCGGAATGGGTTTTGCTGTCGTAAAGTCCGGTATGCTGAAGCCGGAAAACAGCAGAACCCTGTCCGTTCTGATTCTTTACCTGATCTTTCCCTGTGTGATCGTGAAGTCATTTCAGATCGACCTCACTCCGGAGGTCAGAACAGGCTTTGTGCTGGCACTGGTCGCAGCGTTTGTCATTCACATTCTGCTGCTGGGGATCTGCTTTGTCCTGGATAAGATCTTTCATCTGGACAATGTCGAGAAGGACGCTGTTTTCTACTCCAACTGCGGCAACCTGCTGATCCCGCTGGTCGCAGAAGTGCTCGGGGAAGAATGGGTCATCTTCTGCAACGGATATATCTGCGTTCAGGTCCTTTTTCTCTGGACACACGGGCAGATGGTGATGTCCGGCACGCGGAAGGCGGATCCGGTCAAAATCCTGAAAAACCCGAATATTGTTGCGATGGTGATCGGTGCGGCCATGCTGCTGACCGGGATGCGCTTTCCGGCCCTGGTCCAGGACAGCCTGAATGCTGTGAGCGCGGCTTTTGTACCGGCGTGCATGCTCATGATCGGCATGCTGCTCGGGAATGTGAAGTGGAAGGAGATGCTGAAGAGATACAGGATCTTCCTGATTGTGCTTCTGCGAATGCTGGTCGTTCCGTGTCTGATTCTTCTTTTCTGCAGGTATACCCCGCTGCGCAGGATGTCGCCGGACGCCGATACGATTATGTTCATCACCTTTCTGGCGGCCGCCGGGCCGACGGCCACAACCATCACGCAGATGGCCCAGCTCTTCGGGGCGGATTCGGAATATGCCGGAGCCATCAGCATCCTGACGACGCTGTCGTGCATTGTTTTTATTCCGCTGATGGCGTTTCTGTATTATCTTTAAAATGTCACGTGAATGTCGTGTGAAAGTCATTTGAATGTCAAGTGAATGTCATTTGAATGTCGCGTGAAAGTCATTTAAATGTCATGTGAAAGTGGAGGGGACAAATGGGGATTATAGAGAAAATGCGGCTTGACGGAAAAAGAGGTTATGTCACCGGCGGCGCGCGCGGAATCGGGAAGTGCACAGCCACGGCTTTCGCCGAGGCGGGAGCGGATGTCGCGATCGTGGATATTGATTACGAAGAGGCGGTGAAGACCGCCGCAGAGATCGCGGAAAAGACAGGACGGAAGGTGATTGCCATCCGCTGCGACTGCACCGTTCCGGAGCAGGTGGACGAGATGATCCGGACGGTCGTCACAGAACTGGGCGGTCTCGAATTCTGCCATAATAATGCCGGCATCTGCATCAATGCGCCGGCGGAGGAGATGACCTACGAGCAGTGGCTGAAGGTCATGAATATCAATCTGAACGGAGTGTTCCTGACAGATATTGCCGCCGGTAAATACATGCTCGAGCATGGCGGCGGCTCGATCATAAACACGGCTTCGATGTCGGCACACATCGTCAACGTGCCGCAGCCGCAGTGCGCGTACAACGCGTCCAAAGCCGGCGTGATCCAGCTGACGAAGTCGCTTGCCATCGAGTGGGCGAAAAGAGGCGTGCGCGTCAACAGCATCAGCCCGGGATATATCGGCACAGACCTGGTGCTGAGCTCCGAGACACTGATTCCGCTGATCGAGAAGTGGAACGCGATGGCGCCGATGGGCCGGCTCGGCAGGCCGGAGGAGCTGCAGTCGATCTGTGTCTACCTCGCCGGCGACACCAGCTCGTTTACCACCGGCTCCGACTTTATTGTTGACGGAGCCTTCACCTGCTTCTGAGGAGAGGCAGGGCTTCCCGGACGGCGCTTTCCGGGCTCGGAAGTTTCCCGGTTTCGGGAACTTTTTCACGATAATTGAACTCTTTTCCTTCTATAACGGGGAAAAGAGTTCAATTTTACTTGTCTGCTTTTTCCAGGAATCTAAGATTATTGAACTCTTATCCTTGTTTCTGATGATTTAGGTACAAGTCACAAGACATAAAATCAGCAAATCAAAGTGAAGTGACATGCTCCCGCCACTTTCGCTTTCGCTTAGAAGTGGGGGCTTCCTGTTCGACAGCCTCTGCAGGCTGAGCATAAGCAGGCTATCCCCGCGTGCCCCGCGGTTCATATTTTACGCCCGATTACGGGCTTTTTTCTATGTCTCTATAGTATATCTCCATTCAGTCCTCAGGATGCGTCCCGGAGTCCTTTCATGAGCCTTCGCCCTTCCTCGCGGATATTCACTGCTGCGTTTACATCCCGGTCCATGCAGTTCCCGCATCCGCACTGATAA
>JAFRIW010000031.1 GCA_017432565.1 Lachnospiraceae bacterium
AGAAAGACTGACTATTAAAAGTCAAGGTCGAAATTAACGATTGTAATCAGTTCCTGCCTTGCAGGAACGATGAGTATCAGGACATTGAAAACTGCATGACAAACAGAGCATCCGGCAGGGTGCTCTGAGGAACAGGATATTTAAAAAAGTCAGGCTGCTTTTGAGCAGTATGTCTCTCCAGTAGTTTCCAGATGATAGATCAGACGTACCAGCTTCTTCGCGGCATGTGAAATTGCGACATTGTAGTGCTTGCCTTCAGCAAGTTTTTTTGCCAGGTAGTCTTTGAACACAGGATCCCATATACAGACATATTTTGTTGCATTGAACAGAGCATAGCGAAGATATCTGGAGCCTCGTTTCTCCATTTTTGCATACGTTGAGGTCAGCTGTCCGGACTGGTAAGTCGAAGGAGAAAGACCGGCGTAAGCCAAAAGTTTGTCTGGTGAGGAAAAGCGCATAAAGTCGCCTACTTCTGCGACGATGACGGCCGCCATACGCGGGCCGATACCTGGGATGTCCAGCATCTTCGGCGGATCTTTATCCAGAAGAGCAAAGATCTGGGCTTCGATCTCATCGATCTCATCATCCAGAAAGCGGATGTGATCGATCGTGTGACGCAGTTCAAGAGATTTGGCCGGAAAAACAGAGCCAATAGAATGGCGTGCTGCTTCTCTGATTTCAAGGGCTTTCTCTTTGCCGTAGTGCCCCTTGGAAGAATCTGAGATGAGATGGCAAAGCCGTGTCAGATGCGCAGAGGCGACATAAGAGGCTCCCGGAAACTCGCGGAGAAGATCATAAACAGTCGCCATGTGCAGTATCGATACCAACTTCTCGAGCTCCGGGAAAAGGATCACAACCAGCCTGGCGAGGGAAGATTTCAGTCTGGCACGCTCGCGGACTTTATCGGCGCGGTAACGGGTCAGTGACTTCAGCTCCTCATTCTGGTATGATGTGAGCGAGTAGGGCTGTAAAGTCCGATCGCTCATGAGAAGTCTCGCAATTGCACGGGCATCTACCGGATCCGTTTTCGTCTTTCTAAAGCTTAGACTTTTTCTGAAAAGACTGGTTTGCAACGGGTTGATAAGACAGGTGGACAGACCTTTATCAAGGAGATAGCCAAGCAGGTTGAGATGGTAGTGGCCGGTCGCTTCCAGTCCTACTTTTACGTTCTGAAGGGAATCGGTCACAGAGCATATCTTCTGATACAGGGCATCAAAGCCGTCCTGATTGTTCCGGATGACGAAGGGATCAAAGAGAACTTCGCCATCCGTGTTGGTGATAAAGCAGTCGTGCTTATCCTTTGCGACATCAACAGCAACAATGATCACAGGAATCACCTCCATAAGATTATTCGATGCTGTTGGACCCACAGGGACTCGCTGCTATCGTATCCTCGTTCCACATAAACCGTCATGCGGTATCTGACTGATCAACAAAGTAGCAGGAGGCTGTGGTCAGACCCTTTCTAAAACCATCAAGTGGTAGGAGAAGCAAACTGATCCACAGCATCCATAACAGCATAGCCATTTACCAAGAACAGGTAAAGATTGGCTACACATAATAATACGAGGTAGAAAAATAAAGGCAGGGGGTAGAATTATGCCGCGTAAAGAATGGAGAATCGGAGATCCGATGATCAATGAAACGGATTTCTGGCCGGATGAGGCTTATCATGCGGAGGACAAGGAAAAAGAGAAGCTGGTTCTGAAACTGGCGACGCTGATCACGGACCGCTATATCAAGAAGTTCACCGGCCGGATCAACAATCTGGATCCGGAGTACTGGGCACTGGACCGGCTTTTCACGAAAGAAGAGATCAAATTCCTTCTGAGCTTTAAGAAGACGCGTGTCCTGTATTCCGCGGAGGAGATTGCGCAGAGGAACGGCATGAGCGTCGAAGAGGCGCAGAAGATGATCGACAAGCTGGTCTGGACCGGTATTCTGGAGATGCAGCGCGTGCCGGAGGAGACGGGTGAGAAACGCTACAACCTGCCCATCTTTGTCCCGGGCAGCGCGGAGTTCATGATGATGAACGATAAGCTCACGGAGGAGCATCCGGAGCTGAAGACCTTCTTCAACCTGATGACACAGCTGCCCCTGGGCGGCGTGACGCAGATGGTTCCGCCCGGAGGCGCCGGCATCGGCATGCACGTCATTCCGGTGGAAAAGGCGATCAGCGCCGAGAACAAGTCCGTTTCCGTGGAGCACATCTCTCACTGGCTCAGCAAGTATGACAAGTACTCCGTCGGCATCTGCACCTGCCGCAAGCAGCAGACCATGCGCGGCGAGGGCAGCGGCGAGATTGAGGGCGAGTACTGCATGGGCGTCGGCGACATGGCCGAGTACTGTGTGGACCGCGGCATGGGCCGCTACATCACATACGAAGAAGCGCTCGAGATCCTCGAACGCGCGGAGCGCCACGGTTTTGTCCACCAGATCACCAACATCGACGGCTCGGACAAAATCGTCGCCATCTGCAACTGCGCGCCGGGCGTCTGCAACGCGCTGAGAACTTCTCAGCTTTACAACACACCGAACATGTCCGCTTCCGCGTACCGCGCACATGTGGATCATGCAAAATGTGTCGCGTGCGGCAAGTGCGTGGAAGTATGCCCGGTCGGCGCGGCCAAGCTCGGACAGAAGCTCTGCACGAAGAACGGCCCGATCGAATATCCGAAGACGGCTCTGCCGGACGGCCACAAATGGGGCCCTGACAAGTGGAATTACAACTACAGGGATGACGCGAAGATCAACACTTACGAGACGGGCACGTCGCCCTGTAAGACGGCCTGCCCCGCGCATCTGGCAATCCAGGGCTATATCAAAATGGCCTCCGAGGGACGCTTTGAGGAAGCCCTGGAGCTGATCAAGCAGGACAACCCGTTCCCGGCTGTCTGCGGTGCGGTCTGCAACCGCCGCTGCGAAGACGCCTGTACGAGAGGTACCATCGATCAGCCGCTGGCCATTGATGAAATCAAGAAGTACATCGCTTCGCTGGATCTGAATGCCGAGAAGCGTTACATCCCGCTGTGCGAGAACGGCGAGGGCAAGTTCTTCCCGCAGAAGATCGCCGTCATCGGTGCGGGCCCGGCGGGACTGTCCGCTGCTTATTTCATGAGAAGAAACGGCTATCCGGTCACCATTTTTGAGAAAGAGAGCCGTCCGGGCGGCATGCTGATGAACGGCATTCCGAGCTTCCGGCTGGAGAAGGATGTCCTGGAGGCCGAGATCGATGTCATCCGCGAGATGGGCGTGGAGTTCCGCTGCGGTGTGGAAGTCGGTAAGGATATCACGATTCAGCAGCTGCGCGAGGAGGGCTTCAAGGCCTTCTACGTCGCCATCGGCGCACAGGGCGGCCGCCGCACGGGCGTGCCCGGCGAGGACGCCGAAGGCGTACAGACCGGCGTGGATTTCCTGCGTGCCATCAACCTGGCAGTGGGAAGCGGCGCGGAGTACGGCAGCCTGCCGGAGGAACTTACCCTGTCCGGCGACACCGTCGTCATCGGCGGCGGCAACGTCGCGGTGGATGTGGCCAGGACGGCTGTCCGCTGCGGCAAGACCGGCGTGACCATGATCAGCCTGGAGGCAAGAGATGAGATGCCCGCGGCAAAAGATGAAATCGCCGAGGCTGAGGAAGAGGGCATCAAGGTTCTGAACAGCTGGGGCCCGAAGGAAATTCTGACAGAGAACGGAAAGGTCACCGGCATTGTCTTAAAGAAGTGCACGGCGGTCAAGGATGCGACAGGCCGCTTCAATCCGCAGTATGACGAGGAAGACACGCTTACCCTTCAGTGCAGCAATATTCTCCTCTCCATCGGACAGGCCTATGTCTGGGGCGATCTGCTTGCGGGTACAAAGGTCGAGCTGGACAAGTCCGGAAGAGCCATGGCGGATCCGGTCACTTTCCAGACCGCAGAGCCGGACATCTTCGTCGGCGGAGATATCTATTCCGGTCCTCGTTTTGCCATTGATGCGATCGCGGCAGGCCGGGAAGGCTTCGTTTCCATCAACCGTTTTGTCCACCCCGGCAATTCGCTGACGCTCGCGCGTGATCTGCGCAAGTTCATCGAGCTGGATAAGGACAATATTGAAGTCGAGCAGTTTGACAACGCGAAGCGCCAGATCCCCGGCCACAAGGAAGGCGTTGCGACGCATACCTTCCGCGATCTGCGGCTGACGCTGACCGCGGAACAGGTGAAAGCGGAAGCGGGACGCTGCCTTGGCTGCGGCGCCACGACGGTGGACGAGAACCGCTGCATCGGATGCGGACTGTGCACAACCCGCTGCGAATTTGATGCAATTCATCTGACCAGAGATGTGCCTGCCGCGAGCACGATGTACAAGTGCGAGGACAAGCTCAAGGGCATCGGACCCTATGCATTAAAGCGCGCCGGAAAGATTGTGGTGAACAAGATTACCGGAAAGTAATCGGGAGAAAGACAGTGCACGAGCTTGGACTGGCCTTCCACGTAATGGACACGGTGGAAGAAATCGCGAAGGAACAGGAACTGAAGAAAGTCGGAAGCGTCACGCTGGAGATCGGACAGGTCTCCGGTGTGATCTTCGATTATTTAAGCGATGTCTGGGACTGGGCGGCTGCAAAGAAAGAGCTTTTTGCGGGCAGCAGACTGAAATGCGAGGAGATTCATGCGATCACCTACTGCAGGAACTGCGGGAAGACCTATGACACAGTGCCGCAGGGCAGAGAGTGTCCGTACTGTCACAGCCCGGAGACGGAGCTGGTGACGGGAAATGAGTTTCTGATCAAGGAAATTGAGGCGTACTGAGCCTGGGAGTGAGTGTGAGCGGAAAGAAGATTGCTTTTCATCTGAACTGCCTCGAGCAGGGCGGCGCGGAGCGCGTGGTGACGAACCTGGCCGGACAGTTTGCCGAGGAAGGGTACGATGTCTATATCGCGACGGAGTGGTTCGGCGAGGATGAATTCGTGCCGGATCCGCGGGTGCACCGGGTTCATGTCGGCCTGAAGGAAGAGGATGAGAAGAAAAACCGCATTGCAAAATTTTTCCTGCGGGTCAGGTATCTGAAAGACTTCATGAAAACCGTGAAGCCGGACGTTCTGTGTGCCTTTGCCCAGCGCGCGAACTACAGGGCGCTGATGGCCTGCCCGGGAACAGGCGTGCCGGTGGTGATTTCCATCCGGACAGATCCCGTCGGGCATTATGACGCGCCCGCTGACCGGATCCAGATTCCGATTCTGTTTCCGCGCGCGGCGGGGTGTGTCTTCCAGACCACGCAGCAGCGCGCTTTTTTCAAGCCTTATCTGCAGGAAAACTCCGCAGTCATTTTAAACCCTATCGCCCCCAAGTATATGGAGGCGGGACAGCGGCTTGCCGAAACCGGCGCAGCGGCGCCGAAAGAGAAGGCGGTTGTGCAGTCGGCGCGGCTTGTTGACTTCAAAAATCAGCCCATGCTGCTGGATGCCTTTTTCATGGTTCATGAAAAGCATCCGGATTATGTGCTGAGAATTTACGGACCGGATGCACCGGACGGCACCAGACAGGTTCTGGAGCGCAAGATTGCAGAGCACGGTGCAGAGGGGTATATTTTTCTGATGGGAGGAAGCGATAAGCTGGAGGAGGAGCTCCCGAAGGGAGAGATCTACGCGTTCTCCTCGGACTGGGAAGGCCTTCCGAATGCTCTGCTGGAAGCAATGGCGCTGGGAATGCCGTGTGTGGCGACAGACTGTCCCTGCGGCGGGCCGGCGGAGGTGATCCGCAGCGCCATCATGTCCGGCGATGTGCCGGAGACGGCGTACACGTACGCGGATACTTACGACAATTATTCCGGACGCGGCGACAAGAGCAACGCGGCCGCCAGGGCGGTGCAGAGCGGCTGGCCGTCCGGAAACAGAGAACTTCCGGAGGAAAACGGCATTCTGGTGCCGATCCGGAACCCCGAGGCGATGGCGCAGGCCATCTGCCGTCTGATTGAGGATGAAGAACTGCGGGAGAGGCTCGGCGAAAGTGCCGGCCGGATCCGGGAGCGCGCGGGCGCGCACGCGGTTTTTCTGGAGTGGCAGCGTTTTCTTGAACAGATCATCGAGAAGGGAAAGAGGTGAGAGACATGTCATTTTTTTCTAAAGTAAAGGGCTTTACCGAAGGCTTTCGGGAAATGGCAGCAGTGACAAGTGCCTCCTATACGCTCAGCGAGTTTCTTTCGATGCACGGCTTCTACAAGGATATGAGCGATGAAGAGTATCTGAAGATGCTGTACCGGAAATTCAACAAGGGAAAGCGGGAGCTGAACCTGGAGAATCCGACCCGGTTCACGGATAAGCTGCAATGGCTCAAGCTATACGACCGGAGAGAGTTCTATCACACCCTCGTGGATAAGGTTGAGGTAAAGAAATATGTAGCTGACCGAATTGGTCAAAGCCACGTGATTCCAACCCTCGGCGTCTATGACACCTTCGATGAGATCGATTTTGACGCACTGCCCGACCGCTTCGTGCTCAAGTGCACGCACGACAGCGGCGGCATCCGGTTCTGCCGGGACAAAAGTACTTTTGACCGGGCCGAGGCGAGAGAATATCTGACCTCCAGACTCTCCAAGGACCCGTATCCGCAGGCAAGAGAATTTGCCTACAAGGGAATCCGCCCCCGTCTGATCTGTGAGCCGCTGATCGACGAGCTCGGCAAGAGAGACTCCGTGGAATACAAGATCACCTGCTTTGACGGCAAGGCGAAGATGATTACCGTCTGTGAGGGAATTGCCCATGATTCCCTGAAGGCCAGGACGAATGATTTCTACGACAGGGACTGGAACTTCCTGCCGTTCTACACGGCTTACTACCTGAATTCCGGACATGAGAACCTTCCGCCGAAGGAACTTCCCGCCATGCTGGAAATCTGCGACAAACTCGCGGAGGGCATTCCGGAAGTGCGCGTGGACCTGTACCTGATTGACGGCCAGGTTCTGTTCGGGGAGATGACCTTCTATACTTGGGGCGGCTTTATCAACTTCGTCCCGGACGAGTGGGATGAGACACTCGGCAGCTGGTTTACGCTGCCGCCGAAGAATCTGGGCCATTAATTATAAGGGTCTTCAAGATCCACAATGGCTCGGCGGGCGCTCCTGCGCCATCATGGATCTTTACGACCCTGAACAACAAAAGGCATAGCAGAAAGGACACAGATGTTTTCTTACGACGATTACAGGGAGATTATACGGATTATACGGGATTCGGGGCGGCAGGCGACGTACCGGGAGGCGCTGACGAGGGATGATTTCATCATCATGCGTCACGACGTGGAGTATTCGGTGGAGCGTGCCTTCGAACTGTCCAAGGTGGAGGAGAGCATGGACTTCCGCTCTCATTTCTTCTTCCAGTGGACGAACAATTCCTACAACATTCTGTCCCGCAAGAACCGGGACATCCTGAAGGAGATGCATGAGCGCGGGCAGCACATCGGACTGCATTTTGCGCTGAACGGCATGACGGATATGAAGGCGGTGCGCGAAGAGATCCTGCGGGAGATCGAGATGCTGAGCACGATGCTGGGCTTTGAGATCCACGCCTTCTCGATCCACAGGCCCTCGCCCGACGCGCTGGCGGCGAATTTCAAGTTTGACCACATTCTGAACGCATATCAGAATGAGTTCTTCACATTTGACCCCAAGGCTTCACCGGACTCGGTGCTGGAGGTCAAATACATGTCGGACGCCAATCACATCTGGCGCTACGGCTATCCGGACGAGGCGAACATTCTCGGTCATAAGAAGGTGCAGATTCTGACACATCCTTTCGCCTGGACGAAGAAGGGGTACGACAACTACGACAATTTCCGGACACTGATCGAGGAAAAATACGACGAGCTGCTGGATTCCATCGACCGGGAGTGCAAGGATTTCGCGCAGTACCGGGACAGCTTCGAGAGAAAGCAGTGACAGCCTATGTGCGGAATCTGCGGATTTGTTTCCAGACAGAATATCAGCCGGGAGCAGCTGGGCGCGATGAATGATTCGATGATTCACCGCGGGCCGGACGATGCCGGCGTGGAGATCGGACCGGCGCAGGACGGGTATTTTCTCGGCATGGCGCAGCGGCGCCTTGCCATCATTGATCTCTCGCCCCTCGGGCACCAGCCCATGTCCACACCGGACGGACTGGTGACGATTGTCTTCAACGGAGAGATATACAATTTCCTGGAGCTGAAGAAGGAACTGAGTGATTATCCTTTCCGCGGCGGGAGCGACACGGAGGTGATTCTGGCCGCCTATCTGAAGTGGGGCGAGGCGTGCGTGTCGAGACTGAACGGCATGTTCGCCATTGCACTGTATGATCACAGGAGCGGCGAACTGTTTCTGATGCGAGACCGCATCGGCAAGAAGCCGCTTTATTACTGGGCGGAGGACGGCAATATTGTCTTCGCCTCCGAGCTCAAGCCGCTGATGCTCTGCCCGGGCTTCCCGCGGCAGATCCGGCGCGATGTGCTGCCGCGCTATCTTTTCCAGCAGTATATCAACGCGCCCGAGACCATCTTCCAAAGCGTTTACAAGTTGGAGCCCGGCAGCGTTCTGCGCTTTAAGGCCGGGGAAATCTCCTGCCGGAAGTACTGGGATATCGCGCAGGTTTACCGGGAGAAGAGCAGCGACCCCGTGTCCTCCTATGAGGAGGCAAAATCCGGCCTGAAGGAACATCTGATGCGGGCGACGGGTCTGCGCATGATCGCGGACGTGCCGCTGGGAGCTTTTCTGTCCGGCGGTTATGACTCCTCGCTGGTCTCCGCCATCGCACAGGCGCAGCTCGGATCGGAGCCGCTCAAGACCTTCTCGATCGGCTTTACGAATGAAGCCTACAATGAGGCCGGCTATGCCCGCGCAGTCGCGGAGCACCTTGGCACGGAACACACGGAGCAGATCATCAGCGAGGACGAAATGTTCGAGCTGGTGGAGAGCATCCCGAAGTATTTTGACGAGCCCTTCGCGGACAGCAGCCAGATCCCGACCATGCTGGTCTCCATGTTGGCGAGAAGAAGAGTCACCGTGGCGCTCTCCGGCGACGGCGGCGACGAGTTTTACTGCGGCTACGGCATTTACGACAATGTGCAGCAGGCACAGCGCCTGGATGCAATCGGGGCAGTTGCCCACAGCCTCGGACAACTCAGACTCGGCGGGAAGACCCTGGAGACGCGCTATCCCTTCCGGGTGCGGGTGATCTCCGGCAACCGTGATCCCGAGACGAAGACTCAGTTCGGCGCGGGCAGCTACGTGGACTTCGCGAAGGAGATGATTTCCGCCAAGGGCGCGCAGATACTGCCGGTCGGCTATCCCATCGAGAGCCGCTACGGCGTGGACAACTGGCAGATCCGCCGGATGCTGCTGGACATGGACACCTATCTTCCGGGCGATATTCTGTGTAAAGTCGACCGCGCCTCGATGAAGTATTCCCTGGAGGCGCGCTGCCCGATTCTGGACCCGGAGGTCATGGAATATTCCTTCCGGATTCCGCACGAATTCAAGTACCGCAGCGGGGAGAAAAAAGCGATCCTGAAGGACATCGCTTACGATTTTATTCCGAAGGAGCTGCTCGAACGGCCCAAGAAGGGCTTCTCCGTGCCGCTGGACGAGTGGCTGCGGGGGCCTCTCAGGGCGCAGCTGACCGATTATATCGACCGGGACAGACTGATCCGGCAGGGACTTTTCGACGCGGACTTTACGATCCGTTTTATACAGGATTATCTGGAGAAAGGAGACGGAGGACCCGCCACCGGCGCGAACTTCAGCAAGCTTACCTGGTCCTTCTTCGTCTTCCAGCAGTGGTATGAGGCTTACATGACAAATGGCTAAGCTCGCACTTTTTATCAGCTCTCTTAATCGGGGCGGCTCCGAGCGGGAGGCAGTGAATATCGCGGAGAATTTCCTGAAGAACGGTCATCAGGTCCTGATTGTGACGCAGTACGTGAATGAGGATGAATATCCGCTGCCGGACGGCGCCGTCCGGATCCTCGCCGAGCGGGAGGAGCCCTACGGGGACTCCGCTGCCGAGCGGATCCGGGGCTTTGCGGACCGGTTCCTTCGGCTTCGCCGGATCTGGAAGAAAGAGCGCCCCGACGTCGTGCTCTCTTTCATCGGGAAAAACAACGTCATGGCGATTGTGACGGCGATGGGCACCGGCGTGCCGGTCGTCGCGCATGTACAGGGCGAAGCGGCGCTGGAATACCCCGAAGGATCGCTTCGGAAAGCGGCGTTTGTCACCTTCCGGCACGCGGCGGGTGTGGCGCTCCAGACCGAGCGGTCGCGCAGCTTCTTCCCGCCTGCCGTTCAGGCAAAATGTGACGTGCTGGCGAATGCGCTCTCCCCGGATTTTATCCGGCCGCCCTACACCGGTCTGAAGGAGAAGACCATCACCACGGTCGGCCGGCTGGACCGGAACAAAAACCAGCGGATGCTGCTGAAAGCCTTTGCCCGGATCGCGGAAAATTATCCGGACTATAAGCTGCAGATCTTCGGAGACGGAGAGGACCGGGAAATCCTCGAAAACATGCGCAGTGAGCTGGGATTAACCGATCGGGTCAACATGCCGGGGAGTATCCGGAACGTAGCAGAGGAGCTGGAAAAGACGTCCCTCTTCGTGCTCACATCCGACTCCGAGGGACTGCCCAATGCACTGATCGAGGCGATGGCGCTGGGCGTGCCCAGCATTTCGACGGACACCCCCTCCGGCGGTCCCGCCCAGCTAATTGAGGACGGTGTAAACGGCCTCCTGATCCCGCCGGGCGATGAGGATGCGCTCACCCGGGCAATGCGGCAGATGCTGGATCACCCGGAAGCGGCAGCGCGGATGGGCGAAGCGGCGAGAGCCGTGACAGACACCTATGCGCCGGAAACTGCCATGCAGAGATGGCGGGAATATCTGCTCTCGAAAGTGAAGAAATAACAGAAGGAATTTTCGGAAGAAACAGGAACAGACTGCTGAATGTTTAAGAAAGAAGGACTCAGGCAGGCCGTCAAAGGGGCCGCCTTCACAGCTATATTTCTCATCGCGCTGGTGATGCTGACCTACATGCTGCGCACCAACGGACCGCTGAAGGACCGCTTTGTCGGTTTCTATGCGGAGCCGAAGAACAGCGTGGATGTCATCATGATCGGATCGAGCCCGGTCTCCCCCTGCTATGCTGCACCGCAGCTGTACGGAGAGACAGGTATTGTCATGTACCCGCTCGCCACAAACCTCCAGCGGCCGGTGGCACAGCTGTATCTGGCTAAGGAGGCCTTAAAGCGCCAGAAGCCGGCGCTGATGGTTTTTGAAGTCCGCATGTACACGGCCGTGGAGGTCGACATGGTCAACAACATGGCCTATACCCGCGGCGTCACGGACAACCTGCGCTACTCGAAGAACCGGATTGATGTCATCAATGCCATGATGGATGAGGCTGTGGCCTACAACGCCTGGCTGGACGACACGAAGCCGTATACGTACTATTTTGACATTTTCAAGTACCACTCCAACTACCGCTCGCTGATCGACCCGCATCAGTGGGCGACGGCGCTGTACTCGCTCCCGGATCCGCACAAGGGCTACGAGGAGCAGAGAGGCCTCGAGGAGCCGAACGTCATTAAGAACCCGGCAGTAAAAGAGGCCATTCCGATCCAGGATGTGCAGGAGGAACGACTGCTCGCGCTGCTGGATTATCTGAAGGAAAACCATCAGGAGGCACTGTTCATCCTGACACCGTTCCAGGAGACAGAGGAACAGGCGGGGAAGCTGCTGACCATACAGAAGATCGTGGAAGAGAACGGTTTTGCCTATCTGGATCTGAACGAAGCCATCGACGAGATGGAAATCGACGGACTGACCGATTATTATGACAACCGGGCGCACACCAACGCGCTGGGCGCCGAAAAGGTGACGGCGTATTTCGGCCGGTGGCTGCGGGAGAACTATGATCTGCCGGACCGCAGAAACGATGCGGCGTACGCCTCCTGGGACGCGGCCTACGCGCAGTGGCAGGGAGAACACGAAGCGGCAGTCAGCGAAATCTTAAGCAAGGTGGGAAACTGAATGTGCGGAATCTGCGGCCTGGTGAATTTCGGCCGGGCGACACAGGAAAATATTGAGCGGATGAAGGGGCGGATGGTCCACCGCGGACCGGATGCGGACGGAACGTGGCTGTCGGAGGACGGCGCGGTCGGTCTGGGGCATCGACGTCTTTCGATTCTGGAGCTCTCGGAAAAAGGCGCACAGCCCATGGTGTCCCATTCCGGGCGCTATGTGCTGGTTTACAACGGCGAGATCTACAACCACATGGAGGTCGCCGAGACGCTGAACCGGGAGGGAAAGCTTCCCTACCTGCGCGGCACCTCCGACTCGGAGATTCTGCTGGAGGCACTCGAGGTCTGGGGCGTTCAGACGGCCCTGACCCGCTGCAAAGGCATGTTCGCCTTCGGACTGTATGACCGGCAGGAGAAGGTACTTGTCCTCGCCCGGGACCGGGTCGGCGAAAAGCCTCTGTACTACGGTTTTGTGAAGAATGCCTTCGCATTCGCTTCCGATCTGGGCTGCCTTGCCGTGCTGGATGATTTTGACAAAGAGATCGACCCTGCGGTGCTGGATCCGTATTTTACCCACGGCTACATTCCGGCGCCCTATACGATTTACAGGGGAATTTACAAGCTTCTCCCCGGCACGGTCCTCACGCTTTCCGCGCCGTTTACGCAGGAGAAGATACAGACGGCGCCCTATTGGAGCGTCCTGGATGCGGCAAAATACGGCGCTGCGCATCCTTTCATGGGCACGCGGAAGGAGGCTTCCGAGGAACTGGAGCGTCTGATCCGCGCGTCGGTGCGGGGACAGATGATTTCGGACGTGCCGCTGGGCGCATTTCTCTCCGCCGGCATCGACTCGCCGACGATTGTGTCGCTGATGCAGGCGCAGAGCATGAAGAAGGTCCGGACCTTTACCATCGGAATGGCCGAAAAGGATTATAATGAAGCTGAGATCGCCGCTCAGATCGCGCAGCATCTCGGGACGGACCACACACAGATGATGATCACGGAGCAGGATGCGATGAATGTCATCCCGCTGATTCCGCAGATGTTTGCGGAGCCCTTCGCCGACAGCAGCCAGATTCCGACTTATCTGGTGAGCGCGCTGACCAGGCAGCATGTGACCGTGTCCCTCTCGGGCGACGCGGGCGACGAGCTGTTCTGCGGGTACACGACCTATGCCTCCGCTGAGCGGATCCGGAACCGGTACGCGTCTGTCCCGGCGCCGCTTCGGGCGGCGGGAAGCGCTCTGATCCTGCACACGCCTCTGCAGAAGAAAGAAGCCCTGCGGATTCAGGCGCGGCTGATGCAGGCAAACTGCCCGGAGGAGATCTACAGAAGATCCTTTGACACGGATCCGCTGACGCACCGGATCGCTCTTCAGAAAGGCGCGGCGCTCCGGACGGATGCGCTGGGACCGGATGAGATGGGAAATCCCTGTCGGGATCTGATGCTGATGGATCTCATGATGTATCATCCGGATGATATACTGGTAAAGGTGGACCGGACTGCGATGGCGGTCTCCCTGGAGACGCGGATACCGCTGCTGGACCGGGACGTCGTGGAATTTGCCATGACGCTGCCGACAGATTATCTGCGGGATGCGCAGACCGGAAAAGGCAAGCTGGTGCTGCGGGATATTCTGTACCGCTATGTGCCGCAGGAGATGATGGAGCGGCCCAAGAAGGGCTTCGGCATTCCGATCTCTTCGTGGCTGAAAGAGGAGCCGCTGCGCAGCTGGGCGGCGGAGCTGTTAAATGAAAATATCATCCGGCAGCAGGGACTCTTAAATCCTGAGACAGTCAGCCGGATTTACACAGACTTTACGGAGCGGGGTGTATTCAGGCCGCAGCTGTGGTATCTGCTGATGTTTGAGGCCTGGATGCAGCAGGAATTTTAGCAGATAAAGAACAGATCGAAACAGACGGAAAATACAGCAGAAAAACGAAAGGACAGGTGCCGGAAAATGATCGGAATTCGGATGGAAGGCGGACTCGGAAACCAGATGTTCCAGTATGCGCTGTTTCTGCAGCTTCGCGCCCTGGGGCGGGATGTATTTATGGACGATACGGCCGGTTATGAAAATCAGGCTGCGGACACCGTGCTTCGTCCGGTCCGGCTGAAGGAAGCGTTCGGGATCGATTACCCGGTCCTCAGCAAAGAGGACCGCTGGAGACTGACGGACTCTTATCCGGGCATTTTCAACGCGATCAAGCGGAAACTCCGCGGCAGAAAGAGTCTGGAGATGCACGATAAGAATCTCACCTTCGATGAGAAATTCCTTGAGACAGAGGAAGGTTATTTCACCGGCTATTTCCAGAGCTATAAGTATTTTGCCGGACTCGATGAGACAGAAGGCGCTGTCCGGAAGGCGTTTGCCTTCCGGGAGAATATTCTGGAGGATCTGCCCGGTCATCAGGAAATCTTAAGGCAGATCCGGGCGGCGAAGGAGCAGGGCATTGAGACCTGCGCGCTGCATCTGCGGCTGGGCGATTATCTCGACAAGCCGGAGCTGTACGGAGGAATCTGCACGGATAACTATTATCAGGCCGCCGTGCGGGATATGCTGAACAGCACAGGGAGCAGAGTCCGCTTCTATGTTTTCTCGAACGGCCCGGAGACCGCAGGGGACTGGGTGAAAAGAACTTTTACGGGCCCGGACTATGAAGGGGCGGAGTTCACCTGTGTCAGCGGTGCGGATGAGGAGCACGCGGAGAAGGATCTGTATCTGATGACACAGTGCCACAGCTTTATCCTGGCCAACAGCAGCTTCAGCTGGTGGGCGGCGTACCTGGGCAAAGAGCGCGGCGCGGACGGACCGGTGAATCCGCTTCTCGAGCCGGAGAAGCTTCCCTCCATGGTGATCGCGCCGTCGCGCTGGCTCAATCTCCCCGAGCAGGAAGTCGGAACGGATATTTACACACCGGATATGATCCGGATTGACGAAAACGGCGAATATGCGCCGGGAGCGGGACTGGGACTGTTATGACAGTGAACAACGGAAAAACACTCGTCCTCGGGGCCGGCGGCTTCATCGGGACGAACCTGTGCGGCGCACTCTGCGCCCGGGGGGCGGACCTGATCCTGTTTGACCGCTTTTTTGCGCAGGAGAAGGCACAGAGATGGCAGGGACAGGCGCAGCTTGTCACCGGGAGCTTCGACGGGGAGACAGATTTTGACAGCCTCACGGAAGGCGTGCAGACCGTCTATCACCTGATCAGCACCACCTGCCCGACCAACTCCAACATGGACATCGCGGCGGAGTACACGGACAACGTCCTGCCCACGGTGCGTCTTCTGGACGCCTGTGTGAGAAACGGTGTACAGCGTGTGATTTTTCTCTCCTCGGGCGGAACAGTCTACGGAAAGGACCACACCGGGGTATGCCGGGAAGAGGACGACGCGTTTCCGATTTCCTCCTACGGCGTGCAGAAGCTCACGATTGAAAAGCTCCTGTATCTGTATCAGTATCTGCACGGACTGGACTACCGGATCATCCGGCTCTCCAACCCCTACGGTCCGCACCAGCGGCCGGACGGCGTGCAGGGCGTCGTGACGACCTTCCTCTACAGGACGCTGAAGGGTGAACCGATCCGTCTGTACGGAGACGGAAGCGTCGTGCGCGATTATATTTATATTGACGACGCCGTGCGGGGCATTCTGGCCATTGCACAGGACGGAGCGCCGCGCAGGCTGTATAATCTCGGAAGCGGACAGGGAACCTCCGTGGCACAGCTGATCAGGCTGCTGCCGGAGGTGACGGGACAGACACCGGTGGTGGAGCATCTGCCCGCGCGGGCAGCGGACGTGCCGGTGAACATCCTGGATGTTTCGCGGTTTCATGCAGATTTTGACATCGGGGCGTTTCTTCCGCTGAAGGAAGGAATGCGCCGCACAGTGGATTTCTTTAAGAATGCAGAGCTATAAAAGGACAGAACTGAAAGGGGCCGGAAAGATTCCGGCGGACAGGCAGACGGAGACGATCAGCATCGCGGTGGCAGTTTACAACGGCGAGGCGTACCTGCACCGGTGCATCGACTCCCTGCTGAACCAGACCTATCAAAATCTGGAGATCATTCTGGTGGATGACGGCTCCACGGATGAAAGCCCCCGGATCTGCGACGCTTATGCGGAGAAAGATCCGCGGGTGAAGGTCGTGCATAAGAAAAACGGCGGGCTGGCCTCGGGCCGCAACGCCGGCATCGATGCCGCGACGGGGACCTACATGGCCTTTTTCGACGAGGACGACTGGGCGGAGCCGGAGATGTATGAGAATCTCCTGTGGGCGCTGAAGGAATACGGCGCGGATCTGGCCGTGACCAGGTACCGCTGGGTGTATCAGGACGGCACCGCGGAGGCGTCGACCGATTCGGTCATTCTCATGGAAGGACAGGAAGCGCTGGAACAGTACATCCATGAAAACGACGCGATTCAGATTCAGAATGCCGCCTGGAACAAACTGTATCCCCGCGCGCTGATCGGGGATCTGCGGTTTGAGGAGAACCGCTGGTACGAGGATGTTCTGTATACCACGAAGCTCCTGACGAAGGTCAGCCGGGTCGTCTATCTGGATCAGGCTCTGTACAATTATGTCTGCGACCGGCCCGGCAGCTATATGAACCAGGGCGTGAGCCCGCGGATCCTGACGGACCTGATTCCGATCTTCCGCGACCGGAGCGCCTTCCTTGAAGAAATCGGCCGGGAGGATCTGGCCTGCCTGCACAACACCTTCTTTTACAAGCGCATGCTGCAGTATTACCGGCAGGCTGCGCAGAGCAGTGAGGCGCCGGAGGAAAAGGCGCGCAAAATGCGGCAGCTTCGGGAGGAGATCCTGCGGGAGAGGCCGAATTTTGACAAGGCCTACGCCGCGGAGGGGGTCAGCCCCAACGAGAAGAGAAAGATGCAGCTGTTTCTGTTCTCACCCAGGCTCTACCTGCTGGCGATGGATGCGGACGAGAAATGGATCGTCCCGCTGAAGCAGAAGCTTCGCTCGTGACACAGATACAGAACAGACGGAAAGTAAGAATGGCAAAAGAGAAGAGCAATAAGAAGACCGAGGATCTGAGCGTCCTCTATAAACTGAACAAAATCCTGGACGGCCGGCAGAAGCGGCAGTTCCTGTTTCTGGGCGTGCTGATTCTGATCGGCGGTCTTTTAGAGACGCTGGGCGTGTCCATGCTGCTGCCGGTGGTGACGATGATCGTGGACGCCGACTCCATGCGCAAGACCATCGACGGCATTCCAATGCTGCGGGATCTTTTAGAGAAGCTGCACATCGTGACCAACACGCAGATCATCATCACGCTGCTCGCGGTGCTGATTGCCGTCTATATCGTGAAGAACCTGTACCTGCTCTTCATGATCCGCATGCAGAACACGTTTGTCGCCCGGAGCAAAAACGATATGATCAGCCGGGTCATGCGCGAGTTCTTAAACCGCCCCTACGAGGAGTACCTCTCGGCGGATATCCCGACCACCTTCCGCATCACCGACGCCGACATTCCGCAGGTTTTTGCCCTGATCATGGCGCTGCTGCAGCTGATGACGGAAATCGTGGTTTCCTTCTGTCTGTTTATCGTGCTGCTGGCGATCAACTGGAAGATGACGGCCTTCATCCTGATCATCTTCGGGCTGATGACGCTGTTCAATTCGAAGATCTTAAAGCCCCGCCTGAACAAAATCGGAAAGAAGAATCAGGAGACCGCTTCGCGCATCGCCAAATGGCGCATTCAGTCGATCTACGGTCTCAAGGACGTGAAGGTCTTAAACCGCCAGGACTTCTTTATCCGGAACTATTATGAGAGCGGCCGGATGGGCGCGGACCTGGCAAGGGATTACGCAGTCCTGAACAACCTGCCCAGACTCCTGATTGAGACGGTCTTCATGGCGGCAGTGCTTGGGTTCATCATGGTTTTCCTGCTGCGCGGCGGCAATATCGCGGTGATGGCCACGCAGCTGGTGGCTTTCGCGGGCGTCGCAGTGCGTGTCATGCCGAGTGCGAACCGCATCAACACCTACATTGCGGAGATCGCCTACGAGGAGCCGAACCTGAATTTTGTCTATGACAACCTGAACGAGAGCATGAAGCTCGATACCGAGATGCGCGCGCTGCATCCGGAGACGAGCGGCGAGGCGCTTGCGCTGAATGACCGGATCGAGCTGAACCACATCACCTTCCGCTATCCGGGCGGAGACCGGAACATCTTCACCGATGCGCACATGGAGGTGCCGTATGGGAAGAGCGTGGGCATCATGGGCCCCTCCGGTGCCGGCAAATCGACCATCGTGGACATTCTCCTCGGCCTGCTGCATGTGCAGGAGGGCGAGATTCTGTGCGACGGACGGGACATCTTCTCAAACTATGAGTCCTGGCTCTCGCTCATCGGTTATATTCCCCAGTCAATCTATCTGATCGACGAGAGCATCCGGGACAATATCGCCTTCGGCATCGACGCCAATGAGATTGACGACGACCGGATCTGGGAAGTCATGCGCGAGGCGCAGCTGGCGGATTTTGTCCGCTCGCTGCCTGAGGGACTGGACACAAAGATCGGAGACCGGGGCGTGCGTCTGTCCGGCGGACAGCGGCAGCGCATCGGCATTGCCCGCGCCCTGTACGCAGACCCTGAAATTCTGGTTTTTGACGAGGCGACCAGCGCGCTGGACAACGAGACGGAAGAGGCACTCATGGAGGCCATCAACAGCTTCCACGGCCGCAAAACCATGGTCATCATCGCGCACCGCCTGAACACCATCGCCGGGTGCGATGTGATCTATAAGGTGGAGGATGAAAAAATCGAGCCGACCACGCTGGAGGGCCGGGTGATTCTGGAGCAGGGAGGCGCGCAGCATGAGTAAGACGACGCCCTCCGGGGCCGGCCGGAACGGAAAACTGCAGCTGCCGGACGTGACGCTCTGCGCCATGACGAGCGTGAATGTCCGCGCGACAGTCAAAGCCATGGAATACAGCATGCGCGGGATCGACTTCGGCGACGCGGTGCTGATCACCCACGAGAAGCCCTCGTATCTGCCGGATACAATCCGGTACTCCCACACTGACCCGCTGAATTCCATCGACGACTTCAACTACAAGATGGTCTACGAACTGGGCAGCCACATCCACACGGATTACGCCATGATCGTCCACGCGGACGGCTTTATCGTCCACCCGGAGATGTGGCGCGACGAGTTCCTGGACTACGATTACATCGGCTCTCCCTGGCCCATCCCGCCGGAGGGTGACACCACCACTTACCGCGACAAGGACGGAAACCTGTGCCGCGTCGGCAACAGCGTGGGCATCCGCTCCAAGCGGCTGATGGATTTCCCCGCGAAGGCCGGCATCCCCTGGGAGGGTGAGTACGCCTTCGGCAAAATGTGGTTTCACGAGGACGGCTTCATCTGCTGCAAAATAAAGCATCTGCTCGAGGCGGAGGGCATGCGGATCGCGCCGCTGGAAGTGGCAAAATACTTCGGCCACGAGGCGATGATCCCGGAGATCGAGGGCATCACGCCCTTCTGCTTCCACAAGTGGAACGGAACGAACAGCCAGTATCCGAATTTCATGCTGGAGCCGGCGCCCATCCGGCTGCTGCGGAAGCTGCACGGAAAGGTAAAAAATGGTTTACGACTGCTTTCAATTTTTCAATGAACTGGATATCCTGAAGATCCGGCTGAATGTGCTCTCTCCGGTGGTGGATAAGTTTGTGATCAGCGAGGCCACGGAGACCTTCTCCGGCCTGCCCAAGCCGCTGTACTACGAAGAGAACAAAGAGATGTTCAGGGAATTCGAGGACCGGATCATTCATCTGGTGGTCACCGACACGCCGCAGGGCGGAACCCATGAGCGGGACACGTTCCAGAAGAATGCGGTCACGCGCGGCCTTGTGGACTGCACCGATGACGATGTGATCATCTTCAGCGATCTCGACGAGATTCCGAACCCCGACGAGATCCGGCGCATTCTGGACGAAGGCATCGATCCCACGAAGGTCTATCATTTTGCCCAGCGGCTGTTCTACGGATATCTCAACATGGAAGAGGTCTCCGGGAAGCTGCTGTCCTACGCGGGGGATTTTGAAGGTGTGGAGCGCCCGATGTGGATCGGCTCCAAAATGTGTTCTTATTCGCTGATCCGGGAGAAGGGATGGCAGCTCGGCGAGCTGCGGTTCCCGGACAAGAAGGAGATCGGCATCCGCGTCGACAACGGCGGCTGGCACTTCGGCTACATGGGCGGACACGGCGAAAAGGACTTAAAGAAACGCGTGAAGGAAAAGGTCGTCTCGGCAGCCCACCAGGAATATAATAACCGTCACACACTCTCCCGCGTCTCGGACCAGATCCGCAGCGGCGGCGATCTGTTCGGCCGGGATGCCGTGTTTGTGCGCCGCGAGATCGACGAGACCTATCCGGAGTACATCCGCACCCATCAGGACGAGCTGGATTTCCTCATCATGAAAGAGGAGAAGCCGCTTGAAAAAGCGGTCCGGAAGACCAGGATGTTCCTGCGGGACACTACGCAGGCCGCCCTGCTTCCCGCAAAGCGCCTCGCCCGCAGAATTTTAAGGCGCGGCTGAAATTCCCGATGTGCGGGAAAGTGCCCGATAAGGAAAACAACATGTCAGTTACGGTTTCCATCTGTATACCTGCCTATAACAACCCGGAGGAGGTCCGGCGCCTTTTTGATTCCGTTGAGGCACAGACTTTCACCGACTGTGAAATCATCCTGTCGGATGATTCTTCCACAGACGGAATCCGGGATCTGGTCACGGAAAAACTGAAGACGCCTTTCTTCGCGGAGCGGCTTCAGTATCTGCGCAACGATCCCGCCATGGGACCGATCCTCAACTGGAACGCGGCGCTCCGGCCCGCTTCCGGCAAATATGTCAAAATCATGTTCAGCGACGACTGGTTTTCAGACCCTTCGTCGCTTGCGCGTTTTGTTCAGCTGCTGGAGGAGCACCCGGAGGCGGATCTCGCCTTTTCGGGCAGCAGGCAGGTGGTGCTGCACCCCGAGACCGCCGGCGCACTCACCCATCTCGAACAGGAAAAGGAAAGCTGGGACCGCGCCGCGTCCGATGAATTTCTGCGGGAACTTGGCGGGGACTGGCGGCGCGTCTTTACCGGAAACGAAATCGGCGCGCCCAGCGCCGTGCTGTTCCGGAGAAAAGAACCGCCATTCCTGTTTGATGAGAAGAGCGGCTTTGCCTCGGACGTCTATCTCTATCTGGACATTCTGAAGGCCAATCCGGTCTATGTGTGCACGAAGGAGCCGCTGATCTGCATCGGCATTCATGAGAACCAGTACACCGAGACCTTCTCGGAAAAGGATGAGCGCATCTACGCGGATTACCGTCAGCTGTATTTTAAGCATTCTCTCTGGGAGAGTGAGCTGTGCCGCAGCTGGTTCTTAAATGAATTGCTGGTTCCCTACCATAAATCCCCGGAAGAGGCGCAGGCCTGTCATATTCCCGCAGAGGAATACCGCAGAGCCCGTCGGCTTGCGATCAAGAAGACAATTGAAGCTTTTCTGAAATACCGGCTCAGCCGGCTTTTGCCCCGCGGGAAGGAGTCCGGGACATAAACTGTCAGCCGGGAGGAAAGGAATCCGGAACATGATCGGAACGGAATTTATCAAAGGACAGGGGCTGGGCAACCAGCTGCTGTGTTATATCAGCGCCCGCTGCATCGCACTGGAGCGGGGCTGCGGTTTCGGCTGCGTCAACCCGCAGCAGGTGGGCAACGTGCTGCACGAACAGCGCGGCATGTACTTCATGAAGCTCGACATGGGGACGGAGATTACCCAGGAGCAGAAGGCGGATTACACCCTGCTGCAGGAGGCGGATGAGCGCATCTACACGCCGACCTCCGTGCATGACCTGACCCGCGGATGCTACATCAGCGGGGCGGATCCGGCGGTATTGACCGCATCGGACAATACGCTTCTGTACGGGAATCTGCAGGCGGAAGAGTATTTCCTGAAGTACCGGGATCAGATCCGGGAGTGGCTGGCCGTGAACCCGGAATTTGAAACGGACCGGTACACGCGGGACAACCTGTGCATTATCAATGTGCGCGGCGGGGAGTACACGGATTCGCCGGAGCTCTACCTGGACCGGCGCTATTTCCTGAATGCCATCCGGAACATGAAGAAGATCCGGCCGGATATGGAGTTTATCGTGATCACGGAGGATGTGGAGAGCGCCCGCAAGGTGCTGCCGGAGTACGAATGTCATCATTTTGACATGGCCGGGGACTTTGTGGCGATCAAAAATGCCCGGTATCTGATTCTGTGCAACACTTCCTTTGCCGTGCTGCCGGCGCTGGTCAGCACGACGCTGGAAAAGGCCATCGCGCCGAAATACTGGGCCCGGCACAATGTCTCGGACGGCTACTGGTCGTCGGAGCAGAATATTTATTCTTTTCTGTCATACCAGGACCGGAAAGGCCGTCTTTATACAGCAGAGGAGTGCCGGCAGGAGCTGGCGGAATATAAGAAGTCGGCGCGCTTTGCGAAAAAGCGCAGGACTGCTCCGGAGGGGCTCTCCCTGCAGCTTTCGCTGATTCCGGTGCGGCTGCTGCGGGTCCGCTTCTATGCCCGCAAGGCGCTCAGATCGCTGCTGCGGCGCGCGGGACTGATCCGGCAGGCGGGATGAGCGCGGGACGGATTTCTACTATTCTGCGATTCTATGCTATAATGATTTGAATGGCTGTTTTTTTACGGACAGCTTTTCATGTCGGATGGAGCTTGGAAAAGACAGAGGAGACATAACTTAAGGAGTACATTATGAAGAAAAAGCAGTTGAAGATTCTGAGCACAGTCCTTGTACTTGCCCTGATCAGCGGATGTGCTGCGGCACCCGCACAGAGCACGCCGAAGGAAGAAGAGACACAGGAAGCCCCGGTTCTTGAGAAAATTCCGGAAGAAGCTCCGGAAGAAGAGACCGAAGAGGAAGTGACACAGGAAGAGCCCGAAGAAATCTCGGAGGATAAGACCGATACGGAGGCGGAAGCCGCTTCCAAGGTCCACCACGATCCGTGGGAAGGCCTCGTGGAAAATATTGACGATACGGAGACGGAAATTCCCGAAGGCGCTGTTGTGTTCCAGGACGGCGATCTGATCCTGGATTCGGAGAATCTTCCGGAGGACATTGAAGACCCCGGCGATGAGGCGATTAAGGTCGACACGGAAGCCGGCGGTGTCGGACAGATTGTCATCTTCGGAGACAGCCAGTTCGGCAATTTCAAGAACCCCAGCGGCGCGGATGCCTGGATTGAGTGCTATACGGGCGGAAAAGTATATGATCTGGCGGTCGGCGGAACGACCGCGGCGATGGTCGACGCGAATCCGGACGACGACCCTGAGAACTGGCACTCCAGATCTCTTTTGGGAATGGTCTACGCGGTCTGCGGAAGAATTTCCCCGGACTATCTGAAGGACTATGACGGCGGCGACGATGAATATGCGATCTTCAAGTCCTGCGACTTCTCGAAGACGGATTATTTCATCATTGAGTACGGCGTCAATGACTTTATGAACAAGGTCAAGATGAGCGCGCTGTATGATCCACGCACATTCATCGGCTCGCTGCGCAGAGCCTGCTGGCTGCTGGGCGACACCTATCCGGATGCGAAGATCGTCCTGGTCGGCCCCAACTACGCACAATTCTTCAGCGCATCGACGGGCGAATATCTGGGAGACGGCAACAACCTGCACAACGGCGAGGCATATCTGTGGGAGTATTCGAATCAGGAGAAGGCGCTTGCGGAAGAAGTCGGTGCGATCTGGGTGGATGCCTACAACTGGATGCGGATCGGCCCCACCAACGGACATGAATATCTGCTGGACGGCATCCATCTGAACAATCCTGCGAGACGCCGTTTCGCGATGCTGATTTCCCGCTTTATCGCAAGAGATGCGGGTTTCTATGATTTCGGACAGGCGCTGGTTGAGGCGCCGGAGATTGATTTTGACCAGCTGGACCAGGAACTGTTAAGTATCGACTATAGTAAAGATCCGAAATGAGTCAGGAAGTGAGCACGCTGAGAAAAGCCGGTGCGGCGCTGCACGGGATTCTGAAGAGAATTTCCGGTCCGGCGCTCTGGGCGGGACTTGCGATCGAGCTGCTGATCATGGTGATCGAGAAAAGCAGTCTCGTCAATCCCTATGAGGGGCTGCTGTTCCGGCTGACCTTCTGCCTGTTTTCCGTGAAGGTGCTGGAGCTTCTCTGTGCGGGCAGATTCCGGAAAAAAGAACTGGCTGTTTATGCGGCGCTTCTTGTGCTGGGAGTGATCTCCTGGCGGTGCTCGGGGCGCAATCAGCTGCTGCGGTTTATGATGTTTATTCTGGCCGTGTACAGAGAAGAGAACAGGAAGGTGCTGAAAGCCTTCCTGTTTTCCATGATTTCGGGAACTGCCTTGCTGGCCGTGCTGTCCGTTCTGGGCGTGCTGGGCACGGTGACGGAGACGGCGAATTTTGACGGTGCGGTTTCGACACGTTTCTGCTTCGGCATGGGAAATCCGAACTCCTTCCAGATCATGGTCGGAGCAATCGTGCTTCTTACGATGATTCTGTACGGACAGACCTGCAGAAAGTTCTGGTTTGCGGTGCTGCTCGCACTGGATGTGCTGCTGTATGTCCTGTGCAGATCACTGATGGGAACCGGCCTGATCGCACTGCCGGTTCTGTGGACTTTTCTGCTGCGGATCCGGAGCGAACAGCGGGGCCCGCAGGGTGCTGCGGATTTAAACCGAAGAATCTGCACGGTGATGAAGGCGGTCTTTGTCCTGGGATTTCTGTTCTGTATCGCGGGGGCGATCTGGGGCAGCACAAATCCGCTGATCAACTGGATCGATTACCATCTGATGAGCGGCCGGATCGCATCGATCTGGGATTTTACTTTTCACGACGGGACCCTTTCGACCTGGACCCTTTTCGGCAGCAGGCTGAACACCCGGTTTTTTGATCTGGGGTGGATCCGGGTGATTTACTGGTACGGTGTGATTCCGGCACTGGTGATCCTGTGGATGACCGGAAGGCTGGAGGCTGCAATGGAGAAAAAAGGCGACCTTTACGGCTGCATGGCAGTCATCGTGGTCTGCCTGTTTACACTGACGGAGGCACATTTTGTCTCCGAATACATCGGGCGCAATTTCCTGTTTGTGATGACGGCACCGTATCTGCCGGCAATTTTCGGAACGGAAGCGGTGAAGGAAGAGAAGGCATGAATCAGAAAAATCGGGTGCTGCAGACCTACGGGCTGTGGCTGATCGACAGCATCTGCATCCTGGCGGCGTACCAGATTGCGACGTACATCCGGTTCAATGTCAGCCAGGACTGGGGTGACAAGACACTGCACTATATGGTCTGTGTCCTGCTGCTCCTGTTTGGCACTGCGTTCAATTTCTTCGCGGACTGGAACCGGGATTTCATCGTGCGCGGCTACCTCAAGGAGGCCGGCGCCGTCATCCGCTACGTCTTTATTCTGATTACCGTGACCCTGGTCGCCGTCTTCTTCCTGCGCTGGAGTTATATCCTGTCCCGAAGCGTCATGATCAATTTCCTGTGGATGGTCTGCGCGCTGATGTACACAGCGCGGAGTGTCTACAAAGCTGTGCTGCGCCGCATACTGCGCGGGGAAGCCAATGTCAGCAAAGTAATCGTCATCGCGGAGCCGGACCAGATGGAGGAAACTATCCGGCATCTTCAGCAGAATGTGTACGGATGCCAGCCGGTGGGCGGAATCTTTATGAGCAGGGAAGGCGTGGAAGAGGAAGAACTCCCTGCACAGGTGCTCGGCGTACCGGTGTCGGGCGGCGGCAGCGGCCTGACGGAGAAGCTGACGCAGATTCCTTTTGACGAAGTGCTGATTCACACCCCGAATCTCTCCCAGAAACGGATGCGGGATATCATTATCGGTCTGGAGGAGATGGGCGTGGTCTGTCACTACTGCCTCGACCTGCCGGACATGGGCGAGGCCGTGACGAAAATGGAGAATGTCGCGGGCTATTCCGTGATTTCCTACACCCGGTTCCGTTCCAGCTACAAGCGGCTGTGGATCAAGCGGGGGATCGATATCATCGGCGGGCTGGTCGGCCTGCTTCTGACAGCCATCCTGACGCTGTTCATTGCACCGGCCATCAAGCTGGATTCTCCGGGACCTGTTTTCTTCTCCCAGGTGCGCGTCGGCAAAAATGCGCGCCGTTTCCGGATCTACAAATTCCGCTCCATGTATCAGGATGCGGAGCAGCGCCTGAAGGATCTCGAGCAGCAGAACGAGATGAGCGGACTGATGTTCAAAATGAAGGATGACCCGAGAATTACCAGGGTCGGACGGTTCCTGCGCAAGACTTCCCTGGATGAATTCCCGCAGTTCTGGAACGTACTGAAGGGGGACATGAGCCTGGTGGGTACGCGCCCTCCGACCGAGAGCGAATTCGAACAGTACAACGAGCATTACCGCAGAAGACTGTCCATGACCCCCGGCCTGACCGGCATGTGGCAGGTCAGCGGACGGAGCGATATTGAGGACTTCGATGAAGTTGTGAAGCTGGACCTCGAGTATATTGACAACTGGTCTCTGTCACTGGATTTTAAAATTCTTCTGCAGACCGTCGGCGTGGTTCTGCTGGGAAGAGGAGCAAAATAATGAACGGTTCTGTGATTTCTGTTATTGTTCCGGCATATAATAATGAATCTACGATCCGCCGCTGTGCGGACTCTGTCCTGAATCAGACAGACAGGAAGCTGCAGCTGGTGCTGGTGGACGACGGTTCGCAGGACGGGACCGGCGCCATCTGTGACGAGTATGCGGCAAAAGATGACCGGGTGAAGGTGATCCATAAGCAGAACGAAGGACTGATGGCGACCTGGATGCGCGGACTGAAGGAAAGCAGCGGCGGGTACGTCAGCTTTCTGGATGCGGATGACTGGATCGAGCCGGAAATGTTCTCGCGCATGCGCGCATGCCTGACAGAAGATACCGCTGTGCAGAATGTGCGCTCCGCAGGCGCGGCGCCGCAGGAGGTCGTCTGCTGCAGCTATACCATCGACCGGGAGTGGAACCATTCGCAGGAGAAAAAGACTCACGCCGCAAAGCCCGGGATCTATGAGGGGCAGGCGCTGCAGGAGCAGATCAAAAACCGGATTCTGGGCAATGAGGACCGCACGGTCATTCTGTCCCGCTGTATGAAGCTGATCTCCAGAAAACTGCTGGAGGACAACCTGAAATACTGTGATCCCTCGATCCGGATGGCGGAGGACGTGAATATCATGACGCCCGTCCTGCTGGACGCGGAACGCGTTGTTCTGATGGAAGATGCGTACTTCTATCACTACACTTATTCGACAGAGTCCATGGTTCACCGCTATGACGCAGGAATGTATGACGGAATCGTCAGGCTCAGGGATATTCTTTCACGGGTTCTGCAGGATAAGCAGGTTCCCGGCGGGGAGAGAATGCTGCAGAGAGAATTCCTGTTCCTTTTGCTGATTGAGATGAAGAACGAACTCAGAAGACCGGCCGGCCGCGTCGGCGGCGTGTCCGACAGGGAAATCGTTCACAGAATCTATTCGATCTGTAAAAAAGAAAACACCCCTGTACTGGTCCGCTGCTGTCCGGAAGGCAGTAAAAATACGGCGAACGCCCTGATTCTGTGGATGCTGAAAAATCCGGGCACCATCCGGATCAGCCTGGTCCGCACGATCTTTATGGCACAGACACCTCAGAGCCGGCAGACCGGCTACAGAAAATGATGACGGAAAACATGCAGGAACGGATCAGTATTATTGTTCCCGTATACAATGCCGGAGGATCACTCGAGGCCTGCGTCGACAGCATCCTTGCGTCGGAAGGCGTGCAGACGGAGATCCTCCTGATCGACGACGGCTCCCGGGACGACTCCGGGAAGCTCTGTGACCGGCTGGCCGCAGAGCATGACAATATCCGGGTGATTCATCAGGAGAACCGCGGCGTAGCCTGTGCCCGAAACGAAGGGCTGCGGGCGGCTTCCGGCGGCTATGTGACCTTCGTGGATGCGGATGACGCCATTGATCCGCGGATGCTTTCTTTTCTGCTGGGGCTGATTCACCGGGACGGCAGCAGCATCGCAGGCTGCGCAGTCCGGCGCACTTCTGCCCCCGCCTCCGTGCCGGAGGGAGAAGAGATCCCCGCCGGATCAGATGTTTATTCCGGTGACGAATACCTTCGTCAGCGCTTTCTCCACGGGGATCACAGCATGCTCAAGCTTTTTTCCAAAAGCACAGCGGAAGGCTGTTTTTTCCCGGAAGGAATGACGATCGGGGAGGATATGCTGTTCCTGCTGTCCGCGATCCGTCCGGGAATCCGGATCAGTATGTCCGGCGCCAGGCTGTATTATTATTATTTCAATGAAAGCGGCGCGATGGAAAAGCCGTTTGTGCCGTCGTATTTTGACCAGATCCGGTGCTGGGAAGAAGCGGAGAAGGAAATCGGAAGCCGCTTCCCGGAACTGTCCCGCGAGGCGGATGTGCGCGCGGCCATCGCGGCGCAGAAGGTCACGGGATCGATGCTGGTAATCGGAAAACTGAGCGGACTTCCGGCAGAACAGAGGAATGACTACTCTGGTCAAATCAGCGAAATACGAAGGAAAGTAAAGGAAAATCTCGCCGTACCGGGCTGCAGGGAGGCGCTGCCGAAGGGCTATTCCCTGAAGGCGGACCTGTTCTGCCGCATGCCGGCTCTTTACCTTGGCTGCTACGGACAGCTGCGGCGCAGATTCAGATAAATTCAGATAACAGAAGATTCAGGTAGGAAAAATGTCCGGATTATTATTCTACATGCACGGCGGAAGCGGAAACCACGGGTGCGAGGCTATTGTGACAGGGCTCCTCGGCGGCGGAAAGCTGAAAGGTGCTCAGGAAGAAGCACTGCTCCTCTCCATGCGCGCGGCCGAGGACCGCAGATACCTGCCGCAGGACCTGTGCCGCATCGCCGAAGAAAAGCATGTCGAGGACAACCGTCTTGTCCACACGCTGCTCTATGGTTATAAGAAAATCACCGGGGATGCCGGCACCTATTTAAGGTACCGCTACCGCCCGGCGTTCGAGAACGGCAGAAGCTACGCTGCCGCCGTCTCCATCGGAGGAGACAATTACTGCTACCCTCTGATGGTGGATGAACTGATGGCGGCCAATACCGTGCTGCATAAAAAAGGCATCCGGACAATTCTGCTCGGCTGCTCCGTTGAGCCGTCTCTGCTAAGGAGTGCGTCAGAGGGCGGCGCGCCCGATACGGAGCGGGGCGGCCACACGAAAGAGGAGCTGCTGCGGGATCTGTTCAGCTATCACACCGTACTGGCGCGGGAGAGCCTGACCTTTACGGCGCTGAAGGAGGCGCAGCAGAGCGCGGCGGCGCAGGGCGTGAAAGGCGCGGAGAAGGCCAGGATCCTGCTGGTGCCCGATCCCGCATTTCTGATGGAGCCCGCTCCGGCAGAAGAAACCGTGTACCCGCCGCATTTTGCCCCGGGAAAAACCATAGGACTGAATCTGAGCCCGATGGCGGAGGACTATGAAGCAAATAAGGGATGTGTGCGGAAGAGCTTTCTTGCACTGATCCGGCATATTCTGGCGGCTTCAGAGGATGCGGTGGCGCTGATCCCGCATGTCATCTGGAAAAACAGCAATGATCTGACCGTGCTGCAGGAGCTTTACGAGACAGCCCGCAGCGAGGTATCCCCGGAGGACCGGGACCGGATTATGCTTGTTCAGGATCAGCCGGCCAGGGCGCTGAAGCGCATCATCTCCGAGTGCCGTCTGTTTATCGGCGCGCGGACGCACTCGACGATCGCCGCCTATTCGACGGGGGTTCCGACCCTCGTGATTGGCTATTCCGTCAAGGCCAAGGGCATCGCGAAGGATCTGTTCGGGGATGCCGTGATTTCCGGAGAGCCTTACCGACAGGAGGACTATGTGCTGCCGGTGCAGGAGCTGTCTGATCCGCAGCAGCTGGTTATGAAATATGACCGGATGCGGGAAAACGAGCCGGAGCTGCGGGCATATCTTCGGAAAAAGCTTCCGGATTATATCCGGGAGGCGGAGAAAAACATACAGGTGATTCAGGAAGTATGGGCAGAGTAAAATCCGCGGAGAGAAATATACTGTTCGGATATGTCGGCCAGTTTGCCACGGCACTCATGGCCTTTATTCTGCGTACCGTTTTCATCCGGTATCTGAGCAGGGAACTGCTGGGAGTCAACAGCCTCTACACCGATATTCTGACCGTCCTCTCCATGGCGGAGCTGGGCATCGGAACCGCGATGAATTTCAGTCTGTACGGGCCGGTTGCCCGGGGCGAGCGGGAAAAAGTCAAATCCTATATGCAGATGTACCGGCGCGTCTATACGACGGTCGCCATGGTCATCGCAGGAGTCGGACTGCTTCTGCTTCCCTTCCTTCCGGTACTGGTAAAAAACCCCGGAGCGCTGACGCCGGATGAACTGCGGACCTATTACCTGATCTTTCTGTTCAACACCGTCACTTCGTATTTTGTCACCTATAAATACAGCCTGGTCAACGCGGAACAGAAGAATTATATCCAGACCAACATTCTCACAATCACGAAGATTGTCTCGAGCATCCTGCAGATTATCGTGGTCGTCCTGACGCAGAACTTCCTGCTGTTTCTGCTGACGGACTCGGCCGTGCAGCTGATCCAGAAGTTCCTTGCAAATCATTACTTAAACCGCCTCTACCCCTATCTGACCGAGAAGGACGTCACGCCCCTTGCGAAGGAAGAGTCCGGCGAGATCTGGAAGAAAGCCCGCGCGCTGATGCTGCACCGGATCGGGGATATCGCCCGTCTGCAGACGGACTCCATGATTATTTCCGCCTTTATCGGCGTGACGATGGCCGGCATCGTCAACACCAACGTGCTGGTTGTCACGACCGCGGCGAATTTCGTCAATATCATCTTCAACAACATCGTGTCCGGCTTCGGCAATCTGATCGCGACGGAGAGCAAAGAGCGGCAGTATGAGATGTTCGGTGTCTACCGTTTTCTCGCCTCCTGGCTCTATGGCTACAGCGCCTGCGGCTTCTTCGTGCTGCTCACGCCGCTGATCACGCTGCTCTGGGGAGCGGAACTGACACTGCCCGCCGCGGCCCTGTGGCTTTACCTGACGGATTACTATTTCAAGGGCGAGCGCATCGTGCTCACCAATTTCAAAACCGCCGCCGGCATCTTCGAGCAGGACCGCTACCTGGCCCTGCTTCAGGGCATTGTCAATCTCATCCTCTCGATCGTGCTGGTGCAGAAGATCGGTCTGGCAGGCATTTATGTGGGAACCGTGGTGTCCGGTCTGATTGCCAACATCACCAAGCCGTTTATCATCTACCATGTCTGCTTTGACCGGAGAGCCTGGGGCTATTTTGCGGATTCGGCAAAATATCTTGCGGTGACCGCGGCTGTGACAGCGGTAAGTTACGGAGCGGAAACGATCCTGCAGCCGGGAGCGGGCTTCTTAAGACTTATTCTGATGGCGCTGCTGATTACCGTGCTGTTTTTCTCCGCGTTCTTCCTCCTTTTCGGAAGGACGCAGGAGTGCAGATATCTGCTGCAGCTGGTCCGTGCGAAGCTGCACAGAGAATAAACTGATTCTGTTGTCGGGAGCAATGATGTTATGAAGAAAAACCAACAGGCGGATCCCGTTGTACCGGATAAAATAACCGGCGCAGCCCGGGAGGCCGCGAGGGAGCTTGCGGATTCCCGCCGGATCCGGATTATGCAGGAAATGAAGGATCTGGCAAGACGCACACTGGGCAGAAAGATCGCCGAGAAGGATCTGTTTTTCTGGCCCTGCGGCATTCTGTGCCTGGGCCTTGCGGAAGACGGAAGTCCGGAGAGCATTGCGGCGATCCGGGAACATGTCAGCGCCTTTAAGAAGAACGGCGCAAAACTCCTTTATCCGGACGACGCGCTGATGGGTGCTGCCCTGGTACGGACACAGGACCAGCTGATCCGCGCCGCTGCTATGAAAGATCAGGAGCGGGAGGGAATCCGGCAGGCATACGAGCTCTCCCTGACGGTGGACCTGGTTTACCGGATGGTCACGGAGACCGAGCGGGATGAGCTGGGATCGATTCTGTACCGGCCCGGCCGCGGACACGCGGAAATCCTGGCGGACGGCGCCGGCATGACAGCGCTGTTTCTGGCAAAATATGCCGAGAGCCGCTTCTTCTTTGATCCGGACCACAGCTCCGAGGAGACAGCTGTAGCTGCACTGGAACTTGCAATCACCCAGCTTTATAACTTCAGCTCCTTTGCGGAGGATGAGGCGAGCGGCCTTCTGTGGCACTGCTATGAGGCTAAACCGGACGGCGCGCTCGTGCGCAAGGGACTGATCGGCTGGGGCCGCGCCATGGGCTGGTATCTGATGGGCCTCTCGGCGGTCGTCTGCGCCATGGAGGCACTGGGGCTGAAGGAAGAAGCTGAAGCAGCCGAGGCGGCAGAAGGTGCAGAGAAGGAGCAGAGCGCGGCGCCGGCTGAAGAAGAACAAGGCGGGACGCTGGCTGAGCTCCTGCAGAAATATATGGAAGCAGTGTTTTCTCATCAGCGGGAGGACGGACTGTTTCCGTGGTGCCTGACAGATCTGACACAGGCGGACGGCGTTTTCTCTTCGGTCACCGCGGATCCGCTGCGCAGCGCGCTGAAAGATCCGGAGCGCCGGGAGGAAGGGGATCCGGCACAGGAAATCAGGCCGGCAGCAGGTCTCCAGGCAGACACCTCCGCCTCCGCCATGATCGGCTGGGCGGCGCTGAAGGCGATGCAGGCCGGACTGCTGGATGCGGAGCTCTATAAAGCGCGGCTGGAGCGCCTGCGGGAGGGACTGATGCAGCAGATCAGCCCCGAGGGCGTCGTATCCGGCGCACTGGCCGAGTGTGACGGCTTCGGCCTGCATCCGCAGAAATTCGGCAATTATCCCTGGGGGCAGGGCGCGGCGCTGGCGTTCCTTAAAAGCACCGGGACTGCGGGAGATCCCGAAACATGACAGGTGACGGAAAGGCCATATTTTGATACAATAATTAGTTGCAGGCATCGGGTGATGCCGGACCTGCATCCATATTTTGAAGAATAATGTAAAGAGGTGTTTTCCCATGAGCAAAATCATTCTTACGGGCGACCGTCCGACCGGCCGCCTGCACATCGGTCACTATGTCGGATCTCTGCGCAGAAGAGTCGAACTTCAGAATTCCGGGACGTTTGACGAAATCTATATCATGATCGCCGACGCTCAGGCGCTGACGGACAATATGGACAACCCGGACAAGGTCCGCTCGAACATCATCGAAGTGGCGCTGGATTATCTGGCCTGCGGCCTCGATCCGGCCAAATCGAATCTGCTGATTCAGTCGATGATTCCGGAACTGACCGAGCTGACTTTCTATTACATGAATCTGGTCACGGTGGCCAGACTGCAGCGCAATCCCACGGTCAAGACCGAGATCCAGATGCGGAAATTCGAGAACAACAGTATTCCGGTCGGCTTCTTCAACTACCCGATCAGCCAGGCGGCGGACATCACCGCTTTCCGCGCGACGACGGTTCCGGTGGGTGAGGACCAGGAGCCGATGATCGAGCAGACCAGAGAAATCGTGCGGAAGTTCAACTCCGTTTACGGTGAGACGCTGGTGGAGCCGGAGATCCTGCTCCCCGAAACGGCGGCCGCGCTGCGCCTGCCCGGCACGGACGGACATGCCAAAATGAGCAAGTCTCTGGGCAACTGCATCTATCTCTCGGATGAGGCGGATGTCATCAAGAAGAAGGTCATGAGCATGTACACGGATCCGGGCCATCTGCGTGTGGAGGATCCCGGCAAAGTCGAGGGCAACACCGTCTTCACTTATCTGGACGCTTTTGCCACGCAGGAACAGATCGAGCGGCTTGCACCGGAGTACGCGAACCTCGAGGAAATCAAAGATCACTACAGACGGGGCGGTCTGGGCGACGTGAAGGTCAAGAAGCTCCTGAACAATGTCCTGCAGGAGACACTGGAGCCGATCCGCCTGCGCCGTCACGAGTATGAGAAGGATATCGCGGCGGTCTATGACGTGCTGAAGAAGGGAACCGAAGTCGCGGAAGCCAAAGCCGCCGAAACCCTTCACGATGTGCGTGAAGCCATGAAGATCAACTATTTTGACAGCAAAGAGCTGGTCGTCGAACAGCAGAAGTTTTTCGATCAGGCAGCCGCAGAGCGGGCGCAGAAAAACCGCAGAAGATAAGCAGAACACAATTGCCGGACACTCAGGCTCCGGCACAATGTTTTGACATAATGTACCTGGCATAATGTATAAGGGAGGGAAACAGAATATGTTTACGTACGAACAGGCACTGGAAAAGCTGCAGAAGTATGGACAGGAGCACGCACTCCGTCATTTCGCGGAGCTGTCTGAGGAAGAGCAGCGCGCACTGCTGGATCAGATTGAGGGACTGGATTTCTCCATGATCCACTATGTGCACGACCGCGATGAGCTGCCGGCACGCGGCGAAATTTCTCCGCTGGGCGCGATGGAGATTCCGGAGATCGAAGAGAAGAAGGATTACTTCCGTCAGATCGGCGTGGACGCCGTGAAGCAGACGAAGGTCGGCGCAGTTCTTCTTGCGGGCGGCATGGGAACAAGACTTGGCAGCGACAACCCGAAGTGCATGTATGATATCGGCATCACGAAGCATGTGTACATCATGCAGCGGCTGATCGAGAACCTCATGGATGTCGTGAACGCTGCGGACGGCGTTGCAGTCCCGCTCTTCATCATGACCAGCGACAAGAATCACGATGCGACTGTCGGATTCATGAAGGAGCACAACTATTTCGGCTATGATCCGGAGCGGATCTGGTTCTTCAAGCAGGAGATGGCACCGGCCACCGACTATGACGGAAAGGTCTATCTGGAAGAGAAGAACCGCATTGCCTCCTCCCCGAACGGAAACGGCGGCTGGTTCATTTCCATGGACCGCGCAGGCCTTCTGGATGTTGTGCATGAGCTGGGCATCGAGTGGCTGAACTGCTTCGCAGTCGACAACGTTCTGCAGAGAATGGCGGATCCGGTCTTCGTCGGTGCGACGATCGATTCCGGCTGTGCCGCCGGCGCCAAAGTTGTCCGCAAGGTCGCTCCTGATGAGAAGGTCGGATGCCTGTGCCTCGAGGACGGCAAGCCGTCCATCATCGAGTACTATGACATGACACCGGAGCTGATGAACGCGAAGAATGAGAAGGGCGATCCCGCCTACAACTTCGGCGTCATCCTGAACTACCTGTTCCGCGTGAAGGATCTGGAGAAGATCATGAACGAAAGCTTCCCGCTGCACATCGTGGAGAAGAAGATTCCTTATATGAACGAGCAGGGTGAGTATGTCAAGCCCGAAGCCCCGAACGGCTACAAGTTCGAGTCCCTGGTGCTGGATATGATCCACCAGCTGGATTCCTGCCTGTCCTTCGAGGTTGAGCGCTGGAAGGAATTCGCACCGATCAAGAACAAGACCGGCGTGGACAGCGTGGAATCCGCGCAGGAGCTCTGCAAAAAGAACGGAATTGAGCTGTAAATTATACCTGGAGAGAAGAGAATGAAGATTTTAGTTACCGGCGGTGCCGGGTTCATCGGAAGTCATACGGTTGTCGAGCTGCAAAGTGCAGGCTATGAGGTGGCAGTGGTCGACAATCTTTACAACGCAAGTCCCAAGGTGATCGGACGCCTGGAGGCGATTACCGGCAAGAAAGTTCCTTTTTATAAGGTGGATATCCGGGACCGGGAAGGCCTGACGGAAGTTTTCGAGCAGGAAAAACCCGACGCCGTGATTCATTTTGCCGGACTGAAGGCAGTCGGCGAGTCTGTGCGCAAGCCGTGGGAATACTATGAGAACAACATAGGTGGGACGCTGGTCCTGACCGATGTCATGCGTAAATGCGGCTGCAAGAACATCATTTTCTCCTCCTCCGCGACGGTGTACGGAGATCCGGCGTTTATTCCGATCACTGAGGAGTGCCCGAAGGGAACCTGCACCAATCCTTACGGCTGGACCAAGTGGATGCTCGAGCAGATTCTGTCTGACCTGCACACTGCGGATCCGGAGTGGAACGTGGTGCTGCTGCGCTACTTCAACCCGATCGGCGCGCACAAGAGCGGAACCATCGGCGAGAATCCCAACGGCATCCCGAACAATCTGATGCCCTATATTACCCAGGTCGCCGTCGGCAAGCTGGAAAAGCTGCATGTGTTCGGAAATGACTATGACACCCACGACGGAACCGGCGTGCGCGATTATATTCACGTCGTCGATCTGGCCAAAGGCCATGTGTGCGCATTAAAGAAGCTGGAGCCGGGCAGCGGGCTTTCGATCTACAACCTGGGAACCGGTGTGGGCTACAGCGTGCTGGATATTGTAAACAGCTTCGAGGAAGCGACCGGCGTTAAAATCCCGTATGTCATTGATCCGCGCAGAGCCGGCGACATCGCGGAGTGCTATTCCTCGCCCGAGAAGGCTGAGAAGGAGCTCGGCTGGAAGGCTGAGAACGGCATCCGCGAGATGTGTGAGGACGCCTGGCGCTGGCAGAGCATGAATCCGCAGGGCTACGGAGACTGACCGGGGGAATCGCATGCGGATCTGGTTCAGGGAATGGAAGCAGAATCATATGCTGCGGGACACGGTGATCGAGGACGATTCGGACGACACGCGGACGCACAAGGTCTTTCATGCCGTCACGGCAGCCTGCCGGGAATTTGATCTGGCAGAGCCGATCTGGCTGGACAGCGTCATCCGCGATTTCAAGCGTCACGCGAGAGCCCGCTTCACGAGGGACTGCTTCGTCGAGGAGCTGGATTTTGACTATCTCGAGATCTGGGTCATCGAGGAAGACTGATCCGGAAGAGGTTTTCGCCGTAACCTGAGAGAACACATTTTTCGCATTTTATTTTCACATTTTGAACACAATTGCCTCCTATACTGGCTGTTATCAAAAAGATAATAACTGGTACAGGAGGCATGATTATGTACAAAGATAATTATTCCGGAAGTCCTTTTGAAGAGAACAGTTCAGAACGGGTAAATGATCAGCAGGAGACCATTTCCCAGTACGGTGAGATGCATCAGGAGAACGGAAACAGATACGGCTCATACGACTATCGTTATAACGGCACGCCCGGAGCCGATCATTCCGCGGCAAATCAGAAAGCCCGCAAAAAGAGCAGCTTCGGCAGAACTCTGGCGGTGATTATGGCCGTCGCGGTGACGGCGGGATGCCTGTGCGGAGCCGGTGTCTACGGACTGAGCAAATTCGCGCAGACCAAGGTTTCCAAATCACAGGACGGCAGCAGCTGGAGCTTCAGCTGGAGTCTGGGGGATGATTTCGGAGATCTGTTCAGACAGAAGGATGACAAGAGCCTGACGGAGCAGGCAGGGGATGATAAGAACGCTTCCGATTCAGAGAAGGGATCGGACGAATCCAGACTGACGCTGACACAGAACAGCAAGGATAAAGAGTCCGAACCGAAGACATCGATCGAAGTCAGTCACGCGACCGCAGTGGTGACCGATGTCACGGAAGTCGCGGAAAACGTGATGCCGTCTGTTGTCTCCGTCTTCAATAATTACACAGCCAAAACCCGCGACTGGTGGGGCCAGACCTATTATCAGGATGCGCAGAGCACCGGCTCCGGCATTATCATCGCGGAGAGCGAGGACGGTAAAGAGCTTCTGATTGCGACGAACAATCACGTGGTGGAAGGCGAAGACAGCCTGCAGGTACAGTTCATTGATAATGAGACGGTCGACGCACAGCTCAAGGGAACCGATCCCGAGAACGACCTGGCGGTGATCGTGGTTGAAATGGATGATCTGACGGACGAGACGAAGGCCGCGATTAAGGTCGCCACCCTCGGTGTCTCGGACGAGCTGAAAATCGGCGAGCCCGCAATCGCTATCGGCAATGCCCTCGGATATGGTCAGTCTGTGACAACCGGTGTCATCAGTGCGCTGAACCGTGAGATCATGACAGAAGACGGAACCACCAGCGGAGCACTGATCCAGACAGACGCGGCCATCAACTTCGGCAATTCGGGCGGCGCGCTGTGCAACATCGCCGGCGAAGTCATCGGCATCAACTCCAACAAGATCGGCGGCAACGCCGTTGAAGGTATGGGCTACGCCATTCCGATCGACCGGGCAGTCCCGATCATCGAGGATCTGATGAATAAAGAGACCAGAGAACACTATTCCGAGGAAGAGCAGGGTTATCTGGGCATCAACGGTGTCAGCGTGACCGAGCAGGTCGCAGCGGCCTATCACATGCCGGAGGGCGCTTACATCGCTGAGATCATCGATGGAAGCGGCGCCGCAAAATCCGACCTGGTCAAGGGCGATATCATTACAGCTGTCAACGACGAGAAGGTCAGAAGTATGGAGGATCTCAAGGAACAGCTCTCCTATCACGCAGCCGGCGAGACCATTACCCTCACCGTAGAGAGAATGGATGATAAGGGTGACTACAACGAACTGTCGGTCGAAGTCACACTGAGCTCGAAGAGCGATCTCGGCTGATCAAAACAGGAAATGCATTGTATGCATTAACCAGGTGAATCCAGCGAACACGGCAGACCCGGCGGAAACTTCTTCCCTTAAAGAGACAGAAGTTTCCGCCGGGCTTTTCTGTGCCCGGGGGCTAAACTCATACAAGCTAAATCCGACAGTAAAGATTGCGGGAGAGTACTGTCATAAGCAAGCGCAAGCTAAATCTAACAGTATGAGTTTAGAAAATGTTTATTTGTGCAGGACGTGTTTGTGCTCTATACTTGTTCAAGACACGAATCATTAACAGAACCTGTTGAATTTAATGCATCAGCAGTTACAGACAACGGATTAATCAGGAGGAATGCCGCGCGGCGGAGCCGGCGGCACAGAAAATAGATGAGTGATCAGGACAAAATGCAGGATGTCTGCGCAATCTGCCATCGTACAGAAGATACAGCGGGCAAAATGGTGGCCATGCCGAACGGGATGAAGGTCTGCACGGACTGCATGAACCGGATGATGCAGGCGGCCAGCCAGCTTGATTTTTCAAGCATGTTTCAGAATATGGGCAGCTTCCCCAGCATGGAAGAGTGGATGAAGGCCATGACGACGCAGCCCGGACCGGAGACGTCTGTCACTGAGAGCGGGGAGAGCCTGCCCGAAAAGAAAGACACAGCGTCAGTCACCGGCTCCGACGACAGGCCGCAGGAGCCCGGTGAACCCGATGAAAAGGAAAAGGACGGGAAGGAAGAGAGCAGCGGCGGAAAACGCCCCGGTGTCACTTTCCTCAATCTGGGAGACCTTTTCGGCGGCGGTCCTTTTATGGGACAGCAGCAGAAAGCCCCTAAAAAGAAGAAAAAGGAGAACCGCAAGCCCGTGTTCTCCGTGGACAATATGCCCGCTCCCCACAAGATCAAAGAGGAGCTGGACAAGTATGTAATCGGACAGGAGAAGGCGAAAAAGCTGATCTCGGTCGCGGCCTACAACCACTATAAGCGGGTGAAAAACAAAGAGGCCGCCAGCGATATTGAGATCGAGAAATCCAATATCCTGCTGATCGGACCGACCGGGTCCGGCAAGACCTATCTTGTCAAAACACTGGCCAGGATTCTGGATGTGCCGCTCGCCATCACGGATGCGACTTCCCTGACAGAAGCCGGCTATATCGGCGATGATATTGAGAGCGTCGTCTCCAAGCTGCTCGACGAGGCGGACAACGACATCGAGAAAACCGAGCGGGGCATTATTTTTATCGATGAGATCGACAAGATCGCCAAGAAGAAAAACCTGAATTCACGGGACGTCTCCGGCGAAGCGGTGCAGCAGGGAATGCTCAAGCTCCTGGAAGGCGCGGATATCGAAGTGCCCGTCGGCGCCAGCAGCAAAAATTCGATGGTCCCCATGACCACCGTCAATACGGAAAACATCCTGTTCATTTGCGGCGGCGCGTTTCCCGAGCTGGAGAATATTATCGCACAGCGGCTGATGAAGAAGACTTCGCTGGGCTTCGGCGCGATCTTAAAAGACGATATTACGAGGGATAAAAACCTTCTTGAGCAGGTGACGACCGACGATCTGCGCGAGTTCGGCATGATTCCGGAATTTCTGGGCAGACTGCCCATTACCTGCACCCTGCAGAATCTCGATGAGGATATGCTGGTCCGTATCCTGAAAGAGCCGAAGAACGCGATTCTGAAACAGTATCAGAAGCTCCTGCAGCTGGACGAAGTGGACCTGCAGTTTGAGGACGAAGCCCTGCGCGCCATCGCGCGCAAAGCGCTGGCAAAGGACACCGGTGCGCGTGCTCTCCGCTCCATCATTGAAGAATTCATGACAGATATCATGTACGAGATTCCCAAGGATGAGAACATCGGACAGGTGATCATCACGAAGGAATATGTGGAGGGAACCGGCAGCCCGCGGGTCGAAATCAGAACCGAACGCCCGCACAGCCAGCTGCGGATCGAGGCGGCGGAGGCGGCCGCCGAATAAGAGAGGACAAAATGTGGAACGTGCTCTATGTACTGCTCTCGGCCTTTCTTTTTCTGACAGACCAGGGCTGCAAAAGACAGATTAAGAAAAACTACCGGCTGGGACAGCGAAACCCGAAGCCATACTGCGGCGGGCTGGTGACGATCCTCCGGAGCCGCAATGAAGGGGCTGCGTTCAATCTGATGGGAAAGTATCCGGCGCTGGTCCGGCTGCTGTCAGTCATCCTCACAGCGGTCTGCACGTTGGTTTTCCTGCTGACACTGACCAGGAGCGGAAGCGGGCTTCTCAAAACCGGTATGGCACTGCTCACCGGCGGGGCCTTCAGCAACACGCTGGACCGCATCCGGGAAAAGCAGGTTACGGACTACATCAGCTTCCGCTTCGGACCGCCGGCTTTCCGTGAAATTGCGTTCAATATTGCGGATTTTGCCATCGCGCTGGGCGGCGTTCTTCTGATCCTCGGATCGGGCGTGGAAAGCGTTTGACATCACATGAACAACTACGTATAATTATGTGCTATCGGAATTCGGAAATTCCAAATGAAAAAATATAATTGGTAGCAAAGGGGATGGGTCATCATGGAAGAAAAAAAGAACATTCTGACTTATGAGGGGCTCAAAAAGTACGAGGATGAGCTGCATGATCTGAAGGTCAACCGCCGCAAGGAAGTTGCCCAGAAGATTAAGGAAGCAAGAGAGCAGGGCGACCTGTCTGAGAACGCCGAGTACGATGCAGCGAAAGACGAACAGCGGGATATCGAAGCCAGAATCGAGGAATTGGAAAAAATTCTGAAGAATGTGGAAGTTGTTGTCGAGGAAGAGGTGGATCTGAACACCATCAACGTCGGCTGCAAGGTTCTTCTTCACGATGAGGAGTTTGACGAGGACATCGAGTACAAGATCGTCGGTTCCTCCGAGGCGGACAGCCTTTCCGGCAAGATTTCCAACGAATCACCGGTAGGCCACGCACTGATCGGTGCCAAAATCGGCGACACTGTCGAAGTTGTCACACCGGCCGGTGCCTCTCACTTCAAAGTTCTCGAGATTCAGAGATCGGAAGTGGCGTAAGGCGGAAGATCACAGTCAGAAACTTGTATAAAAGTAACAGGAATGCCCTCTGCAGAGCCGAAAGGTTCGTCGGGGGCATTCTTTTCATATCCGGATTTACCTGTTAAAATACTTTTCACGGGTAATTTGTTTATACAGGAAAGAGGAAGAACATGAGCGAAAACCGGGAACAGAATCAGGAAAACGTAAATGCGCTGCAGGAGCAGGACGTCAACCGCCTCGAGCAGGTGCGCCGCGACAAACTGAAGGAGCTGCAGGAAGCCGGGAAGGATCCCTTCCGCATCGTGAAGTACGACCAGGAGCAGCACAGCAGCGACGTTCTGGCACATTTTGACGAGTATGCGGCTAAGACCGACGAGGAAGGAAATGTGCTGGAAGAGGCGAAAGGTCTCTCCCTTGCAGGACGTCTGATGAGCAAGCGCGTCATGGGCAAAGCCTCCTTCTGCCACATCCAGGACCGCGACGGCCGGATCCAGTGCTATGTCACGCGGGATGAGCTGGGTGAGGAAGCCTATAAAGATTTCAAAAAGATGGATATCGGCGACATCGTGGGCGTGAAGGGCTATGCCTTCCGGACAAAGACCGGAGAGATTTCGATCCACGTCAGGGAGCTCACGCTTCTTTCGAAGTCCCTGTCGCCGCTGCCGGAGAAGTTTCACGGCCTGACGGATTCCGACCTGCGCTATCGTCAGCGGTATGTGGATCTGATCATGAACGAGGATTCGAAGGATACCATTATCAAGCGCTCGAAGATCATTCACGAGATCCGGACGTTCCTCGCGGGACGTGATTTCATGGAAGTGGAGACACCGATGCTGGTCATGAACGCCGGCGGCGCGGCTGCGCGTCCTTTTGAAACCCACTTCAATGCGCTGGATCAGGATATGAAGCTGCGCATCTCGCTGGAGCTGTACCTGAAGAGACTGATCATCGGCGGACTCGAGCGCGTCTTTGAGATCGGCCGCGTGTTCCGCAACGAGGGCGTTGATACCCGCCACAATCCGGAGTTCACCCTGATGGAGCTGTACCAGGCCTACACGGACTACAACGGCATGATGGAGCTGACGGAGAGCATGTATCGCTACATCGCCGAGAAGGTGTGCGGCACGACACTGATCACCTACGGAGACAAGGAGATCGACCTCGGCAAGCCGTTCCGCAGGCTGACCATGGTGGACGCCATCAAAGAAGAAACCGGGATTGATTTTGATCAGGTGAAAACAGACGAAGAGGCGAAGAAGCTCGCCGATGAGAAGGGCATCGAGTACGAGGCACGCCACAAGAAGGGCGACATCGTCAACCTGTTCTTTGACGAGTTCTGCGAGGACAAAATGATCCAGCCGACCTTCATCATGGACCACCCGATCGAGATTTCGCCGCTGACCAAAAAGAAGCCGGACGACCCGACGAAGGTTGAGCGCTTCGAGCTCTATATCAACGGCTGGGAGATGTGCAATGCCTACTCCGAGCTGAACGACCCGATCGACCAGCGTGAGCGTTTTGCCGCGCAGGACGCGCTGGCGGAGGCCGGTGACGAGGAAGCACAGCACACCGACGAAGATTTCCTGCACGCCATGGAGATCGGCATGCCGCCCACCGGCGGTATCGGCTACGGCATTGACCGCCTGACCATGCTGCTGACCAACAGCCCGGCCATCCGCGATGTCATCGCGTTCCCGACATTGAAAAGCATCAAGGAGTAAAATGCCGTATTTTCAAGGGTTTCCGGGCTCCTGACTGTACAACATACAACAAATGTACAACAAATCGGTGACTTCGGGTGAGTCCTTGTGGGTTAATCTGAATCCTTGACAAAAATCGAATTATCATATAGCACCGTACTGGCTCAGACTGCGTCAGTACGGTGTTTTTGCGTTCAGGAGCAATCATTCTGGAAGCTGATTTTAAGGTTGAAATTTGCATTAATCACTAAATATACGAAAAGTGCATGCTGGTTTCGTATACATTGCGTCCCCGTTAAAACCCGTAAAATACAGTGTTGCTGAGATATAGCTGCGATTCTTGGTATCGACAAACTGTACATGAGCGTTCTCATAAGGCTTAATATTCGTATACATAAAACTCAAAAAGGAGGGCTTTCAGGTTATGAAGCAGGAGAGTTCATACTACGATATTATCAGGAGAAGTGAGATCAAGGAGGAGAACAGACGTCTCAGGCGTTTGTTCCTGCGTTATAAGGAAGCAGAGATCGTGTACAGCATACAGCATAAAAAATTACTGGAACTGGCAGGTAAGGCCGGAGCCATTTACAGGATTGATGGAACCGTTCTTATAAACAGGGATATCTTCGAAGATTATCTTGAACAGTTTCGTGAAAAGAGCACACTTCTTGGGAAGGAGGAGAAATGAGCGGATCCCTATGGAAGTTTTCTGATCAGCTTGACGATGCAGACCTGATCATGATTCAAAAAGACTTTATAACTCTGAACGAAGGGGTGGAGTATTACGGTCTCGGTATGAAGCCTTTTACCCGGATCGCCAGGGAAGCTGGCGCTGTTTACAAGATCGGAAAGATGGTCCGGATACGGCGGGACCTTTTGGAAGAGTACTTACGGCAGATCCAAAAAAGGTGAATGACTAAAAACATAAGGAAACAGGCAGCCCCATTAACACGGGACATGCCTGTTTTGTTTCTTCTCTCAAAGGAAAACTGGAATTGTAGTACTACAGCCTTATCAGATAATATTGGCTAGTTCTTCCTTCTTTATAGTTTTCGTTTTCTGCAATAAGCGTCCCGCCATTCTTTTGAATGGTTGCTGCAGAGGCCAGATTCTCTTTATAACAGCCAAGTATAACCTTTTCCATTCCTTTTTCTTTGCACACTGACAGTGCATATTTGAGCATCGCAGTAGCATAACCTTTGTTCCTTTCGGATGGCCTGACTCCATACCCAATATCGCCGTATTTTTCAGAAAGCACTTCTGGCAGTTCATATCGAACACTTAACAAACCTATCAATCTGTCCCCATCAAAGCAAAGATACAGCAGAGATTTACCCCATTGTTCATCACCAGACAGAGCATTATTCTTTATCTTAGTTACCCACTCAGTATAATCAGAGGATGATAAACCCAAGCTCGCACTGATGCTGGTTTCTCCGTTATTATGGTGTTCTTGTACATATTTCTGTAGTATATCTTTGTCGTTTATTTCAGGAAGTCTATACTTCATTTTTCTCACCTGCAAACTGCGAATTTGTCGATTAAAGCTCTACGAATCCCTCAATCTCCTGTTCCAGGAGACGGAATACGTTTGCTACCAGATAACCATCAGCGATCGCATGATTCAAGCGAACGGTCACAGGCATGACAAGTTGGCTGTTTTCTTCCTTGTATTTTCCCCAATTGATAACCGGCGCAAAAAACATATGAACGTCGGGCAGCTCAAGATGCATGGAATCATAGGACAGCCACGGTATACATGACGCATCAAACCAGTTGGGATGATTCATAATATCAAAACCGTATTCTCTGGTCTTTTTTGCCTCTTCAGCATCCCGCAGAGCCG
>JAFRIW010000032.1 GCA_017432565.1 Lachnospiraceae bacterium
GACCGTCAGTTGCAGCGATAACAAGGATAGCACCGTCCATCTGAGCAGCGCCGGTAATCATGTTCTTAATATAGTCAGCATGGCCGGGGCAGTCAACGTGTGCATAGTGTCTCTTCTCGGTCTCGTACTCGATGTGAGCGGAGTTGATGGTGATTCCACGCTCTCTCTCTTCCGGAGCCTTATCAATGTTCTCGAATGCAACTGCATCGCCCAGTCCCAGACGATCATGCAGGGTCTTTGTGATAGCTGCTGTCAGAGTGGTCTTGCCGTGGTCAACGTGACCGATGGTACCGATGTTTACATGCGGTTTTGTTCTGTCAAAGTGAGCCTTTGCCATTTCGAAATTCCTCCTTGATAATGATAACTTAATTATTTCAGTGGATAGTGGCCAGTGCCCTATTGACAGCCACTATCCGCAATTATACTTGATAGCTGTGGATATTTCAAGCGTTACTTCACAGCCCGCAAAGCATTACTTTCCCTTTGTCTGAAGCACTTTTTCCTGTACATTCTTCGGCACGGGTTCGTACCTTTCAAAGAACATGGAGTAGTTGCCTCTGCCCTGCGTCTTGGAACGAAGGTCTGTCGCGTAGCCGAACATTTCAGCCAGCGGGACAAAGCCCGTCACCATCTTGCCGCCGCCGACAACATCTTCCATTCCGTTCACGCGTCCGCGTCTGGAATTGATATCGCCGATGACATCGCCCATATACTCCTCGGGCATGGTTACTTCGACCTTCATGATGGGCTCCAGCAGAACCGGAGCTGCTTTCTGCATTGCTTCCTTGAAGCACATGGATCCGGCAATGTGGAATGCCATCTCGGACGAGTCGACCTCGTGGTAGGATCCGTCGTAAACCACTGCGTGCACGCCTACGACAGGGAATCCGCCGAGCTGGCCGGCCTTCATCGCCTCTTCAATACCTTCGCCGACAGCCGGAATGTATTCCTTCGGAATATTGCCGCCGACAACCTCGGACTCGAACTTGTACAGTTCTTCGCCGTTGGCATCCATAGGCTCGAAGCGGACTTTGCAGTGTCCATACTGTCCGCGTCCGCCGGACTGCTTCGCGTACTTGTATTCCTGATCGACGGGCTTCGTAATGGTCTCCTTGTAAGCGACCTGCGGAGCACCGACGTTTGCTTCAACGTGGAATTCACGAAGAAGACGGTCAACAATGATGTCCAGGTGCAGTTCGCCCATACCGGCGATAATGGTCTGACCCGTTTCAACATTGGTGTGCTGACGGAATGTGGGATCCTCTTCAGCCAGCTTGGCGAGCGCATCGGCCATCTTCTGCTGACCGGCCTTGGTCTTGGGCTCGATTGCCAGTTCGATAACCGGCTCCGGGAACTCCATGGATTCCAGAATAACCGGATGCTGCTCATCGCAGATCGTATCGCCGGTCGTTGTGAACTTCAGGCCGACTGCCGCTGCGATATCGCCGGAAAAGACCTTCTCGATTTCCTGCCGCTTGTTCGCATGCATCTGCAGAATGCGGCCGATTCTCTCTTTCTTGTCCTTGGTGGCGTTCAGGCAGTAGGAACCGGAGTTCACAGAGCCCGAATACACACGGAAAAACGCGAGCTTTCCGACGAAAGGATCTGTCATGATTTTGAATGCAAGAGCTGCAAACGGCTCATCATCCGACGAATGTCTCTCGACTTCGTTTCCGTTCAGATCCGTTCCCTTTATTGCAGGGATATCAATCGGGCTGGGCATATATTCGATGACCGCATCGATCATCTTCTGAATGCCCTTGTTGCGGTAAGCGCTGCCGCAGCAGACGGGAACCGCTCTGCACTCGCAGGTTGCCTTGCGCAGTGCCGCCTTCATCTCATCAGCGGAAGGTTCTTCACCCTCCAGATAGACCATCATCAGATCCTCGTCCAGATCGCAGCACTTTTCAACCAGCTCAGCATGATACTGCTCTGCGTCAGCCTTGAACTCTTCCGGAATCTCACCGATGGTGATATCGTCGCCCTTGTCATCATTGTAGATATAGGCCTCCATCTCGAACAGGTCGATAATACCCTTGAAGGTATCTTCCGCACCCATCGGGATCTGGACCATAATAGCGTTTTTGCCGAGGCGCTTGCGGATCTGTTCGACCGCACCGTAGAAATCTGCGCCGATGACATCCATCTTATTGATAAATGCCATACGAGGAACGTTGTAGGTGTCCGCCTGACGCCAAACGTTCTCCGACTGAGGCTCTACGCCGCCTTTGGCACTGAATACACCGACCGCTCCGTCCAGAACACGCAGAGACCGCTCAACCTCAACCGTAAAGTCGACGTGTCCGGGGGTATCAATGATATTGATCCGGTGCTCCAGAGCGCCTTCCTTCGGCTTGTTATGGTCGTGCAGTGTCCAGTGGCAGGTCGTCGCCGCCGACGTGATCGTGATTCCGCGCTCCTGCTCCTGGGCCATCCAGTCCATGGTCGCAGTGCCGTCGTGGGTTTCACCGATCTTGTAGTTAACACCGGTATAGTACAGGATACGCTCGGTAAGAGTCGTCTTGCCGGCGTCGATATGTGCCATAATTCCGATGTTCCTGGTTCTGTCCAGGGGATACTCTCTAATTACTTCAGATGCCACAGGTATTCCTCCTAAATTGATCAGGCAGATCAGAACCGATAATGCGAGAAGGCTCTGTTCGCATCTGCCATCTTATGCATATCTTCCTTACGCTTGACGGAAGCACCTGTGTTATTGAAAGCATCGAGGATTTCGCCCGCGAGCTTATCCTCCATGGTCTTTTCTCCGCGCTTGCGGGAGAACATAACCATCCAGCGCAGTGCCAGCGCCTGTCTTCTGTCCGGTCTGACTTCAATCGGGACCTGATAGGTAGCACCGCCAATACGTCTTGCCTTTACTTCCAGTACAGGCATAATGTTGTTCATCGCAGTCTGGAAAACCTCAAGCGCAGGCTTGCCGGTCTTCTCTTCTGCCTTTGCAAAAGCTCCGTACACGATCTTCTGTGCTACGCCTTTTTTGCCGTCAAGCATAACAGCATTGATCAGCTTCGTAACAACTTTATCGTTGTACAGGGGATCTGCTAATACTTCTCTCTTCTGTACATGTCCTTTACGCGGCATGTTACTTCCCTCCTTATCCATTGGTGAAATCCCGCGGATGCGGACTCTCACTGATAATTCTTCGGTACTCACCTGAATTGCTTATTGTGTTCATGTCGGACATGTACCATTTTATCCTAAAAAGGTACTCCAACACTTTACATAGCAAGTACTTGAGCCTTACTTTCCGGCTTTCGGTCTCTTAGCGCCGTACTTAGAGCGGGCCTGTCTGCGGTTTGCAACACCGGCAGTATCCAGCGTACCACGGATGATGTGGTATCTTGTACCGGGAAGGTCCTTTACTCTTCCGCCGCGGATCAGAACGACCGAGTGCTCCTGAAGATTGTGACCCTCGCCCGGAATGTAGCTTGTGACTTCGATTCCGTTCGAGAGACGCACTCTTGCGATCTTACGAAGAGCGGAGTTAGGCTTCTTGGGGGTTGCCGTCTTAACTGCTGTACAGACGCCGCGCTTCTGCGGTGCACTGACATCAATCGCCTTCTTGTGAAGAGAGTTGAATCCCTTCTGAAGAGCGGGAGCAGTCGACTTCCTGGCAGAAGTCTGACGACCCTTTCTGACTAACTGATTAAATGTTGGCATCCTTTTTACCTCCTTATAGATTTTGCGCGTAGCAATAAACAGTGCGAAGACGAGAAATTCATGCTCGTCGGGAGCTCGCTCTTCCCGCACTGCCGTTCTTTTTTGCGCAATAAAAGAACGGCGCAGCTTTACAGCCGCACCGCTCATTTTACATAACCATCATTATAATGTCAAGAAAAACCTTATTATTCCTCGACATCCACTGCTTCTTCAACCGTTTCCGCTTCCTGCCCGAACTCAGCCTCCTCAGCCTCGGTCTCTTCAGCGATGTATCCGGTCTCCTCGAAAGCTTCCGTTCCGATTGCGCCGTACTGATCCGCATCCGTGGAAAGCCTTGTGCTGCGATAACGCTTCATACCGGTTCCGGCCGGGATCAGCTTACCGATGATGACGTTCTCCTTCAGACCGATCAGAGGATCGACTCTTCCGTGAATCGCCGCATCTGTGAGGACCTTGGTCGTCTCCTGGAAGGAAGCCGCCGACATGAAGGAATTGGTTGCCAGCGCGGACTTCGTGATACCGAGAATAATTCTCTTGCCTTCCGCGGGAGCCTTGCCCTCTGCCTCCAGGCGCTCGTTCTCATCTTCAAAATCAAGAACATCTACCAGGCTGCCGGGCAGGAACTCTGTATCGCCCCGCTCCTCGATCCGGATCTTCTTGAGCATCTGACGGACAATCACCTCGATGTGCTTGTCACAGATATCAACACCCTGCAGACGGTAAACTCTCTGAACCTCACGGAGCAGATAGTTCTGCACTGCGTCGATGCCCTTGATCTTCAGCAGGTCATGCGGATTGACGGAGCCTTCTGTCAGCTCATCACCGGCCTCGATCATCTGCTCGTCGATGACCTTGATCCGGGAACCGTACGGGATCGGATAGGATTTGGATTCACCGGTCTCGTCGTTGGTAACAACCACTTCACGGCTCTTCTTGTTATCCACAACCGCAACTCTGCCGCCGAACTCGGAAATGATCGCAAGCCCCTTCGGCTTTCTGGCCTCGAACAGCTCCTCAACACGGGGAAGACCCTGTGTGATATCGCCGCCGGCGACACCGCCCGTATGGAATGTTCTCATGGTCAGCTGTGTACCGGGCTCACCGATGGACTGAGCAGCGATAATACCTACCGCTTCACCGACCTGAACCATTTCACCCGTTGCCATGTTGGCGCCGTAGCACTTCGCGCAGATTCCCAGATGAGACCGGCAGGTCAGGATGGTCCGGATTTTGACCGATTCGGCCTTGTTTCCGTTTCCGTCCACCGCGCGCTCAAGAACTGCCTTCGCACGGCTCGGTGTGATCATGTGATTCTTCTTAACTAATACATTGCCCTCTGCATCCAGGATATCCTCGCAGGCGACACGGCCGGTGATACGGTCCTTCAGGCCTTCGATGGTTTCCTTTCCGTCTGTGAACGCCTTGACAGACATGCCGGGAATAACTTCCTTGCCTTCGCAGCAGTCGATCTCGCGGATGATCAGTTCCTGAGATACGTCAACCATTCTTCTGGTCAGGTAACCGGAGTCAGCCGTACGCAGCGCGGTGTCGGACAGACCCTTGCGGGCGCCGTGTGCCGACATGAAGTACTCCAGAACGTCCAGACCTTCACGGAAGTTGGACTTGATCGGCAGCTCGATGGTCCGGCCGGTCGTATCCGCCATCAGTCCGCGCATGCCGGCCAGCTGTTTGATCTGCTGGTTGGAACCACGGGCTCCGGAATCCGCCATCATGAAGATGTTGTTGTACTTATCCAGGCTGTCCAGCAGTACGCGGGTCAGCTCGTTATCGATCTGTGTCCAGGTCGCGACAACACTGCGGTATCTCTCTTCCTCCGTCACCAGACCTCTGCGGTAGTTGCGGGCAATCTGGTCAACCGTGTCCTGAGCCTTCTGAAGGAGTTCCTTCTTCTGCGGCGGAACGGTGATATCCGCGATGGAAACCGTCATGGCGGCGATCGTGGAATACTTGTAGCCCATTGCCTTGATCAGGTCCAGAACTTCTGCCGTCTTGAAGGTTCCGTGCGTGTCGATGATTCTCTGCAGAATGTCCTTCAGCTTCTTCTTGGTAACCAGGAAGTCAACCTCCAGCTTCAGCAGGTTCTCGGGATCATTGCGGTCCACATAACCCAGATCCTGCGGCAGGATTTCGTTGAAGAGCATCCGGCCGAGGGTTGTATCGATCATGCCGCTGACCATTTCCCCATCCGCGTTCTGCTTGCAGACACGGACCTGAATCTTCGTGTGCAGCGTAATGTACTTGTTCTCATAAGCGAGGATCGCCTCGTTCATGTTGTGGAACTGGTGTCCCTCGCCGGGCTCACCCTCGCGCTCCTGCGTCAGATAATAAATACCGAGGACCATGTCCTGAGACGGAACCGCAACCGGTCCGCCGTCGGAGGGCTTCAGCAGGTTGTTCGGGGAAAGCAGCAGGAACCGGCATTCCGCCTGTGCCTCAACGGACAGCGGAAGATGGATTGCCATCTGGTCACCGTCGAAGTCGGCGTTGAATGCGGTACAGACCAGCGGATGAAGCTTGATGGCCTTGCCTTCTACCAGGATCGGTTCAAAAGCCTGAATGCCCAGTCTGTGCAGAGTAGGTGCGCGGTTCAGCATGACAGGATGCTCGCGAATCACGTCCTCAAGGATATCCCACACCTGAGGATCCACTCTCTCAACCAGCTTCTTGGCATTCCGGATATTCTGGGAAATACCTCTCTTCTCCAGTTCCTTCATGACAAAAGGCTTGAACAGCTCCAGAGCCATTTCCTTCGGAACACCGCACTGATAAATCTTCAGCTCGGGTCCGACGACAATAACGGAACGGCCGGAGTAGTCGACACGCTTGCCCAGAAGGTTCTGGCGGAAACGTCCGGATTTACCCTTCAGCATATCGGAAAGGGACTTCAGGGCGCGGTTGCCGGGGCCGGTAACCGGGCGGCCTCTTCTGCCGTTGTCGATCAGAGCATCTACTGCTTCCTGCAGCATTCTCTTCTCATTGCGGACGATGATGTCCGGAGCTCCCAGCTCGAGGAGTCTCTTCAGACGGTTGTTCCGGTTGATGATTCTGCGGTACAGATCATTCAGGTCGGAAGTCGCAAAACGTCCGCCGTCCAGCTGAACCATGGGACGGAGATCCGGAGGAATGACCGGGATGCAGTCCATGATCATCCATGCGGGTGAATTTCCGGACTCGCGGAAAGCCTCGACCACTTCCAGTCTCTTGATCACACGAAGCTTCTTCTGACCGGTTGCCTCGTTCATCTCGGCGGTCAGCTCCTGATATTCTTTCTCAACGTCAACCGCCTCAAGCAGTTCCTTGATCGCCTCGGCACCCATGCCGACGCGGAACTTGCTGCCCCATTTCTCGCGGGCTTCCAGATAATCCTTCTCTGTCAGGATCTGCTTGTACTCAAGTTCGCTGGAACCCTTGTCCAGAACGATATAATTTGCAAAATACAGTACCTTCTCGAGGACCTTCGGGGACAGATCCAGGATCAGACCCATCCGGGAAGGAATTCCCTTGAAGTACCAGATATGCGACACCGGCGCGGCCAGCTCAATGTGGCCCATGCGCTCACGGCGTACGCTGGATTTTGTGACCTCAACACCGCAGCGGTCACAGATCACGCCCTTGTAGCGGATCTTCTTGAACTTACCGCAGTGGCACTCCCAGTCCTTTGTGGGACCGAAGATCTTCTCACAGAACAGGCCGTCCCGTTCGGGCTTCAGTGTGCGGTAATTGATGGTTTCCGGCTTCGTTACCTCTCCGTGAGACCACTCTCTGATCTTCTCCGGAGATGCCAGGCGGATCCGGATGGCATCAAATGTAATCGGCTGATAACTCTGCTGTTTATTATTCGGCATAACCCTCTCCTTAATTAGTCGAGATTTCCGTCACCGTACGATTCGTCGTCTGAATAAGCCGTTGCATATTCAGAATCTTCATCGCTTTCCGGCTCGATATTCTCCAGTTCGCCGCTCTGCGCATTAAACTCCTGCGTCTGGTAGCCGCTCTCTCTCAGTTCCTGATCGCTTCCTCCGCCATCCTTGAAGTTGTTGGCCATCGCGAAGCGATAAACCGCAGACTCGCCGTAATCGATGTCTTCGCTGATCTCCACCTCAGTGCCGTCATCGCGCAGTACCTGGATATCCAGGCCCAGTGCCTGCAGTTCCTTGAGCAATACCTTGAAGGATTCAGGAATACCTGCCTCAGGAATGTTCTCGCCCTTGATGATCGCCTCGTAAGTCTTGACACGTCCGAGCACATCATCGGATTTGACTGTCAGGATCTCCTGCAGCGTGTAAGCAGCGCCGTATGCTTCCAGCGCCCAGACTTCCATTTCTCCGAAACGCTGTCCGCCGAACTGAGCCTTGCCGCCCAGCGGCTGCTGGGTAACCAGAGAGTAAGGGCCGGTCGAACGGGCGTGAATCTTATCGTCGACCAGGTGATGGAGCTTTAAGTAGTGCATGTGACCGATCGTAACCGGGCTGTCGAACAGCTCACCGGTCCGGCCGTCACGCACCCAGACCTTACCGTCTCTGTTGATCGGAACGCCCTTCCACTCAGCTCTGTGATCCCGGTTGTCATACAGATACTGCATGATCTCCGGCTTCACCAGATCCTTGTATTTCTCCTCGAAGACTTCCCACTCCTCATTGACGTAGCAGTTGGCCATCTCCAGAGCATCCATGATATCCTCTTCGTTCGCTCCGTCAAAATCCGGCGTTGCGACATTGAAGCCGAGGGCCTTCGCAGCCAGTGACAGGTGAATTTCCAGAACCTGTCCGATATTCATACGGCTCGGCACGCCCAGCGGGTTCAGAACGATATCCAGCGGACGTCCGTTCGGCAGATAAGGCATATCCTCTACCGGAAGTACGCGGGAAACGACACCCTTGTTTCCGTGACGTCCTGCCATCTTGTCACCGACGGAAATCTTTCTCTTCTGCGCAATGTAAATGCGCACAGACTGGTTGACACCCGGTGCAAGCTCGTCCTTGTTCTCTCTTGTGAACACCTTGGTATCCACAACGATTCCGTACTCACCGTGCGGAACCTTCAGAGAGGTGTCACGGACTTCTCTTGCCTTCTCACCGAAGATGGCACGAAGCAGGCGCTCCTCGGCGGTCAGCTCGGTCTCACCCTTCGGGGTGACCTTGCCGACCAGGATATCTCCCGCACGGACCTCTGCACCGATGCGGATGATACCGCGCTCGTCCAGATCCTTGAGAGCATCCTCGCCGACACCCGGAACATCACGTGTGATCTCTTCCGGACCCAGCTTGGTGTCTCTGGCTTCCGCCTCATACTCCTCAATATGAATGGATGTATAAACATCATCCCGCACGAGGCGCTCGCTGATCAGAACGGCATCCTCGTAGTTGTAGCCTTCCCAGGTCATGAATCCGATCAGCGGATTCCGGCCCAGTGCCAGCTCACCGTCACAGGTGGAGGCGCCGTCCGCAATCACCTGTCCGGCCTGAACGCGCTCACCCGGGAACACGATCGGCTTCTGGTTGTAGCAGTTGCTCTGGTTGCTCCGCATGAACTTGGTCAGAACAATTTCTTCTCTGGAGCCGTCATCATAGAGCAGATTAATCCGGTTGGCATCAACATATTCCACAGTCGCGTTCTTCTCGGCGACAACACAGACACCGGAGTCCTTCGCAGCCTTCTCTTCCATGCCTGTACCGACAACCGGTGCTTCTGTTCTGATCAGCGGCACAGCCTGACGCTGCATGTTGGATCCCATCAGCGCACGGTTCGCATCGTCGTTCTCCAGGAACGGAATCAGGGACGTCGCGACAGAGAAAACCATCCGCGGAGACACGTCCATGAACTCAAACATTGTCTTCGGATAAGAGGATGTCTCCGTCTTATAACGACCGGAAATATTATTATGTACAAAATAACCGTTCTCATCGAGCTCTGTGCTCGCCTGCGCGACGTGATAATTATCCTCTTCGTCAGCAGCCATATAGATAACGGTATCTGTTACACGCGGGCCGTTCGGATCATTCTGATCCACTACGCGGTACGGCGCTTCGACAAATCCGTACTGGTTGATGCGCGCATAGCTTGCCAGCGAGTTGATCAGACCGATGTTGGGACCTTCAGGGGTCTCAATCGGGCACATTCTTCCGTAATGCGTATAATGGACGTCTCGGACCTCGAATCCGGCGCGGTCTCTGGAAAGTCCGCCCGGGCCCAGTGCGGAAAGACGTCTCTTATGTGTCAATTCACCCAGCGGGTTGTTCTGATCCATGAACTGGGACAGCTGGGAGGATCCGAAGAATTCCTTGACAGCTGCCTGAACCGGCTTGATGTTAATCAGTGCCTGCGGGGAAATTTCCTCCGCGGCATCATGTGTCGTCATGCGCTCACGGACTACTCTCTCCAGACGGGAAAGGCCGATCCGGTACTGGTTCTGAAGCAGTTCGCCGACGGAACGGATCCGGCGGTTGCCCAGGTGGTCGATGTCGTCATCGTTTCCGATTCCGTACTCAAGATGCATATTATAATTAATAGAAGCAAGGATATCTTCTTTTGTAATATGCTTCGGAATCAGTTCCCGGACGCTTCTCTTCAGTGCGTCCGCCAGCGCCTCCGGCTCCAGATTATCCTGATACTGCAGAAGGATCTCGCGCAGTGCGGGATAATACACCAGCTCGGTGATGCCGAGTTCTTCGGGATCGCAGTCAACAAAGTGTGTAATGTCCACCATCAGGTTGGAGAGCACCTTGACATTGCGCTCCTCTGTCTGGACCCACACATACGGAATAGCAGCATTCTGGATCGCATCCGCCATCTCAGCGGTCACGGTCTCTCCTGCCGTACCGAGAATCTCGCCGTTTGCCTCATCGACTACATCCTCTGCCAGTTTGAAGCCCTTGATGCGGTTGCGCAGCGCGAGCTTCTTATTAAACTTATAGCGGCCGACTTTTGCCAGATCATAACGTCTGGGGTCAAAGAACATCGCGTTGATCAGGCTGTCAGCACTCTCAACGGAGAGCGGCTCGCCGGGACGGATCTTCTTGTACAGCTCCAGAAGACCGGTCTCATAGTCATGAGAAGGGTCTTTGGAAAGAGCGCCCATCAGCTTGGGCTCTTCGCCGAACAGATCAATAATCTCTTCGTTGGTGCCGATACCGAGCGCGCGGACCAGGACGGTTACGGGAACCTTTCTGGTGCGGTCGACGCGGACATAGAAAATGTCGTTTGCATCGGTCTCATACTCAAGCCAAGCGCCGCGGTTCGGAATGACTGTGCAGTTGTACAGCTTTTTGCCGAACTTGTCGCTTTCTATTCCATAATAAATGCCGGGGGAACGGACGAGCTGGGAAACAATGACTCGCTCCGCACCATTGATCACGAACGTGCCGGTGCGGGTCATCAGCGGCAGATCACCCATGAAAATTTCCTGGTCCTTGATCTCCTTCTTGCCTTCTCTGTCATAAAGGCGCACTTTAACCTTCAGAGGCGCTGCATAAGTCGCGTCTCTTTCTTTACACTCTTCGATGGAATACTTCTTGTCATCCTCACACAGTTCAAAGCTGACGAAAGACAGGGACAGATGTCCGCTGTAATCCTCAATCGGTGAGATGTCGTCAAACACTTCCTGAAGTCCTTCTTCCAGGAACCACTGGTAAGAAGATTTCTGAACTTCAATCAGGTTCGGCATCTCGAGCACTTCGCGCTGACGCGAATAGCTCATGCGGGAATTCTTTCCTTTCCCTGTAGGATGCAGTCTGATTTTTTCCATTTAGTTCACCCCGTATAGATATGCTGTTGTCAGTTGCTGATCTTTCTGAGTGCGTTTTCGGGCAAAATCCGGAGAACAAACCGCACACAATACAGTCCTCTCAGTTCTGAGAGAACGGCATTGTGTCATTCATTCGCCTGTTTTGCGCGCAAAAATACACTACGCAAAAAGATGCGTTTATCATAATATCACAATTTGAAAGATCAAGTCAACAAAAAACTGTCGATTCAGAGGTGAATCGACAGTTTTTTCTGACGTTTTCTTTTTTGAAGCGGATTCTGTGCGAATTACTTAAGAGTAACCTTCGCGCCCTCAGCCTCAACCTTCTCTTTGATCTGCTCAGCTTCTTCCTTGGAGACGCCTTCCTTGATGTTCTTCGGAGCAGCCTCAACCAGATCCTTTGCTTCCTTCAGGCCAAGTCCGGTGATCTCACGGACAACCTTGATAACCTTGATCTTCTGTGCGCCGATCTCAGTCAGCTCAACATCAAACTCAGTCTTCTCTTCCTCAGCTGCTGCTGCCGGGCCTGCTGCTGCAACCACGACACCTGCGGAAGCGGAAACGCCGAACTCTTCCTCACAAGCCTTAACCAGCTCGTTCAGTTCCATAACGGATAACTCTTTGATCGCATCGATCAGTTCTGCTGTAGATAACTTAGCCATTTTAAACCTCCTTATCGGTTTTCAATTCGTTCTGTGTACAAATAGGATCCGAAGCTCATTCGGATTACTCTGCTGCAGGTGCCTCTGCGGGCGCTTCTGCTGCGGGTGCCTCTGCAGGTGCTTCCGCTGCCGGCGCTTCCTCTGCGGGTGCCGCTGCCGGAGCTTCTTCTGCCGCTGCAGGTTCCTTCTCCGCAACCTGCTTGATCACGCGGGCGAAGTTTGCAATCGGAGACTGCATGCTTCCAAGCAGTCTGGAGAGGAGTTCCTCTCTCGAAGGGATGGTGGATACTGCTGCGATTCCCGCTGCATCATAAACCTTTCCCTCGACGACGCCGCCCTTGATCTCCAGTTTGTCTGCTGTCTTTGCAAAATTGCACAGCACTCTTGCCGGAGCTGTCGCATCCTCTTTAGAGATTGCCAGAGCGCTGGGGCCGTTCAGAAGATCGGAAAGACCTTCAAACACAGTTCCCTTGAACGCAAAGTTCATCATGGTGTTCTTGTAAACCTTGTAGGTTACACCGGCTTCACGAAGCTGTCTGCGCAGCTCAGTATCCTGAGCAACGGTCAGGCCTCTGTGGTCAACCAGAACGATGGACTGTGCGCCGTCGATTTTCTCAGCAATTTCCTGTACGACAGGCTGCTTTAATTCAACCTTTGCCATTTCTTACCTCCTTATAGATTTTTATTAGCCGAAGTGTAAGAACGCTCAATCAGTGTTTCAATAAAAAACGCTCTTCCGCCGTCAGGACGAAAGAGCGATAACTTCATTGTTCAGACTGACATATGAATTATCTTACCTCATCCTCGGCAGGTGATCTTCCTTTACGCCCGTTTCCGGACACCTGCTGTCTTCGGCCGGTTTATAACCTTTAGTACTTTATCACTTCCTCCTGCCCCCGTCAAGCAGGAATTCTGTTTCTTCCGCAGAAAAAGCAGATTTTCTATCTCCGGGTGACAACGCCCTCTTCATCGATGACAACATTCGGCGACATCGCACGCATCTCTTCCAGAACCCGCTGCTTTTCCGCTCCCTCGAGCAGATTGACGGAAGTGTTCGCCTGCAGACAGGGGACAAAGCGCAGCGTTTTCAGCGTTTTTGTGGACGGCTCAAACTCGGCCTGCAGCACACCGGTATCCACCGTAAAGGATGTGAAATAGAAATTGCCGAGGCTGTACATGACAGGCATGTCCCCGATGTAATCCAGTCTCTGCAGAATGTGGGGATGTGCGCCGACAATCAGATCTGCGCCTGCCGCGGCGACCTCCGGCCCGAGCTGCTCCTGTCCCCAGTCAAGCTGTGTCGTCTTCTCAGTGCCCCAGTGCAGTGTCACGATGACAAAATCGGCAATTTCCTTTGCTTCGCGGATTCTCTGGCACAGAAGCGCCGAGTCGTAGCAGCGGAACACACCGGGGGTGGTCTCCGTCGCTGCCTTTGTGTCCGGCGTTCCGTCCTGTTCAATCCGGGTGGCGTTCAGAACGGCTACCGTCATGACCGCCCGCTCCTGCTCCGGCGTGCTGCTGTCCAGATAAAAGAAAGCCGTAGACGAAGCTTCCGCGAGCTGCGCACCTGCACCCAGATAAGGAATGCCCCGCTCCTGCAGTGTCTGCAGCGTATCCAGAAGACTTACCTCACCGAAATCATAGGCATGATTATTTGCAAGCGTCACCAGATCCGCACCGAGATCCTTGAGCCAGTCCGCGTTCTGCGGATGTGCCCGGAAGGTATAGGTTTTGCCGGGAGTGGGTGTACCCCGGTCGGTGTAGGGGAATTCGTTATTGACAATGAAGACATCCGAGCCGCGCAGCACTTCCAGGAGCGACGGTCCGAAACATGCGGCCGCGCCGCCCCGCTGTCTGGCCGCGGCACCGGCAGCATAGTATTCATCGAACAGAATATCGCCCGCGAAGCTGAAGGTGACGGTGTCGTCATCATCCGCAACCAGGAAATTCCCGCCGGCACCGGTCACCGGGCCGCTGTAGGTCCCGTCCACCGGCACGATCCCCTCCGGAAGCGGATCCGGTTCCGGCTCTTCCGGTTCCGGCGCAGCTTCCTCTTCCTGTGCCGCAAGTTCTTCTTCCGGAATCGGCTCGGCGATCAGCCGCACCGGTCCCTCGCCCGCCTGAATTCTGGACTGCTCCGAAAAAAGAAACAGACCTGACACGCCGATCAGGATCACCAGCACCAATGTGATGATAAACTGCAGGATATGTCTCATCATAAATGACTAAAAATCTCCCGGCAGGCTTTCGAATCCTGCCGGGAGATCCTCCCCGACCGTTTCCGGTCCGAATTAATATCTGTTCGCGATAATCTTGACGCCGGGGCCCATGGTTGTAGCCATGGAGATGCTCTTCAGATACTGACCCTTGACTGCTGCGGGCTTCGCCTTGACGATAGCGCCGATCAGTGCGTCATAGTTCTGCTGCAGCTGCTCTTCCGTGAAGGAGACCTTTCCGAGCGGGACATGGATGATGTTCGCCTTGTCCAGTCTGTACTCGATCTTACCGGCTTTGATATCCGCGATAGCCTTCGCGACATCCATGGTAACTGTGCCGGCCTTCGGGTTCGGCATCAGGCCTTTCGGGCCCAGGATCTTACCGAGACGACCCACAACACCCATCATGTCAGGGGTTGCGACGACTACGTCAAAATCAAGCCAGCCTTCGTTCTGGATTCTCGGAATCAGCTCATCGCCGCCGACAAAATCTGCGCCGGCCGCCTGTGCCTCATCAACCTTCGCACCCTTTGCAAAAACCAGGACGCGGACGGTCTTGCCGGTACCTGCCGGAAGAACGACAGCGCCGCGGATCTGCTGATCTGCGTGACGTCCGTCACAGCTTGTGCGGATATGCAGCTCTACTGTCTCATCAAACTTCGCCGTAGCGGTCTTCTTTACAAGAGCGATCGCATCAGCGGGCTCATATGCGATTGTGCGGTCGACGAGTTTCGCCGCCTCAACATACTTCTTTCCACGTTTCATTTCGTATTCCTCCTAGGCCTTCTCTTAGTCCACAACTTCAATTCCCATGGATCTCGCAGTACCCGCGATCATGCTAATGGCTGCTTCGACGGAAGCCGCGTTGAGATCGGGCATCTTCAGCTCAGCGATCTCACGGACCTGAGCCTTGGTAACCTTTGCGACCTTCTCCTTGTTCGGAGTGCCGGATGCCTTCTGGATGTTAGCTGCTTTCTTTAAGAGAACTGCTGCCGGCGGAGTCTTCGTGATGAAGCTGAAAGATCTGTCCGCATAGACAGTGATAACAACAGGGATGACCAGATCACCCTTGTCAGCGGTTCTTGCATTGAACTGCTTGGTGAACTCAACGATGTTGACACCATGCTGTCCGAGTGCAGGACCTACCGGCGGAGCGGGAGTTGCTTTGCCGGCCTGAATCTGTAACTTAATGTAACCTGTAACTTTCTTAGCCATTTTTCCTCCTTTTGTGGTCCCTGTGAGATATGCCGCGGCACCTGCCGCTTCCTCTCACAACAGCGCAGTGGCTTCTGCTACCACTCATTTATTACAATGTCTGCGCAGTGCGCAGGCCCATTGCCGTATCAGATCGATCTGCGGACCTCTGCGAAACTGATCTCGACAGGTGTCTCTCTGCCGAACAGTTCGATATTGATGGTCGCAGTCTGCTTGGAGAGATCAATCTTGCTGACAACGCCGGGTGTGTCTTTCCACACGCCCGCGACAATCGCGACATTGTCTCCCACTTCAAAGTCAATAGTGACATTGCTGGTCCGGATGCCGAGCGGCTTCATCTCTGCTTCCGTCAGCGGTACCGGCTTGCTTCCCGGTCCGACAAAACCTGTCACGCCTCTGGTGTTGCGCACCACGTACCAGGTGTCATCATTCATCAGCATATGTACCAGAACATATCCCGGAAACATCTTCTTCGGAACAGCCTTCTTTACGCCGTTCTTGATCTCGACGACGTCCTGCATCGGTACACGGACTTCAAAAATCTGGTTCTCCAGATGGCGGTTTTCGATCGCTTTCTCGATGTTGGCCTTCACCTTATTCTCATAACCGGAATAAGTATGGGCGACATACCACTTGGCCTCATCCGAGATTGCGCTCTCATCAAGCTGTTCACCGAGAGACCCGTCTTCGTCCTGTGCTTCCAGCGACGCTGCAACGGCAGCGGCATCCGCTTCTTCCTGAATGGACTGTGCGTTCTCGTCCTGAAGCAGGACGCGCTCCGCTTCCGCTTTCTCGATATCCGCTGCTTTTCTGGTAAAGTCAGGTCGTCTGATCTGCCGGACCTCCGGAAGGACACCCGCCTTGACGCGGACACCTGCCCCTGTCTTTTTCTCTGCCATGCGATTCCTTTCCTTCCAAAAACAACGATCAGCTGCCGATTCCGATCAGGAAATTGATCAGATTCTGCGCGCCGAAGTCGATCAGCGCAATCAGTGCGCCGACGACAATTGTCACGCAGAGCACCGCGACGAGCTGCTTGAGAAGCGTCTCACGGTCCGGCCACAAAATCTTCTGAAACTCAGCACGCACTCCCTTGAAGAAATGCACCAGCTTAGAATCACCGGCTTTTGCTTCCTGGTTGCTCATAGATCTTCCCCCGATTACTTGGTTTCCTTGTGAAGAGTATGCTTTTTGCAGAATCTGCAGTACTTCTTCGTCTCCATACGGTCAGGATGAGCCTTCTTGTCCTTGGTCATGTCATAATTGCGGCGCTTGCACTCCGTGCAGGATAAAGTAATTCTTGTACGCATGTCATTCTCTCCTTTGCGTAATTAGTGTGCACAAAAAAAAGACTCGGCGGTCTTTTGCACTGGTAACTGTAACATATTTTGCAGCCGCACGCAAGTATCTTTTTCACTTCGCATGCGGCTGCCGTATTATTCGGTTTACTCTTCTTCGACATACTCCGGAATTTTGGCGTAATCGTCCATGAATTCCATGATCTTTCTGCGTCCTGTCCGGTTCAGACGGTTGTATTTCTCCATGACACGCTTGGTGGAAAGCTGGGCCGAGAGCTCATTTCCTTCCTCCAGTCTGCTGAAATCAACGGGATTCAGGGAAAGCGTATCACACATTCTGATCACTGTATCATAAGCCATCCCCTCGATGCCTCTCTCCAGCGCTGTGACCAGTGTGCTGTAGGGGATCCCCATCTCGGCCGCAAATCTGCGGACGCTCCGATACTGTGTCAGTATCTCTTCTTTTAAAATCTCCGCTTTGCTCTGCTTCATACATTATCCCTCATAGATTGATCCGGCCTGCGTTCTTTTATCCGATTCAAAGCTGAAAAAGCCGGTTGTCGGTTTTTTGTCTTGAATAAATTGTGTGCAAAGAATCTTAGCGTGAATTTTATAGCATGTTGGGAGTTTTGAAAAGCCTTTTTTTGATTTTTCGCTATTTTTTTGGCCGAAAGGTTCAGATTCACCACCGGACTGTAAACCTGATCACGTTATTCCGCGGATAATCCGCGCTGATCGACGCGCCGTTCGCCTCCGCGATTGACAACGCTGCCGACAGGCCGATTCCGTAGCCTCCCGCGCTCTGGGTGCGCGCCTTGTCCCGGCGGTAGAATCTGTCGAACAGCTGCTTCGGATCTTCGGGCAGCGCCCCCTCCTGCACCGGATTGCTCTGCCGGAGCAGGATCCTTTCCTTCTCCCGCAGCACTTCGAACAGGATCGTGCCGCCCTGCGCAGTGTATTTGACGGCGTTGTCAGCGAGGATCGACAGCAGCTGCTGCAGCTGTCCTCTGTCCGCCTTAACGATACAGCTTTCATCCAGGCTCGTCTCAAACACAAGCCCTTTCAGCGCCGCGGATTCGGCAAAATCGTCCGCAGCCTTCCTCACCGCTTCCGCGAGGACAATATCTGTCAGATCCGGCTTTACCCCTTCATCCAGCCGCGCCAGCGTCAGCAGATTCTGCATCAGTCCCGACAGACGCATGGTCTGTGATTTGATATTCCGGGTCCATTTATTCTCTCCGGAGATCATCTCCATCGCTTCTGTATTGGCCATAATGATGGCCAGCGGCGTTTTGATCTCGTGACCCGCATCGGTCACAAAGCGCTTCTGTTTCTCCAGGTTCTCCGCAATCGGACGGATCGCGCGTCCGGAGAGAAAGACAACCAGAAGCAGCATCAGGATCCAGGCTCCTGCCGCGGCCAGTGCCGAGACAGCGAGCACTTCCGCGGCCTGCCTTTTCTGCTGTGAGATATCAAGGAAATAGCCGGTGACCGGAGATGCCTCTGTAATCCGGTACAGAAAAGAGCCGGTGACACCTTCTTTCTTATTCTTCTGATAAACCGCTTCCGCAATCGCGGCAGCTTCCTCCTGCGTCACGGCGAAGATCCGGGAGGTGTCCGTGCGAACGGACTCCCCTTCCTCATAGTAAGCAATAAAGAAGCGGGCGCCCATCGCATTGTCGGCGCTGATCCGGAAAAGTGCGTTCCGTCCTCTGAATCTGTTCTGATCCCTGGACTGTTTTTCTTCCTCCGGTATCAGCCCGTCTTCCGGGAATCCCGGCGCCTGTGCATCTTCCGGCAGAGCCGGGGGCTTTAAGTCCGCTTCCGGCTGACCGCCGCTGCGCTCGATCAGACTGAGCATCTGCTGCGCCTCCTGCCGGATCAGTACACTGTTCGTGATATTGATCCCGAGCAACAGGACAAGCAGCAGCACAGAGATGGCCGCCATCGCGGTTATGACAAATTTTTTCTGTAATGTCCTGATCAAAATCCGGTCCGCTCCTGTTTACTTCTTTCCGCTCTCCTTCGGCTCCTGCCCGGAGCGGAGTGTGTAGCCGATTCCGCGTTTTGCCGCAATGGAAACGGTCGAGGAAATTGCAGCAAGATGTTTTCTCAGATAAGAGAGATACACCCACACGGAGCTCTCGTCCGCCTCTGAGTCGTATCCCCACACCTTCTCCAGCAGATCTTCCGTGGAGAGGCAGATGCCGCTGTTGACCATCAGTGCCTCCATCATGCGGTATTCCAGCCTGGAGAGCGAGACCGAGTGTCCGCCGCAGGACAGTTCTGAGCCCGCGGGATTCAGAGAAAGATCTCCGAAGGTCAGAATATCCGGGTGAAAAGCTTCCCGGCGCCGGAGCATCGCCCGGATCCTGGCCAGCAGCTCACCCATGGCAAAAGGCTTCGGCAGATAATCATCGGCCCCCAGATCCAGCCCTTCGATCCGGTCCTCCACCTGTGTCTTCGCCGTCAGCAGCAGTACCGGTGTGCGGTCACCCCGCTCCCGCAGCGCGCGCAGCACCTCCAGGCCGCTCAGTTTCGGCATCATCACATCCAGTATGATACCGTCATAGCCGCCTTCCTGTGCATAGTCGAGCGCCTGTTCTCCGTCTGACACCGCGTCCACCTGATATTTGTTGAAGGTCAGGACATCTGTGACCGCCTCGGCCATCGCCGGCTCATCTTCCGCGTATAACAGCTTCATGCTTTCTCTCCGCTCTGTGCAGGGGCTCTCTTCTCCAGCACGCCCGTCAGCCAGTGCAGGAGATCCTCCTGTACCGTCTGATAATCCAGCTCATTCAGAATCTCGTGCCGGTCTCCCGGATAAAGCTTTAATTCCGCGGGAAGTCCCGCTGCCTTCAGTGCTTCATAAGCCTGCCGGACGCCCGTGCTGTTTCCGCCCACCGGGTCCTCCGCGCCGGAGACCACCAGAATCGGAAGGCTCTTCGGAATCCGCTCGATGTTCTCCTTCTTCTGGCAGTACTCGATCCCGGAAAACATGTCATAATAAGCCTGCACCGTAAACCGGAAGGTGTTCAGCGGATTCTTCAGATACCGGTCCACCACCTCAGTATCCTTTGTCAGCCAGTCATGCGTAGTGCGCGGATTCGGAATTCCTTTGTTGTTGGAAGCAAACGCCATGAAATCCACCATTTTGCTGCGGTATCTCTTTCCGCGGACGCTTCCGATCAGGCTGCACAGCGTTTTGCCCAGCTTCAGTACGTTCTCCGGCTGTGTGCCCGTCCCCATGATAATGGCACCGGCAAGTCCTTCTCCGTGCATCTCAATATATTGTCTCATGAGGAAAGAGCCCATACTGTGTCCCATGACAAAATACGGAATGTCCGGGTACTTCTCTTTCGTGATCGCCCTGAGCTGATCCATGTCCTTAATCACCAGCTCGTTTCCGCGGCTCTCATTGAAGAAGCCGAGATCCTCGCCTTTCGCTGCCGTCAGGCCGTGTCCGAGATGGTCATTGCCGGTCACATAAAAGTCGTAAGCAGTCAGAAAAGAAGCAAAGCGGTCATAGCGGTCGATAAATTCAATCATGCCGTGGGCAATCTGCAGGATTGCGCGCGGTTTATGGTCCGGGATCCACTCGATCGCGTGAATCCGGTTCTTTCCGTCCGCAGATAAATAGGTAAACTCATTCTTTTTCATAACACTGATTCTCCTTATCGAAGGAAACCTCCGGCGTTATTACCGTGCTGTCCGGATCTGTACAGATTGCGGGACAACTTTATTCTATCATACTCTTTCCCTTTACTGCCCTTTCTGCGGATAAAACGGCTGATAAAACATCAGCTGAAAGATGTGTTCGTTTTTATATAAATTTATATATATTCTATATGTTTTTATTGAATTTCGAACACACTTATTGTATAATAATGTTACCGGAGCTCCCGCATTTCAAGCCGTTTTCAGCGGATCTTCCGGCAGGATTTTACAACAGTAACAGGTTCTGAAAATCAGAGAGGAAAAAAGATGGCACAGGCGACCTTCAGCATCCGGATGGATGAAGAACTGAAAAAGGAATTTGACGCGTTGTGCACGGAATTCGGCATGAACGCGACGACTGCGTTCAATGTGTTCGCACGCGCAGTCGTGCGCGAGAGAAGAATCCCGTTTGAGATTGTCTCACCTGCCGCACAGCAGAATGAAAACGAGAAGAAGCATTCCGGCCGCACCACCTCCGCAGTCGGAAAAAAGAGAAAGGAGTCCGCACAATGACCTGTTTTGTCGTATATGACACCAATGTACTGCTCTCTGCCCTGCCGACCAATCACGACGATGCGGCTGCCGTAGGAATCATCGACCGGATCACGACCGGTGAGATCATTCCGCTTCTCAGCCCGGAAATTCTCGAGAGGTACAGACAGGTCCTTCACGACAAACGCTATAATCTCCCCGAACAGTCCGTCCGCAACCTTCTGAACGTCATCTGTAAATATGCTCTTCCGGTGAATCCCGCCGCTTCCGAGGATCTGGCTCTTTTAAACCTCGGACTTCCCTTTTATCAGGTAGTCATGCGCAGGCGCGAAAACGGGACCTATCCCATTCAGGATTCCCTTAAAAAAATCCCCCGCCGTCCCGATGTGGTAACGGCGAGGGAAATGCTCGATCTGCTGGACAGAAGGTAAAAGTTTACTCTTCGTGTCCTTCCGATGTTTCAGGGATGAAGACCCGGGTTCTGAGGGCGTTCTCTTTCTTCTGCTCTGCTGCGCGCCGGGCTTCTTCTCCGAAAATCTTCTGTGAATTAACCGATTCCTTTCCGCGGCGGTCCACCCGCTCATAGCTCCCGTCCGGCTGCAGAATGGAAGCCTGTTCCGTGTCCGCAAGCTCCAGATCCAGAATATGAATCGCCTTCTCGGCGATGGACGGCTCCTCCAGCGGGAACATGATTTCCACGCGGCGGTCCAGATTGCGCGGCATCCAGTCCGCGCTGGCCGCATAAACCTGGGGAATTCCGGCGTTTTCAAAGCAGAAAATTCTGCTGTGCTCCAGGAAATTGCCGACGATAGAGCGCACGGTGATGTTCTCGGATACCTCCGGAATGCCCACGCGCAGACAGCAGATTCCGCGGACAATCAGATCGATCTTCACACCCGCGGCACTGGCTTCGTACAGGGCTGAGATAATATCCGGATCGCACAGGGAGTTCATCTTGGCGCGGATCCGCGCGGTCTCTCCGTTCAGCGCATTATCCCGCTCTCTGCCGATCAGATACAGAAGACGGTCCTTGAGCCACAGCGGTGCAAGGGAGAGGCAGTTCCATGCGCGCGGCTCCGAGTAGCCCGAAAGCATGTTGAAAACAGCCGTCGCATCTTCTCCGTAAGTTTCTCTGCAGGTCAGAAGCCCTACGTCCGTGTAGAGCTTTGCCGTCGAATCGTTGTAATTGCCCGTCGCCAGGTGCACATATCTGCGGATTCCGTCCTCCTCCCGGCGCACCACCAGCGTAATTTTGGAGTGCGTCTTCAGACCGACCAGGCCATAGATGACATGACAGCCGGCGCGCTCAAGCATGCGCGCCCAGCCGATGTTGTTCTCCTCATCAAAGCGTGCCTTCAGCTCCACCAGGACCGTGACCTGCTTTCCGTTTTCCGCGGCGCGGGAAAGAGAACGCACGATCGGGGAATTTCCGCTGACCCGGTACAGGGTCTGTTTGATCGCCAGTGTGTCGGGGTCCTCTGCCGCTGCCGCGACAAAATCCACCACCGGCTGGAAACTCTGGTAAGGGTGATGCAGGAAGATATCGCCCTTGCGGATCTGCGCGAACAGATCGCATCCGGCGGGCAGTTCCGGCACCTCCTGCGGACGCTCGTAGCCATGTTCCTTCAGATGGTCAAAACCGGGCAGTCCGTACACTTTCATCAGGAAGGTCAGATCCAGCGGTCCGTCAATAGAGAACACCTCCGAATCTGCCAGGTTCAGATTCTCCTTCAGAAGCTTCAGAAGACGCTTGTCCATATCCGAGTCCGCTTCCAGGCGGATCGCCTGGCCGCGCTGCCGCTTCTTGAGCTGCTTCTCGATTTCGACCAACAGATCCTCGGCCTCATCCTCATCGATCGAAAGATCGGCATTGCGCATGATCCGGAACGTGTCCACACAGATCACATCATAGCCGGTAAACAGCAGCGGCATATGCTGACGGATCACATCCTCCAGCAGAATAATCCGCACCGGCGCGCCTTCTCCCGGCAGAAGAATAAATCTGGGCAGTACGCTCGGCACCTGAACCGTCGCGAATTCAAGTCCCTCCGCGGCCTTTTTCTTCTTTCCCTTTTTGCCGCGGCCGAGAAGCCCTGTATCCTGCCCTTTTCTGCGCAGCAGCGCACCCAGGTTCAGCGTCTTATTCAGAATCAGCGGGAACGGGCGGGAGGAGTCCACTGCCATCGGCGTGAGCACCGGATAAATGTCCGTCTCATAGTAGCGGTCCAGGAATTCCTTTTCTCCCTCACTGAGCTCTTCCACACTCTGGACAATCTCAAGTCCTTCCTCTTTCAGTGCCGGAAGCAGGGAGCGGTTGTAGGTCGAATACTGCAGCTGCACAAATTCGTGCGCCGCCTCCAGAATGGCCTCCAGCTGCCTGCCCGGGGTCATGCCCGCAAGATCAGGCTTGTTGTAATCCGCATTCACCATGTCCTGCAGGGAAGCCACGCGGACCATAAAGAATTCATCCAGATTGGAGCTGGTGATGGAAAGGAATTTCAGCTTCTCAAAAAGAGGCGTCTCCTTCCTGCGCGCCTCCATCAGGCATCTTCTGTTGAACTGAAGCCAGGACAGCTCCCGGTTCTGGTAAAATGCCGGATTGAGATAGAAATCTCTCCCGCGTTCCGGTTTCGTTTTTTCTGATTTTGCTTTCATAGTTAGACCTCATGCCAGATTACAATTCGGATTTTGTCTGCCGCTTCGGATTTTTCTTCCGGATCACCGGATGGATTCCGTAGATTTCTTCAAAGAACGCTGCCCGCTTTCCGAACATGCCCTTTTCCAGCGTGATATCCTGATCGGTGCGGACCAGAATCTCCAGTTCTGAATCCTTCACCTGAACGCGGATATTCTCGAATTTCTGCCGGTGTGACCGGTCCAGTCCGTTGGCAATCCGCAGGATGGCGGTCAGCTTGGCGATCACCAGATAGTCTTCTCTGCTGATGCCCGAGATGCTCGTGCCGCTCGCGTAGCTGTTTCCGACAATCCCGGCCCGCTGCTCGTAATAGACAAAAGGCTCGTGGTTATAGCGGACCACATTGGCGACGATCTCCCGCTCCTTGTGAGAGAGGCCGATGATCTCTGTCGCCATGATGATGTCATAGGCGCACTGTGCCAGATTGACCATGCTGATGTAGCGGCCGCAGTCGTGCAGAATGGCCGCGATCCGCAGCAGCAGTTCCTCCCTGTGGGAGAGTCCGTGGATTTTCTTTGTGGCATCGAAGATTTTCAGGCAGATGCTTTCCAGCGTCCTGCTCCGCTCCGGGCTGCCCTTGTAGCGCTTGCTGATATTCTGGGCGCAGGCAATGATATCGCCCTCAAAATCATGCGAGGGCGGCAGGATTTTCTGCTTCTCGGCAAATTCATAGACGATGCCGTCGCACAGTGTCACGCCGGAGATATAAATATTCTCCGCCTTCATGACCTCCGCGATCCGGCTGAGCATTACGGCGCTGATAAAAATCAGCGGGATGTTGTCGTCGCGGACACCGAGCATGCGGGCCAGATTTTGCCTGTTATAGACGTGAATCCGCTGCATCAGCTCGGAGAATTCCGTCATGGACAGATTGCTGATGCCCCGCTGCTGCATCAGAGCGCACAGGTAGTCATCCACCAGGATGATATTCCGGATGGTACGGTCCTTTAAATACAGGCGGGCAAAAGGAAGAATCTGCGCGTTGACCAGCTCACTGATGAGCGGCGCAACGGCCGTACTGGCCGCGTCCAGACTGTGAATCTGTTCATGAATTCTCAGGACGCCCAGACGCAGATTCTGTGTCGTCACCAGACGGTCCTTGTTGAACAGCGAGATCTGGATACTGCCGCCGCCGAAGTCAACAATCGCGCTGTCCTTCTCGATGACCTGATTGAACAGCTCGCCTTTGCTTGCGATGGATTTGTAATCCAGGAAACGCTGCTCGGAATTGCTGAGAATATCGATATGAATGCCGGTCTCCAGCTCGATCTGCTCCAGGACCACCGATGCGTTCTGCATCTCCCGGAACGCGCTGGTCCCGTACGCTTTATAGTCTCTGGCCCCGTAGACGTTCATGACGCGCCTGAAATCCAGCAGCGTCCTCTTGACCTCGGCGACGTGCCGGCTGGTGATTTTGCCCGTCCGGTAAGTGTCCGTCCCCAGCTCAATCCGGTGGACCATGCTGTCCACTTCACGGATTCCGCGGCTTTTCGAGACCTCGAAAATCTTCAGCTGCAGCTCATAGCTCCCGATGTCTATGGCGGCAAAAGTGCGAATAGCCATGTCTGTTCATCCCCCCCCAGGTTACAACATACAAGATAAGTTTTATGATCCGGTCCTACTTCCGGGCTGACTGATAGCACCCCAGGATCCGCATATGCCGCGCCTCTTCGCGGATGCCCCGCAGCGCGCTGCGGACAGCCGGATCCGTCAGCTTCCCCTCAAAATCGATAAAGAACCGGTATTCAAAGCTGCGGTCCTCGATCGGACGGCTCTCAATTTTGACCATGTTCAGGCCATTGTAAATAATGTGCGACAGCAGATGGTACAGCGCGCCGCTCTCATGCGCAATTTCCACGCATAGACTGATTTTGTCCGCGTTTTCGGTAAAAATCTTGCGGGGCGATACGATGATAAACCGCGTCGAATTGCTGCTCGACTGATTGACGCCGCAGAGCAGGATTTCCAGCCCGTAGGCCTTTGCGGCATATGCGCTGGCAATCGCCGCCTGAGAAGGATCCTTCTCCGAGGCGACCTTCTGAGCTGCGAAGGCGTTGTTCTTCATGCCGATCTGCTGCCAGGAAAGATGCTCCTGCAGGAACCTCTCACTCTGTGCGAGAGACTGCGGATGGGAGTAAACCCGCTTTATTCCGTCCAGATCCGCCCCCGGCACGCTCATCAGGCAGTGCTCGATCCGGATAATCTGTTCTCCGACAATGTAGTTCTCAAACTCCACCAGGAGATCATAGTTTTCCGAGACAATACCGGCCGTGGAATTCTCAATGGGAAGGACCGCGTAGTCTGCCGCTCCCTCTTCAATCGAGATCATCGCATCGCGGAAGGTCTCCACGCCGAAGCTCTCCACGCTCTCTCCGAAGAAATTCTTCATGGCTGCTTCCGAGTAGGAGCCGGCGGCTCCCTGAAAGACCACACGCGTATCCTGGCCTGTGAGAGACGCCACCTGTGTGAAGGCGCTCTGCATCTGGGCGCCCTGTTCGCTCATCATCTGATACTGCCGCTTGCGGCTCGAGGACATGAGCTGCTCGAACAGTTCCCGCGCACCGAGACGGTTTCTCTCGTCCCAGACCATGGACTCCACTGCGCGGAGCTTCTCCTGCTCCCGCTGCCGGTCCAGCACGGTCCTGCCGTTTGCGATTTTATATTCTGCAACTTCTTCCGAGACCTGCATCCGCTGTTCATACAATCGGACGATTTCGCGGTCGATCTCATCCAGCTGCGCGCGATATTCTTCAAGACTTCCCATGGTTTCCGCCTTCCGGTTCCCGACCCCTGAAGAGTCAGGACATTTTCAGCAATTTGGCGGCCTGGTCGGCCGCGGAGAGCGCATCGATGATTTCATCGAGGTCTCCGTTCATAATATCATCAATCCGGTACAAAGTCAGCTTGATCCGGTGGTCTGTCACCCTTCCCTGCGGGAAATTATAGGTCCTGATCTTCTCCGAGCGGTCGCCGGTTCCGATCTGACTCCGACGCAGATCCGCCTCGGCATCGTGGCGCTTCTGCATCTCCAGATCATAGAGCTTGGTCCGCAGCAGCGCAAAAGCTTTGTTTTTGTTCTGAAGCTGAGATTTTTCCGTCTGTGAATAGATGACAATGCCGGTCGGATAATGGGTCAGACGCACCGCGGAATCCGTCGTGTTGACGCACTGGCCGCCGTTTCCGGAGGCGCGCATGACATCAATGCGGATATCCTTCTCCGGAATCTCGATCTGAATATCGTCATCCGCCTCCGGCATAACCGCCACTGTGATGGTGGACGTGTGAATCCGCCCGCCGGACTCGGTCTCCGGGACACGCTGGACGCGGTGCACTCCGCTCTCATATTTCAGCCGCGAGTAAGCGCCCTTTCCGGAAATCATGAAGTTGACATATTTCATGCCGCCGATGCCGATTTCCTCATAATCCAGCGTCTCTGTCTTAAAGCCCCTGCTCTCTGCGTAGTGCGTGTACATGCGGTAAATTTCGGCGGCAAACAGTGCCGCTTCGTCACCGCCGGCACCCGCGCGGATCTCCATCACGACATTCCGCTCGTCGTTGGGATCCTTCGGAATAAGCAGAATCCGGATCTCCTGCTCGAGTTTATCCTTCTGCTCTTTTGCGTCAGCCAGTTCTTCCTTGGCCAGTTCCCGCATCTCCTCATCCGATTCCGAGGACAGAAGCTCCAGCGCATCCTGCAGCGCCTGATCCGCCTGCTTATAGCGGGCATAGGTGTCGATCAGCGGCGCGAGATCGCTCTGCTCCTTCATCAGCGTTCTGAACCGCTCCTGGTTGGCGGCAATGTCGGGACTGGCCAGTTCTCTGGACAGATCCTCATAGCGCAGCGTAAGCGCTTCCAGTTTCTCAAACATTTCTTCTGTTTCCTTATTTGTTTCCTTTTTATTTCCGAAGGCCGGGGATGGCAATTCTGCACAGTGCCACCCGATCCAGCCCTGCATAGTCTTTTTCGACGCGGATTCCGGTATGACCTGCCTCTTCCAGCAGCCGGCAGACATCCTCCGCCTGATCGTATCCGATCTCAAGAAGGAGCGCGCCGCCCGGCTTTACGAAGCGGGCCGCCTCCTTCGCAATTCTTCTGTAAAAGTCCAGTCCGTCCTCTCCTCCGCACAGCGCCAGATAAGGCTCTTTCTGTGCCACTTCCTTTTCCAGTGTTCCGATGACTTCCCGCCGGATATAAGGCGGATTGGAAACCAGCAGATCAAACCGCTCTGTCTCATCGCCCAGCGCCGCGAACAGATCCCCCTGTACAAAGCGGCTCCGGTCGGAAAGGCCAAGACTCTTCGCATTTTGCTCCGCGACCGCAAGGGCTTCCCCGGACAGATCCGTTCCGGTTCCCGACGTATTCAGTGAATAGTGAAGAAGAGACAGCAGAATACAGCCGCTGCCGGTGCACAGATCCAGGATCCGCATCCCGCTGTGCAGCTGCTTCATCGCAAGCTCCACAAGTGTCTCCGTGTCCTGATTCGGAATCAGAACAGAAGGATTTACGGCAAACGGCAGCCCCATGAATTCCTGGCTGCCGAGAATATAAGCCGCTGGCTCGTGCAGCGCCCTGCGGCTGATCAGATCTTCATAATCTTTTTGCTGTGCAGGGCTGACCGGCCGTTCCGGTTCAGAGAGAAGTGTCGTGAGTGAAGTGCCGCACACGGACTCCAGCAGAAGCCTTGCATCCAGCCTCGCATCGGAAATTCCCGCTTTCTCAAGTGCAGCCGCGCCAAGCTCCCACAGTGCCCGGTATCCTGTTCCGCTCTCAGGCATCCCAGTCTTCCTCTTCCTCGTAATCCTCCGGGAAATCCTCCCGCAGATAAGACTTCCAGTCATAAATCGCCTCAACTGACGCGATGGCGACTTCGAGCATCTGATCGTCCGGCTCTTTAGTGGTCAGACGCTGTGTCCACAGGCCTGGAAGAGAAAGCAGTTCGATCACCGGATTGGACGAGCGTCCGGCCAGGCGGATCAGCTCGTAGGAAATGCCGGCGATCACCGGGATCAGCGCGATCCGCAGCAGAATCCGCAGCAGCGGATTATCCACCCGGATGAAGAAGAACAGCACGATGCTCACCAGCACGACAAAGACAATGAAACTGGATCCGCACCGTTTGTGGAAGCGGCTGGCACGGCGGGCATTTTCCACCGTCAGTTCATCTCCGCTCTCCAGGCAGTTGATGCACTTGTGTTCCGCCCTGTGGTACATGTAGAGTCTGCGGATATCCTTCATTGCTGTGATAGCCACAATATAGATCAGGAAGATCAGAATGCGGACTGCCCCCTCCACAATGGCAAGAAGGGACGCGCTTCGGATGTAGCGTCCCAGCAGTGTGGAAATCCAGTACGGCAGCACCACAAACAGCCCGATCGCCAGCGCAAAAGAAATCACAACGGTCACCGCCGCCAGGATTTTCTCACCCCGTCCGCCGGTCACTTCGTCCGCCACTTTATCGGCGGCAGTGGGCTTCTCGTTTTCATCCTCATAATAAGAAGCGGAAAGATTCAGCGCGCGCATGCCCAGAATCAGTGAATCAAGAAAGACAAAAACACCCCTGATGAAAGGAATTTTCACCCAGACCGTGTCCTCCAGGATGCCGTGGTATTCGTCGACCTCGACCTCCACCTCCTGATCCGGTCTGCGCACCGCTACCGCGTACATATTGCGGTGCTTCATCATCACGCCCTCCAGGACAGCCTGTCCGCCGATCCCGCAGTAATGCTGCGTGCTTCTTTTTGCCATGATCATTCTCCTCGCGTTCGTAGTTATAACAAAAACGAGGCTGAGGAGCACCGCTCCTCAACCTCATTTCAATTTCACCGCATCAGAAACTAGTTCTGGCCCAGACCGTACTTCTTATTGAACTGGTCAATACGTCCCTTGGTGGACGCAGCTCTCTGCTGGCCGGTATAGAACGGATGGCACTTCGCACAGACTTCAACGTGGATGTCCTTGCCCTTGGTGGATCCGGTCTTGAAAGTGTTGCCGCAGTTGCAGGTCACGGTAACTTCTTTGTAATCGGGATGAATTCCTTCTCTCATTTCTTCCTCCTTAGTAAGTGCCTCCTGAGAATGATCTATCATTCACATTCACTTGTAAGGTACTTCTCATCTGGTTATAAATGTTCCTGCTGCCAACACGACAGCTCGGTTATTATAGCACGCCCTTCTTCCCGGTGCAAGAAGTTTCTTTACGCGCGATAAGTCAGAAAAACAGACACCAGATTCACTGCCATGTGCATCATCACAGCCGTGGAGAACTTTCCTGTCCGCACCATGCCGGCGCCGATCCAGATCCCCATGAGGAAGGCATAAAGCATCTGGACGGGATTTAAGTGATACAGTCCGAACAGAAGCGCCGAGAACAGGACTGCGGTCCATTCGGCGCGGCTTCGGCTTTTGCCTGACTCTGTGCCCGCAAAAAACATCCTCAGGCCGGCAAGTGCCAGCCCCCGGAAAACCATCTCCTCGGCAAAAGGCGATACGAAGCCGAAGACAGCGGCTGCCGCTGCGGGTGAGGCGGCGTACATGATCTCCATTGTCTGCATGTCCGCCGCGGAGGACGGCAGCAGGCCGGTCACGGAAAACAGTGCATTCAGCAGTACGCTGATTACAACCGCCGAGGCAATATAGAATGCAGTCCGTGCAATCCCTGCCGCTGTGGCTGAGAATGCAGTCCGCCGGCGGATCTGCTCATCTTCTCTGAACAGATTCAGATTCAGTGCGATTCTTTTCCGGAGTATATAAACACCGAAAAGCTGCGCTGCGGCTGTCACGACAGCCCGAAAGTCTCCCTGCAGCTCATACAGGACAGCAAAAAAGCGGCCGGCACCGGCCGGACCGCTGTTCTGACTCATGATAACAGGAAGCATGGAAATCCCCAGATCATAACAGGAAAGGGCCGCATCCACGATCAGCGTAAACAGAAGAACCGGCAGAACCACATTTTGCACGGCCATCTGCAATACAGCCCTGTTCCTGCTGTCCGAAAAGGGATTCCGCATCATGCTTTCTCAGGCGCTTTGTATTCCTCCAGTCTCGCCAGGGCTTTAACGCGTTTGACGGCGTTGTAAACGGCGGGAATCATCAGGATAAACAGCGTCAGCACTCCTTCCGTAAAGATATAACTTCCGTTATAGATGGCGGAATATGCGGCGGGGTTCATGCCCTCCGGCGCATACATTCCAAAGAAAATATAACCCGAAAGGAAGGAAAAGACAAACCGTCCGATGATGCCTGTGACATATCCGCGGGTCAGACCGTGTTTCTTATCCGCAAAGAGACCGGAGAGGCCCAGTGCGCCGAACGCAAAAATGTAATCGCACAGGAGCTGCGGAACACTGATGATATACGGATCAATCAGCATCTGAAGGATACCGTATGCAATTCCGGCAGTCAGACCGGGGCCGAGTCCGAAGAAATAGCCCACCATCGTGATAAAAAACATGGAGAACAATGTCACGGAACCGCCCATCGGAAGATGAAACAGTTTAATGAAGCTCGTGACAAAGGCAAGTGCGATGGCGATGCCGGAAAAGACCAGGCGCCGTGAGCCCATTTTCATCCGTTCGTCTGCTTTGCTCAGGAAGCATGCAAGAATCAGCATTCCGAGCATCAGCAGTACCAGCGCAGTATACCCGGCTGTCGTCAGTGCGTAGGTTCCATCCTCCGTAAGTGTGGCAAAAAATGACATAATAAAAACCTCCTTCGCTTCAGACTGCCAAAGGGGGTTCACGCGGAATAATCCTGTAAACTGCTTCCTTACGCCGGTATTGTCCGGTTCAAGTAGTGAGGGTTTGATTCTCAGCTTTCGCTCCCCTAGCGCAGTATTCTTTTTCTTTACACAGATTAGTCTTTTCTCCGCCCTTTGTCAAGAGTGTCAGAAGGGAGTCACGGGACCTGTCCCCCTGACTCCCCCTGATTAAAAAAAGGTAGTTGACATATTCGATTTTATCAAATATAATTTGATCAAGCTATAAACAGTTCATTACGATTCAATACGGAGGTAAAATAAAGATGAGCAGCTTTTATGATTTTTCTGTAACAGACCCGAAGGGTGTCGAGCATTCCATGAAGGATTTCGAAGGCAAGGTTGTCATGGTCGTCAATACCGCGACCGGCTGCGGCTTCACTCCGCAGTATAAGGACATCGAAGCGATGTACGAGAAATACCATGATCAGGGCTTTGAGATCGTCGATGTCCCCTGCAATCAGTTCGCAGGACAGACCCCCGGCACGGATGAGGAGATCCACGAGTTCTGCCAGCTGAAGTATAAAACGCAGTTCCCTCAGATGAAGAAATCGGATGTCAACGGCGAGAACGCTCTCCCGCTCTATGTCTTCCTGAAGAGCCAGAAGGGTTTTGAGGGCTTCGGAAAAGGTCCTGCTGCTCTTGCGATGAGCGCAATGCTCAAGAAGATTGACAAGAACTATAAGGAAAATCCGGATATCAAATGGAATTTCACCAAGTTCATTGTGGATCGCAGCGGCAATGTCGTGGCGCGCTTCGAACCCACTGCCAAAATGGATGAGGTCGCGGCCTGTGTCGTTTCCCTGATCTGATCCCGGCAGCGGTATCTCAGCAATATTGGTTCATCGGTGAAATCAGAGGCGGATTGCTCTCTGCAGATGCGTTGACCAGATAATCTTCTCCTTCACAGGGAGACGGAGCATTCTGGTCAGCGCTTTTTCATAATAGTCGAGCTGTACGCGGTATCGCTCCGCCAGTTCCCGGTCTGTTCTGACATGGTCAGTTTTATAATCCACCAGGACAATCTCATTTTCTTCCACGAAAAACGCATCAATGATTCCCTGAATCAGAATCATTTCTTCATCCGGAAAGCTTTCCTTCAGTTCCGAAGCCGGCAGGCCCAGAACAAAAGGCTGTTCGCGCTTTAATGTACCGCGCTGCGCTGCGGCGGCCATTCTTCTTCCGAGTTCACTCTTTAAAAACGGCAGCATAACCTTGGACGGTGCCGACACGACATAGGAAGCAGGGATTGTCCCCGCGTCCGCCAGCTCCTGCAGCCATTCCGAATAGGCCTGCGCATCCGGATTTTCTCCGGCCAGCCGCGCATAATCCAGCAGTTCGAAAACCCTGTGAATCGCCGTGCCGCGCTCCGCGCCGGAAAGTGCGGTCTGCTGTTCTTCATCATAACCGGAGGCTTTCTTCTCCAGAATAAAGCGCGGAACAAGTGCCGGGATTTCCGGTTCCCGCATTCCGTGAAGGGCGCCGTCCTGCTCTGCATAGACTGCCTCCATGGAAGCTTTCTTGAGTTCCGTGACCGTCGTCTTCGTATAGAGCCCGGCAAGATTTTCATGCGGATAGCGATATGAAAACAGCTGATCCAGCCGCCTTGCCGTCTCCGGTCTGGGCAGTCCCTGCATTCCCGCCGCTTCCAGCCCGGTAAGCCTTGCCTTCTTTTCCTGCAGAGCAAGCTGCTCCTCCAGTTCGGAGAGTGCCAGATCCGAAGTCCGGATGTTTCTCTCCCGAAGAGAAGCGAATCCGCCCGCCGACAAAGACGCCAGCATCAGAAGATCCAGATAACAGCCTGTGCTGTCAATCAGGGCCGCCGGAAGATGCTGCTGCGCCGCACCCCGCTCCGCTCCCGAAAGCTTCCCTTCCATGTTCTCCCGATAAGCTGCCTCATTTTTGACGTAACCCGTCAGGATCAGTTTTTCCTTCGCGCGGGTCATGGCAACATAAAGCACCCGAAGTTCTTCGCCCAGTGCGTCGCGCCGGATTTTGTCCGCAACGGCAAAACGGCGCGCGGTCTTTACCCTGCAGCGGATCCGCTCGTCATAAAAGTCCGTACCCAGCCCCAGATCCGTGTCGCAGATCAGGCTCCCGGAGGTATCTGTTCCGATCGAATACTTTTTCGCAAGGCCGGAGACGAAACAGATCGGAAACTCAAGTCCCTTGCTCTTGTGAATAGTCATAATCCGGACGACATCCGCGTTTTCGTCCAGCGTGTTTGCCTCGCCGTAGTCCACTCCCGCCTCGGACATCTGGCCGATATAGCGCAGAAAGCGGAACAGTCCCGTGTAGGAAGTCTGCTCAAAATTCGCCGCCTGAACCATCAGCATCCGCAAGTTTGCGCTGCGCTGTCCTCCGGCCGGGAGCGCGGCCGTGTAAGCCTCATACCCCGTCTCTCTCATGAGCAGAGTCAGCAGCTCACGAATCGTCAGAATACTGACCTTGCTGCGCCATCCGGCTATTTTTGTCAGGAACTGCACACATTTTGCGGCGAGTTCGGCCTGAGGCCCGCTTTCCGCGTCGTCACCCTTTTCCTGTGCCAGCTTCACCAGTGCGTCGTACAGAAGGCCGTCCTTCTCTCCCGCACGCTTTGCATAAATCCGGATGCCGGCAATCTCATTCTGCGTAAACTGGCCGAAATAGCCGCGCATCACACCGTACAGCGGAATGTCCTGACAGGGATTACCCAGTACCTGCAGAAGCTGAAGAACCTGCCGGATCTCCTCTGCGGCAAAATAGCCCGTTCTGGATGTGACGTAGACGGGAATGCCTTCCTTCTCCAGAACTTCCCGGAATTCCTCGTTCCATCCCGCTGCCGACCGGAGCAGGATGACGATGTCGCTGTAGCGGGCGGGTCTCGACTTTCCGTTCTCATCTTTCACGGGAAAATGTCCGACCAGCTCATGTATTCTGGCTGCGATCGCCAGTGCCTCCTTGCGCCTGGAACTGAGTGCGGCGATCTCATCATAACTGTCGTCTGCCCCTGCCGGCACCTGTTCATCACTTCCGGATTCCGCGGAACTTTCAGGCAGTGTGCCCGTGCTTTCATCCGGTTCCGGCCGGTCTTCTTCCGCATCACTGACCAGCAGCAGCTCCGCTGTATAGTCGCCCGCTGCATCCGGATACTCCGCACCTTTCTTCAGGCTCACGGCGGCGTCGTATTCTACGCCGCCGATTTCACTGCGCATGATTTTCTCAAAGACATCATTCACGCAGTCCAGCACTTCGGGGCGGCTTCTGAAATTCTGATCCAGATCAATCCGCTCCTTCTGCACGCCGTCCTGCGTGCCGTCTTCACCCAGGACCGGATAAGTCCCGAATTTCTCCAGGAAGATCTCCGGTCTTGCCAGCCGGAAACGGTAAATACTCTGTTTGACGTCGCCCACCATGAAGCGCCGGAAATGCCCTGTTTCTTCGCCGGAAACCGCACACAGCAGAAGCTCCTGAATCTCATTGCTGTCCTGGTACTCGTCAATCATGACTTCTCTGAAATATGCCTGACAGGACAGCGCCGCCCGCCGCTGACTCCAGGTTCCGTCCTCCTGCTTCTCAAGCAGAATCTGCAGGGCATATTTTTCCAGATCGACAAAATCGATCACATTCTTTTTTTTCTTTTCCTCCCCGTATGCTGTGAGAAATTCCGCTGTCAGATCCGCCAGTGCGGCAACCGGCTTCTCCATGGCAAGATGCTGCTTCCGGATTTCTTCCGGACTCAGAGCCAGTGCGCCCTTCTGCAGCTTCTGAACGGTTTTCTTGGCCAGATCCCGCAGATTCTGAACCAGTTCCTTCTGATCCGGATTGACAGACGAATCAGTTTTCCTGATCGAGGGGAGCCGCCCGAAGGATGTGCTGACCATTCTGCGCATACTGTCAAAATCCGATTCAGCCCCTGCCGGCACATCCTCAGCGCCTGAGCCGAAAACCGCTTCCTTCTCTGCGATCAGAAAATCATGATAAACCGCAGGACCGCCCGGTTTCGTGCATTCCGAAATCATCCGGTCATACATTCTCCGGACACCCTCCAGTTTTTCGGATGCATCTCTTACCACGGCCTGCATCCACGGCGTTCTGAGAAGTTCCTCTGCCGGAAGTGCTTCATAATCCCCGTGCCGCTCTTTAAGCCACGCCTCCGGATCCGGATGTGCCACAGCCGCCTGGTACAGAATCAGAATCAGCTTCTCGAGTTCACGGTCTCCCATCTCATTGCAGAAATAATCAATACAGCAGCGAAAGGACTCTTCCATCTGCGCATATTTCTGCTCCAGAAACTTCTGCAGAACATCCTGCTGCACCAGTTTTGCTTCGGCCTCATCCATCTGTCTGAAGCCCGGATCCAGATCAATTTCGCTGAAATGATTCCGGATCAGCCAGGTGCAGAAGCTGTCGATGGTTGTAATCTGGGCGCAGGCCAGCAGGGTCTCCTGCCGCTGCAGATGCACATTGCCGGGGTCCTTCAGCAGCCTCTCCGAAATTGCCGCCGCAATCCGCTCCCGCATCTGAGACGCCGCCGCACGGGTGAACGTCACCACCAGGAGCCGGTCAATATCCATCGGATCCGGACCCTCGCTGATCATCCGTATAATCCGCTCCACCAGAACCGCCGTTTTGCCGCTTCCTGCCGCTGCACTGACCAGGACATTGTGTCCTCTCGCGTTCAGTACTTTCGTCTGTTTTTCCGTAAACTGAAAAGCCATCTGCTCTACCTTCTGTATCAGATCCTGTCCGATCGTATTTCCGGGATGCTTCCTGAGATCCCTTCTGCCGTGTTTATTCGGTCCGGAAAGCGAATCCCGGCAGCTTTCTGTCAAAGCCGCACACATCTCTGTACGGACAGTAGGTGCAGGCTGTGCGCCTGCTGTCCAGCACTGCGGGAGAAGCCTCCGTCGAACCGTCTGCGATGGTCCCGGCAATCCGGCAGATCACTTCCTTCACTTCTTCGGAAAACGCATCGAATTCCTCCGTCGAAAGTGCAAAAGCTGATTTGGCGATGCCTTTGCCCTGGGAGAGCATTCTGACCGGTATGACATCGGACGTTGTGGTAAGATTCCGGTCCATCAGACGCAGAATCGTCTCATCGCTGTTCACCATCCCGGTCGGCCGCAGACTCTTCAGCAGTTCCTTTTCCGCGGACAGTGCGGGTCCGTCCGATGCTTCTTCCAGCATTTCGGCCGCTTTATCGGGATCAGCCGCAATCACAGGGTCGCGGAACCGGTAATACAGAAGTGCCGCCGGTTCGATCTTTCTTCCGGGATATCTCTTCTCCATCATCTTCAGTGCCGCATCCATGTAGATGATCAGCTGAAGCTGAAGCCCCCGCAGCACCAGGTCCGGCTTTAAGTCTCTGTAGCCGGACTTGTAATCCAGGATCTTCACCAGAACCTGCTCATCCCGGACACACAGATCCATCCGGTCAATCCGGCCCACAAGTCTGAGCTCCTGCCCTGTTTCGAGCCGGAACCGGATCTGCGGATCTTCTCCGAAGGGCAGCTCATATCCGCAGGGTTCAAATGCGCCCTGCAGAAGCTGATAGCGCAGGGTGTCCACCGTGCGCCTGAGTACCCGCTTCATGCGCTGCAGATTGTAAGTGCTCCGCTCACTGTCATACATCAGCAGTCCGTGATAGCTTGCGGAAGCCTGCTCCAGACTGAGCTCAACCAGTTCCTCTTCCTGCTCCGGCGTCAGATCCTGCCAGGAAATTCCTCTGTCCAGCAGCGTCCTGGAGAACCGCTCGATCGAGTCGTGCAGGACCGTTCCGGAATCCATCGGCGTAATAATGAATTCATCTCTGGGCATCAGATGCAGGCCATATTGCAGGAAATGGCGCATCATACACTGTGCACCGGTCTCCAGACGGCTGACTGAGCTGATCATATTCTGCCCGTACAGGCCGAGAGAGATCTGATGAGAGAGCCTCTCCGGCCTGTAGCGGAGGAAGGCTGTCTCCTTCAGAAACCGGATTGACTCCGGATAGGCTGCCTCGTCCGGATGTGCCGCTTCCCGCTGAGCGGTATAGCCGTAAATCGTCAGAAAAGTCTCCGGGTCCCGGATTGTTCCGTCGGCATATTCACGCAGCGAATCGGCCAGATACAGACAGGCGTCCTGCGGTGTGCTGATTCTCTCCTGCGCCGCATCCAGCTCCGGATGCAGAAGCTGAGCGTCCGGATACAGGCGCTGCAGCAGCGGAATCAGATAGGACGGCCGCAGTGCCGACCCGTCCTCCGCCATTCTCGCATAGGACACCACCAGGCGGTCCCGCGCCTTGGTCATATTCAGATACAGATAAAAGCGCTGGATGAACATCTGCTCACGGGGCGTCCCGGACAGTTCCACGCCGCTCTGCCGGAGCAGTTCGCGGTCCGGATCCGACAGAAGGCCGCCCCGCGAAGTCCCGCGCGGAATAGCTCCGTCATTGACACCCACCATAAAGAGTACGCTGACACCGGAGAGTCTTGTCCGCTCAATGTCGCCGGCAATCACGCGGTCCACCTGCTGGGGAAGCGTGCCCAGCCGGATCTCCTGAAAGCCGGTATCCAGCAGCCTGACAAAATCTTCCGCGGAGATCTTCTCATCTCCGATCAGATCATGAATCTGATCCAGCAGCGAAAGAATCTCCCGATAGATCTGACTATATTCCATCTCCCGGACAGGATCTCCTTCTTCGGCAAATCCGCGCGCATAGTTCTCCAGCTTTTCCTGTGCGTCAATGCCGGTCAGAAACGCGTACAGGCGCTCCGTCCGCACCGCTGCCGTTCCCGGCCGCTCGTCCTTTTCCAGCGGGGCAATCTCCTCAAGAAACCGCTTTCTGGCTGCCTCCAGCTCATCTGATTCACCGATCGGAAGTCCCCATTTTCTGCGGCCGCGGATTCCGTTCGCAAGAACGTAGTTCTCAAGGCGGTCGACCGTCTCCTGCTTCAGGTCTGACATCCCGCTGCGCAGATAGTGAAAGATGCTCTCATAGCTGTAGGCTTCGTTTATTATTGTCAGCGCACTGCGGATGGATTCCGTCAGGGGATTCTGGAGAATTCCCCTCGTTCTGTCCACATAGACCGGAATATGAAAGCGCATGGCCTGTTTTTCAATTTCATCGTTATAGGATTCCGGATCGCCGGTCACCACGGCAAAATCCCGGTACGCGTATCCCTCCTTAAGCGACAGCAGCCGGATCGTGCGGAATACCTGCCGCACCTCTTCTTCTATTGTGGAAGCTTCGATTAATTCAATGGCCGGCTTCTCCTCTTTCTTTCCGTGATAAGGGTGCGCCGGATGACGGAACAGCTGCCTCTCAAGATGTTCAAGTGCCGGGGACCTGTGTACCTCTTCAGGCATCACAGCATAAACATCTCTCCGGCGCGGCGCACCGGCTTTGGCCGCGAGCTCCGTCAGATCCTTCACGGTTTTGCGCGTGAGGTAAAACAGCGCCTCTTCCGGGCCGGCGGTTTTCATCTTTTCCGTTTCCTGCGGCGTAAGACCGCCGTCTTCCGAGATAGTCAGACTCACGATGACTTCCCTTGCGCATCGCACCAGCTCGGAGAGAACCCGGTTCTGAACGGGCGTAAAGCCCGTAAAGCCGTCAAAAATAATCGTGCTCTTCGCAATCAGTGCAGAGGACGGAATCGCCTCGGCGAGCAGATCCATCGTCTCTTCAGACGTAATAAACCGGGCTTTCTTCTCCTCCAGAAAGCTCTCGTACAGAAGCCGCAGATCCGCAAGCCGCGCCGTCAGTGCGCCCTGCCCGCGCTCTCCCGCAAATTTCTCCAGAACAGCGACCTTTTCCGGTGCGACGTCGTACTGCATAAACTCGGAGATTACGGATTTGATCTCCGCAATCATCCCCAGACGCCCGATACTGCCGGAAAGCACTCGCAGTTCATCCTTTTTCTTTTCGGCGATCCGCCGCAGAAGAAGGCTCTTTCCGATATCATCCAGCACCGCCCGCGGATCCGCTCCCGTCTCCTCGAAAACCCGGTGCGCAAGCCGCCCGAAAGACAGAACGTCGATGTTCATGATCCCGTGGCTCGGGCTGGCTTCCACCAGTTCCTTCTGCGTCTGCATGGTATACTGGTCCGGCACCACGAAGAGGATGTTTTCCTCGTCCCGCGACACCGCAAGCTTCTGAAGATATGTACTTTTCCCGGCGCCGGAGGCGCCGAAGCAGAAAGAAAGTCCCATTCCGTCCATCACAGTCCGGCTGTTCTGCCGTCCTGTGCCTCCTCCTGTCCTATTTTACCCCAGGTGCATGTACATTTGAATGTAAATTCGGCTTTCATCCGGCAAAAAATCCGCACTCTATTGCATTCTGTCCCGGGATTTTTTAAGATTATCTCTGAACCGATTGTGTTCCATCTTTTATGACCTGAAGGAGGTAGAGATTTGAATTATCAGGAAGTTCTTGAAGCCGCCCGCAGCTGCAGCGGCCCGTTCTGTAAAGCCTGCCCCGTGTGCAACGGAAGAGCATGCGGAAACAATGTCCCCGGGCCCGGTTCGAAGGGCGTCGGCGACACCGCCATCCGCAACTATGATGCCTGGAAGAAAATCCGCATCAACATGAATACCATCGCCGAGAATCAGAAGCCCGACACCAGCTTCGATTTCTTCGGACACACACTCCGGATTCCGGTTATGGCCGGCCCGGTGGGTGCAATGACCCTTCATTACGGCGACAAGTACAACGATCTGGAGTATAACAACATTCTTGTGGAAGCCTGTGCAAAAGCCGGCATCGCCGCCTTTACCGGCGACGGGACGAATCCCGAAGTCATGCGGGCAGCCTGTGCCGCCATCGCGAAAAATGACGGCTACGGCGTTCCCACCGTCAAGCCCTGGGATGTGAATACGCTGCAGGAGAAGTTCGCACTGGTCAAGGACTCCGGCAGCTTCGCAATCGCAATGGATATCGATGCGGCCGGACTTCCGTTCCTGCAGAATCTGCAGCCGCCGGCAGGCTCCAAGACAGTAGAGGAACTCTCCGGCATCATTAAAGAAGCCGGCAAGCCCTTTATTGTCAAGGGCATCATGACGGTAGAAGGGGCGCTCGCGGCGAAGCAGGCTGGTGCATCCGCCATTGTCATCAGTAACCACGGCGGACGCGTGCTGGATCAGTGCCCCGCTACGGCGGAAGTACTGGAGGAAATTGCGGACGCAGTCGGCGATTCCATGATGATCCTCGTGGACGGCGGAATCCGCACCGGCGTCGATGTCTTTAAGGCACTGGCTCTGGGCGCAGATGCTGTCCTGGTTGCCCGTCCTTACGTCACCGCCGTTTACGGCGCTGCTGAGGAAGGCGTTCAGGTTCTGACCGACAAGCTCGCTGCAGAGCTCGCCGACGCGATGAAGATGTGCGGCGTCTCGAAGCTTTCCGATATCTCGAAGAAGCATCTGTTTGCGCCGAAGAGCAGTTTCTTCAGGATGTAAACGGTCCACTTCACCAAAGCATCAGGCCCCGGAATTCCGGGGCCTGTTTTTTTCAGCTCTTTGGTTTTTCAAGATTAATCCGGGAATACAATGGCAACCTTTCCGCAGTTTCCGCTGGCCATGAGGGCATATGCCTCGCCGGCCTTCTCAAGCGGGAATTCATCGGTGATCAGCTCATCGGGGTGAATGCCCCATCTCACGAGATGCTCGACCAGATCTTCCATCTTCCACAGCGAGGTGACCCAGCTGCCGTAGATGGTCTTGGTGGTGTGCATGATATCCGGGCTCGGATTCAGTGTGACGCTGTGGCCCTCTCCGACGAAGGCGATCTTGCCGTAGTCTCTTGTGCCGCGCACTGCGGTCTGACGTCCCTGATCCGCCGCGGAGCAGTCAATGGCCTTCTCGCAGCCGTGTCCGCCGGTGACGGCGAAGATGTCCTCCACCACATGATCGCTCGGCTTGAAGACGTAGTCCACCAGGCCGTGATCCTTGGCAAACTGGATCCGGTAGTCATTCATCTCAACACCGATCAGCTTTTCTGCGCCCATCGCTTTGGCCAGCATGAGGGTGGCAAGGCCGACCGGTCCCAGGCCGACAACCAGCACGGCGTCATCGCCGCTGATTCCAATCTTTTCCAGTGCTTCATAAGCCGTACCGAAGCCACAGGCCACCTGGGCTCCGTCCTTGTAGGAGAGCTCATCCGGCAGCGGAACCAGGTCCTTCTCATCGCAGAGAATGTACGGTGCCATTCCGCCGCTGCGCTGCCAGCCATAGGCCGCGCGGTGCGGGCTCTTACAGGAAATGTAGTTGCCCTTCCGGCAGTCATAGCATACGCCGCAGCCGGAAATGTGATAGACAATGACCCGGTCACCCTTCTTGAAGCGCTTCAGGCCCTCTCCCACCTCAACAATCTGACCGCAGGGTTCGTGGCCTGCAATCATCCCGGGGATGTAGCCCTCCGGGCCTTTTCCGAGGTGCTCCCGGTAGATGCAGCGGATATCGGATCCGCAGATCGTCGCCGCCTTGGTCTTGATCAGCACCTGCCCGTAGCCGGGTGTCGGAACGTCAAACTCTTTCAGCTCTACTGTGCTGTTTCCGGGCAGAATCGCCCCCATCATCTTTACTGCCATAACTCCTCCTTTTTACATAACCAGCTTTCCTTCAATTCCGTCAAAGTCCACGGTCTTCACCGTTCCGTCGCGGAAAACCAGCTTCACCGGCCCGTAGCCGCCGCAGGCTTCCGGATCTGTGTACTCAATGCCCGTAAGAGGGAACAGCTCCTCTTCCGTGAAGTCCTCGAGACTGTTCTTCGTCAGAACCTGGGAGATCAGGAAGTATTTCTCATAGGCATAGACCCTGCTGCGGCTGGTTTCCGCATAGACCAGAATCGAGTTCTCCGAGTCCGGATTGACGTCTTTCTGGTGCAGATTCTTCAGCTCCTTCCAGCCGTCGAAGATCGTCATGGCCAGCTGAATCGGTCTGCCGGTGTGATCACTGCCCTTCAGGATGACTGCGCGGAAATCTCCGCACTGCTTTTCTTCCATTTCTGTGCCGTTGTCCGGGAAGCCATAGGCGCCCAGCGTCAGCCGCAGCGGTCCTCTGCAGGTGCGCAGCTTGTCCGCCCGGATCAGACCATAAGGCACTGCGATATCCGCCAGATTCATGGCGGTCAGCCAGCAGGCTTCCGTCTCCGCGTCATAGGAGAAGAACTGGCGCCGGTACAGCACCTCGTCCCGCATGCCGCTCCAGAACGTGGCATTGCAGCGGTGCGTCGTGCCGGTGGGCGTATCGATCATCACGTACTGCTGGGACTCCACCTCCTCAGACGAAGCGGATTCCCAGGGGAATTTCGTATTGAAAGCGAGCTTGGAATAATTCCACATGGTGTGCCGGTCGTTCTTCGGCGCCAGAACCTTGCCGGTCCGCAGCTCCGTGATGCCATTGGCACCGTGGTTGGTCATGCACAGACCCGGGCCGTCCAGTGTTGTGATCACGGACTCCTTTTCCCCGATTTCTTCCCAGATTCCGTTCTGCTCCTTCGCTGTCCAGAAGGGATGATTCTCCGGCAGTGTCAGGCAGGAAAAGGCCTTGCCCATCCAGTACGGAGATTCCGCGCAGGAATAGCCCTGCACCAGCGGCAGGAAGGGCCTGTAGAAGCCCAGTGTCGGCACGCCTTCGTACAGGAAATCATCGCGGGTCAGGAACTGCAGCAGCGAACCGGAGGCGATGCGCCTTGCCAGTCCCGGATCCGCCGTCGGGTTCTTCAGCATGAAGTTGCCGGCAATCGGGCTGGTCGCCGCAAACCGGTAGATTCCGCTGCGTCCCCACATGTTGGTAAAGCCGTCGCGGTCAAACCACTTCGTATAGGTCTTCATCAGCTCATTCGAGTTCTCCTCGAAGCGCTGTGCCAGGTAAGGCTCGTTCTCATAGCCGTACCAGTTGTTCCAGATCGGCGTGTAGAGGTTGAAGGCCCAGCAGGAATAATAGTCAAAGCCCCTGCCGTCCCGGTACCAGCCGTCGCCCGAATAATACCCCAGAATCGCCTGGGCGTGATCGCGCATGATATCGCGGTCAATCTCATATCCGTTCTTCCACAGGAAGGCATAGTCCAGCATATTGAACAGGCGCCAGTTCTGCGGAACCGTCGGGTTCCCGGCGTAGTCTGAAAGGAACGCGGCGATCCGGTCCTTCTCCTCTTTCGTATAGGTATCCCAGATCTGCTCATGGCACATTTCCAGGCAGATCACCAGCGCACAGGTCTCCACCGTCTGCTGATAGGTTGCGAAAGGATCCCCCGCCCCGAACTGGGCCTGCATTTCTGTGTAGGTCCGCACATAGTTCGGGTCCCCCGGCGTCACCGCCCGCAGAATCTGTGCCTTGTAATAGTCCCGTAGCAGATAGCCGCAGATCGTCAGATCCGGCTCAATGGCCATCAGCGGTCCCGCGATGAACAGCGTTCTTGTCAGGCCCTCAAAATACTCCGCCTGCACCTTCCAGGCGGGCGTATTCTTGTTGGGATAAGTGATCTCGTCCTCATAGCGCGGCAGCACGACCGGATCATCAAAATGCCGGATGCTCCTGAAGGCATTCTCCAGCAGATACTTGCCGGCCTCAATCCAGGTCTGCCGGGTCGCACCGGTGTAGGGACTTAATGTAAAGTCCAGTGTTTTCGGTTCAAATTTCATGCAGTTTCTCCTTCTGATGTCCTGGAAATCTCTCAGTCCTCAAAATAGTTGCCGTAGGAATGATACAGCTCCTTTACCACCTCATAGGACAGCTTCGGCCGCCGGTATTCGTCCACCACGCCCTTGTTGTTCATGGTGCGCGGTCTGGAGGCAAACCACTCGAAGCTGATGCGGCAGTCGCAGAACTGCCAGATAAAAATACCGCTGCAGCCCTCTTTGCCCAGAACTGCCTTGATCTGGTGCGAGAGCGCCTCTGCCTGATATTCCTCGGACCACTTGCAGTGAGTAGGCGTGTGATAGCCGTAGATCGCGCCCGCGCCGATTTCCGTGATCAGGAACGGCTTGCCGGCTCCCTCACTCTCTTCCTGCACCCAGTTATAGTTCTCATCGAGCCACTCCTGCGTCGTCTTGTCCACATACCACTCAGGATAGAGATTGTAGGAAACAATGTCCGGAAGCCCGAGGCAGATGTCTGTCATGAACTTGCAGCTGGCCGAGGACCGCGGTCTGGACGGATCCAGCTTCCGGATCAGCTCATACTGCTTTTTATAGCACTCGTATCCATACTCGGTCTCGCTGGCGCACTCGTTCAGAATACCCCAGATCATAATGCACGGGTGGTTGATATGCGCCCGGATCATCTCCTCGATGCACCGCTCAGCCTGCGGTTCAAAATTCGGATTGCGCATATGTTCTTCGGTCAGGCCGCGTGCATGATTCTCCTCCCAGACCAGCACGCCCTGCTCATCGCACAGATCCAGGAAAAGCTGATCGTTGGGATAGTGTGTGCAGCGCACGGCGTTGCCGCCCAGATCCCGGATGATCTCCAGATCCTGCTGGATCGCCTGAATCGGCAGTGCACAGCAGTACATCGGGTGATCCTCATGACGGCAGAAGCCCTTGATGCGCAGCTTCTTCCCGTTTAGGAGCAGATCTCTGCCCTTTACTTCAAAAGTCCGGAAGCCAATCCTCTCAATCAGATCATCCACCGCTGTATCTTCCTGCCAGAGCGTTGCAGCGATCTCATACAGCGCAGGATTCTCAGGGCTCCAGATATCCGGCGTAAGGCCATCGATTCTTGCCTGTGCTTCTGTGCTCTCTCCTGCCGGTATATTGACCATCAGACAGCAGGACGCGGCGAGATTCCGGGCTTCGATGCGGATCTGGCCTTTAAAAGGCTGGTCTGAAAGATTGACAACCTTCGTTGACAGCTTGATGGCCCAGCTGCCGTCCTGTGCCTTTTCCGGTACGCAGTGGAGCCAGGAAATAAAGGCATCCTCAAGATATTCGAGCTGGACGCCGCGGGAGATGCCGCCGTAGGACATATAATCATTCGGGATGTGCAGCGCACTCTTCTCGCTGAACTGGTTGTCTGCGTCCACCTCCAGCAGGTGCTCTCCTGCCGGCAGATCCTTCAGCACAATCTCAAAAGGTGTAAACGCATTGTAATGTGTTCCGACCTCTTTTCCGTCCACATAGACTGTGGCGGTGTGGCTGACGCCCTGGAAGATGAGCCGGACATTTCCTTCGCCGCTGAAGTGCCTGGTGAATCTTCCGACACCCCGATAGGCGGAAAACTGCGGAAGACTCTCCCAGCAGCACGGGACCACTACAGGATAAATCTCTCCCGCGTGTTCGCCGCTGCAGGGTGAGAAAGTCCACCCGCTGCCGGACAGATTCCGCACTTCTCTAACTTCGTTCTGGCAGAAAGTTCTGATCATATTTTCTCTCCTCTATTCAGAAATACAGGCCGGCTCCAAACTCTCATCGGGTTCAGCCGGCCTGTATTGATTATACTTTGCCAAATGTATATCAGCCCTTGATACCGGAGGTTGCGACACCTTCCACGAAGTACTGCTGCAGGAAGGCGAACAGAACCAGAACCGGAATCAGCGCCACCGTTGCGGCAGCCATGATCAGCGCGTAGTTCGATGAATACTGCGTGTTGAACATACGCAGCATGATCTGCAGGGTCTTCTTGTTTGCGGAAGACAGGTAGATCAACGGACCCATGAAGTCGTTCCACTCAAAGGTGAAGGACGTGATGCACAGGGTCGCGATCGCCGCCTTGGACAGCGGCAGCATGATCCGCGCATAGATGCCGTATTCATTCAGTCCGTCTATTCGCGCCGCCTCCAGCAGCTCCGTCGGTATGCCCATATAGAACTGCCTCATCAGGAACACGCCTGTCGCTGTAAACGTGTGCATCAGGATCAGGCCCAGATGCGAGTCGGTCAGATGGAACCGCGTCATCATGATATACTGCGGAACCATGTAGACCTGCCAGGGAATCGAGATCGTCATGACATACAGCATGAAGACGGTATTTCTTCCCTTGAATTCAAGTTTTGCAAAAGCATACGCTGCAAAACTGGAGGTCAGGATCTGCAGGATTGTAACGAAGATGGTCAGCTTCGTGGAATTCAGGAAGCCGGTGACCAGCGGAACCTTCTGCCAGATTTCACTGTAATTGCTCCACTGCGGGTCTGTCGGGATCCACTGAATCGGGAAGGCGAAGACGTCTTTCTCCAGCTTCAGGGAGGAGGAAATCATCCACGCGAACGGGATCAGCATGATCACGGCCAGAACAATCAGGAATGCATAGGTAACTATTTTCGTGACATAATAGCCAGTCGTTTTCTGTTTGGATTCCATGTCATGCCTCCTTTAATAATTTGTGAATTTCTTTTCCATGCGGAACTGGAAAAGCGTCAGCAGAATGATAATCACAAACAGGACCATCGCGACGGCACTTGCGTAACCGAACTTCATGCTCACGAAAGCGCTGTTGAAAATGTGGTACGCCAGAACCTTCGTCGCCTCGCCGGGGCCGCCCTGCGTTGTAATGTACATGATGTCGTAAGATTTGAAGGTAGCTACGACCAGCATCATCAGAACGAAGAAAGTAGTCGGTGTCAGGCAGGGCCAGGTGACATTGCGGAACTTCGCCCAGCCGTTTGCACCGTCGATCTCTGCAGCCTCATACAACTCGGAAGGTACACTCTGCAGGCCGGCCAGATAAACGACCATGTAGTAGCCCATGCCCTTCCAGACCGTCAGGCCGATGATCGTCGGCATAGCCCAGACCTGGGATGCGGCCCATCTCGGCGGATTCTCTACGCCCAGGGACATCAGCATTCCGTTGACCGGGCCTCTTTCCGGATTGAACAGGGCCATCCAGACCACGGCAACTGCCACGAGTGATGCCACATACGGGAAGAACAGAACCGAGCGGAAGAAGGTTTTGCCCTTGATCGGCTTGTTCATCAGCATGGCAAGTCCCAGTGCGATGAACAGCGTCAGCGGCACTGTGACGACCGTGTAGTAAAGAGTATTCTTCAATGCGATCCGGAAGCTCCTGTCCTGCGTGAACATGTAACGGAAGTTCTCGAGACCGACGAATTTTACGCCCTGGTTACCTGCGCTCCACTCACACAGGCTCAGGAAAAGTGAGAATACGATCGGCACAAATGTAAAAACAAAAAAGCCGATCAGATTGGGAAGGATAAAGGACCATGCCACCAGCGTCTTTTTCCGCTTGAGCGCCCCCTTATTCGAATTCTGGATATTTTTTTTCTGATCCGCCATGCTATCTCCTTTCCTCCTGGAATCCGGCTTACGCCGGGATCTGCATCCCCCCGATGCAGCTTCAGTGAAAGTCGTCCATAAAGGTTAATTGAATGGTTCAATGAAAAACTAAACAAAACGGACCGGGCGGAAGCCGTTTGACGCGGAACCGCCCGGTCCTGCCATTATCGGGATGACCGTTTATAACTGGTATTACTGCAGAGCGTTGACTCTGTCGATCATGTTCTTGACGCCCTCTTCAGGTGTCTCGGTACCAGTCATGATCGCGCTGTGCTCTTCACCGAGGATGGTATCGATATCGCCGGCCTTCTCGGACATCGGGAACTCAACGACATAGTTGTCGATGTTGATGTACTTGGAAAGTCCTTCAGGAGCGAACTCGTTGGTCTCAGGGATCTTATCGAAGATCTCATTGATGGCATCAGAGCCGTAGCCCGGAAGAATACCGGTTGCAGCCAGAACCTTCGCACCTTCTTCGCCGCAGACATACTTGATGAACTCCCATGCAGCTTCCGGATGCTCAGCATATGCACCGATGGTGACAGGGGTGATGCCGCCGACAGCCTTCTCGTTGCCTACACCTGCGTTGTTCGGCAGTGCACAGACGCCCCAGTGGAAATCAGCGTTCTCAACCAGCATGTTGATGAACCATGTGCCCATCTGAAGCATTGCTGCCTGATGATTGTACATAACGCCCGAATAGTGGATGTTGCCGGACTTCAGTGCGCCGTAGTCCTGGATGTATCCTGCATCCTGCATTGCCAGCATGGTCTCATAGTAAGGGATCAGGCTCTCGTAAGTGGAAGTGTCAAGCTGGTTGAACTCCTCGGTACGTCTTGCGTAAATGGAAACGTTGGAAGCCCATGTGTGCATGTGTGCGCCGTAAACCTTGTCGTTTCCGGAGCCGCTGGTCATCTTCTCAGCCAGATCGTAGTAATCCTGCATGGTCATGCCATCTTCCGGATACGGTACGCCTGCTGCATCGAACATATCCTTGTTGTAGAAGATCATGTTGTTGTCCTTACGGAACGGAACACCGTAGGACTTGCCGCCCTGGCCGAGCTGCTCGATCAGGCCGCTGTAATTTGCCTTGTCAAAATCCGGATCTCCATCCATGAACTGATCCAGCTCCATCAGGTGTCCGCCTGCGATCAGTGCGCTCATGGTCGGCAGATCCTTCAGAAAGACAACGTCGAAGTTCTGGTTGCCGGCGAGCTGTGTCTTGATGGTGGTCGGGTACTCGTCTGCCGGGAACTCTACGACTTCATACGCAATGTTGGGATGAGCCTGGGAGAATGCGTCAAACATGGCCTTGTAATACTCTGTGTTGGAATAATCCCACAGAGCGACGCGGATGGTGACCTGCTCGTCAGCTGCCGGAGCCGCCGCCTCTTCTGTCGAAGCGCCGTCTGCGGGTGCTGCCGCCGGAGCTGCTCCGGTGGATGCGCAGCCTGCCAGTACGCTGACTGCAAGAGCGGATGCTAATACTGCAGATAAAATCTTCTTTCTCACAATATTCCTCCTTATGGTGAAATTCGCAGCTTGTGCTGCGGTGTGCACTACCATTTATTAAAATAATACTTTTTTTAATAGTTTTTATGGCATTTTATGCATCATTTATGTTATATTGTGCATATGTGTTTCCTGAGCATTTCAAAACTGGTAATTAGCGACAGCAAATTACACGGACCGGTTTCGGATTTTGTGCAATGTTATGATCACCGAGGAGCTCTTAAATGAAAAAAACGACTGATTTGACCTATCCCGACAATCAGCATACGCTGCTGATCCAGAGTGTCAGGTTTTCTGATTATACTCATCAGGAAATGCACCAGCAGGATCTGCCTGCTTCCGTCATCGATATTCAGCCTCCGGACAGACTCTATACGGTCAGTCATCTGGTCAGCCGCGGCTTCACGGGAGACGGCGCACATCTGCATATGGGTTATTATGAATTTCTGCTGTTTCTGGAGGGAGATGCCCGTTTCACCCTGAACGGCCAGCAGTACCGGCTCACCCCCGGCGATCTTCTGATTATTCCTCCCGACATGGTGCACAAGGCTGAAATCAACGGCACGGTTACCTACGGACGGATTGTCCTGCACATTTCCATGCCGCTGCTGAGGCTTCTGTCCACCCGAAGGACAGATTTTGCCGCTCTCCTGCTCCCGCGCGGCGGGTCTTTATGGCATCTGAACCCACAGCATTTAAGCGAGCTGGTCCGGAGAGTCGATCAGATTCCGGAGCTGGAACAATCTCACGAAATCGCTGCGGATGCCCTGATCCGGGCTTATCTGACAGAGATTCTCGTCTATATTCTGCAGATGATTGAAGGGAAGAACGCTCTGCCGGTTCCCTCCGGCTCCACAGATCTGATGGAGCGGATTCACCTCTATATCAATGCACATTATACGGAAGATATTTCCATTCAGAAAATTGCGGATGACCTGTGCATTTCCCGCTCGCTGCTCAGCCATGAGTTCAAGAAAAACTCCGGCGAGAGTCTGTGGAAATACATCGTGAATCTGCGGCTGGCCAGCGCCCAGAAGCTTCTGCTGGAGGGCAGCAATGTGACCAGCGCCTGCTTCGACTCGGGCTTTCAGAACTATTCCAACTTTATCCGGCTCTTCACGAAGACCTTCGGCATCACACCGCGCAGATACGCCGAGAGGGGCAGAACAGAAAGAAACGGGACGGTCTACCTGTAAAGGCAGCCGTCCCGTTTTTTCCGTACAGAATTATTCTTTCCGAATCTGCTGTTTACCAGATGAAAAGCTCTTTCCCGGTCAGCTTCAGAATCGCCTCCAGGAAATAATAATCACCGTAGATGATGGAGAACTCATGCTTCTCATCGTGATAAGCCGCGGTGCACTTCTCCAGCAGGTAATCCGTCTCCGGATCCCAGGAAACGCGCTGCTCGTCCAGCGTCTTCAGCAGTCTCAAGGCAGCATTCAGATAAATATCTCCGTCCCGTCCGCCGACCGCTTTGGACAGCTCAATCAGGCCGCAGGCGGCGATGGCGGCAGCCGTCGAATCCTCCCAGGTCACCTCCACGGGCTGGCGGAAGTCGACCGGAATCAGGCCGTTCTCCGGAATGTTGGCGATAAAGTAATGAGCGATCCGCCGGGCTGTGTTCAGATAGCGCTCGTCCTTTGTGTGCAGATAACTGAGCGTAAAGCCGTACAGGCCCCAGGTCTGTCCGCGCGTCCAGGAAGAACCGACCGCATAGCCCTGTCCGCCCAGCGATTCAACCAGCTCGCCGCTCTTCGGGTCAAAGCGCAGAATGTGGTTCACCGAGCCGTCCTCCCGGACAAAGCAGCGCATCGCGGTGTCCGCGTGCGCGACCGCGATCTGATAAAAGCGCGGATCCCCGGTCACATCGGCGGCCCAGTACAGCAGAGGCAGATTCATCATGCAGTCGATGATGGCCATGCCGCGCCGGTCCACATCGCCCCAGTCATTCCACGCGCGGATGAAATGCCCGGCCAGGTTAAAGCGCCCGGCCAGATTGTTCGCTGCGATGATGGCGCGGTTCTTCGATTCCTCATTCTGATCAATCCTGTAATGCGCCACGGACGTGGGCAGCCATTTGAAGCCGTTGTCGTGATCCAGACCGGTCCAGTCCATCAGCACCCTGTCCAGCTTCTTCTCCAGAATTTCGGCCTCTTCCTTATACATCGGATCCGCAGTCAGCGTGTAAAGCTGCCACAGGATGCCGCCCCAGAATCCGTTCGTCCACCAGTTGATATCCTTTTCCGTCAGATCAATAAACCGGCCGTTTTCCGTCGTGTACGGAACAATATTGCGGCTGCGCTCCACCACTGTCTTCATCTTGCCGGTCAGCTTCTCCTGTACGCCGAGTGCCCATTCCTGTGCTTTCTGTGTCAACATTCCTTTCCCTCCTTGTGTTGTGATTTTCCGGTATAATCTGCGGCTTATCAGCCCATGCTCTCGGTTCCGTAGACCTCAATCTGCGTCAGCGCCGGGAACGGGCTGGGATCGTCCGCCTTGACAAGCTCCTGCAGACGGACCCAGGTGATGCCGCATTTTGCCTCTTCCAGACTGAAACAGTGCGGCTCACCGGTTTTCTTTTCCATGTTCAGTGTCATTTCCGAGCCATCCGTAAAAACAAGCTTTCCGGAGACCCACCAGTTGTCGTGCGGGAAATCCGCGCGGGTGTACAGACGGATCTCATCGATATCCACCGGCCGCCCGAATTCCAGCGTCAGTGCCGCATCGTCCTGCCGGTTGATGCCCCAGGACTCATACGGCCACTCGCCGTGACATTTCGTCGCCAGAACACCGTCGATCGCGTTGCGCGCAGCAAAAACCGCCTCACCCCTGGTCTCCACATTGGCCGATGCGTGCGGCCAGACGCCGCAGGCCTCATGCTGGTCAAAAGGATTGAGCGCCAGGTTGCGGTACCTGCCGATTTCGTACGGCTGCGCGCGCCGGATCGTCAGATAGTGTCTGTTTCCGAAGAAGCACAGAGGATTGTAGCTGGTTTTCTTCTCATAGAAGGGAACCGGATACAGAATGGTCTCGCAGGTCACATAGACCAGCGCCTCATCCAGCGCCGCGTCGGCCCGCACCACATAAAAATGCCCCGGCTCCAGTCCGTCAAACTCGATGACATCCCCCTTTCTGTACTCGCCGTCCCAGGCCAGCACGACCTGATCCGTCCCCTGCTCCAGCGCCTTCGGCACGTGGTCCCAGTCATTGTAAACCTGTATCTGCATACCTGTCCCTCCCTTGTATTATATGTGTTCCGAATCGATCCCGCAGAACCGGCATATCAGCCTTTATGAAATCACGGCGTGAATCTCTTTCTCCGCCATGTCCGCAAGAATTCTCCAGCAGGAATGTTTCCAGACGATGCCGAGCCGCGCGTCCGTAATCGGGCATTCCTCAACCGTCACGGAAGAGACGCCGCGCAGCCGGATCTGTGCGAGCTCTCCGACACGGACCGTGAAACAGTCTTTTTCCGGTTCCTGTTCTGCCTCCGGCTTCTCATAGGTCATCAGTGACAGAGTGCACGGAAGGCTTCCCTCGTACACGTCGTGCAGCTGCACGCCCTCTCCCTTTTTCAGACAGACCTCTCGCACATAGCTTGTGACGCCGGGATCATCATACGCGCCGGCAAGCTCCAGCCGGACGCATGCTTCCTGCTCACTGATTCTGCAGTCGACGTCTGCTGCCGCAAAGGCTTCGCCGGGCTTCTGCTGCACCGGCCCGTCTGCCGCCCGGAAGGTCGGCAGGTTATGGTACTGCGACTGCATGGTCCAGATCCCGTAGCGCTTCTCCGAGAAGGTCTCGCGGGTGTAGGTCTCCACGCCCAGATCAATCAGCACAGGCTGCGCGTCCTTGTAGAGCGTCACGGTTCCCACGTCGTTGTGGTTATGGGCTTCGGCATTATGGCCGCCCTTCGCCGCCAGCGTGTACTTCCCGCCCCGCGCGACGAGCACCTGCGTGCTCTCAAACCAGAAATCCTCCGGCAGGACCTGCCCGCCGCCGGACTGCGCCTCCATCATCTCCCGGTGGGCGAAAGCCTGCAGCACGTGGTAGTAGAGATTCTGCTCGTTCGGAAGAAGCCTCTCCTGTTCATCCTGCTGCCGGTAGTCCGCCGCGGCAAAATCCGACATGGCCGGGTTGTCCGTCATTTTGCCGAACAGAAACTCCCGCGCGCTTCTGTGTCCCGGAAATGCGGAACAGTCCGCAAAATTGATATAGTACTGATTTCCGACATACATCCGCACAATGTAGGCGGCCATATTCCGGATCACATTCTCTTTAAAGCAGGGCGATACCGCGCCGTCCGTGATCCGGTTGAAAAGATCAAGACACCCGAACAGACACAAGCCTGCGTGGCCGTAATACTGGGCGCCTTCCTCGCAGCATCCGTCCTCTCCGTAGCTGTCAATGAAACAGTCCGCCGAGAAAGCGGCCTGGCGGAGAATCTGTGCCCGTTCCTCTTCACTCAGAACACCCTTCTCCGGTCTGGTTGAGACCGCGATCAGGACATTCTGTGTGATCCAGGGCGTCCAGTTCATCATGCGGGTGACGCCGTCGCCCATCCACCAGAAGTGTTCAGTGAGATAAGGAACGATGATGCGCCGCCGCAGTTCCGCGTTCAGATAAGTGCACAGCATGGAATTCTCCGCCTCCAGCACCGGGCGGAGCAGATACTCGGCAAGTCCCAGCAGCGCGGCTGTCTCGGCCGCAAACAGATCGATGATCGGCTCGCAGGCATCGGGCAGCGGCAGCATCCGGCCGTCGCGGATATGACTGTTGTGTGCCGGCAGGCACCAGGCACTCTCTTCCAGAATCAGATAAATGCCGTTCAGGATCTCGTCCAGGAATCTTCCGCGGTGCTCGGCGCACTCCGCCATGACCAGCTTTGTGAGCCGGATCCTCCTGCCGAAATATTTGTCCTCAAACCGGACCCGGTTTCCCGTCCGGTTGAAATCCAGATAGTCTGTGAGAAGGAGCACCGGCCAGGGACTGCCTGCCGTCTCCTCCCCGGTCCGGATCAGGCCGGCTTTCACCTCATTGTCAAGGCTGTCCCAGGCATCCCGGTCCGAAATCACCGGAAACAGCGGCTTTTCGGATCTGCTGCCGCTGTTCAGATACGCGCTGACGGCTGTTTCAATAAAGGGTCTGTGTTCGATCTTCTTCATAGTCTCTCCTGTCTCCGGACCTTCAGCCGGCTCCGGCAGCCTTCAGTGAGTCAGTCATCACAGGCATTCTGCTTACTGTAATCTTATTGCTTCTTCATACTCAGCGCAATTCGCTTCTTCTTCGGATCCACGGATTTCACACGCACCTTTACGACATCTCCGACGCTGACAACCTCCATGGGGTTCCGGATGAACCGGTCGCTCATTTCGGAAATATGCACCAGGCCGTCCTGATGGACGCCGATGTCGACAAAAGCGCCGAAGTCGACGATATTGCGCACGGTCCCCATCAGCTCCATCCCGGGTTCCAGATCCTCCATATCCATCACGGAGCTCTTTAAGACCGGCGCAGGCATCTCTTCTCTGGGATCTCTCGACGGTTTCTTCAGTTCGGAGAAAATATCCTGAAGCGTGATTTCACCGATCCCCAGCTTTTCGGAGAGGCTTTTCGGATCCGGGAGCTTCTCCGGAAGTCTGTCAGGCAGACTGCCGGCAGCCTGCTTCTCTCCCGTCAGCAGCGCGATCAGCTGCCTTGCCGCATCGTAGCTCTCCGGATGCACACTGGTGTCGTCCAGCGGCTCCGCGCCGCCGTGAATCCTCAGGAATCCGGCGCACTGCTCAAACGCCTTTTCGCCAAGACGCGGCACTTTCTTTAAGTCCGCCCTTCTCACGAAGCGTCCGTTCTCCTCGCGGTATGCCACAATGTTGCCGGCGATCGTTTTGTTGATGCCGGAAATATAGGACAGGAGCGGTGCGGAAGCGGTGTTCAGATCCACGCCGACACTGTTGACGCAGTCCTCCACAACGCCGCCGAGCGCCTCGCCGAGCCGCTTCTGATCCATATCATGCTGATACTGGCCGACACCGATGGCTTTCGGATCGATTTTGACCAGCTCCGCGAGCGGATCCTGCAGACGGCGCCCGATGGAGGCGGCGCTGCGCTGTCCGACGTCAAAATGCGGGAACTCCTCGGATGCCAGCTTACTCGCGGAGTAGACGGAGGCACCGGCTTCACTGACAATGACATACTGAAGCTGTACTGCGTCTTCCGCCGCCATTTCCCGGATCAGCCGGGCGATGACCTGCTCGGACTCCCGCGAGGCGGTTCCGTTGCCCAGCGAAATCAACTCAATGTGATAACGCCGAATCCATTCCTTCAGGAACTTCAGAGACTCCTCCACCTTCATCTGCGGCGCGGTCGGATAGATCACTGCGGTGTCCAGCACCTTTCCGGTGGGATCCAGCACGGCGAGCTTACAGCCGGTCCGGAACGCGGGGTCCCAGCCGAGCACGGTTCTGCCTGCAATCGGCGGCTGCATCAGAAGCTGTTTCAGATTTTTGCCAAAGACCTCGATAGCGCCGGTCTGGGCGCGCTCCGTCAGCTCGTTCCGGATGTCCCGCGACACAGACGGGGCGGTCAGCCGTTCATAAGAATCATGAATTGCCCGGATCAGGCTTTCGGTAATCGTCTCATGACAGTGTGCGCCGCGGCGCAGAATTCTGCCCTCCAGATGGCGCAGGATGCGGTCGGCCGGCGCGGCGATTTTCACGGTGAGAATCTTCTCGGCCTCGCCGCGATTCACGGCCAGGATGCGGTAGCCCGGCATTTTCCGGACCGCCTCCTCGTAGTCGTAATACATCGCGTAGGTTCCACCCTCCTCCGCGCCGGATTTTGCACTGCTGACCAGTGTTCCTTCGTTCATCGTCACCTCGCGGATATAGCCCCGCAGCTCCGCGTTGTCGGAGACGAGCTCGGCCACGATGTCCTCCGCGCCCTGCAGCGCTTCTTCGGCGGATCTGACACACAGTTCCGGATTTTCATCCTCATGAAGAAAAGCCTCTGCCTCTTCAAGAGCCGGGCGCAGGCTGTTCTGAGCAAGGAGAATTCCCGCCAGCGGCTCCAGTCCCTTTTCGCGGGCGATTCCTGCGCGGGTGCGCCGCTTCGGACGGTAAGGCAGGTAGAGATCCTCCACCTCCACGAGCGTTATAGCCTGTTCGATGGCCTCTCGCAGCGCATCGGTCAGCTTTCCCTGCTCCTCAACGGAAGCAAGAACCGCCTCCTTGCGTTCCTGAAGTCCGCGCAGATATGCAAGACGCTCTCCCAGCGCCCGCAGCTGTTCATCGTTCAGTGACCCGGTCGCCTCCTTGCGGTATCTTGCAATAAACGGGATGGTATTTCCCTCGTCGATCAGTTTCACAGCCGCCTCGGCCTGTCCTGTCCTGATCCCCAGCTCCTGTGCTATCATCCGGCTGATGTTCATTTTCAATTGTTCTCCTGTCCTGTCCCTGCCTTCTCCTGCCCTGCTTGCCTTCTCGTGTCCTGCTCCTGCCATTCGCCGGGCCTCAGGACAATGCCCTGCCCGCCGCGCCGCGGAAGCCCCGCTCGATCTCGTCCTTGGTCTTCAGAATATAACCCGACAGCTCGCGGATGCGGTCGTTGTCCATCCGGCCGATGGGCACGGAAATGCTGAAGGCATATTTCGGATGGGCGCCGCCAAAATCCAGCGAGGCGCCGATGCAGCGGACGCCGGTCTCGTTTTCCTCATTGTCAAGCGCGTAGCCTTTCCTCCGCACTTCCTCGAGTGTCTCAAGAAAGTCTTCATAATTAGTGATCGTATACGGTGTGGTCCGCTCAATCACACAGGCACCCCACAGTTCCCGCACCTCCGGCTCCGTGAGGCGCGCGGCGATTGCCTTGCCGACCGCGGAGCGATAAAAAGGAATCCTGCTGCCGATACGCGAGACCATCCTGATCGTTGCAGCCTGCGATTCTACTTTATCAATATAGACGACGTCGGAGCCCTCGAGCTGAACCAGATGCACGGTCTCGCCCGTCAGTTCGACCAGATGCTGCAGGTACGGCCGCGCAGCGCTGACGATATCCAGCCGCCCGGTCACGTGGTCGGCGAGATCCACCAGCTTCAGTGTCACTTCGTACTTGCCGCTGTCGCTGTTCTGTCGCACATAACCCATGTACTGGAGCGAACTCACGACGCGGTGTGCCGTCGTCTTGTTCAGATCCAGGACGGAGGCCAGTTCCATCAGCCCCGTCTCGCCGTGAACCGCCAGATATTCCAGGGCGCCGAACAATCTTCCCGCGACCTGAATCGGATTCTTATCTTCCATTTTTACGGATGTACTCACGGTTTTTCCTTCCTTTCCGGCCCATCCGGCAGCACACCAGCCGCCGCAGGGCATAAAAAAGCCGCTTTGGTTTCACTATATGAAACACTTTATCGTATTTTGACCGCTTTTTCAAGCATTCTTTCCCAAGTTTGATTCTCGCGGGGTTCCAAAAATTTTTGTCCGAAATTGTGCAGTATTCCATATTGACTTTCAGACTGCTCAGCTTATAATTGGAATCAGGAGTGTTCCGCTTTGCGAAAATGAGTTTCACATTATGAAACGCACGAAATACTCGCCCGCGGCGCACTGCCCTACAGGTTGTTAAGGAAAGCAAAAGCTTATGGAAATGTTGATATGTAAGAAAGGAGTTACACCATGGAGTTAAGCTTAAGAGATCCCAAAGAATGTAAATTTGATGCCGTTTCCCTCGGCGAGATCATGCTCAGACTTGATCCGGGCGAAGGACGCATCCGCACCGCAAGAAGCTTCCGCGCATGGGAAGGCGGCGGCGAGTATAACGTCATCCGCGGTCTGCATAAGTGCTTCGGAATGAACACAGCTGTGATCACTGCTTTTGCCGACAACGAAGTCGGTATGCTGATGAAAGACTTCATCGAGCAGGGCGGCGTTGACACCTCTCTCATTTACTGGAAGAAGACCGACGGAATCGGCCGTGTCTGCCGCAACGGCATCAACTTCACAGAGCGGGGCTTCGGTATCCGCGGCGCAGTCGGCTGCTCTGACCGTGCGAACACTGCGATCTCCCAGGCAACCCCGGCTGATTTCGATTTTGACTATATCTTCGGTGAACTCGGTGTCAGATGGCTGCACACCGGCGGCATCTACGCTGCTCTCTCCGAGCAGGCCTGCGAGACCGTCATTGCTGCCTGCAAGGCTGCAAAGAAGTACGGCACAGTCGTCTCCTACGACCTGAACTATCGTCCTTCCATGTGGAGCGCGATCGGCGGTCTGGATAAGGCTCAGGAAGTCAATAAGGAAGTGGCAAAATATGTCGACGTCATGATCGGCAATGAGGAGGATTTCACTGCCTGCCTCGGCTTCCAGATCGAAGGAAATGACGAGAATCTCAAAGAGCTCAACATCGAAGGCTACAAGAAGATGATCGACACGGCAGCTCAGACCTATCCGAACTTCAAGTGCATCGCGACCACGCTCCGCACGGTCCGCACCGCGACTGTCAACGACTGGAAGGCCATCTGCTGGGCAGACGGACAGATCTATCAGTCCAAGGAATACAACGGCCTTGAGATCATGGACCGTGTCGGCGGCGGCGACTCCTTCGCTTCCGGCCTCGTTTACGGCCTGATGACCACCGGTGATCCGGAGAAGGCTGTCAACTACGGCGCAGCACACGGTGCTCTGGCAATGACCACCCCCGGCGACACCTCCATGGCAAGTAAAAAGGAAGTCGAAGCCATCATGGGCGGCGCAGGCGCTCGTGTAAAGAGATAATTATAAACAGAATCGGTGCTTCAGAATCCCCGGCGGGATCCTGAAGCATCCGTCAGTCAGACAGAAGTTTTTCAGCAGTTTTTTCAAAGGAGGAATCATGAATACACCTAAAATGGAAGCAGCAATCAAGAGATTTTCAGAAGTCGGTATCATCCCGGTCGTTGTCCTCAACGATGCAAAGGATGCCGAGCCCCTCGGACAGGCCCTGATGGAGGGCGGTCTTCCGGCAGCGGAAGTGACTTTCCGCACCGACGCCGCTGAGGAGTCCATCCGCATTATGGCTGAGAAGTTCCCCGACATGCTGGTCGGCGCAGGAACCGTTCTGACCATCGACCAGGCTGAGCGCGCTGTAGCGGCGGGAGCAAAGTTCATCGTCTCTCCGGGTTTTGACCCTGAGATCGTACAGTTCTGCCTGGACCGCGACATTCCGGTCTGCCCCGGCGTTCAGACCCCTTCCGAAGTCATTCAGGCTTACAAGTTCGGTCTGGATCACGTGAAGTTCTTCCCGGCTGAGAATTCCGGCGGACTTGCCATGATCAAGGCAGTCGGCGCTGCATTCCCGAACATGAAGTTCATGCCCACCGGCGGCATCAGCGCTTCCAACGTCACAGAGTACCTCGAGAACAGCAAGATCTTCTGCTGCGGCGGTTCCTGGATGGTCAAGGGCGACATGATCAAGGCCGGCGAGTTCGATAAGATCAAAGAGAAGGTCGCTGAGGCAGCTGCCATTGTAAAGAAGGTCCGCGGCTGATCTCACGGGATCTCTCAGTATTAAGCATTCAGCCCGGAAAAGTTCCGTGTTCTGACACTGGCATTCAGCCCGGAAACGATTCCGCGGCACGCTGCAATAATAAGTAGCATTAATAAACGGAAAACTATCAACAGATTCAGAAGGGAGAAAGAATCATGGGAATGATCGATAAGTTCCGTCTCGACGGAAAAGTAGCATGGATTACCGGCGCATCTTACGGTCTCGGCCTCGCCTATGCGGAAGCAATGGCAGAAGTCGGTGCCAAGATCGTCTTCAACGACATCAACCAGGACCTGGTCGACCGCGGTCTTGCTGAGTACGCAAAGCGCGGCATCGAAGTATACGGCGCTGTCTGTGATGTCACCAATGAAGAGCAGGTCAACGCTTTTGTCAAGGACGTTGAGGAGAAGGTCGGAACCATCGACATCCTCGTCAACAACGCCGGCATCATCAAGAGAATCCCGATGGTCGAGATGACCAAGGCTCAGTGGGATATGGTCATCAATGTCGACCTGACAGGCCCGTTCCTCTGCTCCAAGGCAGTTCTGCCGAGCATGATCGCCAAGGGCTCCGGCAAGATCATCAATGCCTGCTCCATGATGAGTGAGCTCGGCCGTGAGACCGTCTCCGCTTACGCGGCAGCCAAAGGCGGCCTGAAAATGCTGACAAAGAATATCTGCTCTGAGTATGGTCAGTACAATATTCAGTGCAACGCAATCGGACCCGGCTACATCGCGACTCCTCAGACCGCTCCGCTTCGTGCAAGAGGCGAGGACGGCTCCATGAATCCGTTTGACCGCTTCATCCGCAGCAAGACTCCCGCACAGCGCTGGGGCAAGACCGAGGATCTTCAGGGACTGGCTGTTTTCCTTGCCTCCCCTGCTTCGGACTTCATCAACGGCCAGGTCATTTACATCGACGGCGGTATTCTTGCCTACATCGGCCAGGATCCTTCCAACCTCGACGAGTCCAAGTTCCAGGCTGAGGAAGAGGACGACACCATCAAGGTCAATGACTAACGTGAAGCAATGAGAAGCGCGTCTGGACGACGGAACGTTTTCCCGTGAGCCTGCTCACAGGGGAAAACGTTTCGGAGGACAGGCATGCGGCGAATGCCGCGTGCTTCCGGGACACGAAGTGGACCGGAAGAAACGCGCTTCGTTTCGGATGAAACGCGCTTCGTTTCGGATGAAATGTATTTCGGCGAATATCAAAGGAGAAATTCAGATGAGAATTGCCTTAATCAATGAAAACTCTCAGGCAGCAAAGAACAGCATCATCGAAGCATCCCTCCGCAAGGTCGTGGAGCCGATGGGCTTCGAAGTCGTCAACTATGGCATGTACAGCGCGGATGACGCTGCACAGCTGACTTATGTCCAGAACGGCATCCTGGCAGCAGTCCTGCTGAATTCCGGCGCGGCGGATTATGTCATCACCGGCTGCGGAACCGGCGAAGGTGCCATGTTGGCGCTCAACTCCTTCCCGGGCGTGATCTGCGGACATGTGGCCACTCCTCTGGATGCTTACACCTTCGCTCAGATCAACGACGGAAATGCCATCTCCATCCCCTTCGCACTCGGCTTCGGCTGGGGCGGCGACCTGAACCTGCAGTACATCTTCGAGAAGCTCTTCTGCGAGCCCTCCGGCGGCGGCTATCCGAAGGAACGCGCCGTTCCGGAACAGCGCAACAAGAAGATTCTTGACGGTGTCCGCGCAATCGCCTTCCGCCCTCTCGCCGACATCCTGAAGGACCTGAAAGCGCAGGATCCGGATCTCGTGAAGGGCGCCCTCGCCGGCGAGCACTTTGATGAGTACTTCGCCCGCGACTGCAAGGACGAAGCCATCGCAGCCCTCGTGAAGGAGCTGAAAGGCTGATTCCTGTTATTGGAAGCTTGTTATCCGGAAATCCCGCCCGGTTCGGGCGGGATTTCTCTGTGTCCGGTACTTTTGGATCTGTTACTGATCCTAAATTACCGGGTAAACTGCGAGAAGCTTGCTTGCCCACGGTACTGGCCGGACTGGGGCATTCCTCGACTACCGGGTAAACTGTGAAAAGCTTGCTTGCCCACGGTACTGGCCGGATCGAAGCACTCGCGGATTACCGGGTAAACTGCGAGAAGCTAGCTTGCCCATGGTACTGGCCGGATCGAAGCGCTCCCGGATTACCGGGTATACTATGAAAAGCTTGTTTGCCCACGGTACTGGCCGGATCGGGGTACTCCCGGATTACCGGGTATACTGTGAAAAGCTTGCTTGCCCACGGTACTGGCCGGATCGAAGCGCTCCCGGATTACCGGGTATACTATGAAAAGCTTGCTTGCCCACGGTACTGGCCGGATCGGAGCGCTCGCGGATTACCGGGTATACTGTAAAAAGCTTGCTTGCCCACGGTACTGGCCGGATCGGAGCGCTCCCAACAAGACCGGGCAGACCTGCTTACAGGAAATTCCGTATAAGCATTTCTCTTAAGATTCTCCGGTCAAGCGGCCTCTGCGCGGTCTCAAAAGTGAGAAACAGACGATCTCCCTGAAAGATCCCGTTCCGCCCGAACAATGAAATTCTGCTTATAGCATTCTCTGAATAGCCGGGATCATCCATTTTACCAAGATGTTCGAGGTACAGAACTTTTCTGTCAGAGATTCTGAGTATTGTAAAATCCGGATGAATTATTATTCCGTATTCGAGTTCCAGCGGGCACTCATACCGGTACGGAATTCCCAATTCTTTCAAAGTATCTGCGATAATCACTTCTGACTTTGACCGGACCCGCTCTCCTTTAGCGGTAAAGTATCCTGTAGTATCTTCTTCCCGGAAGGGTTTTGCCTGGAATAATTCTGAGATCCACTGGTCAACAAATTGCCTGTCATCCTGTTCGATGGGAACAACCAGTTTCTTCCTTGCATCCGGCAGATTGTGATAAACCAGGTGAATATCTGTCTGCTGCTCTTCTTTCAGAAAGCTGTCAATGGTTCTGATCCTTCTTTCCAGAACAGAACGCACCTTTTGATCATAGTCCCTTTGTGCGAGATTCCTGATATACAGGAGTTCTTTCGTGGAAATGTATTTTCTCTTATGGCTGACAGGGTCAACAGTATAAAACTGCAGATGCTTTCCGTGGTGTGTTACCCATAATTGTTCTTTGGGCATGTCCTTCAAAAAAGAATTGCATTGGTTCAGATAATTGATTAACAGGTTTCTTTCCGTAATCAATTCTTCTGTGTAGCTTTTTGTATTCAACTTCCTGTACTCCTCATTACAGCGAAATGCTGCTGCTTTTTTTTAAACAATCCCGGAAAAAACCTGATACTCGTCTGAAAGACTGAGAGGGATGAAATAAATAGAATAAAAAAAGAAAACCAGACAGAGAAATCCGCACATCCTCTGCAGAAAAATCGTACCATATAAAAAACAGCTGCGCAACATTAGACACAGCTGTTTTTAAATATATTACGATATTTTATTGCTATTCAGATTGGGAAGCTTCCGTTTCCTTCCCCTCCTCTTTCTTCCACTGCTTTTTCACCCAGGCCATGCAGATCAGGCACAGGATGACCTGAAGAAGGGAAGAAAGCGGTGTGGCAAGGCCGATGTGGAACAGGGAGACCGGGGTCTGTCTGCTCATCAGGTAAGAGACGGGGACGCGGACAAGGAAGGCACCGACAATGCCCTGGAGCATGACAAAGCGGGTCATACCCAGTCCGTTGTAGAAGCCGACGAAGCAGAAGAAAACAGCGGTCAGAAGGCAGTCAATGGCATAAGCCTTGAGGTAGTCCGCGGCGGCCAGGATAACGTCTGCACTGCGGGAGAAAATACCGGCCAGCATGTCTCCGTGGAAGAAGGCGGTGTAAAACATGACCAGTCCCGCCAGAAGAGACAGACCGATACCGATCCGCAGTGTGCGGACCGCGCGGTCTTTCTTTCCGGCACCGATATTCTGAGCGACAAAAGCCGAGAGAGACTGCATAAAGGAAGACGGGACAAGCATGACAAAACCGCAGACTCTTTCCGCCACGCCGATGCCCGCGGAGGGAATGACGCCCAGTGCGTTGACAATGGCCTGGATCACCAGGAAAGAGATGCCGACCAGCAGATCGGAAAAAGCAATCGGTGCTCCCAGCATCGTAACCTTGCCGATCAGGGCTTTGTCCGGCCGGATCATAGACCGGTCAAAAGCAAACGGAAGCCCTTTCTTCCGGACCAGAGCCAGAGAAATGAGAACACTTATGGCCTGGGCTGCGACGGTGGCAATGGCGGCACCGGCGGTTCCCATATGAAGTCCGGCAACCAGTACAAGATCTCCGATGATATTCACCACACAGGCGATTGCGACAGTGATGAGCGGTGTAGCGGAATCACCGATGCCCCGGAAGATACTGCCGATCAGATTATAGGCGATGATGATCAGCGCGCCGCCTCCGCAGATCCGGAGGTATGCCGTCGTCGCGTCAAAAGCTTCCGCCGGTGCCTGCATGATGGCGGCAATCTTTCCTGCAAACAGGATCATAACCAGCATCACGGCGAGTCCCATCGCGCCGAACAGATAGATGCTGGCACCGACAGTCCGCCCTCCTTTTTTCTGCTCTCCTCTGCCGATCTGCTGCCCCAGCAGAATTGTCGTTCCCATGGAAAATCCGGCGATGATATTGGTGATGGTCATCATCATCTGTGAGCCGGTAGAGACCGCGGAAATATCGGCCGGTGCCGCAAACTGTCCCACAATCAGCAGATCCACCGCGCCGTACATGGATTGCAGAAACAACGCCAGCAGAACCGGCATGGCAAACCGAATGAGAGGGCCCAGTATGGGCCCCCTTGTAAAATCATGTTGTTCCTTATTCTGTCGATCCTTCAAGCTGCCCTCTCCATTCCTGCAGATTTACTGCTCCATACCCGCAAGTTGCTATTCCATTCCTGCAGGTTTACTGCTCCATACCCGCTATTCTGCGGATCCGTGCGGTCACCGGTTTAAACCAGGCGATGACCCGTCCTGTCAGTACCATCGCAATTGCTGTGCCCACTCCGATACCGAGCGGACTTCTCCGGAAGACGAAGCCGATGATCAGTGCAATCACGATACAGGTCAGATCCAGGACATTTTTACCGAATCCCATATCCTTGCCCAGCTTCTGCCCGATCACGTCCGCCAGACCGTCGGCCGGGTTCGGAACTACTCGCATACTGACGGAAATGGCAGCCCCGATCCCGGTGAGCGCGATGGCGAGAAACAGCGCGATAAAGCGGCCTGGCAGGGTCACCGGTTCCGGCAGCGTTCCGTCAAAAAGGTCAATGAAGAAGCTGGTAAAAAAACTGCACGCGACCTGCAGAAGCTGCCAGGCGGGCATCTTTCCCTTCAGCAGAATAAACTGCAATACAATCAGAAAACAGTAATAGACAAAAGTCATCGTTCCGATCGCGATGCCCGTGATCTGTGCGAGATTGAAGGCCACGGAAATCACCGGCGAGACGCCGAGGCCTGTTTTTGTATTCAGATCAATGCCGCAGGCCAGGATCATGATCCCGATCAGATAAATCAGAATTCTGCGGACCGACCATTTTTCCTTCGTCATGCACCCCTCCGCTTCTGTGCCGTGTCTTTTTCAGAGTATTCCCATTCTGTGCCGTGTCATCTTCTCGGAATATTCCGAAGGTGTGCTGTGTCATTTCCTCGTAATATTCCGAAGCTGTGCTGTGTTATTTCCTCGGAATATTCCGAAGCTGCGCATCGATCTCCGCAATGGTTTCAGCCGACATGCCGGCAAAGCCGAGCAGGTCCCGCATTTTGAAACGCTCGAGGACTGACTGCTTCAGGTCGATATCACCTCCGCCGCCCGTTACACCGGCACCCGCGGCACCGGCAGCCTGCGCCATCATCGTCTCAAAGAAAGCCTTGCCGCCTTCCGTTGAAACGATCTGGCCGATCGAGGCATCCACGGAAAGGGTGTCGCCGTGCTCCAGCAATGCGTAGTGACCATACATCGGCTCGGTCATCCCGCTGTCGCCGAAATCACCGAAGACTTCCTTCAGCCAGCCGATACTGTCGCGCACCCAGTCTTTTGCCCGCTCAGTGATCTTCCAGCCGGACTGGCGCACAGTGTTGTCCGCCAGAGAGAATCCGTGCGGTGCGTACGAATAGATGTGGCTCTCAAAGGAAATATCATTTCTGTAAAGTGCATCGCAGAAAGCAATGGCATTGGCAGCGGGTACCATGGTATCCGTGCGGGACGCCGCCACAAAGCACGGACAAGTCTTTTCGTCTACCGCTGAAACGGTGTCCGGCGCGGTCTCATTCCACTCTTTCGCGGATGCTTCGTCCAGCACTGCGTAAATGAGAATCGCCGCGTTCGGGCGGTTGACCGACATTGTCGCTGCGGAAGCGGCCAGATGTCCGCCCGCGGAGAAGCCGATGACCGCGATTTTGTCCGGAATAATATGCCACTCCTCTGCCCGGCTGCGGATCAGCGCCATCGCTTCGTCGTAGTCATTCAGCGGAGTCGGCCAGATTTTGTTCTGCTGAACGGAATAGCGCAGGACAAAAGCCTGATAGCCCTCCCGAAGATATGCAAGTGCGATCGGCTCCGCCTCGCGGTCCGAGCAGAAATCATAGCCGCCGCCCGGAATGACAATGATTGCGGGGCGCGCCTTTATATGCGCAAATTCCTCTCCCACCGGCTGGAGATAGGTCGTCAGTGTCACGTTTCGCTCTTCATTCAGGATGATCTTCTCTGTAATCATGTCTCCCCCCTCTTTTCATAAGCAGACGCTCACAAAATTATTATAACAGATTCCGGGATATCGCGCCTCAGTCCGGATTTTGCGCTCTCAGAACGGTTCTGCACGCTCAGAGCAATACTGCAAAAAAGAATTCCCGGAAACGAAAAATCGTCTGTTGAAGATTCTGTCAAAATACGGCATATTTTTCTTAGATCATCCGTTTTCGACAGAAGGAATCGCAGATAAATCAAAAGATCAGAAGGAGGAACAGAAAATGAAGATGCAGCCCATGCAGAAAGGCGCTTTCATGCGCGGTCTGGACCATATGATTATCAAAGAAATTCCCACGCCTTCGGCAGGCGCAGGGAAGGTCGTCGTTTCTCTTGAATACGTCGGCATCTGCGGCAGTGATGTTCACTATTTCCACAGCGGCCGGATCGGCGATTATATCGTAGACCTGGACAGTGACTACATGCTCGGCCATGAGTGCGCCGGCACCGTTGTCGAAGTCGGCGAGGGCGTCACTGATCTGAAGGTCGGCGACAAGGTCGCCATTGAGCCCGGACACACCTGCGGCAAATGCGAATTCTGTAAAGCAGGACTTTACAACCTGTGCCCGGACGTCATCTTCCTTGCGACACCGCCGGTTCAGGGCTGCAATATGGAATACATTGAATATCCGGCCGACTGGTGCTTCAAACTGCCGGACAACATGACTACGAAGGAAGGCGCGCTGATTGAGCCGCTCTCAGTCGGCTTCCACGCCGCGAACCAGGCGGACGTGCAGGTCGGCGATACGGTCGTGATTCTGGGCAGCGGCTGCATCGGCCTGGTCACACTCCTCTCCAGCAAGGCACACGGCGCAGGCAAAATCATCGTCGCGGATCTGGTGGATGCGCGCCTTCAGAAGGCGCTGGAGCTGGGCGCGGACTATGTCATCAACAGTAAAGAGGTGGATGCGCTCGCCGAGATCAGCCGCCTGACGGACGGCAAGGGCGCGGACAAGGTCTTTGAGACCGCCGGCTCCCCCGTCACGATCGCGCAGACTGCTTTTGCCGTGAAGCGCGGCGGCACCATCTGCCTGGTCGGTCTCTCCTCCCAGAGCGAAATCACCTACAACTTCTCCCAGATCATGGACAAAGAAGCAAAGATTGTCTCCGTCTTCCGCTATCGCAACATCTATCCGAAGGCCATCGCCGCCGTCGCGAAAGGCGCGATCGACGTGAAGAAGATCGTGACGCACGAGTTCGATCTGGACCACATCCAGGAGGCGTACGACGAGGCCGTAAACAACAAGACCGATCTCGTAAAGGCCGTGATCAAAATCAAGTAAGCGCCGAAGCATCGGGGAGACGGACGTTTTCCGTCCGGCCGGATTTTGGCTTAAGACGAAAAAAAGCCCTGCGGAACCGTCTGGCGGAACCGCAGGGTTTTGTTATTCAGCTGTCACAGCCGGCTTTTTAACACATTCGCCGGATCTTACATCAGGTCTTACAGCAGATCCTGCATCCGGACATCGTCCATGTCGTCAAAATCCTGATTCTCTCCGACCATGCCCCAGATGAAGGTGTAGTTGCGGGAGCCGCTGCCGGAATGAATCGACCACGACGGGGAGATGACGGCCTGCTCGTTGCGCATGACGATGTGGCGGGTCTCCTGCGGCTCGCCCATGTAGTGCATGACGAAGGCGTCCTCCGGAAGGTCAAAATACAGATAGACTTCCATGCGTCGGTCATGTGTGTGGCACGGCATTGTGTTCCAGACACTGCCGGGCTCCAGGTGCGTCATGCCCATCTCCAGCTGGCAGCTTTCCACCTGACCGGGCAGAATGTACTTGTTGATCGTGCGGTGGTTGGAATCCTCGAGGCACCCCAGCTCCTTTTTGTTCTCAGGCAGAATCTCGACGTCATAGGAGAACTCCGCCTTCTTATCCTTCAGAATGCGCTTGGTGGGATAGGTCATGTGCGCGGGACCGCTGCACATATAGAATTTGGCAGGGTTCGAGGCGTCTGCACTCGCAAAGGAGATGTCCTTTGTCCCTCTTCCGATGTACATGCCGTCGCGCGCACCGATTTCATAGGTCACACCGTCCGCGATGATTATGCCGTCGCCGCCGATGTTGATGACACCCAACTCTCTTCTCTCCAAAAAGTACTTTGCGCGCAGCTCGTCGCCTGCCTCCAGCTTCAGCGCTTTGGAGACCGGCATCGCGCCGCCGAAAATGATGCGGTCGATGTGGCTGTACACCAGTTTGATCTCGTCCTCAAAAAAGACCTGTTCCACCAGGAATTCTTCTCTCAGACGCTCTGTGGTATAGTGTTTCACGTCCTTCGGGGATGCTGCTGTTCTCAGTTCCATGTCTCGATTCCTCCTTTATATCTCTGTCAGCCGCTGAACGGGCTGTCCTGCTTCTGATTCAATATTATAACAGACTTTATCACCGGTACTGCAGGTTTTCCGTCCGGACACTCTCCACACCGATCAGCTCCGGCTCCGTGTCCGCCGCGCCGGCGATCGTCAGATCCTTCAGGATCACTTCTTTCACATTGCGCAGATAAATGCTGCGGCCGCTCAGCTTCGGGAAGTTGTCCATCATGACCGGCACCTGCGGCGTTCTCTCCTCTTCCGGCAGAAATTCAACGCTGATGTTTTCGAGCTCGATCTTTTCAATCGGCTGCTCCGGCAGACCGTACGCGCAGACAAAAGAGGCGTCCGCGCCGGTGACAGTCACATCCCGGATGACGATCGGCCCGATTACAGGCGTCCTGTCGTCCACCGGATGGGACTCCTGGTCCTGCACATAATCGCTGTGTCCGTCGGGGTCGCAGAAATAGAACATGTTGACGGTCATCGCCATATGGACGCGGTTCATCCGGATCTTCTCAAAGACCAGCCCGCCCAGGTAGGAGCGGTCCCCGCGTCCGCGCCGGGTTTTGATCCGCACACCGCGGTCCGTCCCGTCAAAGATGCAGCGTGTAATATGCACGTTTTCCACGCCGCCGGCGACCTCGCTGCCGACGGTCACACTGCCGTGTCCCCGCTCAAACAGGCAGTTGCGGATCTCGACGCCGTCTGTTCTCACGAAATGATAACGGCTCATATACAGCTTGCCGCTCTTAATGGCGACGCAGTCGTCGCCGACCGAAATTTTGGTCCCGAGCAGCAGCACATCGCGGCAGCTCTCCGGATCAAAACCGTCCGTGTTCGGAGAATCGGACGGATTCCAGATCGTCAGATTATAGAAGCTGATATGGTCGCAGTAGTACGGATGGACCGTCCAGCACGGTGAATTGCGCACCGTCACACCCTGCATCCGCACGTTTTCGCTGTGGGCGATAAAAACCGCGTTCGGGCGCCACGCGATGCGGCGCACCTTGGCATTCTCCCACCAGTCGCCGGCCTCTGCGTTGCCGTCGATCACACCGTTTCCGATGATATCCACGTCATGCAGGCCGATGCCGGTAATCAGGCCGGCAAAGCTGTCCAGCGGGTTGCCCTCCCAGGTCCCAAAATTGTACTCACTCTTCTCGTCAGTCCCCTGCACCATGCCGGGCAGAATCGGATAGTGATTCCGGTCCGGATCGCCCAGCAGCACAGCGCCTTCTTCGAGAAGCAGCGTGCTCTCGCTCTTTAAAAACAGCGGCAGCGTGAAATAGACGCCCTTCGGGACACGCACGGTCCCATACTGCGGGCACGCGTAGATCGCCGCCTGCAGCGCCGCCGTGTCATTGCTCACGCCGTCGCCCTTCACACCGAATGCACGCACGTCCAGCAGGACGCTCTCCCACTTTGTCCGGAAAGACTTCGTCTGCTCCTGTCCCTCACAGCGCACCGTCAGCTCATAATCCGTGTCGGGCTGCAGTCCCTGCAGGCTCAGCACGTTCCGCTCGTCCCGCAGGACCTCTTCCCCGTTCAGGAGCACCGTGACCGGCTCGCCGCAGTACGGTACGTCCCGGTCCAGCTCAATGGTCACGCTTCGGCAAAATATGGCTCTGATCTCGAAATTCATGGATACCACCACCCTTTTCGGACTTTTTGACCTTATCTCTCCCCGCTTCTGCGGAGCAGTTCCGTGTAGGCCAGAATGAACGGCGCCGTTCCCTTTGCCTCATTCTGTACGACCGGCTCGTTGAAATAGTACGAGACGGATCCGTCGCGCTGTGCCTTTCCGCCGAGTCCGCCCACCAGGCAGATTCCGCCCAGTCCCAGCGTACCGTCCGGATTTTCGATCAGATAATTATGTGTTATGCCGTTGAAGGCGCGCTCTCCCGCCGCGGCAAAACGCTCGGGAAGATAACCGAGGCGCACAGCCTTCAGCAGCGCATAGGCGATCAGCGCGGTGCCTGACGTCTCCAGATAGTTGCCCTTCACGTCGCCCGCGGCGCGGGTGTGATCCTTACAGAAGCTGTCCCGCGCGCTGCACAGTCCGTCTTCGCTGCAGGACAGATCCGGACGGTTGACCACCTGCCAGAACATCCCGCTCCTGTCCTGTACCTTCAGGAGCGCCTCCGCCAGATCCTTCAGGATCTTCTGCAGATAGCGGTACTCATAATAGAGCGACTCGTCGATCGCCTCCGCCGTCTCGACCAGCGCCGTGATAAACCAGCCGATCGCCCGCAGCCAGAAATTCTCTGACAGGCCGGTTTCGGGATCTGCCCAGAACATCTGACGGGACTCGTCGTAGGCGTGATAATACAGCCCGCTCTCCGGGTCGCGCATGATCCGCTCCACATTGACGAACTGCCGGAAGCTGTCCTCGCATCCGCGCATTTTGTTGAACAGCGTCTCATAGCGCATATAGAAAGGCTGCGCCATGTACAGGCCGTCGAGCCACACCTGGTACGGATAGATATCTTTGTGCCAGAAATTGCCCTCTTTAGTCCGGGGCATGATATCCAGCTGGTGCCGGACTGTATCGATCGCGCGGCGGTATTTTTCTTTTCCGGTCAGCGCATAGAGCGTGAACAGATTGCTGGCGGTGTTGACATTGTCCAGATTTTTCTCTTCCGGATCATAGGTCAGGATCTGACCGTCCTCCTGAACGAACCAGTTCACGAACGCGTCGGCAAAATCAAGATACCGCTGCTCCTTCGTATAGTCGTACAGATTCAGGATCGCACTGATCATGCATCCGTCGATGTAATTCCACTTGTTCGGTTTGCCGGCGCGGATCATCTCCATGTTCCACATCGGGGCTTCCGCGCTGGAATTTGCAAGCAGATAGTCAATATAGCGCCGGATCCTGCTGTTCATTTCATCACTTAACATCTTCTCATCTCCTAAGGGGTGAAACCGGCTCTGCGCTGCGTTCTACAGCATCAGATCCTCCGGGGATCCCGGTGCCGCATTTACAGCATCAGGTCCTCCAGGTACCTCCGCGCCGCTTCCGCGTTGTCCGGCTTCGTGTCCTCCAGCGTCGCGTGAATATACGGCTTTGTCTTCGCAAAGCGGATGATCTCCCTGTAATCCATGACGCCCTTGCCGCAGGCCAGGCTCTTCAGCTCGGGCTGCCCGTTGTCGTCGACGACCGGGATATAATCCTTCATGTGAATGACCATAATCTCTTTAGCCAGAAGGTCGATGGCCTCCCCGATGACCTCGTCGCGCTGCTCCACATTGTCCGGATGCAGCAGGTTCACCGGGTCAAAAATGATCTGCAGGTTCGGCGACGCGATCTCGTCCAGCACCTGACGGGCTCTTTTCGCGTTCCAGACGATATGCTTATAGACCGGCTCGATCGCCAGGATGACGCCGTATTTCTCCGCATCCTTCACGACCGGTCTCAGATTTTCGATAAAAATACGCAGTGCCTCTTCGCTGTGGCAGGCTTCTTTGTCATAGCGGTACGCTGCGTTCGGTGCGCCGGTCTCCGTGCCGACGACACCCGCTCCCAGAAGAGATGCGAAGCGCAGATGTGCGCGATACATCTCCTGAATCTGCGAGCGCTTCTCCGGATCCGGATGTGCCAGATTCAGGTAGCAGCCAAGGACTGCGACATCCAGCCCCTTCTTCTCAAAAATATGCCGGAGGTGCATGGCGTATCCCGGCGTCAGAATTCCCGGTGTCAGCGGGCAGTCTTTATTGCCTCCCGGCAGGTCGATGACCTTGGACAGTGCAATGTGTGTGCAGGAAAAGCCCTGCCTGCGGATCTCGTCAATCCGCTCCTCAAACGGCAGTTCTGCCGTGTCGTGAAATCGAATTCCAAGCTGCATGTTTACTCTCCCCTTTCATCAAACATCTTCTTCAGATTTTCCGCAGCCTCGTCCAGTGCCTTTTCCGCCTCTTCTTCAGAGAGCGGTGCGGGCTCCTCCGGCTTCGGGATATACCGGTTGAAGACGTTGATATAGAAAACGCTCAGCAGATAAGTCAGAAGGCCGACGCCCAGGTTCAGCGTCCAGAAGTTGACGGCGAAGACGGTCGTGACATTGAAATACACCACCGCACCGATACTGATCAGAATCAGGATCGTCTCCTTCAGGTTTCTGAACGGCAAAAGGAAGGAGTAAAGAATCGTGCGGCTGATGGGATTGACGAACTTGCTCTGGATGGCAAAGACATAGGACAGTGAAACCACATAGATCAGCGTAATCGCCCACGCGAGTCCCTGTGCGATCATGCCGCCCTGCATGCCGGAGCGGTTCCAGAAGATCAGGCTCACAGCCAGAGCCGCGCCTGCTGCCAGATAGATCAGCCAGATCGCCGTCGCCTGTTTGAAATTCTCCTTAAAGGAGTGAAAAAAGTTCACGGTCGGATATCCGTCGTCCGAGTGCAGCTTGCAGCAGCTGTAAATCAGGGCGGTTGTGGATGCTCCGATCGTGATGATGGGCAAACTGGTGGCTAACCATAAAATGTTTAGCCACCAGCAATAGCCGAGTTTGATAAAGAATCGAAATACCGGATTGTCCGGACTGAAAATGCTCTTCAGCATATCAACCTTTCACGCCGCCGGCGGAAATACCTTCGACGAACTGATTCTGAGCCGCGAAGAAAACGATGATGCTGGGCAGGATCGAGATCAGCGACAGGGCCAGGATCTTGTTCCAGTTGAAGCCTGCATCCGAGTCCATGGACAGCTTGACGAAGATCGTTGCCGGATACTTCGCCGGGGTGTTGACGTAAAGCAGCGGTCCCATGAAGTCGTTGGACGACCACATGAATTTGAACAGTGCGCAGGATACAATCGCGGGCATCAGCATCGGAACGATGATCTGAATCAGAGTCTGCATTACGTTGCAGCCGTCGATGGATGCCGCCTCTTCCAGGTCCTTGGGAACGTTGCGCAGGAACTGGATCAGCATGAAGATGAAGTAGGTCTCCGTCGCGAACAGTGTCGGCACAACGAGCGGCAGGTACAGTCTGGAACCGATCCATCCGAAGTTGTTGAACATGATGTACTGAGGAACGTTCAGAACGACCTGCGGCAGGAACAGCATTGCCATCATGGCACTGAACAGGAGGTCATGTCCCTTGAACTTGAAGCGGCCGAAACCGTAAGCGGTCAGGACAGAGGAAATGATGGTGAAGATCACTTCCGGAATGACGTAGGAATAGGTGTTCAGCATTGCTTTCCAGATGTTGATTGCGCCGCCGTAATTCTCCATGGCTGCCTTATAGCCGTCCAGTGTCGGGTTGAACGGAATCGGGTTCATGGATGTAAAGATTTCATTGTTGTTCTTGAAGGTTGCGCCGACCATCCATACCAGAGGATAAAGCATGATGACGCCGACAACGATCAGGACGGTATACCGCAGTACCAGCGAAATAATTCTCTGTCTTCTCAGGTTCGCTTCTGCCTGGGAAAGAGATTTAGTCTGTGTATTAGCCATGATCCTTACCTCCCGTCCTCATCTGCGTAATAGACCCAGTGCTTCTGACTCCAGAAGGAAAGCGCTGTGAAGGCCATCAGAATCACGAACAGTACCCAGGCCTGTGCACTTGCCTTACCCATCTTGTAGTTCTTGAAAGCGTTGTTGTAAATGAGCAGTGACATCAGTGTTGTCGCATTTCTGGGACCGCCGGCCGTGATAATGAACGGTCCGTTGAATTCCTGGAATGCCTGCACCAGCTGTGTGATCAGGTTATAGAAAATAACCGGTGTGATCAGCGGTACAGTGATGGAGAAGAACTGGCGCCACTTTCCTGCTCCGTCGATGGATGCTGCTTCGTACAGATCCACGGAAACGCCCTTTAAGGCTGCCAGGAAGATAACCATTGCGGAACCGAACTGCCATACACGAAGGAGACAGATGATGAACAGTGCCCAGTTGGGATCGGACATGAAGTGAACTGCCGGAATGTGGAAAATTGCCAGCAGGCCGTTGATCAGGCCGTCATCCTTGAACAGTGCCCGCCACAGAACGGCGATTGCAACAGAGCCGCCGAGGATGGAGGGAATGTAGTATGCAGTACGGAAGAAATTCACACCCTTGATTTTGAAGTTCAGAATGTATGCGATGAAAAGCGCGGCGACCAGCTTGAGCGGAACCGTCATGAATGCATACTTGAAAGTGACGACCAGAGCCTTCAGTTCCAGCGGCTTCTGGAAAACGTCGAGGTAGTTCTGCAGCGTGAATGTGGACATACCCTTAAAGAGGTGGAAGTCCGTGAAGCTGTAGAACAGCGAGGAGGCGAACGGATAAGCCTTGAAGACAAGGAAGCCGATCAGCCACGGGATAATAAAGAGGAATCCCATATTCTCTTTTAAAAATTTGTTCTTTTTCAAATCTCTGCCCCCACTGTTAAAGTAGATCTGTTAAAAAAGTTTTACTCTGATGTCTTACGTAATGTCTTTCTTAAGCAAGTGGCCTGCCGGGGCAGCAGCCCGGGCAGACCACTCACTTTTGCGTATGTTTGGAATGCTTATAAGCTATACGTCAGATTGGATTATTCGCAGACGTTCGAATATGCGTCGAACAGGATCGAAGCAGCATCCTCAACTGTGTAGTCACCGTAGGAAAGACCGGAGAATACATCGATGTAAGCTGCGCCGTCGCCCTTGAGCTCGCCGTTGTCAAAACGAGGGCTGAAGAACATCGGATCTGCTGCATAGACACCTTCGTGTGCTGCTGCGATGAGCGGATCGATCTGGCCTGCGTCGTTCAGTGTGTCAAAACCGATCTTGGAAGCCGGTACACCTCTCTCAGATGCCATGATCATGATGCCTTCCGGATCATTCAGCAGGTACTGGATCAGCATAGCTGCTTCGTGAGGGTGCTGAGAAGAAGCGCAGATTGCGAATGCCATGGAAACCTTCGCGGAAGATCCCTTGACAGCCTCACCGAAGTCAAGCTCTTCGCCGACAACCAGTTCCTGGCCTTCTGCGATGTTGCTGGTGTACTTCAGCGGAGCGGAATCCCATTCGAAGACGCCTGCATAGCGGCCGTCGATGAACTTCGGATTCTCGTTCAGAGTTACGTTGCCGTCGCCTGCCAGTGTAGCAATGGTAGGAATGACGTGGTTGTCTTCCAGAGACTGGATGAATGCAAGACCGTCAGCCAGCTCTTCTTCCGTCACGTTCAGGGTGCCGTCCTCGAGGATGATCGGCTCGCCCTTCTTGGCCTGCATGTAGAAGCTCATGAAGAGTGCTCTGTCATACTCGCCCAGCTCAAGCGGATAATACTCGTCGCCCAGAACTTCCTGGAAGGTCTTGCCTGCTTCGATCAGCTCGTCGATGGTCTTCGGATAATCGATGCCGGCTTTGTCAAATGTGGTCTTGTTCCAGTAGAAGATACGGCCGGTCATGGAGATCGGAACACCAGCCTGCTGTCCTACGGGATCCAGGCACTTCTCAAGGTCAGATGCATTGAACTGAGTCAGGTCCAGAACATCGGATACGGTGTTCAGATCGATGAAGGTCTTGCCGTCTCCGTCATAGTCCGGAATCCAGTTGGAACCGATCTGTGTGACATCGGAGCCGTTGCCTGCCTGATACTCAAGAGCTCTTGCAGTCTCCCAGTCTGTCCATGCGCCGAAGTTGACTTCGACTTCGATTCCGGGATACTTCGCCTCGAAAGCCTCGACAGCCTTCTGTGTGGCTTCATGTCTGGAGTCGCCGCCCCACCAGTCAAACTTGATGGTGCAAGGCTCGTAGTCGACATCGCCTGCAGGAGCAGCGACCTCAGCAGCGGGCTCTTCCGCAGCTTCTTCAGCCGGAGCTTCTTCCTCTGCAGGTGCCTCTTCAGCAGCTTCTGCAGCCGGAGCTTCTGCAGCCGGAGCAGCAGAACCGCCGCAGCCGACCAGAACAGATGCAGCCATAACAGAAGTCATCAGCACAGCTAATACTTTCTTTTTCATCTTTTCCCTCCTAGTTAGTATAAAATGGTTTCTTATGTTCAGCGCCAGCCGGCCATACGCAAGCCGGTTCTCCTTTGATTGAAAGCGCTTACATACAAAGAATAAAACAACTTTTCCGTGATGAATACTGTAAAACCGCCAAATCTCAGATCAGAATACTGATTTTTTGTCCTGACGAGGTTATAATATAACCAAAAGATGGCTCATTTCAAGAAAAGCTTTTGTCTATTTTGCAGTAAAACGTTTTCGAAAAAGCCTGAAATCTGTCTTTGGGAAGGAAAATGAATCCGTAATCGGAGGAAAAAATATGCGTACATCCGATTTTGACCTGGACCGGGTCTATGTCAACTCTGCCGTGCGCAGTGCGGACTACCGGATGCTGGAGAACCACTTTCACTACTACTATGAACTCTTCTACGTCCAGCAGGGTTCCTGCCGCTTTTTTATCAACGATTCTCTCTATGATCTGCGCGCCGGCGATTATCTGGTGGTGCCGCCGAAGGAAGTGCACTACAACCGCTATTTTTCGCAGTGCACCCGCATCAATATCTATTTTCGTCTGAGTGATCTGATCAGCGATGTGCTGACAGGAAATACGCCGGATCCCGAGACATATGACTGGCAGAGCGGCGCGATCTCCGATTCTCTGCGCGCTCAGCTCTCCCGCACCTGCCTGGTTCATATTCCCGGCTCACACCGCTCTGTCTTCGATCAGCTGCTTGAGCAGATGCTCCGCGAAGACAAGCTGGATGACGCCCGGACCAAATCGATCCTTGAACTCGAGCTGCGGCAGTTCTTCCTGTACAGCGAGCGCTACTGCACCGTGCATCCGGCCAGTTCCTCCCGTGCCACAGATACTGACCGGGAAATTCTGGATGCCGCCAGGTACATTACCACCAGTTTCAATCTGCCCATCACGCTGGACGCTCTGGCAAAAGAGTCGGGCCTCTCCCCCAGTTATTTTTCCCGGCGGTTCCGGGAAGTGATCGGTATGGGGATGAAAGAATTTCTCTCCTCTGTCCGGCTAAAGCATGCCAGCATCGAGCTGCTCTCCACCGATCACTCTGTCACAGAGGTCGCGCTCAACAACGGTTTTTCGGACAGCAATTATTTTAAGGATGCCTTCAAGAAAATGTACGGGGTCTCTCCGCGCGCCTATCGGGATTCCCATACGACAGATTCCATTCACGAGGAGACACTCTCCCGCGTCGGCAGCATCCGATAGCTTCAGCCGATGACAGCGGCCGCGTCTTCAGGATTCAGCGGATGACGATCACCACATCCTCATTCCCGTCATAACAGGGAACCGGTTCATAGTGAAAGACAGGAGTTTCCACCCGTCCGAGATAGCTGTACACGCCCGTGGACGGCCGCATGAACCACGCGTCCTTCCCGATGTATCCGGCTGTATCCAGGTCAAAGCCTTTCCCCAGGAAAGAATAAGCGATGGCAAAATCCGGCCCTGCCATCACAGCGATGCGCTCGTGTTTTTCCCGCTGCCCGCCGATCACCAGCTCATCCGCTGCGCGTCCGCTGCGGTAATCGACAGAGAGCATCAGTTCTTTCAGATAACGCATCTGCCCGGAACCGTCGTGGTGCATCGCCATTTTCCAGTGCTCCCGCGCACCGTAAAGGCGGCCTTCTTTCATAGTCTCCGGATCATAGAACATGATAATCGAACAATCCCCGTAGGTGTGACCGGCCGCACCGGCCAGAACAGACCAGTACGCGTAGCGCCGCACGTCAATCGCGTGCCAGTACGGCTGGGACGGATCGTGCAGCCCCTGAAGGATCCACTCGTAGGAAGGCTCACCGTCCAGTGCCGGCTTTGCGCTCCTGCTTCTGTCATGAAAAACAAATTTCCAGTTGTCCTCTCCGAACAGGCCGGTATCCTCTCCGGTCACATCGTCCCAGGCACCCATATTGCACTGATCGTAGCGGCGATGCCCGGACTGGAACATATTGAAATCAAGCCACTCATCCTCATCATCCGTAAACCAGAGCGTCGACGCGCACCTTCCGAAAGGATGAAAGCCGATCAGCTGCTGCGGACATTTCTCCTTCAGCTTCCGCCCCATCGCCCGGAAAATTTCTTCATGGCCTTCCGCGTTGATGTCGCCGCCCAGCAGCCAGAGCACGTTATCGAAACCGCCATAGCGCTCCGCGAGATAAGATGCATATTTCTCCGCATTTTGCATCGTAATCACATTGTGGCTCACAAGGCTCCCCCATGTGGGAACCAGCGCCACATACAGTCCGAGCTCGCCGGCCATGCGGATTACCCGGTCGCAGTGAGCCCAGTATTCCTCACTTCGGACGTCCTCCCGGAGGAGTGGCATTTTGTTGATGTCCCGCAGCTCGTCCACCGAGTAGACCAGCACTGCCTGAATGACATTAAAGCCCTTGTCCGCCCGGTTTTTCAGATATACATACGCCTCTTCCTCAGGAATATTGGCGAAAATCAGCCAGGCTGTATCCGCCAGCCAGAAGAAAGGCTTTCCGCCCTGCTCAAAATACCGTCCGTTTACCTTCAGCTGTTCCATGTGATGTATGCTCTCCTGTTATTCTGATCTGCCTTTTCCTGTCTGTCTTTCAGACGCCTGTGCTGTTTCACGCCTGCTTTCCGTTCAGCGTTTTCAGCCAGGAAAGTGCCAGTTCCGGCCAGACAGAGACCTCCGGCATGGCTTCCTTTTCTCCGTAAACCCGGTGGGCCAGCTCGTCGATCTTACGCAGCTCCTCTTCATTTGCGGACAGTGTGCCGTCCTGAATCGCCTTCAGGATATAGCCTGCGTGTTCAAAGGTGTAATTCTCGGCATAATGTCCTTTTGCCCACTCTGCATTCGCCAGCGACAGTCCGTGCTGTCCGTGGGAGAAAAGATGGTAGGCAAACGGAACGCCCGCCTTCTTCAGTGCCATCGCGAACAGAAGGCTGTTTTCCATCGGCACGGAGGCGTCATCCGCCGTATGCCACAGGAAGCACGGCGGGGTGTCCGCCGTCACCTGTGTCTCCAGCGAGAAATAGTTGAGTTCTTCTTCACTCGGGTTAAGTCCAAGCAGAGCCTGCACCGATCCCTTGTGGGCATGTTCGCCCATTGTGATAACCGGGTAAGACAGGAAAGCGGCCAGCGGTCTGCAGGAAATCCCCTGATACGGGCTTCCTTCCTTTTCCGCGAGATCTTCCCGGGTATCCAGATCCGCATGATGGACACAGACACTGGCGCAGGCGTGTGCGCCGGCAGAGAAGCCCAGCAGAATCAGGTTTTCCGGATCGCAGCACAGCTCCTCAGCGCTCTGACGGACGATGCGGATTGCTCTTGCCACATCCCGCATCGGCTGTGTATGCAGAGGGAAACGTCTTAACGGATTCGTCGAGTAGGTCAGGACAAAAGTCTGAAAGCCGGCTTCATGAAAGCGTCTTGCCACCAGATCCGCCTCGCCGGACGCGGCATACTCATACCCGCCGCCGGGCACGATAATCATGCAGGGTTTCGTTTCCTCCTCATGCAGATAAGCGCGCAGATTCGGCATAAAGCCGCAGGCCAGCCCGTAGTGGTATTCCGACGGATCATAAAGATTAATGCGCAGGCGCTTCATGGTAAGATATCCTCCTTAAGCAAAGCTTGAATGTTAAATACAATTTAGTTGTTATATTTACGGAAGTCAATTCTGCCGCCCTGCCCGCAGATTCCGACCGGTATGATGTCGTCAAAATGATAGCTGTGTTCGGAGTTTTCCTGCCCGCTTTGTCCGAAGCGGTACACGACCACCCGCCGAAATTCCGGATCGACCACCCAGAATTCCCGCACATGTGCGCGCTCATACTTATAGCGCTTCAGAAGCATATCCTTGCTGCGTGTGGAGGGGGAAATAATTTCTATACACAGATCCGGAGCACCGATGCATCGGTTCTGTGTGATTCTGTTCTGATCACAGTACACAAAAATATCCGGCTGGACAATTGTCCGGTCATCGCCGTCCAGCTGTACGTCGCAGGGAGCCGTGAGAACGGTACACCCGCAATCTTCTTTCTCCGCCAGCAGATACAGCTGCGCGGACAGAAACATGCTCAGCCGCTGGTGCTCCGTCGTCGGTGCCTCCAGCCGGATCAGAACGCCGTCGATCAGTTCATAGCGCTCATCTTCCGGCAACTGCTCATAATCGGCAATCGTCAGTGTACCCTGCTCTTTTTTCAGAAAGCGAAGCGTGCCGGGCAGGGCCGTCTCCGTTTCCCGGGACTGTTCGGTCAGATAAGCCGCCGGCTTCTCGCGCAGAAGAGATTTTTCGAAGTCTGCATTTTCGCTGTACAATGCTTCTTCGATTTTCTGAAGTGTCTGATAGCGTGGGGATGGCGTTGTCCCGCTCAGTACCTTCTGCAGTGTAGGCGTCGGCACACCGCTCAGCATGGATAATGCCGGATAAGACAGCCCCAGCTCCTTTCTGCGCCGATTCAGTTCTTCGATACTTCTCATAAATCTGCCCTCCCTATGACCGTCCTATGACCGTCCCTGCAAGAGATCTCTGTGCGAGCCCGTTTCTCATTTATGATCAGATCATACCATATTTGGTATGTTCTGTAAATAATCTGACGGGTCGTTTTCCGGCAAATGCAATATACAGAGATTCATGCGCTGCCTGACTGCCCGGCAGATGTGCAATTGTTCTGAGACAGAGCGTCCCCTGGAAAAAGGTACAAATAATTTATGTGAACTTTTATATTTTGAGCTTCCGGGTGAACGGGATTGTACTCATCAGAACTGCTTTTCTTCTGTGAGTACAACTTTTTTATCCGACCAGTCGAGAAGACTCCCGCCTCTACAGGCGGTGAGATGAATCGACTAAATTAATATTTGATAGTAGAACATGCGTTCGATTTCTGATATAATTAACATGTACCGATTCTTCCGCCATAAGTGAGGATCAAC
>JAFRIW010000033.1 GCA_017432565.1 Lachnospiraceae bacterium
AGCGTCTTTGTTTAACACCTTCTGGAGTTGCAGGCCACTTACCATCCCGATACAGTTCAACACATTTTCTTTTAAACTCGTATGAATAGCGCATAGAAAAACCCCCTTCCCTGGTTGTCCAGGAAAGGGGGTACATATCATTCCGGTCCTCTTTTTTTATTCGGTATAAACCATTTTCCGATCAGCGTCAGACGATGCGGACGGTCGCGATTTTCTGCTCCTGCAGCGGCCGGTCGCCCCGGTCTGTGCGGCATCCCGCAATCTCGTCGACAACCTCGATTCCGCTCACGACATGGCCGAACGCGGCGTACTCTCCGTCGAGATACGGCGCGTCGTCATGCATGATGAAGAACTGACTGCCGGCACTGTCGGGCATCATGGAACGGGCCATGCTGATGACGCCTCTCTTATGGGAAATCGGGTTGTTCCAGCCGTTGGAGCGGAACTCGCCCTTAATCTCCCAGCCCGGGCCGCCCATACCGGTTCCGGTGGGATCGCCGCCCTGGATCATGAAGCCCTTGATGACGCGGTGGAAAATCAGTCCGTCGTAGAACTCATCCTTCACGAGCTTCTCAAAATTGTCAACCGTGATCGGAGCGGCCTCGCGGTCCAGCTCCAGATCGATGGTCTTTCCGTTCTCCATTGTAATTCTGATCATAGTGTTCTCCTTCTTCGTGCGGGAGGCTCAGAACAGTCCGCTGATGACGCCGTCCTGATCCACATCGATCCTGAGCGCAGCCGGCTCCTTCGGCAGGCCCGGCATCGGGATAATGGTACCGGTCAGTGCGACGACAAAACCTGCGCCGGCCGAGACATAGACTTCGCGCACGCTCATCTCAAAACCGTCCGGACGGCCGAGTTTCTTCTGATCGTCCGACAGAGAGTACTGCGTCTTGGCGATGCAGACCGGCAGATTGCCGAAGCCCTGCTCCTCCAGCGTGCGCAGCTGCTTCTCGACGCCTGCGCCGAAGCTCACGCTGCCCGCGCCGTAGACTTCCTTCGCGATGGTGCGGATTTTGTCCGCGAGCGGAAGATCCAGCTCATAAATCGGATGATACTTGCTCTCCTTCGTCTCGAGGGTCTTCAGAACCTTCTTAGCCAGTTCCTCGCCGCCTGCGCCGCCGTCGGCCCAGACCGTCGCCTTCGCGAACTCACAGCCGAGATCTCTGCAGTAATCCTCTACGATCTGCGCTTCCGCCTCGGTGTCCGTGACAAAGGAATTCAGCGCGACAACCGTGGGAACACCGAACTTCTGCATGTTCTCGATGTGCTTGCCCAGGTTGACGATACCCTTCTTCAGTGCTTCCAGGTTCTCCTGCTTCAGGTCTGCCTTCGCGACGCCGCCGTTGTACTTCAGCGCCTGGATGCTCGCGACAATGACGGTCGCATCGGGCTTTAGTCCCGCGATGCGGCACTTGATGTCCAGGAATTTCTCTGCGCCGAGGTCCGCACCGAAGCCGGCCTCCGTGATGCAGTAATCTGCCATCTTCAGTGCAGTGCGGGTCGCTCGGATGGAGTTGCAGCCATGTGCGATATTCGCGAAAGGTCCGCCGTGCACCAGAGCAGGTGTGTGCTCGATGGTCTGCATCAGATTCGGCTGCAGCGCCGTGACCAGCAGAGAAGCCATCGCGCCTGTCGCGCCGAGCTCTTTCGCGCGCACCGGCTCACCGTCGTAGTTGTATCCAATGACGATGCTGTCAATTCTGCGCTTCAAATCCTCGAGGTCCTCGGACAGGCACAGGATTGCCATGATCTCGGATGCCGCCGTGATGACGAAGCGGTCCTCGCGGACCGGGCCGTTGCCCTTGCCGCCCAGGCCGACAACGATGTTGCGCAGAGCGCGGTCATTCATATCCATGCAGCGCTTCCACACAATTCTTGTAGGATCGATGCCCAGCTGGTTTCCGTGATTCAGATGATTGTCGATCATGGCCGCCAGCAGGTTATTTGCAGAGGTAATCGCGTGAAAGTCGCCGGTAAAGTGAAGGTTCAGCTCCTCCATGGGAACCAGCTGCGCATAGCCGCCGCCGGCTGCGCCGCCCTTGACGCCGAAGCACGGTCCCAGGGAAGGCTCTCTGAGTGCCAGCATGACCTTCTTGCCGAGGCGGTTGAACGCATCTGCCATACCGATGCTGATCGTGGTCTTTCCTTCTCCGGCCGGTGTCGGATTGATTGCCGTCACCAGAATCAGTCTGCCGTCCTTCCGGTCCTGAATGCTCTTCAGGTAATCCTCGGTCAGCTTGGCTTTGTAGCGGCCGTACTGCTCATACTGCTCTTCCGGGATTCCCAGCTTTGCCGCGATCTCACGAATGGGCAGAAGCTTAGCGCTGTGTGCAATTTCAATATCCGATCTCACTTCGTCTCCTCCTGTAAAACTGTTTCAAATCTACCTTTTCCGGCCGGAAACCGCTTCCTGACCGGCATTTAAAATTTTAGCGAATTCCTCGATTTTCGTATAGTCAAAAAAACGATTCCGGCTCATTTTCTACGAAATGCCGAAAGAAAAGCCACATTCCGCCCCGGAATGTGACTTTATGCTCATCGTCTGCGCAGATCCCTGTAGGTCCAGAGCGCCAGGTAATACAGATAGAACAGCGGGGGACAGACCATCTGGATGCGGATCATTTTCTTCTCCTCCTCCGTCAGCTTCTCCCGGTAATACACATTTTGCTCAAAATCAGGAAAGGTCCGTTTCATCTCCGCCGCAAGGTCTGTGACAAAGCGGTATTTTCCTTTTTCCCGGCAGTCCCGCATCGCCGAAAACAGTGTGTTGACATAGAACAGGCGCGTGAAGGAATACTCGATCTCCGGTCTGTAAGGCTCCAGATAGCCGTACTTCTCCGCCTCCGAGAGCAGAATGCGGCCGGCGGTCATGCGGTCCTTCAGCCGCTGCATCGTCACGGTGTGCACCGTGGAGGTGCTGTGCTGATAGTAGTAATAGAGCGGCTCCTCCAGATAGGCAAAGCAGTGTGCCCGGAGCAGGAAGGTCCTGGCGACCGCGTTGTCCTCGTAGAAAATATCCTCCGGGAAGCGGGTTTCGTGATCCAGAATCAGTTCTCTTCTGAAAAGCTTTACACACAGTGACCCCGTGTCGAGAATGAGCAGGCGCTTTTTATCCGCATCCAGCACGCCGCTCTGTTCCGGGTAATTGTTGTGGATTACCTGACCGGGCGTCATGGTGTGCTCCGTCACCAGGCTGTAGTCGCAGCCGACGAGGTCCGCGCCGGTTTCCTCCGCGGCTTTTAAAAGCCGCTCATAATAATCCGGCACCACCCAGTCATCCGCGTCAATGAACGAAATCCACTCGCCGCGCACATGCTGCAGCGCAAGGTTCTTCGCACCGCCCTGATGCCGGTTCCGGTCACAGAAAAGCGCCCGGAAAATCTCCGGGTGCTCCTGTTCGTACTGGCTTAAGATTTCTCCGCTCTCATCGGTCGAGCAGTCGTCCACCGCGATGATCTCGAGGTCCCGGACGGTCTGCGCGACAAGAGAATTAAGACAATAATTCAGTTTCCCGTCCGCCGCCATGTTGTAGACGGGGACAATCACACTGATCTTCACTTTTCGTAATATGCGGCGATCCGCGTCACTGCCCGGATGACATCCTCCACATCCTGATCGGTCATCGCGTAATACAGCGGGATCGTGAATATTTCCTCATACAGCTTTTCCGCCTTCGGGCACAGGCCCTTCCGATAACCGAGCTTCTCGTAATACGGGAAATAGTAGATGGGGATGTAATGTACGTTGCAGATAATATTCTCCGCGCCCATGGCCTCGAAGAACTGCTTCCGGTCGATGGACAGATGCTCCGGCACGATCCGCAGAATGTACAGATGGCGCACCGTATCCGAGCCTTCCGTCTCTTTCTGCACATACAGACCCGGAATCTTCGAGAACACCTCGTCGTAGCGGCGCACGATCTCCTTCTTCCGCTCCGCGAAAATCTGCAGCTTGTTCAGCTGGCTCTCGATCAGTGCCGCCTGCATCTCCGTAATCCGGTAGTTGGTGGAAAGCGCAATCTGCTCATAATACCAGGGGCCGTCCGGCACGTGCTGCATCATCGCCCGGTTTCTGGTGATCCCGTGGGAGCGCGCCAGGAGGAGTCTCTGATAATATTCCTCATTGTCTGTCAGGACCGCGCCGCCTTCGCCGCCGGCGATGGTTTTCACCGGATGGAAGCTTAAGGTGGTCATATCCGCAAAGGATCCGTTCATACGGCCGCAGTAGGAGGTTCCGATGACATGGGCGCCGTCCTCGATGTAGATCAGGCCGTGCCGGTCGCGGATCTCCAGCAGCTCCTTTTGCGGAACGGACTGGCCGCCGAAATCCACGGCGACAAAAGCGCGCGTGCGCTCTGTAATCTTTCTCTCGATATCCGCGGGATCGATCTGGTAGGTTTCTTCATTAATGTCGGCAAAAACCGGCCGCGCCCCGCAGTACAGGGCACAGTTGGCCGAAGCCGCGAAGGTGATGGGTGTGGTGATGACCTCGTCGCCTTCCCCGATCTCCGCGGCCAGGCAGGCGATATGCAGTGCGGCTGTTCCGTTGGCGCACAGCACGGCATATTTTGCCCCGGTAATCTCACAGAGCTTCTTCTCGCAGGATTCAATAGCCGGACCGCCGGTCAGAAAATCGCTCCTGAGCACCTGCACCACGGCGTCGATATCTGCCTGATCGATGTACTGATGCGCATAATACAGCTTCGTTTCCCGGACCGGCTTTCCGCCCAGGATCGCCGGCAGCTCTTTCGCCGTTCCCTGATTTGAATTCTGATTTGAACTCATGACCATGCTCATTGTCATCCTTAACTGATCACTACGGTTTTCAGGCGCTCCCGGATTTCCTCCACGCTCATCCACTCACTGTTGGTGCCGGAGGAATAGGCAAAACCGTCCTCGACCTTTCTGCCGGACAGATCCGGGACCTGCCGCTCATTGAAGGTGATCTGCGGGTACACAATATAGTGCTTGTCGTATTCATAGGTGGTGGCGGAATCCTCCGTCGTCACCATGATCTCGTGGAGCTTCTCGCCCGGACGGATGCCGACCTCACGGGTCGTGCAGCCGGGCAGCATGGCCTCCGCCAGATCCTTCACGTAGAAGGACGGGATTTTGCTGATAAAGGTCTCGCCGCCCTTTGCTTCCGCAAGGGCTTTGATGACGAGCTGGACACCCTCTTCCAGACTGATCCAGAAGCGAGTCATGCGGTAATCGGTAATCGGAAGTTCCGTCACGCCCTGCTCGATCAGGCTTTGGAAGAACGGAATGACGGATCCGCGGCTTCCCGCCACATTTCCGTAGCGGACGATGGAGAAGGTGATGTCCTTTTTGCCCGCATAGGCATTGGCGGCAATGAACAGTTTGTCCGAAACCAGCTTGGTTCCGCCGTAGAGGTTGACCGGATTCACGGCCTTGTCCGTGGAAAGGGCCACGACCTTCTTCACGCCGCGGTTCAGGCAGGCATCGATCACGTTCTGCGCGCCGTTGATATTGGTCTTGATGGCTTCCGCCGGATTGTACTCACAGGCGGGCACCTGCTTGAGTGCAGCCGCGTGGACTACATAGTCCACGTCCTCCAGTGCGCGCTCCAGACGCTCCTTATCGCGCACATCGCCGATAAAGAACCGCAGCTGCTTCGCGTGATCCTTGAAGAATTCATCGTTCGCCATCATGAACTGCTTGAATTCATCCCGGGAATAAATAATGATTTTCCGCGGGCTGTAATTCTCCAGCACATATTTGGTGAAGCATTTTCCGAAAGAACCCGTTCCGCCGGTAATCAGAATGGACCGGTCATTCAATAAGCTGCTGTAATCCATGGGCTTATTCTTTCTCCTCGCTTATGTTTTTTTCGTAGAACAGACGGATCTTATCGTAGGTGTCATCATCGATGTCGTGCTCGATTTTGCACGCCTCGTCCTCCGCCTTCTTCGGTTCGACGCCGATGGCGATCAGCACCTTCTCCAGCAGCCTGTGCCGCTGATAAATCCGCTGAGCAATTTCCAGGCCGGGCGGCAGGAGCGTGATATAACCGTTGTCATCCATCTCGATATATCCGCTTTCCCGCAGTTTCTTCATGGCGATACTGATGCTGGGCTTCGAATAGTTCATCTTATTGACGATATCGATCGACCGTACTTCACCGATCTGTTCCTTCAGCATCAGAATAGACTCCAGATAATCCTCTGCAGATTCATGAATGTTCATTATACTGATCCCCCGATTTGCTTTGTTTCAAAAGCATTCTTACTGGAACTCGAACACAAGGCCGCCGTAAGCCGGAAGCTCAAACTCAAGGTAATAAGGCTTGTAATCGCAGTCTCCCTTTACGGCCTTGATGGATGCGGGCAGCTTCGTGTAGCCGAAACCGCCGTACTGCTCCTCTTCGCTGTTCAGAAGAAGCTTGTAGGTTCCCGCCTTCGGAACGCCGACCCGGAATCCCTGGTAGCGCACCGGTGTCATGTTCAGGACGAACAGAAGCTTTTTCTTATCGCCTTCGCATTTGCGGAAGAAGCTGTAGATGCTGCGGCTCTTGTCATCCGCATTGATCCACTCGAAACCGTCCCAGTTATTGTCGATCTCATACATGCAGCGGTACTTCCTATAGATCTTCAGAAGCTCCTCCATGTATTTCTTCGTTCCGCTGTTCAGCGGTTTCTCCAGCAGATACCAGTCGAGCTCTCTCGCCTCGCTCCACTCTCTCTCCTGGCCGAACTCCTGGCCCATGAAGAGAAGCTTCTTGCCTGCGTGGCCGAACATGAAGGTATAGCCCAGCCGCAGGTTGGCGTATTTGTCGATCTCATAGCCGGGCATCTTGCCGACCATGGAACACTTCAGGTGAACCACCTCGTCATGAGACAGCGGAAGGATATAATTTTCCGAGCTGTTGTAACTCATGGCGAAGGTCATCGCGTAGTGATCTCCCGCGCGCATGACCGGATCAAGCTTCATATATTCGCAGAAGTCGTGCATCCAGCCCATGTTCCACTTGAAGGAGAAGCCCAGTCCGTCGTCCTCCACGCGGCCGGTGATCTTCGGCCATGCCGTCGACTCCTCCGCGACGGTGATAAAGCCCGGATAGCTGCCCCGCACCACGGAATTCATGTGCTTGAAGAATTCAATGGCATCCAGATTCTCGTGTCCGCCGTACTTGTTGGGCAGCCACTGGCCTTCCTTCTTGCCGTAATCCAGATACAGCATCGATGCGACCGCATCCACGCGGATGCCGTCGATATGATATTCGCGGATCCAGTAAAGAACGTTGGCGATCAGGAAGTTTTTGACCTCCGGCTTGCCGAGATTGAAGATCTTCGTGCCCCAGTCCGGGTGCTCTCCGCGGCGCGGATCCGGATCTTCATAGATGCACTGGCCGTCAAAGCGCGCAAGGCCGTGAGCATCCGGGCAGAAGTGCGCCGGCACCCAGTCCAGAATCACGCCGATTCCGTTGCGGTGAAGCTTGTCAATCAGATACATGAAATCCTTCGGCTCTCCGTAGCGGGAGGTCGGTGCATAGTAACCGGTCACCTGATAGCCCCAGGATCCGTCAAAAGGATGCTCGGAGATGCCCATCAGCTCCACATGAGTAAAAGGCATTTCCTTCAGATAAGGGACGAGACGGTCCGCAAACTCGCGATAGTTATAGAAGCCGTCTCCGCCGTCCGGATGCTTCATCCAGGAACCGATGTGGCACTCATAAATTGCCATCGGCTCATGATTATTGCTGTCGAGGTCCTTGGCGGCCTGCGCCTTCTGCCATTTGGAATCACCCCAGGCATATCCGGTGATGTCAGCGGTCTTGGAGGCGGTACCGGGCCGCAGCTCCGCCGAATAGGCGTACGGATCGGCCTTGTAGATTTTCTCGCCGTCAGGAGTCCAGATCAGATACTTGTAAAGCTCACCCGCACCGACGCCCGGAATGAAAATTTCATGGATACCGCCGTCATTGATCTTGGTGAGCTTATACTGATCCTCGTTCCAGCCGTTGAAGGTGCCGGTCACAAAAACCGCGGCCGCATTCGGTGCCCATACGGCAAAATGCATGCCTTCCACACCGTTCTCAACAGAGAGATGTGCGCCGAGCTTTTTGTATATATCGTAATGTGTTCCCTGTGCAAAAAGATAGCAGTCATCGGGAGAAATGAATACGTGTTCCCTCTGCGGCTCAGCCTTTTTCGCCGCCGCTCTGACTGCTGTCTTCTTTACAGTGTTCTGTGTCTTTTTCTCTGCCATACCCTGACTCCTTTTTTGTTTATGTTATTGAAGGGCGGTCCCCACACCGCCCTTCCGGCTTACGCCTTTTTAATAATGTGTGAAATCCTTCTCCCGCAGAATAATCATGTCGTCCGCGTCGTACCGCTTTCTGGTAATGACATCCATGAGTCTGCCGGGCGTCTTGCGGTTCGCATAGCGGATGGCCTCGTCCACCATCTCCCGGACCTCTTCGACGGTCACCTGGTGATCATTGGACTGGCTGGCAGCGATGCGGGACGCCAGTGCAAGTGCGCCGTAATCATCGATGCTGTAATCCAGGCTGTTCGCATAATTCTTCGCGTATTCCACCAGCGCGTTTCCGTCCAGTGCCTGCAGATCCACCCGGACTCCGAACAGCGGAAGAAGTGCCGCGTTGTGCTCAAGGAAGTGATCCATGTTCCGCCGCCGGTCAGTCAGGATGACGATCATGCCGCGGTCTTCCTTCTTCAATTCTTTAATGATGAGATCAACACTGTCTTCCCGCAGTGCGGAGGCGTCGTCGATAATCAGCGCGCCCTGTTCGAGCTCGGCCAGTGCCCGCGCGATATCCTTGCGGTTCAGCACCGGTCCGGTTGTTCTCGCAACCTTGCCGACAAAATCCGGCTCCCGGTCCTTCACTTCCCGCAGAATGCCTTTTGCAACCTGCAGTGTGTCCTTCTCCTCCGGGCCGGTGAGAATCAGATTGCCTCTGTCTGAAGGCAGGCAGATTGCACTCACTGCCTCACGGATCTGTGTGCGGTTTTCCTTCAGACTGAAGCTGGCGCCGTACAGCACCTTCATGCGGGCTGCTTCTCTGGCTGCCCGGTGTCTGCGGTCTGTCTGGTCGGTGGCGGCGGGGCGGCGTCTCTCGCGGCGCTGCTCACGCTCCGGCTCCTGATCCTGTCCGTCGGATTCCTCGTCCGCGTCTTCTTCCGCCGGGCCCTCTTCAGGCTCCTCAGGTTCCGTATGCTCCTCCGGCTCTCTCTCTTCTCTTTCTTCCCTGACAGAGCGCCGCGCAGGCTTCACCGGAATCTGATCGGTCTCATCGTCGTTGTAGTCCGCTTCTTCGTAGGACTCTTCCTCGTCGCCGTAGCCGTCTTCATACTCATCCTGCGGAATCTGCATCGTGTAATCGGACTCCGGCATATGCGGAATGGTCTTCGCCCTTGCGGGACGCTCTTCCCGTTCCTCATAAGCCTCCTGCTCCGCGGGCTCTTCCTCCGGAAGATCATCCGGGAGCTCTTCGGTAAAGATTGCGCGTTCGCTCAGGAAGCTCTCCGCAACGGGCGGCTTCGGTGCAGGGGCCGGGACGGGCACAGTCTCTTCCTGCAGTACCGGCTCTGCGGCGGCAGGAACCTCCTGAACCTCTTTCTGCTCCGGCTCAGATGCTTTCTCCGGCTCTTCCTCTTCAAAAGCAGCAAAGATCGCAGCTTCAGCCCGCTTTACTTCGTCGTCCTCTTTCTCATAGTCGGTGGTCAGACGCAGTTCTTCTTCATATGCGTCCAGCGTCGCCGTCGCGCTCAGATCTTCCATCAGCGGCTTCCTGGGCGGCTCGGGCTTCGGCGCCGGGGCCGGAACCGGTGCAGGTGCAGGGGCCGGTGCAGGTGCAGGCGCAGGTGCGCTCTCCTGCTTCGGAGCTTCCGGAGCGGCAGGAGTGTCATTCGGGATGACGTCCACCAGTCCGGTTCCCTCGTGCAGTTCGTTCCGGATGTCTGCGGGATCCCACAGTCTGGTTGCCGCGGGCTCCATTACCAGAGAATCCTTGCGGCCGACGGTCTCGGAATTTCCGATCTCCGTTCCCTCCGGAATCTCTCTCTGCTCACGCAGCTCTCTGCGGGCGACTTCGTCCTCGACCTCTTCAAGCTTGCCGTGCTTTAAATTCTCTTCCAGCTCGCGCAGCAGCGGACCTGTGTCCTGCTTCAGCTTCCGGCGCACTTCCTCCGTGTGCTTCTGCGCGGTATCCTGCCGGATCTGCTCCCACTCCGCCATGACCTGGCTTAAGTCGATCTGGCCGGTGATCTGGCGCTCCGGAACCGTCGTTCCGGCGAAAGTCATCGTGATCTGACCGCCGATCTCCTGGGTGGTGATCCGCTCATAAGGATTCTCTTTCTTTTCTTCCGGCTTCGGGGCAGCCTCCTCAAGCACCTTCTGCAGCTGCTCCTGGTGGATGACCTGTGTGGCGTCCGGCACATCCTCCGGCCCGCTCACCTCGGGAACCTCCGCCGTGTCAGCCGGATTTTCCGGCTCAGCGGGCTCTTCTGCCGCAGGTGTACTCTCCTGCTCTTCAACCTCTTCCGGCCTGCTCACCGGTGCCGGTTCCTCTTCCTGCCAGGAATCCGCGGACTCTTCTTCGCCGCGCCCGTACTGCTCCCCGCTGCGCTCATATTCCTCATCCGCGTAGTAAGGCGCCTCGTAAACCGATTCTCCGTACTGCTCCTGTGCCGGATATTCCTCTGTCACGTCCTCCGGGTAGGCGTCACGGATCGCTTCATAATAGCGCTCCTCATCCGTGTAGCCCGGGACCGGTGCAGGCTCCTGTACAGGCGCTGCTTCCGGCTCCTGCGGTTCTTCCGGCTCCTCGGCGGCAAAATAAGACTGATAAGCCGCTTCCTGCTCAGGCGTGAGCTCTGTCAGCATCCGCTTGAGAGAAAGGGCCTTGAAGACATACATACCCTCGCCGAAGAAGGCGATGGTCTCATCACACTGCGCGATACACTTCGCGTCCTGTTCGGTCTGATAATACAGCTGTGCGAGCTCATAGGCCCACTTCGGTCTGTGCTCAACGGAATTATATTTTTCCAGTGCGGAAATCATGCCGTCCGCGCCCAGATTCCGGGCTCTGAGAATCATATAATTCAGGATATAGCGTCTGGGGTCGTTCGGCGCGACACGGATAAACTCATTGTAGAACTGGAGTGCGCGCACCAGTTCGTCCAGAATGATCTCAAGATCGCATAGCGCATAGAGAATGTTGACGCTGCTGGGCTGTCTGTCGTAGGCGCGCAGCAGAATGTCGCGGGCGTCCACATAACGCTCGTTCTTTCTGTACACTTCTCCGATCCGGCAGAGCGTCGTCACGCTGCGCACACGGCTCCAGTCGATGGAATCCGCGACATGCGCGGCATCCTCATAGAGTCCGTCATCAATCAGATCATTGATCTCATTCAGTCGAAGTTCGTATTCGTACTTGTCCAAAGAATGTTCCCTTCTTCCTCTGGCGCCGCCGCGGAGGCGGCCATCTACATCATATACCGTCAAATTCTGAAACTCATACAGGATTTAGTGTATCATAGCCCAGATATTTTGACAATGCAGCATACTGCTCAAGGGAGAGGGCTTCTCCCCTTACAGTTTCGGGCAGATTCATTGTTTTCAGGGCCTCTGCGACCTGCTCTCTGGCAAAAGGTCCGAAAGGTGCCTGCAGCCCGTGGGAGACTGCATTGGCAAGTGTCTTTCTGCGCTGATTGAACGCCGCCCGGATCAGGGCGAACATCAGCGGCTCATCCGCCTCCACCGGCGGCTTTTCGTAAGCCCTCAGGTACAGAACCGTGCTGTCCACATTCGGGTGGGGAATGAAGCAGGACGGTGCGACCCGGATGGCTGCCTCGGGCTGCGCATAGTACTGCACGGCGAGAGAAATGGCGCCGTACTCCTTTGAGCCCGGTCCGGAGCAGATCCGGTCCGCGACCTCTTTCTGCACCATGACGGTAATGCTCTCAAACAGATCCTTCTGCTCCAGCAGCTGCATCAGAATCGGCGTCGTGACGTAATAAGGCAGATTGGCGACCACCTTCATCCGCTTTCCGGGCGCATACTCGTCCCGGACCTGCACCAGATCCGTTTTCAGCACGTCCTGCCACAGAATCGTAACATTCGGGCAGTCCGACAGGGTCTGTTCCAGCACCGGCTGAAGGCTCTCGTCAATCTCCACGCTGACGACACGCCCGGCCGCTGCGGACAGCAGCTGGGTCATGGTTCCGATGCCGGGCCCGATTTCCAGCACACAGTCCTCCTGCGTAATGCCGGCCGTCTCAATGATGCCCCGCACAATATTGGCGTCGATCAGGAAATTCTGTCCGTATTTCTTCCGGGCGCGGATGCCGAACCTGTCCAGGATTTCCAGCGTCGCGCCGGGTGAAGCCAGTATTTTGTCCATTCCCGGAGTCCTTTCTGTTATCTTTGTTTCTGTTCCGGAAGTTCCAGGAGCCGGTAGAGGCGCATCGCGTTCCGATAAGTCACGTCTTCGACCTCTTTAGCGCTGATGCCCCTGATCCCGGCGATTTCCTGTACCACATACGGCAGGTTCAGCGAGGAGTTGCGCGTCCCGCGCAGCGGTGTGGGCGACAGATAGGGACAGTCGGTTTCCAGAACAATGGACTCAAGCGGAACAGCAGCGGCCACTTCCTTGAGCTTTCTCCCGTTCTTGTAAGTCACCACGCCGCCGATACCGATATACCAGCCCAGCTTTACATATTCCAGCGCCATCTCAGCGCTGTAGGAATAGCAGTGGATGACGCCGCCGGTCTTCTCTGCCCCTTCTTCCTTCAGAATGCGGAAGGTGTCCTCCGCCGCGTCTCTGGAGTGAATGATGAGCGGCATATCCTCCTCCCGGGCCAGCTGAATCTGTCTGCGGAACCAGTGATGCTGGACCGCCTTCTCAGGTTCATCGTAATGATAATCGAGACCGACCTCGCCGACGGCCACGACGCCGGGATCGTGCAGATGTGCGCGGATGTGCTCCAGCACCTCTTCCGTCATGGGACCGCAGTCGCTCGGGTGAATGCCCAGCGCTGTGAAAAAGACGGAAGGATAGCGGCGGTTCAGCTCCAGTGTGCGGTCAATACTGTCCGCGTCATAGCAGACATTTACCGCCCGCCCGATGCCTGCCTCCGGAAAACCCGCGAGGATCTCAGGCAGATCTTCGGCAAAAGCCCTGTCGTTGTAATGTGCGTGTGTGTCAAAAATCAAATGTCCGCTCCTTAAGTGTATACGCAGATAAAAAGAAAACACCGCCCGGCGGATATCCGTCAAACGATGCTCCCTGCGTGCGCCTCCAGGGACTCGAACCCTGGACACCCTGATTAAGAGTCAGGTGCTCTACCAACTGAGCTAGAAGCGCATTTGTGAATTCCCTTTCGGAAACGCAAGTGTTATTATAGACTTCCGTTTTCCGTTTGGCAAGCACTTTTTTTACCGATTTTTTACAGCACCTTCCGCATATACGTAAAAGATCGGGGAGTCCCCCGCCTCCGCAGGCCGGGAACTCCCCGAACAGATTGCGTCCGTGCTTTGTCTTACAGCTTGAACAGGGTGCTCAGGATACCTCTGCCGAGACTTGCGCCCAGATTTCCGCCCAGGAGCTTGCCGAACCGGCCGAACTTGCCGCCGACCGTCTTGCCGACTTCGCGTCCGACCGTGCCGACCACGGAATTGCCGATGGTTTTGGCGGTCCGCTTCTTCTGACGCTCCGCAGCAGCTTCCTCTTTCGCTCTTGCCTTCTCTGCGGCTGCTTCTTCCTTCGCGCGCTGCTTCTCGGCCTCAGCCTCTTCCCGTGCCTTCTCCGCAGCGGCCTCGTCCTCCAGTCCCTTTCTCATCAGGAACTCGTAAGCCGAGTCGGGATCGTGGTACTCTGCATATTTTGTATAAAGAACACTTCCCTTGATCGCGCTCTGGCGCTCGGACTCGGATATGGAACCCATGCGGCTCTGCGGCGGCAGGATAAAGACCTTCTCGGCGACGGTCGGGATGCCGTCCTCGTCAAGTACGGAGACAACCGCCTCAGCGGTTCCGAGATTCAGGATCGCTTCATAGGTGTCAAAAGCCGGATTCTCGCGGAAGGACTGAGCGGCAGCCTTGACAGCCTTCTGGTCGGAAGGCGTGTAGGCGCGCAGTCCGTGCTGGATCTTGTTGCCCAGCTGTGCGAGGACGCTGTCAGGAATGTCGCGCGGATTCTGTGTGCAGAAGTAGACGCCGACACCCTTAGAGCGGATCAGCTTCACGACCTGCTCGATTTTGTCGAGCAGCGCCTGCGGCGCACCCTTGAACAGCAGATGGGCTTCATCAAAGAAGAAGACCATCTTGGGCTTGTCCAGATCGCCGACTTCCGGCAGGGTCTCGAACAGCTCCGAGAGCATCCACAGAAGGAAGGTGGAATACAGGCGGCCGTTGTTGATCAGGCTCTCCGAATCCAGAATCGTGATCATGCCCTTTCCTTCGCTTCCCGTTGTAAACCAGTCCTTTACGTCGATGGCGGTCTCACCGAAGAATTTATCTCCGCCCGCGACCTCCAGGGCCACGACTGCGCGCAGGATCGCCGCGATGGAAACCGGGCTCATCTTGCCGTACAGGGCGGCGAATTCTTTATTGTTGGCCGATACATAGTTCAGCATGGCCTTCAGATCCTTCGTATCAATCAGAAGCAGATCATTGTCGTCCGCAATTTTGAACACGATCGAGAGGATGTCGCTCTGCAGCTCGTTCAGGTCCAGGATTCTGGCCAGAAGGAGCGGGCCCATCTCGGAAATGGTCGTGCGCAGCGGAATACCGTTCTCTCCGTAAATATCCCAAAAGGTCACGGGATAGCCCTGATACTTGAAATTCTTATCCGCGAGGCCGAAGCGCTCGATGCGCTTCTGCATATCTTCGCTGTCCTCACCGGCTTTCATCATGCCGGCGATATCGCCCTTGACATCTGCCATGAAGACCGGCACGCCCATCTCACTGAAGGTCTCGGCGAGAATCTTGAGTGTGACTGTCTTACCGGTACCGGTGGCACCTGCGACAAGGCCGTGGCGGTTGGCCATCTGCGGCAGCATTCCGATGCGGCTTCCGTCTTCCGTATTGGCAAACCAGATTTTGTTTTCGTAGAACATTCCTGCACCCCCTTGTATTAAAGGAACAACCCGACACGTTCTCCATTTGGGAACTCATACGTATTCTATCATTATTCATCTGTCTTGTGCACTAAATATTTGAAAAGAAACAGGCACATCCACAATTTATTGTATATTCGGACAATTTCCTGATTTTGCCTGTTTTCCGGGGTGCGGAGCACAGGTTATAATCTCGCTAAAGAAGGCGGCAGAGCCGCCGGCACCGGGAGGAATGAAAGCCTTGAATACCTACGCCATTACCCGAGCGATGATCGAATCCGCCGTCGCGCACGGCCTGAAGGAAATTGAAGAAGATCCCAAACGCAGCGCAAGGCGTCTGGTGGATCTGGGCAAGCAGTTTTCCAAAAACAGGTTCCAGGACCTGGTTTTTTCCGTCATGCAGGAGCTGCTGGACAACGAGAACAGCGCCTACTATGACATGCTGGCCAATCTGCAGCGCAATTCGGATCAGGAGGCTTTAAAGCTCTTCGGCGTCAACATGGGTTATATGGGCTGGTGCTACGGCGCGGGCCGGATCCGGAAGCAGCAGGAGGAGCTGGGCGTCTGTATTCCGTGGTGCCTGATGTTCCGCTATGCCCCCGGCAGAGAGGGCGGGATGAAGGCGCGCCAGATCGCTTCCCTGGTGGAGCAGGGGCAGGAGCTGGGCATTTATGTCTATTTCATCCGCCAGGCGGATGCGGCGCAGACTCCTTTTGAGACGCTGAATCTCTTCGCGGCCAACAAGGAGTGTGCTTTTGTCTGGGTTCGTGAGAGCGGACGGCTGACCGCCGCGGAAATCCAGCTGCTGGGCACCTGCAAAAACGTAGTGACCGTGCTGCCGGTCGGGGATCCCGAGTCGATTCTGACGGCCGAGCTGCTGCGGGAAAAGAAGATCCTGTTTTCCCTGTATATGACTTATTCTGACAGGACTTCTTTCAGTGAGACAAGTGAGATGACCATCCAGAACGTGCTGACGTCCCAGAGCTCTCTGTTCTTCCTGATCGCCGAGGACGGCACGAAGGTCAGTTATGAAAAGGAATGCTACGAGTCCCGCTTAAAGCAGGAGTTCCCGTGCCTTCTGATGGATTACTACGGCGACGCACAGAGCATCTGTCGGGCGACGACCGAGCATCGTCATCTGCTGGAGATCGGCGAGGACGGCACAGTCCTTTTCCCGAAAGAAAAAGCGGGTACGCCGTTTGATTTCGACGCCCCGCTCACTGAGACTCTTGTTAAGATCATGCCGCGAAGATCTTAAGACGGCATTCTCTGATAAACGTCCGCCAGCTGCCGGATACTTTCCGCGAGTTCCGGGGAGAGGAAGTCCGGCAGGACGCGCCACTGCCAGTTGCCGTCGGCGACGCCCGGGCAGTTCATTCTGGCTTCTTTGCCCTTCACAAGATAATCCTGAATCGGAATGATGCACAGATCCGCCACGGACCGGTATGCTTCGCGGATGAAATCCCACACGAACTGGCCGTAATCCGTATAGATCGAATTGATGTATCTGCGCACATAGCTTCGCTCGCCGTCATTGATCTCCTCGATCCAGGCGCGCGAGGTCGTATTGTCGTGCGTACCGGTGTAGACGACACAGTTCTTCTCATGCCGGTGCGTGACATAGACGCTGTTCCAGCTGGTAAACGCGAACTGGAGCACTTTCATGCCCGGAAGTCCGGAATCCTTTAACAGCTTCGTGTTCTCCTCCGTCACGGTCCCGAGGTCCTCCGCGATCATCGGAATTTCGCCCATCTGTTCCTTCAGCGCGTTGAAGAGATCCATGCCGGGGCCCTTTTTCATCGTCCCTTTCAGCGCGGACTCCTCCCCGTAGGGCACAGCGTAGTACTCGGCAAAACCATGGAAGTGATCAATGCGGATGACATCATAAAATTCCTGGTTGCGTCTGATACGCTGCATCCACCAGGCATATCCGCTCTTTTTCAGCTTTGTCCAGTCGTACAGCGGGTTCCCCCACAGCTGGCCGGTTGCGGAGAACGCATCCGGCGGACAGCCTGCCACCGCAGTGGGCATCAGATTTTTGTCCATCTGGAATGCTTCCGGGTGTGACCACACGTCGGCGCTGTCCAGTGCCATATAGAAAGGAAGATCACCGATTACCTTAATCTTTTTCCCGTTGATATACGCCTTCAGGCTCTCCCACTGCTGCTCAAACTTGAACTGCTGGAAGCAGACAAACCCGATTCTGTCCGCAAGCTCCTCCCGGGCCTTTTCCAGCGCAGCCTTACTGCGCTTCTTGAGCGGCTCGTCCCAGTCCTGCCAGCTTTTGCCGTCCTGCTGCTGCTTGATGGCCATGTAGAGGGCATAGTCTTCCAGCCAGAATGACTCTTTCTCACAGAATTCCTGATAGGCAGATGTCGTCTGTCCGCCGCGCTCCTTGAAGCGCTCATAGGCGATCTGCAGTACCTCATACCGGTTCCGGTACAGTGCGCCGTAGTCGACCCGCTCCGGATCCTGTCCGAAATCGCGCCCGTTCACCTCGTCCCAGGTGAGCAGCCCCTCTTCGATCAGCTTCTCCGGCGAGATGAAATACGGATTTCCGGCAAAAGCCGAAAACGGCTGGTAAGGCGAATCGCCGAAGCCTGTGGGCCCGATGGGCAGAATCTGCCAGTATCCCTGTCCGGCGGCCTCCAGAAAGTCCGCGAACTCATAAGCTTCCTTTGAAAAACAGCCGATTCCGAACCTGGAAGGCAGAGACGAAACCGGGTATAAAATGCCGCAGCCTCTTTGCATGTTGTCTGTTTCCTCCAAATTATTAATTTTTTATCGGACGGTGACGGAAGTGATGTGCGGATTGGCGCCTTCGTACCAGTATAAGAAGCCCTCCACATCCACCACATCGCCGGCCTCCAGCTTTTTGACAGCCTGATAGACGTCTGTATCGCTTCCGCACAGATCCGACTCGACGGTAAAGGAGAAGAGCTGGCCGTCTTTTGACAAAGTCACATACAGATCATCGCCTTCCTTGCCGGAGCCGTCCCATTTGTAAAGATAAGGTGTATCGAAGCCTTTGACCGGCTCCACTCTCAGCCCTTCAAAACGCACGAACCGGTTCTGGTACTGAATCAGCTCATCCTTTCCGAGCAGCTTAGTCACATCCAGCGCGGGAGCGATATAACTGCCCTCTTCCAGCTCGAAGGAGGCATCGATGATCTCGATCTCTCCGCACCAGTCGGATTTGGTTCCGCTCACCCGGATTTTCTGTCCGGGAACCAGCTTTTCGTATTCTTCCTCCGTACAGGGCATGCTGTAGATAAAATAACCGCCCTCATGATCCTGGGTGTAAAGGCACACGCTCTCCTCCCACAGGGACTGAACCCCCTGCACATAGGTCTCGACCACAACAGGCGTATCGATTTCGGCGGCGACATACTCTTCGTGCGTCATGACGCCTTCGCCCTTTTCTTCCCGCACAGTCTCCTCAGCGACAGCAGGAGCAGGATTCTGGGAATTTCCGGCACCTGCCGCACCGCACCCTGCGGGCAGTACTGTCAGCAGTGCGCACAGAAGCAGGCAGATTTTTTTATTCATCCGATTCTCCTCATCTTTCCCGATCGATCTCATGAATACCGGTATCATCACATGTAATACAGTCTGTTTTGTATTATAGTGTGCTTTCGGCAGTTTGTAAAAGAATTCGATTACTGTTCGAATTCAGTCATTCACGATATAATCGCAGTAATACAGCAGTATTATTGTAAGGAATTCCGGAGGAAAATCAATGAGCACATCGGACTGGATCATCCGGCCTGTCAGCGAATCGGACGCCCCGCAGCTGGCTGCAATTTACGCACCCTATGTGGCGCAGACGGCCATTACCTTTGAATATACCGTGCCCTCAGCGGAAGAGTTCGCGCAGAGAATCCGGAAAACCCTGGAATTTTACCCCTACCTTGCCGCGGAGCGGGACGGTGTCCTGCTCGGCTACGCCTATGCCGGAACTTTCAAAGGCCGCGCCGCCTACGCCTGGTCGGTGGAGACAACGATCTACGTCGCCATGGACTTAAGAAAAAGCGGTATCGGCAGGAGCCTTTACCTTGCACTGGAGGAGGCCCTCCGGCAGCAGGGAATCACAAATATGAACGCCTGCATCGCCTGTCCGCGTACGGAAAACGATCCGTACCTGGACCGGTCAAGCATTCTCTTTCACGAGCGTCTGGGTTATGTGCAGAATGCTCACTTCCATGCCTGTGCGTCAAAATACGGCCGGTGGTACGACATGGTCTGGATGGAGAAGGTGATCGGAGAACACCCGCAGAATCCGTCTCAGCCGGTTCCCTTCAGGCCGGATAATATCTGATGCCTGTTTTGCCTGATTCAGATTCATGTTGATCCGGCGAAGTCCGGAAGAAAGGAGTGCCATGGAACAGCTTACCTATGTCATTGTCGGTTCGGGCTACCGCGCGCAGTACTACGGACGTATTGCCGCCCGCTTCCCCGCTTATTTCAGGGCGTGCTTCCTGTGCCGCTCCGAGGAGAAAGCCCGGAGCATGTTCCTGCAGACGGGCGTGCCCGGGACGACTTCCGTGGAAAGTGTTCTTGCCATGAAGCCGGCTTTTGCCGTGATCGCGGTCAATAAGGAAAGTGTCGCGGATGTCGCCGAGGAGTGGATCGGCCGGGGGCTTCCCGTCCTTCTGGAGACGCCGGCAGGCGATACACGCGAGCAGCTGACGAAGCTCTGGGAGCTGGAACAGCAGAGCGCGAAAATCGCTGTCTGCGAACAGTATCACCGCTATCCCATTCTCCGGGCGGGCATCGAGGCAATTGAGGCCGGCCTGATCGGCGAGCCGCGCACGGCTTATCTGTCCCTGGCACATGATTATCATGCGGCCAGCCTGCTGCGGCGCGTCCTGAAAACCGCGGGTGAGCATTACACCATGACCGGGATCGCGCTGTCCTCTCCTGTCGTCCGGACGGATTCCCGCTATGAGGCCTTTTACGACGGTCTCGCCACACAGGAGGAACGGGACGTCGTCCAGATTCTCTTCGATTCCGGCAAACATGCCGTGTATGATTTTGCCGGTGTGCAGTACCGCACCTTTATCCGCGCAAGACATCTCATTGTCCGCGGGGAGAAGGGCGAGTGGAGCGACACGATTCTCTCCTATGTCAATGAGGACAATGAGCCGGCCCGGAAATATCTGATGCCGGAGCTGCCGGCGGCGTACCGCATGTTCGACACCCAGGATCTGAAGGATCTGCGCAAAGCCTACCGGCCGGAGCTCTCCATGGAAACCATGCAGGATGAATTCGCGATTGCCACGATCCTGCACGATATGCGGGCCTTCGTCGCGGGCGGCCCGGCTCCCTACTCCCTGAAGGAGGGACTGGAGGACGCGCTCTTCTATCTGACGCTGAAGGAAGCGGCGGGCATGCCGTTTGTGGCTGTAAGAGAGCCCGACATGCCCTGGCACTGAGCGGCAGGCGCGGATGTAAAGGGTTTGCAACGGGTGGTTGCGGAATTGTAAAGTGGGGTTGATGGTTTTCCACTATACGATTCGGTAGGATGAAGGCATCAGATGAATACGGTTTTCAGCCCGCAGAGCGGGCGGCAGAAGCCGGTGGTACCGGATCGAAGGGAGAACGAATGATGATACTTGCGGATAAGTTAATTGAACTGAGAAAAAAGAACGGATGGTCTCAGGAGGATGTCGCGGAGAAGCTGGATGTCAGCCGGCAGACCATTTCAAAGTGGGAAGGTGCGCAGTCTGTTCCGGATATGAACCGGATCATCCGGCTGTCGGAACTGTTCGGAGTGAGCACGGATTTTCTTCTGAAGGATGAAATGGAATTGCCGGAGCGGATTGAGACGACTGACACAGACGAGACGATCCGGCGTGTTTCCATGGAAGAAGCGGTTTCATTTCTGGACTTCCGGAATCTGTCTTCCGCCCGGGTGTCTCTGGGCGTGATGCTGTGCATCCTTTCTCCTGTCCTGCTGATTCTTCTCTCGGGGGCACAGGAGCTTGGGCTTCTTTCCATGACAGAACAGGCAGCCGTCGGCATCGGTACGACTGTTCTTCTGATTCTGGTTGTGATCGCGGTTGCACTGTTTGTGACCACCGGGCTTCTCGGCAGCCGTTTCAGTTATCTGGAAGAGGAAGCAATTGATACGGAGTACGGCGTCACCGGCATGGTGCGGGAGCGCAGGGAGAATTACCGGCATACTTTTTACACCCAGCTGACCATCGGAATTGTGCTGTGTGTGGCGGCCGCCATTCCGATCCTGTCCGTCTCCATCTTTACGACGAACGGAATGGCGGAGCTGATCGCGACCTGTGTGATGCTGGTCGTAGTGGCCATCGGTGTTCTGATGATTGTCCGGAGCTGCATTATCTGGGGCGGCATGCAGATTCTGCTTGAGGAAGGAGATTATACCAGAGAAGAAAAAAGCCAGAATAAGAAGAATGCACCCATCGCCACGATCTACTGGTGTACCGCCATTGCCATTTACCTCGCCTACAGCTTTATCACCCGGCGGTGGGATATTTCCTGGATCGTCTGGCCGGTCGCCGGTGTCTTCTACGGCGTTGTCGCGGCCATTATGAAGCTCCTGCGAAGCAGAGCATAAGGCGGAAATCAGGGGGAGTCAGGGGGACAGGTCCGGTGACTCCCGCACGGATACAGATAAAGAAAATGGCACAGGGGATAACCCCTGTGCCATCTCTTTATGTAAAGAATAAATATTTAAATTATCTCTCCCACTTCCAGCCGGCGACTTCGGGCAGATCCATGCCGTACTTGTGGATGTACTGCTTGTGCTCGACGAGCTTGTCGCTCATGCGCTGATAGAGGTATGCGCCGCGGTTGCCCAGCTGAGGAAGGTACTTGATGGCTTCCTGAACCAGGTGGAACCGGTCGACATCGTTCTGTACACGCACATCGAACGGCGTGGTGATGGTGCCCTCTTCCTTGTAGCCTCTCACGTGCATCAGACGGTTGTTGTGACGTCTGTAGGTCAGCTCATGTACCAGGCTGGCGTAGCCGTGGAAGTTGAAGATGACGGGCTTGTCCTGTGTGAACAGGATGTCGTACTCCGCGTCGGTCAGGCCGTGCGGATGCTCGTTGGCCGGCTGCAGCTTGAACAGGTCGACCACGTTGATGAACCGGATTTTGACCTCAGGCAGTTCGCGGTTCAGGATGGTGACGGCTGCCAGCGCCTCCAGCGTCGGTGTCTCGCCGGCGCAGGCGAAGACGATATCGGGCTCCTGGCCCTGGTCGTTGGACGCCCAGTCCCAGATACCGATGCCCTGCGTGCAGTGCTTGATCGCTTCCTGCATGGTGAGCCACTGCGGGCGCGGGTGTTTGCTGGCCACGATGACATTGACATAGTTGCGGCTGCGGATGCAGTGGTCAAAAGTGGACAGCAGGCAGTTTGCATCCGGCGGCAGGTACAGGCGGACGACGTCTGCCTTCTTGTTGGCGATGTGATCCATGAAGCCCGGATCCTGATGCGTAAAGCCGTTGTGGTCCTGCTGCCAGACTGTGGAAGCCATGATCAGGTTCAGGGAAGCAATTTCTTCTCTCCACGGCAGCTGGTTGCAGACCTTCAGCCACTTCGCGTGCTGTGCGGCCATGGAATCGATGATTCTCGCGAACGCCTCGTAGGTTGCAAAGAAACCGTGGCGGCCGGTCAGCAGATAACCCTCCAGCCAGCCCTCGCACATGTGCTCAGACAGCATGGAGTCCATGACGCGTCCGTCCGGAGCAAGGAAATCGTCTGTATCCAGATGCTCGGAATTCCAGCTGCGGTTCTCTACCTCAAAGACGGCACCCAGGCGGTTGGAGTTGGTCTCGTCGGGTCCGAAAATGCGGAAGTTGCGCGCCTTGGCATTCAGTCTGAAGATGTCGCGGACAAACTTACCGAGCTCGCTCATATCCTGTCCGTCGATCTCACCGTGGGCGATCACGGTCTCGCCGTCCTCGTTCACGCGGGTCGGCAGCTCGACGGCATAGTCGCGGAAGTCGGGCATTCTCAGGTCACGCAGCAGAAGGCCGCCGTTTCCGTGCGGATTTGCGCCGATCCGGGCATTGCCCTTCGGTGCCAGTTCCTTCAGTTCCGGAATCAGCCGGCCGTGCTCGTCGAACAGTTCCTCGGCGTGATAGCTGCGCAGCCACTCCTCCAGAATCTTCAGGTGCTCTTCCGGCTTGTCCATCATGATCGGAACCTGGTGTGCCAGGTAGTTGCCCTCGATCCGCTGTCCGTCGACAACCTTCGGGCCGGTCCAGCCCTTCGGGGTGCGCAGAACGATCATCGGCCACACCGGGCGCTTCGGATCGTTGTTGTCTCTCGCGTTCTTCTGGATCGCCTTGATCTGCTCGATGACCGTATCCATGGTCTCGGCCATCTTCCGGTGCATATCCATCGGCTCGTCGCCTTCGACAAAATAAGGCTCCCAGCCGCAGCCGTGGAAGAAGTTCACGATCTCTTCGTGTGACATTCTCGCAAACAGTGTCGGGTTCGCGATCTTGTATCCGTTCAGGTGAAGGATCGGCAGCACCGCGCCGTCTGTAATGGGATTCAGGAATTTATTGCTCTGCCAGCTGGTGGCAAGAGGTCCGGTCTCCGCCTCGCCGTCGCCGACGGTGACGGCTGCGATCAGGTCCGGATTGTCGAAAACCGCGCCGAAGGCATGTGCGATGCCGTAGCCGAGCTCGCCGCCCTCATTGATGGAACCGGGCGTCTCCGGTGCACAGTGAGAGGGCACGCCGCCCGGGAAGGAAAACTGCTTGAACAGCTTGGCCATACCGCGCTCATCCTCCGAAATATTCGGATAGATTTCGCTGTAGCTGCCGTCCAGATAATCATTTGCGATATAGAAATTTCCGCCGTGTCCCGGACCGGACAGCAGAATCAGGTCCAGATCATAGCGCTTGATGGCTCTGTTCAGATGTACAAAAACAAAATTCTGTCCCGGAACAGTTCCCCAGTGACCCACGATTTTCTTCTTGATCATGTCGATCGTGAGCGGTTTGCGCAGAAGCGGATTCTCGAGCAGATAAAGCTGTCCCGCCGACAGATAGTTTGCCGCGCGGAACCATCCGTTCATTTTAACGAGCAATTCTTCGGTGATCGGCCCTTTTTCCTCGCAGATCACGCCGTTTTTACTGTCTCCCATTCTCTCACTCCTTCCTGTATTCATATAATGAAAATGGATATGCTTTTAGGGCATATCCATTTTAACATATTTGCGTCTGATTATTTATACCTGTTGATTGGCTTTATTTCAGTCCATTCCGAGGTTGGCGCGGAATTCCTTCCGGACCTGTTTCTGATAATCGCCGGCATAGCTTCCCTCAAGGAATCTGGGAAGCGCCTCTTCGATGAACTGCGCCCAGCTCTCCTTCTCCCGGTTCACCAGGATCGGATAGTACAGCACGCCGTTGGTGCCTGCCGCGGCCTCATCTCCCGGCGCGTCGCCGCACATCAGGATATGATCGGGCGCATAGCCTTTTTTCAGCAGTTCGCCGATGCAGAAAGCTTTGCTGCCCATGTCCTGCGTGCACAGAAGATCAACCTCATCAATCAGTCCGAAGCGCGTCCACTCAGCCTTCACTGCCTCCGGGTTTGCGCTGGAAACCACGACCACGTCCGCGCTCTCATGGGCTTTCTGAAGCGCTTTGTCCACGCCCTCGTACGGGCCGACTTCATCCTCCGGAAGCGCCTCAATCGCCTCATTGACGGCGCGGCTCCACGCAAGCGCTTTGGCAAAAACCGGATCCTCGCCTGATTTTGCCGCAACCGCGTCATTGGAGAGTTCCTTCGCGTGCTCAGCCCAGTCCTCCAGCACCTCGATGCCGCCGATCTTCGTGTACTGATCGTTCACCTCCCGCAGCATCAGCGCGAGGCCTTTGAAGCGGTTGATGCCCCGGGTCGCAGAAAACAGATTGATCTCATTCCAGCGGTCCAGAATAGCCTTCTCCCACTGCTCCAGCTGCCACTCGCGGACCATACAGGGACCGAAGCATCGGAAATGCTTGATGTTCATGGTGTCCATCGCACAGCCGTCCGAGTCGACGCAGACGGCGTAATCCGACTTCCTGACAAAATCCTGTAATGCACTCATGTTTATAACCTCGTATCCCAGCGTCCGCAGAAGACCAGTTCATTGCTGTGTCCTTTGAACGCTGACTTTCCTGTGATCTTCTGCACAAGCGCGTGCAGATATTCTCTCGTTGAGCCGTAGGCATTGATGTAGGCCTTCATCATCGGCAGGTCATACAGATGATTGGTGTAATTGAGCGACACGCAGATGGTCGGCACCTCGCGCACATACCACGGAATCTCGCCGGAGTGCGAGACCGAGTAGGTGAGGCGCGTGTTGTTTTCCTTCGCGTAGCCTTTGATGTTGACAGCGACCAGCACCAGATCACAGTTCTTTTTGAACTCTTCGGCGCTCTCGTGTGTCATGCAGCGGAACTTATTGAATTTTGACGGTTTTTCCATCTCCATCTCATAGTAGTCCTGCGGCGCTGTCACCTCGAAGCCTGCCTGCTCCAGTTCCTCGATCAGCATTTTCTTGCCGGGGTCTGAGCCGTCGAGCATCGAGACCGGTGCGCTCTGAATATAGTACAGACGCACTTTCTTTCTCTGTTCCGGCACAACCGGCAAAATGTTCTGCGTGTCTTTGACCAGCGTGATGCTCTCGTCCGCAGCGGCAGCCGCCAGTTCGTGGTGCTCCGCGCAGCCGACGCGGGCAAGGCCGCTCTTGTCGGGGAAGACGAGCCTGTCCAGACCGGCATGGGCCTTCAGACCCAGAATCCGGTGCAGCGCATCCGAGAGACGCTCCTGCGTAATCACACCGCTCTCAATGCCTTCCTTCAGATACTGAATATCCTCCTCCGGATCATTGAAGAACAAAATCATGTCACAGCCGGCCGCAACCACGCCCTGAATAACCTCTCTTCTTGTGGCAGCTGTTGTCAGACCTGCCATATGGGAGGCGTCCGTGACGATCAGGCCGTTGAAGCCGAGCTGTCCGCGCAGAAGATCCTGCAGCAGCTCCGGTGCCAGCGTGGCGGGCTTGATTTCACTGTCCTTGATGCCGGGGCGGAATCTGCGGCTGTAGGCGGGCTGGCAGATATGACCGACCATGATGCTGGGCAGGCCCGCGTCGATCAGTGCCTGATAGACTTTTCCGAAGCTGTCGTCCCACTCTCTGCACGACAGATCATTGCAGCCCATGACCAGATGCTGGTCTCTCTCCTCACTGCCGTCACCCGGAAAATGCTTGGCTGCACACAGAAGACCCTGCTTCTCCATCTCTTCCATGTAAGCCTTCGAAAGCCGGATAATCTGATCCGGATCGTCGCCGAAGCCTCTGGTGTTGACGATCGTGTTGCGCCAGTTGGAGACGACGTCGCACACCGGTGCAAAAGTCCAGTTGCAGCCGACCGCCGATGCCTCGGCGCCGCCGACTTTTGCCATGTCACGGACCGTCTGCTCCGTGGCACTCGCGCCGCATGCGGCACCCGTGGCGATCATTGTTCCCTCACCGACTGCGCCGTTTCCGCCGGCTTCACAGTTGGCGGCGATCAGAACGGGGACGCGGCTCTTTTCCTGGAAAAGCCGGTTCTGTTCATAGACCTCCTCCAGCGTGCCGCCCTGCCAGCGCACGCCGCCGATGTGATATTTGTTGACCAGACGATCGATGGTCTCCGGATCCCGCTGAAGGGTCAGGTTGATGAAAAGCTGCCCGACCTTCTCCTCGTCACTCATGGACCGGATGGTTTCCTCCACCCACTCGATCTGGCTGTCTGTCAGATAAAAAGGTTTTTCCTTCAGATTTACCATTTTTTGCTCCTTCTTTTATGTCATTCTTTCTGCACGGATGAATCTGAGCGCACAAAGAGGCTGTCAGAACGTGCTCCGACAGCCTCTTTTTTAATCATTATTTCTTGTAGTCGAAATCCGGAATGGCGTGCCAGCGGTCTTTGAAGTAGTGTGCAGCCAGTTTCGGCTTGCGGTCCCGCGTGAACAGTCCTTTCTTGTTGCCCTGGATCCGCACCAGGCTCTGGCTGGTGGCAAAATCCGCGAAGTTCCACACGTGTTCTCCGACGACAAAATCATACTCGTCAAAGACCGCGTTGTTCATCTTGTAGTAGTCGACCTGGTACTCCTCGGTGTACATCACCGGCGTGGTGTCGTGCATGCCCATGACGGTGTCCGCGCCGTACTCAGTGAACATCAGCGGCTTGCCGATCTTCTGCCATGCGTCCAGTTCCGCGCGCAGCATGAGTTCGGGCCCCTCGAGATCCGGGCCGCCCACATACCAGCCGTAGTAGCGGTTCAGGCAGATGACATCCGAGAGCTTCGCGGAGACGTCCGTATCCGGGCCGCCCGCCATCTGCACACTGGTCAGCGTGCAGGGCCGCTTCTCGGGATCCAGCTCCTTCGCAAGGTCGTACAGAGGCTTGAAGTACTCGTACGCGCCCTCCGAATAGGAATCCGGCTCGTTCGCGATATTCCACATCACGACGCAGGCGTGGTTCTTGTCGCGGGCGATCAGGTCGCGCACCACATCCATGTGATGCTCAAACGTCCTGATACCGTGCTCCTTGTCGAAGGTCTTCACCTTCTGGCCGTTGAAGTTCGCGCCGCCGCCGAAGTCAAAATTGATGCCGACCGCCGTAGTCTCGTCGACCACCACGATGCCTTCCTCGTCGCAGAGCCGCATCATCTCCTCGCTGTACGGATAGTGGCTGCAGCGGAAGCTGTTGGCTCCCTGCCACTTCATCAGCGAAATGTCCTTGACATACATCGCCTCATTCATGCCGCGGCCGTTCGGGAAAGTATCCTCGTGCTTGCCGTAGCCCTTGAAATAGAACGGTCTGCCGTTGATCAGGAAGCGGATGCCGTCGACCTTCACAGTCCGGACGCCGTAAGGAAGCTCGTAGACATCTTCGCCGCAGGTGACCCTGACTGTGTACAGATAAGCCTTGCCGGGCTGCCAGAGCGTGACCTTGTCCACCTTCAGGACGCCTTCTGCTCCGGCGCACTCCGCGACCTTGCTGCCCATTTTGTCAAAGAGCTCGACAATGACCTTCGCCGCATCCTTCTCAGGACCCTGCACGTCGATGCAGTAGGCGATATCCGCCGCCGGCGCGTCCGAAAGCGGGTCGCTTACGTCGGACTTCAGCGTCACATCCGCGATCCAGGTCTTCGGAGTCGTGTAAATCCGCACCTTGCGGGTGATGCCGCAGTAGTTGAAGAAGTCAAAATTCGGGTGATTCTGCTTTTTGCTCTCCTTGTAGCCACCGCCGCCTACGGCCATGCCGCCCATCATATTGCCCTGTCCGCCGACCGGCAGGGTGGTGTAGTCGATGACATTATCCACCGCGATGGTCAGCAGGTTGCTGCCGTCCTTCATCAGGCCGCCGATCTCGACTTCGAACGGAAGGAAGCCGCCGAAGTGCTCGCAGATCATTTCGCCGTTCAGATAGATTTTCGCGTGATGGGTCACCGCGTCGCAGCGGAGCATGACTCTCTGATTCTCCCTGACATAAGCGGGAACCGAGATCTCTCTCTGGTAGAACACCCATCCGTAGTGATCCCGGAAGGAGATGCCTTCCTTGAGATCATTGTAGGATGCCGGAACCGGCATCGTCATGGCGCCTTCCAGCGGTTTTTCATACCACTTCTGTGCGAATCCTTCGCCGTCGTCCAGCTTAAAAGCCCAGACACCGGACAGGTCGCTCACAAGGCGCGAAGCAGTCATAACAGGATAAAGCATATTCTCTCCTTTCAAACCCGTGTTCAATGTGTCAGATCATGATCATGCCATTTTCATCCGGCTGTTTCGGAACCGCGATCATCCAGTCGACCAGCCCCATGGCGATCGGAATGCCGGTCCAGGAAAAAGCAAGGTATAACAGGCCCTTCACCCAGTGCCTTGCGTAAAACTGGTTTATGCCGACACCGGCGAGCAGGCACAGCCACAGGTAGGTCTTGCGCTTTACCGGTTTCAGCGTCGTGTGCGCGTCGCGGAAGTCATAGTACGACTGGATGATACGCTGCCAGAGCGGACCCTTTTCCTCAATGCCGTGCTGTTCCTTCAGATCCTTCAGTTCACCCTCAAGCGCGACCAGTTCCTTGACCTGTTCCGCATTCAGCGGAGTCTGCGTCGTCTTTTCTTTTTTCGGTGCCGAGCCTGTCCCCATTGCCATGGTTATCAATTACCTTTCGCGTACTCTTCCTTAATGGCAGCGATCTTCTCACGGACCTCTTCCATCTTCTCAGCCGTCAGCGGATAGTACTTCATCGCAACGACGTTGAAGATCAGACCGATGGTCACCAGGCCATACATCAGGAAGATACCGACAGCCTTCAGCTGCGGTGAGAACGGTGTGTCGACATCCGGCATCACTTCCTTGAAGCCGATTGCTGCGAGCAGAAGGCTTGCGATCAGCGGAGCCAGGGAGGAAACCATCTTATCGATGAAGCTGAACAGCGTTCCCATCAGGCCCGGAACATACTTGCCGGAACGATAGGTCTCATAGTCCGCGCAGTCCGCAGTCATCGGAATAACGATGTTGGAAGCGACCTGCTGGAAGCCGCCGGTCACAACCGTCAGGACAAACAGTGCGATGGTGAAGAACGTGAAGCCGTGGAAACCTTCGTATCCGGGCAGGTTCAGGCTCTTCGGATCTCCGAACATCCACAGCAGAATCATCAGAATGTTGCCGGCCAGTGCAATCCAGCTGGAGAGGATCATCGCTCTTCTCTGACCGAACCTGGTTGCGATGACACCGATACCGAGGATAATGAAGAGCACATTGCCGATCGTGGTATAGATCTGGAAGCCGCCGGACAGTGCGTAATTTCCGACAACAATACCATACATGATAACCGTAACGACGGACGTTCTCGCCGCGCTTCCCAGCTTATCGGTGGAAGCGGAGACGACCAGCATCTGGATTGCCTTGTTGTTCTTGATGACTTCGAAGTAATCCTTGAAGGTAACCATCTGCGGCTTGCCGGTTCCGTAATACTTGGTCTGGTCCTTCGGCCAGATGGAAATGACCGCGATGCAGGTGAAGATGGCGGACAGGATCGCAAACAGTGCCCACATCTCGTGATACAGGCTGAGGCTGGTATTGAAGCCCTGATACTTCGGAACAAGATAGGAGGACATCAGCACCTGGCCGCCGGTGAACAGGATCATGTTGTTGATGGCGTCAAAAACCGCGAACAGCGGGCGCTGCTTCGGGTCGTTGGTGACGCAGCTCTGCGCCGACTTGGTTACGACGCACTGGAAGGTGTAGCCGATGTAATAGAGAGCGTTGATCAGGATGAAAGCGATGACTCTGACTCCGCCTTCCGGCATCTTCGGCACGATGAAGAACATCAGGAAGCTGCAGACAAACAGAATAATGTTGCCGATGACCATGAAAGGTCTGTTCTTACCGAATTTTCCGTCTGTCTTATCAACAATGTAACCGATGAACGGGTCTGTGACGCCGTCCCAGATTCTCATGATCATGGAGAAGCTTCCCGCCAGCACCACGCCGAGGCCTACCCAGCCGGTGATAAAGTATGCGATAAAGCTCATCATGAACAGGTACAGGTTGGTCGCCGTGTTGTTCAGAACATATCCGTAGATACGCCACAGCGGCACGCGGTGGATGCCGTTACCGACATCATACTTGGATGTATTGCTCATTTAGTTGCTCCTTTCTCTCTGCGCTCTGCCGCACGGCAGAGCCCCTCATTTTTCCTGATTTTATAGTATCTTTTTCTCAGATTGCCCGGTATGATAATATTTGTCTTTTACCGGATGATTTTCAGGTTTTTCCGGTGTAAAATGATAATTGTCCGATAAAACAAAAATATTGTCCGGTTTCATCAAAGTGATCAGGGAGGTGCCTTTGAACAATCCGATTCTGCAGCTTGCCAGCGGCTATTTCAGCCGCCTGAACCTGAATAACAGGCTGATCGATTTTTATCATCCGATGAATGAACAGATTGATCTGGGACTTCGCCGCATGCTCGCCGATCCGACAGTGGAGAGCGTCTCGCAGTTCAAGGGACTCGACCCGGATTTTTTCAATCGGAATCTGATCTATTTTTCCGTGGACCGGTATGAATGTCATTATCTGTTTTTCCCGGTTCCGGGACAGGAAACCCCGCTGATCTTCCTGGCAGGCCCGTTCCTGACCTCCGTGCCGAATATCACATCCATCCAGAGTCTGATTCAGCGCCTGTCCATGCCTCCTGCCTATCTCACCGCACTCAGTCAGTATTACTCCACGCTTCCGATGATCAATCAGGAAGATCTTCTCGAGCCTTTTGCCGCAAGTCTGGGAGATGCACTGTACGGACCGGGGCATTTTTCCATCCGGACTCTCTCGCAGCGGAAGGAAGCTGCAAGCAGCTTCAACCCGGCTGTCTCCTCTGTCGAATTCACCGACAACGCCGTGCGGCAGCTGGAGCGGCGCTATGAGATCGAAGAAAAAATGATGGACTGCATTGCCCGCGGAGATCTGGACGGAGCCGTCAGATGCAGCGGTGATTCGGCTTTCGGCAGTCTGGACAACCGCGCATCCTCCGCACTGCGCAGCCGGAAGAACTATATGATTATCCTGAACACGCTCTGCCGCAAAGGAGCCCAGCGCGGCGGTGTTCATCCGGTTTATCTGGATGAACTGTCCAGACGTCAGGCACTGCGCATTGAAGAAATGACTTCTCTGGAAGAAGACCGGGAGGTCAGCCGGGAGATGATCCGCAGGTACTGTCTGCTGGTCCGCTCGAGCAGCACGGAGCATTATACGCCGATCATTGCCGACACCATCAACTATATCAGTCAGCACTTAAGTGATCCGGATCTGACACTCTCGCAGATTGCTGCGCAGTTGAAGCTGAACCGGACCTACCTGTCCTCTCTGTTCACCAAAGAGACCGGCACGCCACTCACATCCTTTATCAATTCCCGGCGGATCGACCAGGCCATCTTCCTGCTCAATTCCCAGAATATGCAGATCCAAATGGTCGCTGCCGCCTGCGGGATTCCGGACGTGACCTATTTCACGAGGCTGTTTAAAAGAGAAAAAGGCATGACGCCCAGTCAGTACAGAAAAATGATCCGGGGCTGAGCCTCCGGATCATTTCCGTCATTTACATTCCGTTTTCATTCACTTCTGTTCACTTTCCTCTTCCTGATCCTGCGCATCGATAAGACTCCTGTATTTCCGTTCCGGAATCAGAATCGAGAGCGCTTTTTTCTGCACGCTGATCTCCACCGTCTCCGGCGCGCCGCCGGCCTCGCCGTCCAGCGTCCACGCGGCGCTGCGGTCCGGGATCAGCTTTACATGCTCCACGTCGAAGCTGGAGACGTAGGGGCTGTCCAGATTCGGATCCATCAGGGCCTGGACGATCTGACCCACGTCCTGAAGATTTTCAGGGGCTTTGATGAGAATCAGTCCGAATTTGCCGTCATCCAGACGGACATTCATCGCGTTGCGCAGACTGAAGCCGCCCACCGAAGTTGCGTTGTAAATCGCGCCGAAAATATAGTCATCTTCCAGCCGGACTCCGTCCGCTTCAATTTTCATGTGGCACTTGTAGGTCACATTTTCCTGCAGACGGCTGATGCCGGTCAGAACATAAGCCGCATGACCCAGAACATTCTTGAAATTCTGATCCGTGGAATAGGTGATCGCGGTAAAGGCGCCGAAGGCTGCGACATAATTGAAATACTGTTCATTGAAACTGCCCACGTCGTAGGCAAACGGGACGCCCCGCACCAGATTGACGGCGGCGCCGCCCACTTCGGACGGAATCCCGAGACTTTTGGCAAAATCATTGGTGCTGCCTGTCGGAATGAATCCGATCTGCGGCCGGCTCTCCTGCGGATACGTCTGCATAATGCCGTTGATGACGTGGTGCAGCGTTCCGTCACCTCCGCAGCAGGCAATCAGATCAAAATTCTGATCGCTGTCCGCAATGATATCCTCGGAGACCAGTCCCTCGGCGGGCAGAACCGGATAGACTGTCACCTCGTATCCGCCCCTCGCCAGTGTTTCAATGACATCGTATGTCTTATATGCCATCTGGGTGATACCCGCAGATGCATTAACCAGCAGTAAAACCTTCTTCATTTCCGTAAAGCCTTCCTGATGCTCTGCATTGCACACATCTGTCCATCGGTGTGCTCCTACTATTATAACGAAAAGGGAGCGATCCTGCGACCACTCCCTTTCCGCTCTCTGTGAAAAAGATTTATGGAAATTACAGACGGAATTATGCCTTTTTCCAGCCCTCGGGCAGATACTCGATGGTATTCTGAATCATGTCATGCACCAGGCTGCGGATTTCCTTCTCATCCGTGCACTTGGCTTTCACGTTCGGATCATTCATAAAAGCTTTGACAACTGCTTCTTCATCGCAGTTCAGAGCCGCCTCCAGTGTGTATTCATGGTTCTCCACATGCGGCATGATCAGCTCACGGATGTCTTCCTTCAGTGCGCCTGCCTGAATCGGATAGATGTGGTCGCGCTCAAAGACCGCATTGGTTTCGACAACTGCCTCTGCCGGCAGGTTCGGGATCTGCAGCGCTGTGTTGGGGATGTTGACATTGCTGACGAATCTCGAAAGACCGCAAAGTGCCTTGATCAGCAGGATGCCTTCCTCACCGGTAGGCTCAAGATTGATTTCCTCCTCGCCTGCTGCCAGTCTTGCGCTGCGGGCCAGTCTCTTCTCCAGGTCTTCTTTTCTCCAGTCAACACTGGTCAGACCGAACTTCCACGATTTTGCGGTCTCCGGGTCCTTTAAGTATTCGTCGCCGGGCATAAACTCGGCGAGATGCCGGTCGCCTGCCGCTGCGATCCAGCCGTAGCGATTGAACAGGTCCATCTTGACGCGGTGTGCGCAGGTAAAGACGGAATTCATCCAATTCTCATTCTCCAGCTGGAAGCCTTCCTCGAAGTGATCGCGGATATAGCTCTCATAGACCGGGAACAGATCGACACCCTTATAGGAAGCGGCGGAGAACCAGGTGAAGTGGTTGATGCCGAGCACGTTGACAAGAATTTCATGCCAGTCTTCTACCTTGTCGCCGGTCTGCGCTTCGTAGATGCCCTTCAGAACCTTCTGGGTGCCGAACACTTCATGGCAGCAGCCAAAAGCTTTGATTTCCGGGAAAGTGTGATACAGGGTCTTGACACACAGGGACATCGGATTTGTGTAATTGATTACCCAGGCATTGGGTGCATATTTCTTCACGGCCTCGGCGATCTCCACAAACATGGGGATTGTCCGGAGTGCGCGGATGATTCCGCCCGGTCCCGCTGTATCGCCGACGGACTGCCAGATGTTCAGGCGCTCCGGCAGATGCACGTCGGAAGCCATTTCATCGAAGGTGCCGGGCAGGATGGAGATGACGATGAAATCGACGCCGGTCAGGGCTGTCTCCAGACTCGGACTGACCTCGAACTTCCAGTCGCCTTTTGCCTCAGTCCGGCTCATCAGGTGATTGCCGATGGTCTCGTTGGCCTGTGCCGCTTTCTCATCAATATCGTAAAGACGGATGGTTCCGCTGATCTGCTCTTCCAGAGCCAGATCTGTCAGGAAGGTCCACGCCCAGCCGCGGGAACCGCCGCCGATATATGCGATGTTGATGTCTTTTACCTTATTATTCTCGTACTTCATTTTTCCCTCCGGTTCATTGAACCAATACATTGTGATAGATCAGTTTCTGCTGTGTGTCCTTACTTTTCTCTTTTACTTTACAGGAATCAGTGTACAATATCTTATACAGGAGCGCTCTGTTTTCCTGTTTTTTATCGGATCGGCTACTCGTTGATATCAAAAAGAGGAATGAAATGATCACTGTACAGAATGATAGTCCGGACACAGCCAGCGTCCGAACCCTGTATTCCGAAACGATTCCGGGGCTCTTTGTCGAAGAAGTCCTGCGCAGGGTACACTTCTCGATGCAGGGCGGCCATTTCCACGAATCAATCGAACTGTATTTTCTGCTGGACGGTGCGCGCTACTATTTTGTGGAGCAGGAGACCTTTCTGCTGCGTCCCCGCACAGCCATACTGATCCGTCCCGGCCTGATTCATCAGACCAGCATGCCCGGGGATGTCCCGGAGCATCACCGGCTTCTGCTCCAGTACGAAAAGGAACCCTATGACCGGGTTCTGCGGGATTTGGGGTATGAGGGTTTCGAGGCTTTCGCCGGCCAGTACGGCACGGCAGTCACCTTTGATGAGGCGGAATGGGATGAGATTCTCCGTCTTCTTTCACAGCTCAAGACTGTCATCGGCTCCCACTCCTCACATAAGAATGCCACAGCGCATCTGCTTTCTCTCGCTCTGCTTGTGCACTTCGCACAAAGGGTCGATGAAGCCGGACGCAGTAACTGGAAGTCCGTGCCGGACAGCCCGCTGGCAGCGGAGAAAGACAGCATTTACAGCCGGGTCGACGCTATTGCACAATATCTGCAGCAGAACTCCTCCTCCCAGATCCGTCTGGACGAGCTGGCAGAGCGCTTTTATCTCAGTAAAGCCTATATGACCAGGATATTCCGGCGCGTCACCGGTTTTTCGATTATCGACTATCTTACCTTTGTCCGGGTCCGGCGGGCACAGGAACTGCTGACCCACTCCGACACGGACATCACGTCTATTTCCGATATGACCGGGTTCGGCAACGTGACCTATTTTGAGCGGGTCTTCAGACAGAAAACGGCTCTCACACCGCTTCAGTACCGGAGAAGGTACCGAAAGATGTGAGAGCCGCCGGTTTCACGCTGTAACTGGGCTCATTCTGTTCCGTTTAATCAGGCCATGACCTCCGCGATCTCCTCGAGGTACTGAGTGATCGGGAGCTTCTGCGGGCAGGCACCTTCGCACTGCAGGCAGTGGATGCAGTCTGCCGCGCTGCCGACGCCGTTTACGACGCGGTTGTAATCGTTTCTTCCCTGTTCGATCTGATTGAACATCAGCTGCTTGTTGCGGGCTGCGAAGATTTCCGGAATCGGAATCTGCATCGGGCAGCCCTCGGTGCAATAATGACAGGCTGTGCAGGCGATGGTCGGAATGCTGGCAAGCGCTTCCTGTGCCTTGCGGATTGTCTCCTGTTCCGCCTCGTTCATCGGTCTGAATTCCTTCATGTACGAGAGGTTGTCCTTCATCTGTGCCACGTTGGACATACCGGAAAGCACCGTGATGATGCCGTCGAGAGATGCGATATAGCGGATCGCCCAGGAAGCGTAGGAAGCGTCCGGATCCGCCTCTTTGAAGATCCGTGCAACGGATTCTACAGGATTAGCCAGCGCGCCGCCCTTGACCGGCTCCATGACCGTGATGGACTTGCCGTGGCTTCTCGCCATCTCATAGTTGGCTCTCGACTGCACATTCGGATTGTTCCAGTCCGCGTAGTTCAGCTGCAGCTGGACAAACTCCGCGTCCGGATGTTTCGTCAGGAGCTCGTTGAGTACCTCCGGGGAATCGTGGAAGGAAAAGCCGTAGTGCCGGATCAGCCCCTTCTCCTTCATCTCCTTCACGAAATCCCAGATCCCGTATTCTTCATACTTCTTCGCATTGTCGCGGTTCATCGCATGGAGCAGATAATAGTCAAAATATCCCGCCCCTGTGCGTTCGAGACTGGTCATCAGCTGCTGTCTGGCCGCCTCTGCGTTCTCCGCGACGCGTGCGTTGAGCTTTGTTGCCAACGTATAGCTCTCTCTGGGGTAGCGCTTTACGAGTGCCTCGCCCGCCGCGATCTCAGAGCCGCCGCCGTCATAAACAAATGCTGTGTCAAAATAGGTCCCGCCCGCCGCGATGAACAGGTCGACCATCTCCTTTACCTGCTCCACGTCAATCGAGACGCCGTCTGCGAGCTTCGGGAGACGCATCAGTCCGAAACCAAGTTTAAAAGTGTCCTTGCCGAAATAATCGCTCATAGTTCTACCCTCCTGCTTTTACGCTATTACATTATGCAAAAGCAGTCAAGATGTCGGTATTTCATTTACTGCTGTACTTTCTGAACCCGGTCGCGGATAAACTGCGGCACCTCTTCCGGAGCAATGCCGATGCCGTAAGCCAGCTCCCGGTTGATCCGGCTGTCCGCCCGCATCAGGAACTGCTCGTCACTCGAGCGCAGCTTTTTTCCGCGGTGAACCAGATCCTGCCTCTGCCTGTACAGCACAGCCACAACCCGGAATAAATCCTCCAGTTCTCCGTCCCGCAGCATACGTCCCAGCGTATCCTGCCGCTCCCGCTCATTGCTGATCCAGTTCATCTCGTATTCGGGAATCTTCCCGATCATCTGCTCGATTTCCTGCCGGTTCATCGGCTTTTTCAGGCTTTCCTCCGGCGCATCCGTCCGGACATAAACCGTGACGCCTCTTGCGTACAGCGGCTCCAGGATATAATATTCTTCTTCACCATCTCCCATCAGATCCAGATTCTGCACCCCTTTAATCACACAGACTCCGTCCGATCCGTGCAGTACGTGGTCTCCTTCTTTCCACATATTTCTTTTCCTTCATCCCTTTCCAAAACGCCCGGCGTTCTCACTGCCGGGATCCGTGCATAAAAGAAAACAGTCCGCTGCGAATACGAAGCGAACTGTTTTCGTTGCTGTCATGATTACGAGCTTTCTGACATATTATTGTATCACAAAATCAGTCAAAAAGCCATCTAGTCAGACTATTTGGCACACTCCCTGGTGTGAACCTGTTTGAAACATTCTTTGGCGCAGGCCTTACAGCACGGCGTCGAGGCCGGAGAGATCCGCGCCTTCATAATACTCGACTGTGCCCTCATCGCAGGCTTTTGCCAGCGCTGAGTCGATCGGAAGCTTGGCGAGTACCGGCAGATTCTCTTTCGCTGCGATCTCGTCGATGCCGCTCTCGCCGAAGGGATAGATCTTCTCCCCGCAGTGCGGGCAGGGCATCCAGCTCATGTTTTCAATCAGGCCGAGGATCGGAATGTTCATCATTCTGGCCATGTTGACCGCCTTCTGCACGATCATTTCAACCAGCTCCTGCGGCGTAGCGACAATGATGATGCCGTCCAGCGGGAAAGCCTGATAAAGTGTCAGCGGGATGTCGCCGGTTCCCGGCGGCATATCGACGAACATATAGTCCACGTCGCCCCAGACGACGTCGGTCCAGAACTGACGCATGGCGCCCGTGATCACAGGACTTCTCCAGACCACCGGCTGTTCCTCTTTCTCCATTAGCAGGTTCATGGACATGACTTTAATGCCCGTCGCAGACTGTGCCGGATACAGATACTGCGAATCTGCGCGGATGTCCGCGGGACCCAGACCGAACATTCTCGGAATACTCGGGCCGGTGATGTCCGCATCGAGAATCGCCGTGCGCAGACCCTTTTTCATCACATGCAGCGCGCAGAGCGCGGAGACGGAGGATTTGCCAACGCCGCCCTTACCGGAAATCACGGCGATCAGCTTCTTTACGTGCGTTCCCGGATTGTTTTCAATCTTCTCGTTTGCCGGCTGCGAAGGGTGTTTTGCCTTCGGCGGATCCATGTGCTTGTGTCCGAAATTGTCATCCTGTGGTGTCTGTGCCATTATGTTCTACCTGCCTTTCCTGTGTTACCTGTGTTTCATAATAAGAATGCATTTTACCAATGCATTCTGTTCTTCTTTCTGTCAGCCCGCTGTTTGCGTTCTGCCTGCCTACTCGATCATCAGACCGACGGGGCAGTGATCCGATCCCATCACGTCCGTGTAAATCAATGCGTCTTTCAGGCGCTCCTTCAGTGCCTCGGAGGTCACAAAATAGTCGATGCGCCATCCAGCGTTGTTTTCCCTCGCCCGGAAGCGGTAGGACCACCAGGAGTAAACCTGCTCTTTATCCGGATAGAAATAGCGGAAGGTATCGATCAGCCCGCTGGAGAGCACAATCTCCATTTTCCCGCGCTCTTCATCGGTAAAGCCGGCGTGGCCCCGGTTGCTCTTCGGATTCTTTAAGTCAATTTCTTTGTGGGCTACATTCAGGTCGCCGCAGTAGATCACGGGTTTTGTCTTCTCCAGCTCCTTGATATAGGCGAGGAACGCGTCCTCCCAGGTCATCCGGTAAGCAAGGCGCGAGAGGTCTTCCTTCGCGTTGGGCACATAGACCGTCACCAGGTAGTAATCCGGATATTCTGCCGTGATCACCCGGCCTTCGTGGTCGTGCTCCTCAATGCCGAGGCCATAGGTGACAGAAAGCGGCTCCTCCTTCGTAAAGATGGCCGTGCCCGAATAACCCTTCTTCTCGGCGCAGTTCCAGTACTCATGGTACTCCGGCAGATCCATGGTGATCTGTCCCTGCTGCAGCTTGGTTTCCTGCAGGCAGATCACGTCCGGGTTCTCCGCATTCATAAACTCATAAAAACAGCCCTTCCCGACACAGGCCCGCAGCCCGTTCACGTTCCAGGAAATCAGTTTCTTCATCTTATTGCTCCTTCAGGTTTTCCCTGCAGACGGCTTGAATTCTCCCGTGCAAACAACAGTAAAATCCTATATACTATACCACAGACAAGCCCACGGATCATCCATCATTCCTGCATCTTTCAGCATGCTGCCTTCCGGCACCGGCTCTGTTTCTGCGGGGGTTTGCCCGATGATCCACTTAAACTCGAAAGGATTTTTATGGAAGATATTAATATCGCATTACTCATTGACGCGGACAACATCAGCGCCAAATATATTTCGCTGATTCTCAGTGAACTGTCAAAATACGGCAAAATCACGGTGCGCCGGATGTACGGCGACTGGTCGCAGGACCGGCTGCACAGCTGGATGAAGCAGTCCTCCCGCTATTCCCTCACACCGGTGATGCAGCCCAACAACACGCCGGGCAAGAATGCATCCGACATCGGTCTGATCATCGACGCCATGGACATTCTCTACACCGGCGAGGTCCAGGGCTTCTGCATCGTCTCCAGCGACGGCGACTTCAACAAACTCGCGACCAGACTGCGGGAGGCCGGCAAGATCGTCATCGGCATGGGCGAGAAGAAGACGCCTCAGTCCTTCCGTGTCTCCTGTGAGCGCTTCATCTTCCTGGATGTCATCGACAACTCCAGCACGGAGGAAGAGGAAGAAGAGCCCGCTGCCGGAAACAAGAAAGCGGGAGCTTCCGCCCAGCAGAGCGCTGCAAAAAAGAGCAAGGACAATAAGGACAGCAAGGCCGCGAAAAAGAAAAAGGCGGACGCGCCTGCGCCCGCTTCGGAACCGGCCTTCTCCCAGGATCCCGATGAGGATTCCGATTCCGAGGATTTCACCAGTAAAGAGGATATTGAAAACGCGATCATCAAGATGATCACCGACAACAGCGCGGAGGGCCGTGAGACCGGCCTCGGCGAGATCGGCTCCCGCCTGGTCACCATCTTCCCGGATTTTGATATCCGGAACTATCACTACTCCAAGCTGTCGGAATATCTCAAGGACTTTGACTCTCTGCAGGTCGTCAACCGCGACAACTCCGTCTATGTCTCCTTAAAGACCACGGGCGACAGCGAGATCGAGAGACAGATTCAGCGGATCTTTGCCCGCCACCAGACCACAGAGATGGATATCAATGATCTCAAGGCCGAGCTCGAGGAAATGAATCCCAACCTCGGCGCGAGCATCCGCAAGAGCGGCGTGACCCGCTTCTCCGTCTATCTCAACCGGGAAATTCACTCCGTCGAAGTCAACGGAAGTCGTGTGACGCTCCTGCACACCTGAGCAGGACTGTAATTTCAAAAGCTGTCCCCATGCCGGCGTGCGTCCTGACCTGGATGCCGCCGCCCATGCGGCGGACCAGTTCTTTGCTGATCGCCAGATCGCCCGTCGGGTTGTCGAAGATGGTCAGCAGATCCTCTTCCGCAATTCCGTCTCCTGTGTCTTCCACCGTGAAGTGTGCGTAGACCTTATCCCGCACCGGCGCGTCTGCGCTGCAGGAAAGGGTGACGGTCCCGCCTTCAAAGGTATTCTCCACCGCATTTTCCAGAATGTTCAGCAGCACCAGCTGGAGCTTTGCCTTGTCTCCGACAAAGCGCTCCGGCATATGCGGTGCCTTTTTGTAATTGAAAATCTGTCCCCGCGCGCGGCATTTTGCCTTGGTCAGACGGCGCACGGTCGCCATGCAGGAATCCAGTGAGAATTCCTCGCTCCGAAGCCCGCTGTGGCTGTAGGCCGCTTCGCCGATCGCCGCCACGTCGTCCAGCATCGCCTGCAGGTCCAGGGAATTGCCCACGACACCGCGCACACCCGCCATCATACGCTGCATCGTCTTGGTGCGCGCCTTGCGGTCCACTTCCGACTCCGCCTTCAGCTGGTCGATCGCGGCCTGCTCGCGCTTTCTCTCCTCGCTGCGGATGGCCTCGAGACGCTTGTTCTCGTTATCACGGGCTTCCACCGCCATCTGCGTCTCCTGCAGACGGACTTTCGTCTTGCGCAGCTCCTCGTCGAACTCCCGCTCCTTCTGATCAAAATCCTGCTGCATCTTGTCGATGCGCTCGTCGTAGCTGCGGCACAGGCCGTCCACGTACTTCTGCGATTCCTGTTTAATTGCTTCCTCACGGGCCGCCGCCTCTTCCTGAAGGGCGGCTTCCCGCTCGACTGCCGTCTGCGTGATCCGGGCAATTTCCGCCGCCGCATCCCGCGCCGACCGCTCGCCCGCTTCCCGGAGCGTCTGCACATCCTGCATCAGACCGCGGATCGTGCCGGCCTGCTCCTCGGCGGCTTCTTTCAGCTTCTGAATTACTTCTTCCGCCCGGTCCGCCTGCTCCTGCAGTGCGCGGTCCGACTCCTCCCGCAGCCGCTCGGACTCCTGCGTCTGTTCCTCATATTCCGCCCGGGTCTGTGCCAGCTGGTCCTTTAAGCCCTGCAGCTCCTGCTCCATCCTGGCCTTGGTCTGCTGATGCTGCCCCGAGACATGCAGGGCTGCGATCACCTGGGAAGAAAGCCCGTTTTTATAGATGGACATCATGCAGCGGAGGTAGAGGCTGTTTTCCACCTCGCGCGGAATCAGATTCAGTTCATAGGTGATATTGTTGACAGGCCCGGTGGTCACCGCGCGCTTGATCGAGATAATATCGACCTTATGCGGCTCCGGATTTCCCTTGATATTCTCGGCAATATATTCCTCGATCTCCTTGTGCGTCATAAAGTGATGGATGGAAGTGGGACTCACCCAGATCACATCCTCGCCGAAATAAGCCGCGCTTTTCTCAACATCCCGCTGCCTGTAAAAATCCTCGAGAAATTCTTTTCCGAAATCAATTGGTGTCTGCACTGCCGTCACCTCTTCTTTTACTTGTGATATGTTCTGCCGCTGCTGATCATAAAGCCGCGGTAGATCTGTTCCAGCACCAGCATTCTGGTCATCAGATGCGTGAAGGTCAGATCAGAGAGCTTCCATCTGAAATCCGCGCGCCGCACCAGCGCCGCGGACGGACCCAGAGATCCGGCAATCACGAAGACCAGATTCGTTTTTGTCTCATGCCATTCAGTGAGCCTGCGGGCAAAATCCGGCGAGTCCAGCTGTTTTCCGTGCAGATCGAGAAGAATTACAAAATCCGCCGGGCTGATCTTTGAAAGCGCCCGCCCGCCTTCCTTCTCCATGACGATCTGCTCTTCCTTTTCTCTTCCCGGATGCGGATTCGGCTCATCCTTTACTTCCGTCACCTGAATCCGGCAAAAGGCAGAGAGCCTTTTCAGGTACTCTGCCTCTATTTTCCGAAACGAGTCATCTTTGTTTGATCCGATCGCCAGCACAGTGATCATGCGCTCCTCCGGTCGAGGGGATTCTTACCGCTCCCTCTTACTTGCCCTCGTAGGAAATCGCCGAAAACAGCGGGCAGGGGCTGATGAATTCGCGGCCCTTCAGGCCCTTGAGTTCCATCATGACCACCACGCCGGCTGCCTGTGCGCCAAGCTGCTCCACCAGATTGATCATGGCCTTGGTAGTGCCGCCGGTCGCGATCAGATCGTCGACAATCAGGACCTTCTGACCCGGCAGAATGTCGTCCTTGTGAATTTCCATGGTCGCCTTGCCGTATTCCAGATCATAATCGACGGAGACGGTCTCACGGGGCAGTTTTCCCTTTTTCCGGATCAGGACCAGCGGCTTGTGCATGTTGTAGGCAATCGCCGCACTGAAGCAGAAGCCGCGCGCCTCCGCGCCGACCACCACGTCAAAATCCAGATCCTTCACCAGATCCTGCATGGTGTCAATCGCGAGCTTTAAACCGTCCGCGTCCTTCATCACGGTCGTAATATCCCGGAACATGATGCCGGGCTCCGGGAAATCCGGAATCGTCAGTACATAATCCCTTAATTCTTTCATGCTGCTTTTATCCTCCCGCTGAGTGTCTTCAGATCCTGTCTGCGTAAACTTCTTTACTCTGCCTTCCACAGTCCGTGCAGGTTGCAGTACTCATAGACCGCCTCGACCTGCTCGCCGTCCGTCAGTGCAAATTCGGCCTTCGGCTCATCCTGCGGCGTCAGATTCTTTCTCTGAATGCCCTGATTTGTCTGAAGCTGGATCCACTGAATATAGTGCGCATCCATCATCGGATGTGTCACCTCACCGACCTGTACCTTCACGATGTTTCCTTCCACGGAGAAGACCGGGACATGCTTTTCATGTGCGCCGTCGCTGGTCCCCGGGATCAGCTCCTCCATCGGCTCGCCGCAGCACTTTGTGGGGCAGGCACTTCCCTGGATCATCTGAATGATTTTGCCGCAGCCTCTGCAGATATAAAATTTCTGTTCCATTGCACCCTCCTTGCAGATTATCCTGCTCTATTATCTTATCATATCCGCTTATTTCTGTCCGTAATAGGCGCCGGCTCCGTGCTTTCTGTAATAGTGCTTGTCCTGCAGCTCCTGCGGAGCGGGCTGCACGGTCGGCTGAATGGACTCGGTCCACATCGCCATTTTGGCCACTTCCTCCAGAACCACTGCGCCGTGAACCGCCTCGAACGCATCTTTTCCCCAGCAGAACGGACCGTGGTTCTTGCACAGAACCGCCGGCACCGCCTCGTAGTCCTTTCCGAGCCGCGCGAATTCATTGACGATCAGATGCCCTGTGTTCTCCTCATAAGCCTCCGCGATTTCCTCTTCGTTCAGGCAGCGAAGACACGGGATCGGTCCGTAGAAATAATCTGCATGCGTCGTCCCGTAACAGGGAATATCGCGTCCGCTCTGCGCCCAGCTCGTCGCGTAGGGCGAGTGCGTGTGAACGACGCCGCCGATGTTCGGAAACGCCTTGTACAGTTCCACATGCGTGGCGGTGTCGGAGGACGGACGATACTGCCCTTCCACGACCTTTCCGTCCAGATCCACCACGACCATGGCGTCCGGCGTCAGTTCCTCATAATCCACACCGCTGGGCTTGATGACAAAAAAGCCGCTCTCCCGGTCGATCCCCGAGACATTCCCCCAGGTGAATGTCACAAGGTGATACTTGGGCAGCAGCATGTTCGCTTCGTAAACCTGTTGTTTCAGTTCCTCCAGCATATTCCGGTCCCCCTTAATATTTATTTTCGAAAATTATATTTAATTATAGCACAGATCCCTGATCACTTCCCCCGCGATCACGAGTCCCGCCGCGGACGGCACAAAAGAAACCGAGCCGGGCGTGCGTCCTTCTTCCCGCGGACGGATCGCCGGTTCTTTCGAATAGACCACTTTGACATGCAGGACGCCGCGTTTTTTCAGTTCTCTGCGCATCACGCGCGCGAGCGGGTCCATCGTGGTTTCCGAAAGATCCGCGACTTCAAACCGGGTCGGGTCCAGCTTGTTCCCGCACCCCATCGCACTGATGACGGGGACGCCCGCTTCTTTTGCCGCCAGAATCAGATCGATCTTGGCGGTCACGGTGTCGATGGCATCGACGACATAGTCATAGGAGGCAAAATCGAACTCCACCCGGGTCTGCGGCAGATAAAAGCACTTGTGCCGGCGGACGGTGCACTCCGGATTGATATCGGCGATTCTCTGCGCCGCCGCGTCCACCTTGGCCATACCGATCGTGGAATGCAGCGCAATGATCTGCCGGTTTAAGTTCGAGAGGCAGATCACATCATTGTCGATCAGGTCCAGCGCGCCGATGCCGCCGCGCGCGAGCGCTTCCACCACATAGCCGCCGACGCCGCCGACGCCGAAAACAGCGACCCGGGAGCCCGCCAGCTTCTCCAGTTTTTCCTCGCCCAGTAAAAGGGCGGTTCTCTCAAACGCTTCCTGCATCAGTAGTAATCGTACCTTTCCGCGTAGTCTTCATTGGCCATGATCCGGAGGAACTGGATGGCATTCATCACCGCCGGAATGCTCAGGACCGCCAGTGAGAACACCAGCTCCGGGAAAATATAGATGCTGCAGTATACGACGGCTTCCTTCAGCTGCTGTGCGAAGCTCATCCCGGCCGCCGGGTAGAAATACAGATAATTCCAGACACTTTCCAGAAAGCGCAGAAGGACCGCAATGGTCATGGCGGAACGGATCCCGAACACGAACCGGCTTTTGCGCCCCGACTGTATCTGAATACTTAAGAGAACACCGCAGATTCCAAGCAGAAGATAGCCGACCAGGTAATCACACAGCTCGGCAAAATTGGTCTGCACCATCCCGTAGTCGATGAAATATTTAATCAGCCCGAAAATCGCCGCGCCGCAGATTCCTTCCGCGGGCCCGAGAATATAGCCGATCAGACAGACCACCAGCATGCTCAGGAAGGTCACTTCACCGCCCTCCGGCATCCGCAGCAGGACGACATAGGACAGCGCGATGGCGATGGCCGTCAGCGCGACAAACCAGAGCGTCCGATTCCCCCAGACCGCGTGCCGGCGGCGCCTCGCGGATTCCCTGGCGTGATCCTCCACTGCGGTTTCCATCTCGTCGATCTCATTTTCAAGCTGCGGCTCCGCAACCAGGCGGATCCAGCTCTTCTCCTTATTTTTCGGATGTTTCTGTTTCCCGCTCATCTGATTCCGTCCCCCTCAGACGTCTGCTGCGATAATAGTAGTTTTTGCCCCGCAGGACATACATGATAACCAGTGTAAGGATAAAGAACCCGAACACAGCGGTGTTGAAGGTGTCCCCGGCTGCTTCCGCGGGAACATCGATCTTCCCGTAGAAGCGGGCCAGAAGCTCCACGATGTAATCGCGCACCTGAAAGACCGCCAGAATAATCGCGACAATGTTGATGATATTGCCGTTGCGCCGGTCGTTCTGCGCCACCTTCAGCTCCACGATGTGCTCGAGGAAAGCCTGCTGCTCATTGTAGCTGTCACGCAGTTCTTCGTTTGCGAAGGCCCGGCGGATCTGTTCCGCCTCCTTCTGTGTTCCGTAGTACCTGAAATTATCGCTCTGCCAGAATTTGATGGTCCTCGCGAATTCCTGATACAGGAGGCTGACATACTCGTAGGAGACATCTCCCTCCTGGGCCAGCGCCCGGGAGACCTTCGTCGTCATCTTGGAGAGTGCCGTGTTCTGGAAGGTGACCAGTTCCATGATAAAGACATAGGTGGCAGCCAGCTTGATCCGCTTTTTGGTCTGCAGCACCTCTTCCGGAAGTTTTTCTCCGTTTTCATCGAACAGTTCATCTTCGTCCAGGATATCCGTCCGGTTCAGAATATTGTTCTTATAGACGAACAGAATCGCCTGTTCCGACATATAGGCTTCATAGTAATCGTAAATGGCGAGGTTGTCCGCGGCCATCCTGCGCAGGCCTTCGCAGTCGATGCGGAAAGACTGGAACATGCTCAGGTATGCTTCGCCGGACAGAAGGTTCAGGAGCTCCCTGGCCATTTTCTTTCCGTCATATTCCGTGACGTCCGGATTATCTTCCGGATCATCTTCAAGACTCCCCCGCTGGGGCCTGGGCAGATGATCCATGCAGACCAGGCTCTTGCCCTGTCCGCACCGGATCAGACCGAAGGACTCAAAAAGAAAATCTTCCAGCCGCGCATAGTGATAGGCTCCTTTTGTCAGTTCCAGACCCGAGAGATACTCCTCCCCGGAAAGCTTCCAGGTCTCTTTTCCGCCTGACCGGGTGCAGATGCTTTTCCAGCCGGGCCTGCGGATCTTCAGATAGCCGTGATTGCACTGATCTTCCAGCTGCGAGGTGGAGTACGCGCAGTTTTCAAAGAAGAGCATCAGGATATACATATGGGACTGCGGGTGCGCCAGCATCGAGATCTGTACTTTCTCCTCACCCACGATGCAGGGCGCCTCCTCCGGGTCCTCTTCATCCAGATAGTTGTCCATCGTGTGCAGGAACAGAAACTCGCCCAGATAATAGCGCCGCAGTTCCGAAGCCGCTTCGTTGCGGCACTCATAGTCCCGGCAGTAATCCAGCTGCTCCATCAGATAGTTCTGGATCAGCGGAATACCGGCACTTCCGGTGACAGGCGCATGGTCATACAGGCGGTTGATCCTGGGGTTTTCCGAGTGATCCGCAAAAGGCAGGAGCAGATACACATCGTCATGGAAGGTTTTATGATAATAGTCACTGCGAAGATATTTCTTCAGATAAGGGCCGTCGCACAGGTACACACGGCTGTTTTCTGCGCTCTCCTCCGGTTCCGCGTCCCTGCATTCCCGGATAATCCGGAACAGGCGGGTCCTGGCATACTTTTCGCCGTCCTCGGAGATCGTGACGCCGGCAATGGCGGAGATTCCGATCCCGTCCCTTTTCAGGTCGTTCAGTGCTTCGATAAAAGCGGCGGAAAGGCGCAGCGAGACTTCCGAGTCCCGATACGCCTCATCAATAACAACAGAAAGTATGAACAGATTGTATTCTTTTCCGGGCTCAAAGACCGGAACGTCCGCCGGTCCGATGTCGTCGTCCGGAATCATTTCGAGGAGTTTTCCGTCCTTCTCCTCGAAAACGGCTGCGCCGGGCCCGTCCGCCGCGGGATCCGTGATCCGCTGCCACATTTCTTCGCTCACAGGAAAGAAATTGACATAGCCCGCCAGTTTCTCCCCGTCCATGACACAGACGAAGGACCGCGGATTCTTCCGGTAGCGGGCATCCATATTTTCAATGCACCCCGCGTATTCGGGGGGATATACCACCCGGTCCATCCCCATGATTTTGTCATCCAGAAAAGCGCGGACTCCCCCCGGATAGTTTTCCCTGTCGAAATCTTCTCCCCGCAGGATCCTCAGTTCCATGGCATACCTCTTCAGTTCGCCTTCAGTTCCTTCCAGAGCTCATTCATCAGCTCGGTCGCCGCCTCGTCGTTCATGACACAGACCTCGCAGTTCTGCATCGCGTCCATGTTCGGAACGAGGGACTCATCCGCGCGCTCTTCGTCGGACAGATTGGCGATCACCGCCTCGTTCGGCGTCGAGTAGTAGATATATTCAAAATTTTTCTGCGCGATGTCTTCTCTGCACAGGAAGTCCAGGAACTTCTGCGCCGCCTCCATATTTTTGCAGTTCTTCGTCACCATCCAGGAGTCAATCCAGACGTTGGAGCCTTCCTTCGGAATCGTGTAGCGCAGGTTTTCATTGTACTGATGGCCGAGATACGCCTCGCCGGAATAGACAACGGCCATGGCGGCGTTGCCCGCGACCACTTCATCTCTCGCCTCGTCGACCAGATAGGCCTCTACGTCCGGCTTCTGTGCCTTCATGGCCTCATAGGCCGCGCGGATCTCCGCTTCATCTGTGGTATTCAGGGAATATCCGAGATACTTCAGCGTAATCATGAAGCTGTCACGGATACTGTTCTGCATGATGATGTCGCCGGCGTATTCGCCGTTGAACAGGACGTCCCAGCTGTCGATCTCTCCGTGCACCTTCGTGGTGTCATAGAGAATGCCGATGGTCCCCCAGAAGTGCGGAACTGTGTACTTGTTCTCCGGGTCAAAGGCTCTCGAGAACTCCCAGTAGCGCTCTCCGATATTGTCTTTGTTTTCAAAGGAACTGATGTCAATGGGCTGTGCCTCTCCCTCCTGGATCAGGCGGGCCAGCATATAGTCTGCCGTGCAGAGCAGGTCGTAGCTGATGGCGCCGGCTTTGTACTTTGTGTACATATCCTCCGGTGTCAGTGCCTCCTCGTACTTGATCTCGATGCCGGTCTCCTCCGTGAACTGATCAATGACGTCCGGATCCAGGTATTCACTGTAATTGAATACGGTGAGCGTCTGCTTTCCGCCGCCCGCTGCATTTCCGCATCCGATGACGGAAAGTGCCGTGACCACGGAAAGTCCAAGTGCCAGTCCAGCTCTCATAATCCTGTTCATTCTCTGTAAATCCTCCTCTTTCAACAATATCCCGCAGATTTCCGGGGATTATTACAATTCGCGCTCCGCGAGTTCTCTGTGCTGCGCGCGCTCTCTCGCGGAAGGCGCGTAATTGACAATCAGAAGCAAAATCAGCACGGCCGTGAAGATCACGGTCGAAAGTGCGTACATCTCCGGCTTGATGCCCTTGCGGATCTCTCCGTAGATCATGGTGGACAGCGTGTTGACGCCCGCACCCTTGGTGAAGTAAGTGATCATGAAGTCATCCATCGACATTGTGACGGCCATGAAAAAGCCCGAAAGGATACCGCCGGAAAGCTGCGGAAGAATCGTCGTGAAAAAGCCGTAGGCCGCCGTCGCACCCAGATCCCGGCTGGCTTCGTAGACAGACATGTTCATCTGCTCGATTTTGGGCAGGACCGCCAGGATGATATATGGAATATTAAAAGTAATATGCGCAATCAGGACGCTCGTGAAGCCCAGCGGCAGGAAGCGGATGAACCAGAGCATCAGCGCAATGCCGGTGACGATATCCGCATTCAGCATCGGGATATTCGTCAGGCCCATCATGACCGCGTACCGCCGCTTGTTCATGTAGTGCATTCCGAACGCGGCCGCCGTGCCGATCAGCAGCGCAATGGCGGAGGACAGGAAGGCCAGTCCGATCGTTGTGATCAGTGCCTCCCGGATCTGCCGGTTGGTGAGAAGCTGTCCGTACCAGCGCAGCGTGAAGCCGCCCCAGACCACCCGCGAGCGGGAGTCGTTCACGGACAGGACCATCATGACAGCGATCGGAATATACAGGAAAATCATGATCAGCACGAAGTAGAACCGGCAGATGAAATTGATCAGATGCTCTTTCATGCCGCTTTCCTCCTTCCCGGCTTCTCCGTTCCTTCCACGCAGACCAGCTCCAAATCTTCTTTCACGACATCATCCTTGATCGTGAATGCCATACTGATAAAGACGAAGACCATCAGGGCCACGGACAGGCCCGAGCCCAGGTTCCAGTTGCTGCTTCTCGTAAATTCCTGCTCGATGATATTACCGATCAGCTGCAGCTTGCCGCCACCCAGGATATCCGCGACGACGAAGGACGTCATGGACGGAACAAAAACGATCGTGATGCCGCTCTTCAGTCCGGGAATCGACAGCGGGAAAATGATTCTGGTAAAGACCGTGAGCGGCCCCGCGCCCAGATCCTTGGCCGCCTCAATGACATCCTCCGGTATATCCGCGATCGCATTGAAGATCGGCAGCATCATGAAAGGAAAATAATCGTAGACCACGCCGATGATAATCGCCGTCCAGGTGTTGGCAATATCAAGGGGCTTCAGGCCCAGTGCCTGCAGGGCAAAATTCAGAATGCCGTTGGAAGACAGAATCATCTGCCATGCCAGCAGGCGCAGAATAAAATTCATCCACATCGGCAGAATCAGGAAAAACAGCATAAAAGCTCTGCGCGAAATGTGCAGGCGCCGGACCACCATGACCAGCGGGTAGGCCAGCAGGATACACAGCAGTGTGCAGATCAGTGCGATTTCCAGTGAAAACAGGAAGGCTTTCCGGTTGATGGAATCCCCGATCGCCAGAATGTTTTCGACGGTAAAGGCGCCGCCGGCATTCGTAAACGCATAGCGCAGAATCACGATCAGCGGTATGACCGTGAAACCGACGGACCATATGAAATAAGGTGAAGCCAGAAGCTCTCTGTTTCTGCGATTCATTTCTTCTCCCCAACCGGTTCCGAGGCGCCGGCATTCCGGCGTGCGGCCTGATTTTGCCGGACCTGTGCGTCAGTTCTTCTCGATAATCTCTTCGTCCGAAGAACGCGGCTTGTGCATGATCTGAATGTTCTCCGGCAGGATCGACAGGCCTGCCATGCTGCCGGGCATCGCCGGATTGTTGCTCTGGATCGCCCACTCGAAATCGCCGCAGGAGACCCGGATGTCGTAGTAGGCGCCCTGATAGATCACTTCCATGACGCGCCCTGTGGCAAAACCTCTCCCCGGCTCGACGATGTTCAGATCCTCCGGGCGGATGACGACGTCCACCTTTTCGTTCGGCGCGAAGCCGATATCCACGCAGGGAATGTCCACACCCTGGATCTGCACGAGATAGTCGCGCAGCATGATTCCGTCAATGATATTGCTCTCGCCGATAAAGTCCGCCACGAAAGCGTTCTGGGGCTCGTCATAGATGCTCTTGGGATCGCCCATCTGCTGGATGATGCCCTGGTTCATGACGATAATGCGGTCCGACATCGTCAGCGCCTCGCTCTGGTCATGCGTGACGTAGATGAAGGTGATGCCGACCTCTTTTTTAATCTTCATCAGCTCACGCTGCATCTCCTGGCGGAGCTTTAAGTCCAGCGCGCCGAGCGGCTCGTCGAGCAGAAGGACCTCCGGCTCGTTCACGATGGCTCTGGCAATGGCCACACGCTGCTGCTGTCCGCCGGAAAGAGAGTCGGGCTTGCGGTGTTCGAAGCCCTCCATATTGACCAGCCGCAGTGCATACTGCACCTTGTCCTCAATATAAGCTTTGTCCTTTTTCTTCAGCTTCAGGCCGAACGCGATGTTGTCCGCCACATCGTAATGCGGAAACAGGGAATATTTCTGAAACACCGTGTGCAGGCGCCGCTTGTCGGGAGAGAGATTGGTGATGTCCTTCCCGTCAAAAAGGACCCGGCCTGTATCCGGCGTCTCAAAGCCTCCGATAATGCGCAGAAGCGTCGACTTGCCGCAGCCGGAGGGCCCCAGCAGGGTGATAAACTCATTTTTGTAGATTTCCAGATTCAGCTCTTTGATGATCGTCTTGCCGTCAAAGCTTTTGCTGATATTCTGCAGTTCCAGAATGGTATCCATGACTCATCCTCTGTTTGGTTTTCTTCATTAAAAACTCGGCGGGCTGCTGATCCACAGAACCCGGGCAGGTTTTGCCCCGGCGCACTGCAGATAATGGTTCCGGTCCGCCTTATAACTGAAGGACTCGCCCTTCTTCACCCGATAAGTCCGGTCTCCGTAGACCAGCTCGGCAGTGCCCTCCAGGACATAGCCGAACTCCTCGCCCTCATGAGGCTTGTCGAGATCGAGCGCTTCTCCGGGCTGCAGGGTCACCTCAATCGGCTCGAGCGAGAGGCGCTGTGCCGCGGGAAGCAGCCATTTGATGGCGTTTCCGCTCTTGTCGATCTTCGTGGAATAATCCTCTTCCTTATATACAATCTGCGGAGCCTGCTCCTCCCGGAAAAACTCCGACAGATTCGTGCCCAGACACGTCACAATATCCGAAAGCGTCGCGACGGACGCCGACGAGAGGCCGCGCTCAAGCTGCGAAATAAAGCCCTTGGTCAGCTCTGTGCGGTCCGCCAGTTCCTCCTGCGTCAGACCATTCTGATTGCGCAGTTCCCGGATCCTTTCTCCGATGTAAAGATCAAGATTCATGCTTCCTCCCAGTCCGTTTAATATTCCTAAACATTCTGTTTGCACTCACATAATTATACTAATACTAAACTCATTGTCAACTATATAATGGCAAAAAAAACAGCTGCCGGATTTTTCTCCGACAGCTGCCGCATTTTCTCAGATCTTCCGTATTCTGTTCAGATTTACTTTTACTCCTGTCCGTCCCAGCAGTAGGTACAGAGCATGTCCTTCGGAAGGCCCGTCGCCGCCACGGTGTCATCCAGACGGTTGTAGCGCAGGGACGTGAATTTCATCTGCTTTCCGATCTGCTCCTCCATGCGGCGGTAGCGCTCGGAATCCGGGTTGGCGTAGTCCTCGAGGATGGTCCGCTCGACAACCTCGCTGCCCTCCTGCTCCGCAATGACGCGCCGGCCGATCAGCTCCATGTCGGACGTCGCCCGCGAGAAGTTGATGTATTTGCAGCCGAACAGCAGCGGCGGGCAGGCGGGACGCACATGAACCTCTTCCGCGCCGTTCTCATACAGGAATTCCGTCGTCTCGCGCAGCTGCGTGCCGCGGACGATCGAGTCGTCGATCAGAAGGAGCCGCTGCCCCTTGATCAGTTCGGTGACCGGCACGAGCTTCATTTTGGCAATCAGATCCCGCTTGGACTGGATCGTGGGCATAAAGGAGCGCGGCCAGGTCGGCGTGTACTTGATGAAAGGTCTCGAGTAAGGCACACCGGACTCATTGGAATAACCGATGGCGTGGGCTATGCCGGAATCCGGCACACCGGCCACGGTGTCGATATCTTCCCGGGTCAGATAATCCCGGCGGGCCATCGCCGCGCCGCAGCGGTAGCGCATGCCCTCAACCGTGACGCCTTCATATTTTGACGGCGGATAGCCGTAATAAGTCCAGAGGAAGGTGCAGATCCGCATTTTGCGGCCGGGGCTGGCCAGCATCGTCATGCCCTCCGGCGTGATGACCGTAATCTCACCGGGGCCCAGCTCATGATAGTCGTGATAGCCCAGCTTCATATAGGCAAAGGATTCAAAGCTCGCGCAGAAGCCCTCGTCCTTGCGGCCGATCTGGATCGGGGTGCGTCCCAGCCGGTCGCGGGCGCAGAAGATGCCCTTCGGCGTCAGGATCAGCATGGACATGGAACCATCGATGCGCTCCTGAGCGTAGCGGATTCCGTCAATCAGGTTGTCCTGCTGATTGATCAGGGCCGCCACCAGCTCGGTCTTGTTGATCTCACCGCCGCTCATCTCCATGAAGTGCAGTTTGGATTCACCGAACACTTCGTCCAGCAGTTCCTGTGTGTTGTTGACCTTTCCGACCGTCACAATCGCGTAAGTGCCGTGATGCGAGCGCACGACCACCGGCTGCGGATCGTAGTCCGAGATACATCCGATTCCCATGTATCCCTTCATTTCATGAACATCCTTCTCGAATTTGGTCCGGAAAGGCGAGCTTTCGATATTGTGAATCGCCCGGTTGAATCCGGCGCGGCTGTAAACCGCCATGCCTGCCCGTCTGGTTCCGAGATGAGAGTGGTAGTCTGTTCCGTAAAACAGGTCAAAAACACAGTCTTCCTTCAATGCTGCCGCAAAAAATCCACCCATCCGATTTCTCCTTAATCTGTTTTCTTTTCTGTTCCTGCCGGGCTGCCCCGGTCAAAGAAAAAGGCACTGGCCTTGGCCGGTGTCTTTTATCCGTATCAGTAACCCAGCTCCTTGTTTACCAGGTGTCTGAGTGTTCTGCCTTCGATATAATTCTTCAGATCCTCACAAAACATCTGCGCGTTTTTATTCCGGGTATTGACCAGCGTCATCTGTCCGGCTGTGTGCGTGGTGATCAGCAGATTTTTCGCGGTCCACGCCGGGTCGCCTTCCGGGATGGGCTCCACCTCGAAGACATCCAGTCCGGCTGCAGCGATCCTGCCCTCGTTCAGTGCCTTCACCAGTGCCGCCTGATCGATGGAATTGCCGCGGCCGACATTGACAACGATCGCGCTCTCCGGAAGCAGCGCGATTCTCCTTTCATCCAGCAGTTTCAGGGTATCCCTCGTGCCGGGCAGCGCCATGAACAGAATATCCGTCTCCGGAAGGACTTCGTCCAGTCTGTCCTGAGGAATGATTTCGTCAAAAATGCCCTCTTCCCGCACTTTTCCGCTGCGGTTCACGCCGATGATCTTCTCCGGTTCAAAGCCGCGGACACGCTTCGCATAATTGCTGCCGATATCGCCGGTTCCCAGAACGGTGATCCTGCTGCCGGTCAGTGTCTTCACCGGCAGATCCCCGCGCCAGATATGCTGACGCACGTTTTCCATATATTCAGGAATTCTGCGCAGCAGCATCAGCGTCAGGGTGACGCCGTGCTCAGAGACGGCTACGCCGTATGCACCTGCGGAATTGGAGAGAAGGCAGCCCTCCGGCAGTGCCCCGGGCTTCAGAAAATTATCCACGCCGGCAGAGGCCGCGTGGAACCATTTCAGTCCGGGCGCCAGTCTGCCCAATGATGAATCATAAGAATAGATGATCTCGGCATCCCGCACTTCGTCGGCGATCTGCTCCGCGCTGTCGCAGAAAACAACCCGAAGGCCGCACGCGTCGGCGGTTTCACGGATCATCTGACGCTGAGCTTCTTCCAGTGCACCGATTGCAACAACAATTTTTCCAGTGCTCATAATAAAATCCTCCGGAATCTGTTACTCTTCAAAACGATCGACAAACTATCATCCGAGTTGAATTTTAACATATTCCGGAGGACTTCCATATTCTCAAATATTCCAAAATTATCCGGCCGGGCCCACTGCGATTTAGTGAACTGTACAGTAATTATTCCTCCTTGAACAGAAGGCCGGTTTTGGCCAGCGGCACCCGCAGAGCCATGTATAAAAGCACCGTCACGAAGGCCGAGACGCCGGAGTTGATCGCGGTAACGCCGAGGTTGATGGCAAAAGAAACCTCCGCTGCCGGCTTGCCGAGAATCAGGATTTTGTAGAAATAGCGAAGCACAGGGTCGGCGGCCGCATTGAACAGCAGGCCGACGACGGTCGCGGAGACCACCCACTTGAAGATCTTTCCGTGATCCGTCTGTTCGTTGATGTGCCCCATTTTGTGCGCAATCAGTCCGACCAGCAGGCCCATCGCGAATTTGATGACAAAGGTAATCGGCGCTTCCACGATATAGACGGGATCAATCAGATCCGCGATCGTCAGACCGATCGCACCGCCCAGTCCGCCGTACACGCCGCCGAGAAGCAGCGCGCCCAGCACCACAAAGGCATTCCCCAGATGCACGGAAACCTGTCCGGCGGGCGGGGTCGGAATACGGATTGACATATAGGTAAAGACCACAAAAGTCAGTGCCGCAAACACACCTGCGAAAACTACTTTTTTCACTGCATCATCTTTCATAACGCGCCTCCTCATATATATTTAATCGATTGAGGACAGTATAGTACAATGTGGTATCCTTGAAAGTGCCAATACTTGCGTTTTTTGCCATACCACTTTGATGCAGCTTTCTTTTGCCCCATCCATCGGGTGCAGAAAAGAAAAGCGCCTCTCAGGAGAGGGACGCTGTCATGGCTTCGGTGATTCTTGCGCAGTCCGCGGCGGCCTTTTTCTCGAAGACCGGATAATCCACGAGATCGCTGCCGTCGGCTTTGTCCGAGATGGCGCGCAGGATGACAAAAGGAATTCCGTTCAGGTAAGCTGCCTGTGCGATGGCGGCGCCTTCCATCTCCGTACACAGAGGAGAGAATTTCTCCGAAATGCCGGCTTTCTGCTCCGCGGCGGCGACGAACTGATCGCCGCTGGCAATGCGGCCTTCCATCACGCTGATGTCCGGCGCAGCCGTGCGGACAGCTTCCACCGCAGCCTTTCGCAGCTGCTCATCCGCCGGGAAGGCTGCGATGCCCATCTGCGGAATTTCACCCGGCGCATAGCCGAAGACGGTCGCATCCACATCGTGGTAAACTGCCTCGGTGGAGACGACGACATCTCCGATATTCAGGTCATTGCACAGCGATCCGGCCACACCCGTGTTGATCAGATGCGTGACATTAAAACAGTCCGCGAGAATCTGGACACACATGCCGGCATTGACCTTTCCGATTCCGCTCCGCACCACAACAACAGAAGTCGATCCGATCGCTCCTTCGTAAAAAAACATCCGGGCTTTCTCAACGGTCCTCGTGATGGCCATGTTTTCTTTGATCAGGGCGACCTCCGCCTCCATTGCTCCGATAATTCCGACTTTCATAACTGCTGCTCCTTCTGTATTTTGTTAAACCTTAAAGCGGTATCCGACGCCCCAGATGGTCTCGATGTACTGCGGATTCTGCGTGTCGAATTCGATCTTCTCGCGGATTTTCTTGATGTGGACGGTGACGGTGGCGATATCGCCGACGGAATCCATGTTCCAGATGCGCCGGAACAGCTCTTCCTTGGAGTAGACGTGGTTCGGGTTCTCCGCCAGGAAGGTCAGCAGATCGAATTCCTTCGTCGTAAAGGGCTTTTCCACGCCGTCCACCCAGACGCGCCGGGCGGTTTTGTCAATCTTCAGCCCGCGGATTTCGATAACATCGTTGCTGCGGGTGCCGGTGCCCACCAGCCGCTCATACCGGTTCAGATGCGCCTTGACTCGCGCCACCAGCTCACTCGGCGAGAAGGGCTTGGTGAGATAATCGTCCGCACCGAGTCCCAGCCCGCGGATTTTGTCGATATCATCCTTCTTGGCCGACACCATCAGAATCGGAATATCTTTCTCCTCCCGGACTTTCTTACAGATTTCAAAACCGTCCACACCGGGCAGCATCAGATCAAGGACGATCAGATCATAATCCCCCTCCAGCGCCTTCTGCAGTCCCGTGTCTCCCCGGTTTTCCACTTCCACCTCGTAACCGGACAGTTCCAGATAATCCTTCTCCAGATCCGCGATCGCTTCCTCATCCTCAATAATCAGAATTCTGCTCATTTCTTCCTGCCTTTCTGCTCCTGTTTCTGCTCATCGGCGTCCACAACTTCCTCCCCGGTTTTTTCCCGGTATTTGCGGAATACGAAGTGCATGCAGGTCCCCTCGCCCTCACGGCTGGTCGCCCAGATATATCCGCCGTGATCCTCCACGATCTTCTTTACGATGGACAGGCCGATTCCGCTCCCGCCCGTCGCGGAGCTTCTCGACGAATCCGTCCGGTAGAAGCGGTCAAAAATATTCGGAAGGTCTCTGGCGGCAATGCCCTTGCCGTTGTCCTCGATCTCCACCCGGATGGAATCCTGTTCATCCAGAATCCGGATATCGATGCGCCCCTGCGGCTTGTCCATGTATTTGACGCTGTTGCTCACAATATTGTTGATCACGCGCTTGAGCTGCTCGGGATCGGCGATGATGACCGTATCAGGCGATACCAGATTGGAATAATTCAGCTGGATCCCGCGGGACTCCAGATCCACGCCAATCTCCTCAATACAGTCGCCGAAATAATCCGAGACATTGATCCGGTGGAAATTATACGGAATCCGCTCACTGTCAATCTGGGAGTACAGCGTCAGCTCGTTGATCAGCTTGTCCATATCATTGGCTTTGTTGTAGATGGTCCGCAGATATTTCTCCTGCTTCTCCGGTGTGTTGGCCACTCCGTCCAGCAGCCCTTCCGCATATCCCTTGATCGTCGTCATCGGCGTCTTCAGGTCATGTGTGATATTGCTGATCAGTTCCCGGCTCTGCCGCTCCTTCTCCAGTGCCTCTTCCGCGGATTCCTTCAGCCTCAGCCGCATGTCCTCATAATTTCGGTACAACTCTCCGATCTCGCCCTCTTCCTCCGTCGAGAGACTGTAGTCCAGATTGCCGTCGCGGATCGCGTTCATCGCCACGTCCAGTTCCTGGATCGGATGCAGAATCGAACTCCACAGCCAGCGCGTCAGAAAGAGCGCCGTGATGCCCAGCGCCGCGATCAGCACAATCATCACGACGAGCCAGCCCCGGCCCGCCACATTTTTGATCAGCGTATCATAATCCGTAATCAGCTCGTCCGGCGGCGGCCCGCCCATCTCCGGCAGATTCCCGACGATCAGGAACGCGGCGATGTTCAGGACGACCGGTATTCCGATTACAATTGAAAATGCAATAATCAGTTTTTTTCTGAAAGTCATTTTTCACCCTGTGCCCGGAAAACGCATAATATCGACGTATATTATACCACAGAAACCGGTGCTTTACGGTCGTCTGAAAGTTGAGTCGGTTTGTGTTGACTAACATGCCGCTTTCAATCATACTGACCTTGTAGTCATTCAGCGATGAATAACCATAAAACAAATTAATAATCAGGAGGGTAAGCCAATGAAATATGTATGTGGTGTCTGCGGATATGTTTATGATGAGGAAAAAGAAGGCAAGAAGTGGGAAGAGCTTCCCGCTGACTGGAGATGCCCGGTCTGCAAGGCTCCGAAGGAGAAGTTCAGCGCACAGGAAGGCGAGATGACCTGGGCTGCAGAGCACATCGTCGGCGTCGCACAGGGTGCTCCCGAGGACATCATGGCGGATCTGCGCGCCAACTTTGAGGGTGAGTGCTCCGAGGTCGGCATGTACCTGGCTATGAGCCGTCAGGCTTTCCGTGAGGGCTATCCGGAAATCGGCGACTACTATCACAGAGCAGCTCTGGAAGAAGCGGAGCACGCAGCTAAATTTGCCGAGCTTCTTGGCGAAGTCCTGACCGACTCCACCAAGAAGAACCTGCAGATGCGTGTGGACGCCGAGAACGGCGCAACCGCAGGCAAGACCGATCTTGCGAAGCGCGCGAAGGCTCTGAACCTCGATGCAATCCATGACACCGTTCATGAG
>JAFRIW010000034.1 GCA_017432565.1 Lachnospiraceae bacterium
ATTCACAGGTGTCAAGAATCAGCTTCAGAAATTTCTCCCGTTCCAGCTCCGTTAAAAATCTCGGCTGCGAGTAGTTCTCCAGAATGATCGTTTCCAGATGATGCACCTCCGGGACGTGAAAAAAGAGCAGCTGCACGGACGCAGCTGCTCTTTTATGATGCTTTTCCGGGGACTGCCGAGCCTTGACTGATACGGTTAAAACCCTGCATTTAAGGGAACTCAGACGATTCCCTGTGCCTCCATGGCGTTGACAACCTTCAGGAAGCCGGCGATGTTCGCGCCTGCTACATAGTTGCCTTCCATGCCGTACTTCTTGGAAGCGTCGTCGATGTTGTGGTAGATGTTGACCATGATGCCCTTGAGCTTCGCATCGACTTCTTCAGCGGTCCAGGACAGGCGCTCGGAGTTCTGGCTCATTTCCAGTGCGGAGGTTGCGACGCCGCCGGCGTTGGAAGCTTTGCCAGGAACGAAGAGGATGCCGTTCTCCTGCAGGTACTGAGTTGCCTCGAGGGTGGTCGGCATGTTCGCGCCTTCCACGACTGCCATTGCGCCGTTGGCGACGAGTGCCTTCGCGTCGTCGAGGTTCAGTTCGTTCTGAGTTGCGCACGGAAGAGCCACATCGACCTTAACGGACCAGACGCCCTTGCCTTCATGATACTCGGCATTCGGCTTTGCTGCTGCGTACTCGGTCAGGCGTGCGCGGCGGACTTCCTTGATGTCCTTCAGAAGGGCAACATCGATTCCGTCGTGATCATAGATCCAGCCGTTGGAATCGGAGCAGGTGACGACCTTGGCGCCGAGCTGCTCAGCCTTCTCGATCGCGTAGGTTGCGACGTTTCCTGCACCGGAGACTGCGACGACCTTGCCTGCGAGGTCAATGCCGTGGCACTTCAGAAGCTCTTCGGTCAGGTAGACCAGGCCGTAGCCGGTTGCCTGTGTACGAACGAGGGATCCGCCGTAGGAGAGGCCCTTGCCGGTCAGAACGCCTTCGTAGAGGTTTGTGATGCGCTTGTACTGGCCGTACAGGAAGCCGATCTCACGTGCGCCGACACCGATGTCGCCTGCCGGGACGTCGACGTCCTTGCCGATGTACTTGTAGAGTTCAGTCATGAAGGACTGGCAGAAAGCCATGACTTCACGGTCGGACTTGCCCTTCGGGTCAAAATCAGATCCGCCCTTGCCGCCGCCGATCGGAAGACCGGTCAGGGAGTTCTTGAAGATCTGCTCAAAGCCGAGGAACTTGATGATGCCCAGGTTGACGGAAGGATGGAAACGGAGACCTCCCTTGTACGGTCCGATTGCATCATTGAACTGAACACGGAAAGCGTTGTTTACCTGTGTCTGTCCCTTGTCGTCTACCCATGCCACGCGGAACAGGATCTGGCGGTCCGGAGTGGTCAGACGCTCGAGAAGAGCCTCTTTGCGATACTTCTCTTCGTCAGCCTCGATCACAACACGGAGAGATTCGAGGACTTCCTTGACGGCCTGATGAAATTCGGGCTGTGCGGGATTCTGAGCGATTACGCGTTCCAGTACTTCATCAACATACGACATTCTTTTTTCCTCCTTTTGATTACTCATGGGACCTCAAAATTGCATTATTGTATACAAAATCGGGCCCATTACAACCTTTTTTTTGAAACTGATCGGCCTCCGGATCAACCCCAGAGCAATCAGCTTTTGTTATTATAGAACCGCAAAGTCCCATAATCAAGGCTTTATTTGAGATTCGAAAGAAAAAAACGAAATTACGCATCCAGAAATAATTGTATACATTTTCGAGTGCGTGCACCGCTCAAGCGCCGCGGAGGCTGCGCGCACTCTGCGAGTGCGTGCACCGCTCAAACGCCGCGGGGCTGCCTGCCTGCTTCGCAGGCGGGCACCGCTCAAGCGCCGCTCGGGCTGCGCGCACTCTGCGAGTGCGTGCATAACAACAAAAGCGCCCCGAAGGACTTGAGTCCGACAAAGCGCCCCTGTTAACAATATGATGCGGCCGGCGGATCCGGCCTCTTTTATGGAATGCCTGTGGCAGTGCGCGGTCTCAGCCGGCAGTCTGCAGCTGTGCAAGCATTGTTTCGAATTCTTCGTTCTCTCCGCTGTAGGTCACGACCAGATTTCCGGAGAAGTCCAGACCGAGAACTCCGAGCAGGGATTTGGCATCCACCAGATATCTTCTTCCGTGGCTGATATTGGCAATATCAATATCGAAGTCACAGTGAGATGCCCTTTCCACGAAGCGGCCAACAGTATCAGGCGTAAGACGGATTACTTTCTTCTTTTCCATAAACACGAGCTCCTTTGTCTTGCGCAGACCGCAGCAGCGGTCAGCTGATTTTTATGCCCTCAGACTTCCGATTTATGTCATCAGCATAGTAATGATAATGGATTCCGCAGTCGGACGGAATGCCAAACCTGCCCAAAATTTATCGCAATATCGTTAAATCTTTCACCAGGATGCCCCCGGAAGCCGGATCAGCGGCGGAATTCCATGGGAAAATTATGAATACTTGTATACAAAATCGGTTGCATTTCGACGTAAAATGCGCTTTAATATCTCCATCATCGCGTAACCGGAAGGAGGTCCGGAATGGAACATTTAATGATTCCCGAGAACTATGAGTCAGCGCTCAGCCTGCATGACACGCAGGTCGCTATCAAAACAGTCAAGGACTTTTTCCAGCAGCTGCTGGCAGAGCGGCTCAATCTGCTGCGCGTCTCCGCGCCGCTTTTTGTCGCGCCTGAATCCGGATTAAATGACAATCTGAACGGCGTCGAGCGGCCGGTCGGTTTTGACATTCTCGAGAGCGGAAGAGATGCCGAGGTCGTACAGTCTCTGGCAAAATGGAAGCGCTTCGCGTTAAAGAAGTACGGCTTCCGGGTCGGCGAGGGCCTCTACACCGATATGACGGCCATCCGGCGCGACGAGGTCACTGACAATATTCATTCCATCTATGTTGATCAGTGGGACTGGGAAAAGATTATCCGCAGGGAAGACCGGACACTGCAGACGCTCGAATCCGTCGTGGCCGACGTCTACCGCGTCCTGCGCAAGACGGAGAAGTACATGGCGATCCGCTATGACTATATCCACGAGATTCTGCCGCATGATATCTTCTTTATTACTACCAGCGAGCTGGAAGCACTCTATCCGGACAAAACCCCGAAGGAGCGCGAATATCTGATCACGAAAGAAAAAGGCGCGGTCTGCCTGATGCAGATCGGCAAAGCACTCTCGGACGGCAAGCCGCATGACGGCCGCGCGCCGGACTATGATGACTGGGATCTGAATGCGGACATCATTGTCTATTATCCGGTTCTGGACATCGCTCTCGAGCTGTCCTCCATGGGTATCCGCGTCGACGAAAAGTCTCTGGCCAGCCAGCTGAAGGCGGCGGGCTGTGAGGACCGCGCCGAGCTGCCGTTCCAGCAGGCCATTCTGAACGGTGAGCTGCCGTTCACCATCGGCGGCGGAATCGGACAGTCCCGGATCTGTATGTTCTTCCTTCGCAAGGCACACATCGGTGAAGTGCACTGTTCCATCTGGCCGGTGCAGACGGTTGCCACCTGCGAATCAAAGGGCGTGCATCTGCTCTGATTCCATTCAAACCGATACTTCGCTGACAGGGCGCCCTGCGGGATGAAAGTCCCTCAGGGCGCTTTTCAACTCAGCCTGGGAATTCACTGCCTGAAGAGGCGCCGGAAAAGTGAGCAATGCCTCCCTGACGCGCATATGGTACAATAGGGAAAGCTTTATGTAAGCTTTTGACAAGTCCTGTAAGCATTCAAAGCGGAAGGAAGAAGACGGATGGAACTGCAGATTTCGGTCCGGACGCTGGTGGAATTTCTGATGCGTTCAGGCGACCTGGACAACCGGACGGCGGCAGCGCCGGAGAAGGCCATGCTGGAAGGCTCCCGCATGCACCGTCAGCTGCAGAAAGCGGCAGGCGCGGAGTACAGCGCCGAGGTTCCGCTTCGCCGCACGATTGTGCTGGGAGCCGGGACCGATGAGCCGATTGAAGTCGTCCTGGAGGGTAGAGCGGACGGAATCTATGAGGGGCAGATTCCGGACGAGACCGACAGCTGCATTCTCCTGCCGGACTTTGAAAGCGGGCTGCATCCCGCCTACACCTGCCCGGCGTACGCGGAGGAAACCGCCGTCACCATTGACGAAATCAAAACAACCTATCACCGTCTGTCCCGCATGAAGGAACCGGAGCCCGTCCACCTGGCACAGGCGAGATGCTATGCATATATGTTTGCCTGCGATCAGCAGGAATCCGTCATGCACATCCGCATGACCTACTGCAATCTGGCCACGCAGGAAATCCGTTATTTTTATGAAAGAATCACTTTCGAGGCGCTGGAAAAATGGTTTGACGGCCTGATGCGGGAATATGCAAAATGGGCCCGCTTCCAGCTGGAGTGGAAAAAGACCTGCGTCGATTCGATCCGGGAAATGCATTTTCCGTTTCCTTACCGGGACGGTCAGAAGGAACTGGCGGCCGCCGTGTACCAGACGATCGCCCGCAGAAAGAAGCTGTTTCTGGAGGCGCCGACCGGCACGGGCAAAACCCTGGCAACCCTCTATCCGTCTCTGAAAGCCATCGGAGACGGCATGGCGGACAAGCTGTTCTATCTCACGGCCAAGACGATTACCAGGACGGCGGCGGAAGATGCGATCCGCCTGCTTCGGGAGAACGGACTTCGCTGCAAGAACACAGTCATCACAGCCAAAGAGAAAATCTGTGTTCTGGAGAAGCCGGACTGCAATCCGGAGAAGTGTCCGCGGGCTGGCGGGCACTACGACCGCATCAATGAAGCACTTTTTGACATATTGACCAGATCGGATAATTTTGACAGAACCACGATTCAGGCCTATGCTGAGAAGCATGGAGTCTGTCCTTTCGAACTCTCGCTGGATCTGAGCCTGTTCTCGGACACGATTCTGTGCGATTATAATTACGTTTTTGACCCGCACGCGTATCTCCGGAGATTCTTCGCAGGCGGAGAGGGAAAAGGTGCCTATCTGTTTCTGGTGGACGAGGCGCACAACCTGGTGGAGCGGGGACGCGACATGTACAGCGCACAGCTGGACCGGGAGAAGGTACTGGCGATGCGCCGCCTGGTCAAAGATCAGTACCCGAAGCTCGGCAGGAAGCTGATGGCGGTGAGCCGGGCCTTCCTTCCGTGGAAGAAGGAGCTGCAGCTGACAGAGGAGAACGCGCTGATCCCTGCGCCCGCGGAACTGGATACGCTTCTGGGTGCCGCAGGGGACGCGGGAGAGGAACTGATTCAGATTCTGGACCGCCAGCGGATCGATGACCTGATCGGTCAAAAAAGGAAAAAGCCCGAGGATGAAGCACTTCGGGAGGCTTTGCTGGAGTTTTATTTTGACCTCTCTCATTTCCTGCTGATCGCCGAGGGCCTGGATGATCATTATCAGGTCTATGTGCAGCGGGAGGGGAAAGAGCACCTGGTCAGACTCTTTAACGTGGATCCCTCCAGACGTCTGCAGGAGTGTATGGACAGAGGGCAGGCGTCCATCCTGTTCTCGGCGACCTTCCTGCCGATTCAGTATTACAAGGCATTGCTGGGCGGCACGGAGGAGGATTACGAGATCTACGCGAAGTCGGTGTTCAATCCGGCGAAGAAAGGGCTTTTTATCGCCGGAGACGTCAGCAGCCGCTATAAGCGCAGAACACCGGAGGAATTCGGGCGGATTGCCGACAGTATTTATGAAATCACCGGACAGCGGCACGGAAACTATCTGGTTTTCTGTCCATCGCACGCTTTCCTGCGCAGAACTGCCGAGGCCTTTTTGGCGCGGTATCCGGAAAACGGTGCGGAGTGTGTGCTGCAGCAGGAGCATATGAGTGAGCCGGAGCGGGAGGCGTTCCTGTCCCGCTTCGAACAGATCCGTGATGATACGACGCTGATCGGCTTCTGTGTGCTCGGCGGCGTGTTCAGCGAGGGCATTGATCTGAAGAATGACAGCCTGATCGGCGTGATCGTCATCGGTACCGGTATGCCGCAGGTCTGTTATGAGCGGGAACTGCTGAAGAACTATTTTGACGGGCGCGGCGAGAATGGTTTTGACTACGCCTACCGCTATCCCGGGATGAACAAAGTTCTTCAGGCAGCCGGGCGTGTGATCCGGACGGCAGAGGATGTCGGGATTGTGGCGCTTCTGGACGACCGCTTCCTGACAGGACCGTACCGGAGACTGTTCCCCAGGGAATGGACGGAGTACGAAGAAGTGACGGCCGCGACAGCCGGAAATCGCGTGGAACGCTTTTGGAATGAATGGCTTTAACCGGTTCGGTCACCATTTTTCCGGGCTGTTTCCGGATGAGGGCTGAAATTGCCGATATTATGTCAACAAAAAGAAACAAAAATTGTCAGAAAACGGTGAAAAACAGTTCTATAATCCCGTTAAATGTCGAAAAAATGACACTTGTGTCATTGTGGAAAACTTTGTGAAAACCGTGGAATTCTCACATTTCCGGGTGTGAAAATGTCTTTATATGATTTGATTTGACGAAATTTCAGAAAGCGTTGAAAATATCGGATTTTCCGTTTTTTGAACTCTCAGGGTCAAATATATTATGTTAACTGAAAGGACCGTATCGGGCCGTTGACCGGGGCTGAAAAGGCTTTTTCCGGGCAGAGGCAGGGTGCGGAAGGTGTAAAGCGTATGTGGGCTGAAGAAAGTGTACTATATCAGATTTATCCGCTTGGGATGTGCGGAGCTCCTTTTGAAAATCCGGCTTCCCCGGGAACACCGGTCTCCGAAGAAGACAATACGGACGGGCACGGGGCAATTCTGCAGGTGATCGGCTGGATCCCGCACCTGAAGAAGCTGAACGTGAATGTCGTTCTGTTTAATCCGCTTTTTGAATCCGACACCCATGGCTATAATACGAGGGATTTCTTCCGGGTGGACCGGCGGCTGGGCACGAACGGGGACTTCCGGCTGGTGTGTGAAGCGCTGCATGAGGCGGGGATCCGCGTGATGCTGGACGGCGTATTCAATCATGTGGGCCGCGGTTTCTGGGCTTTTCAGGATGTACTGCAGAAGAAATGGGAATCTCCTTATAAAGACTGGTTCCATATCAGTTTTGACGGAAACGATGCCTGGAACGACGGTTTCTGGTATGAGGGCTGGGAAGGCAATTATGACCTGGTGAAGCTGAATCTGAACAACGAGGCAGTGGTCAGCCATCTTCTGGACGCGGTCCGGTTCTGGACGGAGGAGTACGGAATCGACGGGCTGCGGCTTGATGTGGCCTATTGTCTGGACCGGGGCTTCCTGCGCCGGCTCCGCTCCTTTACGAGTGAGCTTGCTGCTTCTCTGAAGCGGGAAGAGTTCTTCCTGTTCGGCGAAATCCTGGGCGGAGATTATAAGACCATCATGGCGCCGGATATGCTGCACTCCGCGACCAACTATGAGTGCTTCAAAGGCCTGTTTTCTTCCTTTAACAGCAGTAACCTCTTTGAAATCAACCATTCGCTGATGCGGCAGTTCGGCAGCGAGCCCTGGTGCCTGTACCGCGGGATGCACCTGATCAGCTTTGCGGATAATCACGACGTGACCCGCGTCGCCTCAGTCCTGAACAATCCGGCTCATCTTCCGCTCCTGTACGCGCTGATGTTCGGCATGCCCGGCATTCCCTGCATCTATTACGGAAGCGAATGGGGCATGAAGGGAGAAAAGCGGGACGGCGATCCTGCGCTGCGGCCTGCGGTCAGATGGCCGGAGTGGAATGAGCTGACGGATTTCATCGCGCGTCTTGCGGAGGCGAAAAGAAAATCCGAGGCATTGTGTTACGGAGATTTCCGGAGTATTCTGCTGACAAATAAGCAGTGCATCTTCGAGCGGAAAAGTGAGCATGAGCGGGTTCTCGTCGCCATCAACATGGATGACGCCGACTACACGGCACATTTTGACGCGGGATGCGGCATGGCCGTGGACCTGATCACCGGTAATAAGCACGACTTCGGCGGCGGCTCCCTGCTGCCCGCCTGCAGTGCGCAGTGGTGGCTCATGGAGAGGTAATGAATATGAGTGAAATGATACAGGTAAAGAATCTTTCCAAGACATTTCAGACCAGGGAAGGGACCGTGGAAGCGCTGCGGAATATCGACCTGACGGTGGAAGCCGGCGATATCTACGGCATCATCGGCATGTCCGGCGCGGGCAAAAGTACGCTCGTCCGGTGTCTGAACTATCTTGAACGTCCGACCGCCGGCACGGTCATCGTGCAGGGACGCGAGCTCGGGACGCTTTCGGACAAAGAGCTTCGCAAAATGCGCAGCAGCATCGGCATGATTTTCCAGAACTTCAACCTGCTGATGCAGCGGAATGTCATGGATAACGTCACGTTCCCGTTGGAGATACAGGGGACCGGGAAGGAACAGGCCCGTCAGAAGGCCAGAACCCTTCTGGAGACGGTCGGACTTTCCGAGAAGGCCGCGGCCTATCCCGCGCAGCTCTCGGGCGGACAGCGCCAGCGCGTCGCCATTGCCCGGGCGCTTGCCTGTGATCCGAAGATTCTTCTGTGCGACGAGGCGACCAGCGCCCTGGATCCGCAGACCACCCAGCAGATTCTCCAGCTTCTGAAGAAAATCAATCAGGAGACGGGCATCACCATCGTGATCATCACGCATCAGATGTCGGTCGTGCGGGAAATCTGCCGCAATGTGGCCATTGTGGAAAACGGACAGATCGTCGAGCAGGGTCTGGTGGAGGAGATCTTCACCCACCCGAAGTCCCGCGCGGCGAGACAGCTGGTCATCGAAGGAAAGGATCCGGACCAGTGGGAGGAGCCCGCGCAGAAAGGCGCCGGCGAACTGCCGATTCTGGAGGAAAACCGGAAAATCCGCATCGTCTTCTCCAGCAATGATTCCAAGGAGCCGGTGGTGGCCAATATGGTGCTGAAATTCGGGACCCCGGTCAACATTCTGAAGGCGGACACGAAGGACCTGAACGGCACGGCCCGCGGCGAAATGATTCTGGGACTGAACGGAAGCCGCGAGCTGGAGGATGAGATGATTCAGTATCTGATCGACCGGGGACTGGCCGTCGAGGAGGTGCAAAGCCATGTGGAGTAAAGAAGTCATCGATATGATTATCAGAGGAATCGGCGAGACACTGTACATGAGTGTCTTCGGAACGTTCTTCGGGTATGTGCTCGGGCTCCCCTGGGGAACTGTCCTTGCGGTGACGGATCAGGACGGGATCCGGCCGAACCGGATCGTCTACCGCGTTCTGGATGTGATTACGAACATCATGCGAAGCATTCCGTTCCTGATCCTGCTGATTCTGATCATCCCGTTCACGCGCCTGCTGGTCGGCAAGAGCTACGGCTCCACGGCGACCATCGTCCCGCTGGTGGTCTCGGCCGCGCCCTTTATCGGCCGCATGGTCGAGTCTTCTTTAAAGGAAGTGGACAAGGGCGTCATCGAGGCGGCGCAGTCCATGGGCGCCTCGACCATGCAGATCATCCTGCGCGTCATGCTGACGGAGGCCAGAGTATCGCTGGTGATGGGCGCCGCGATCTGCTTCGGCACGATCCTGGGCTACTCGGCCATGGCCGGAACGGTCGGCGGCGGCGGCCTCGGCGACATCGCGATCCGCTACGGCTACCACAGATGGCAGGCGGATATCATGATTGTGACCGTGGTCCTGCTGGTCATTCTGGTGCAGATTTTCCAGTTTGCCGGCATGAAAATCGCGGCAAAACTTGACAAGCGAAAGTAAATATAGGAAAAAAGAACTGTACAATTAACATGCGGACGGAAGACGGGGCAGTTTCCCGTTTCCGGGAAAAGAGGGAAAAATGATTGCAGTACTGGCCGCCGGGCTGATTCCGGCAATTTTACTGATGAGGTGGGTTTATCAGCAGGACAAAATTGAGAGGGAGCCGGTGAAGCTTCTTCTGAAGATTGTGGCCTTCGGCGCCATCAGCTGCTTTCCTGCGATGATCCTGGAGATGATCGGAACCTATATCATGGAGTATCTTCCGCTGGATCCGGCAGGAATCCCTTACGGCCTGATCATGAATATTCTTGTCATCGGCTTCTCGGAAGAATTCGTGAAGCGCTTTGCGATGAAGAAGCCGACCTACAACAATCCGGAATTCAACTACACCTTTGACGGCGTGGTGTACGGCGTGGCGGCAGCGATGGGGTTTGCGGGACTGGAGAATGTCCTGTATATCATGGACTTCGGCTTCAACGTAGCGCCGATCCGCGCGGTGACCGCAATTCCGATGCACGCGATCTGCGGCGTCTTCATGGGCTTCTACTACGGACAGATGAAGTATGCCGAGTACTGCGGCGATCAGCAGTCCGCGAAGAAATTCTCCGCACAGTCCCTGTGGATTCCGGCAGTTCTGCACGGCATTTATGATTTTGCCGCCAGCTCGGAAAACACGACCCTCAGTATCTGCTGGCTGATTTTCGTCATTGTCCTGGACATTTATGCATACAGAGCCCTGAAGAGCATGTCTGCGCAGGACCGGTCAATGCACCAGAACAATATCTTCAGACCTTTCTGATGAATCGGAAAAAAAACATTTGACAAGCAGGAAGGTTTCGGGTATATTAGAGCATGTCCTCGCGAGAGGCCATGTGTGCAGATGTAGTACAATGGTTCGTATACGGCCTTGCCAAGGCTGAGATGCGGGTTCGATTCCCGTCATCTGCTCGTTAAAAAGTCCGGTCTGACCGGACTTTTTTTGTGCCTTCAGGACAGGCTCATGGGGTATAATGACTTAGAGGCAATGAGAGTCTGCAGGGTTTTCGCAGGGCAGCGCAGGATCCGGGATACCCGGAAGAGCAAATGGAGAATTCATGGGAGAAGAGAGCGGGAAGAAGCAGGATCGGTTCACTTATCTGACGACGACGCCGGTGCCGAAGCTGATCAGTATGCTGGCGGTGCCGACGGTGATCAGTATGCTGGTGACCGGCATCTACAACACGGCTGACACGTTCTTTGTCGGGCGGATTTCGACGCAGGCCACGGCGGCCGTCGGGCTGGTCTTCTCCGTCATGGCCATCATTCAGGCGCTCGGATTTTTCTGCGGGCACGGCTCCGGCAATTATCTGGCGCGCATGCTGGGCGCCGGAAACCAGAAAGAGGCCAATGAGGCGGCCTCGACAGGTTTTGCCCTGGCCATGATCATCGGTGTGGTGCTGGCCGTCCTGGGCATCCTGTTTCAGGACACCATCGCTTCCTGGCTCGGCGCGACCCCCACAACCATTGCAGATACAAAGGCTTATATGCGGATCATTCTGATCGGCGCGCCTTTCATGATGTGCCAGTTCGTCGTCAACAATCAGCTCCGATTCCAGGGCAGTGCAAATTATGCCATGATCGGCCTGATGTGCGGTGCGGTCGCCAATATCTTTCTGGATCCCCTGCTGATTTTCGTCTTTCATATGGGCGTCGCCGGCGCGGCGGCAGCGACGGTCGCGGGGCAGATCATCAGCTTTTTTGTCCTGCTGGCAGGCACCCGCAAGGGAGAGAACATCCGCCTGAGCATCCGCAATGTGCATCTGAATCCGCATTATCTTTTTGAGATTGTCAACGGCGGTATTCCGTCCCTGTTCCGTCAGGGTCTGGCCGCCATCGCGACGCTGCTTCTGAATATGGCGGCCGGCAGATATGGCGGCGACGCCGCGATCGCCGGCATGTCTGTCGTGACGCGCGTCATGATGCTGGTTTCCAGTGCACTCATCGGCTTCGGACAGGGCTATCAGCCGGTCTGCTCCTTCAACTACGGCGCAAAGCTGCGGACCCGCGTCCGGGAGGGCTTTTTCTTCTGTATGAAAGTCGGTACGGCTTTCCTGACCGTCGGCGCGGTGCTCTGTTTTGCCTTCGCACCCCGCATCATTCAGCTGTTCCGCGATGATCCGGACGTCATCGCCGTCGGAACGGTGGCGCTGCGCTGTCAGTCCCTGGCTCTGCCCTTCCAGGCCTTCATCGTCATGACCAACATGATGCTGCAGTCCATCGGAAAGGGCTTCAAGGCTTCCGTGACCGCCTCCGCCCGGAACGGGATCTTCTTTATTCCGCTCATCCTGATCATTCCGCAGCTGCTGGGGCTGCTCGGCGTGGAGATTACCCAGGCGGCGGCAGACTTCCTTTCCCTGGCCGTTTCCGTCCCCTTCGCCGTCACGGAACTGCGGCAGATGACAGAGGACGGACCCTTTGAGGAAGCTCCGGACTGAGTTACGAAAATTTATAGTTTATTTTCGAAACTTTATATATTCCTTAGAAAGTGAACACAATTTGGACACACTTTCCCCTTAAGATGATATCAAGTCAGTTGACAAACAACGACTTACCTATCTCCCCCTCATAAGATGAAAACAGCAGAAGCGCGGCAGAGCCCGCGCTTTTGTTGATTTCTGTGGTTTCTACTGCCTCATCAGGCAAAATCTGATACACTGTTGGAAGGGAACATCTCTCAGAGGAGCGTGCGCCGCAGCAAAGGAGCAGCGAGATGAAAATTCTGCAGTGTCAGACACATGTTTCGGAAGATAAAAAGGCAAATCTGGATCAGATGAGAGGCTGCTTTGAAGAGGCAGCCCGGTGCGGCGCGGATCTGATCACCTTCGGAGAAATGTTCACCTGTCCCTATGAGACGAAGCGGTTTCCGCTGTACGCCGAGGAGGAAGGCGGGGAGTCCTTTACACATTTTGCCTCGCTCGCACGGGAATACGGAATCCTGGTCAGCGCCGGATCCATTCCGGAAAAAGCGGCTGAGAAAGACGGAAAAACAGCGGTTTACAACACGGCTTACGTGTTTGACCGAAAAGGTCAAAATATTGCAAAACACAGGAAAATGCACCTTTTTGACATCGCGGTGCGCGGAGGCCAGGCTTTTCGGGAATCCGAGACGCTGACCGGCGGAAAGCAGGTCACCGTCTTCGACACAGAGTTCGGAAGGATGGGACTGTGCATCTGTTTTGACCTGCGTTTCCCGGGATTGTTCCTTGAGATGGCGCGGCAGGGCGCGGTGCTGGTTCTCGTTCCCGCTGCCTTCAACCCGACGACGGGGCCGGCCCACTGGGAGCTTCTGTTCCGGGCGCGGGCGCTGGACAATCAGTGCTTCCTGATCGGGACTTCGCCGGCACAGGACCCGGCGGCCTCCTATCACGCTTACGGGCATTCCATTATCACGGATCCCTGGGGCACGGTGCTCTCGCAGACGGATGAAAAAGAGCGAACGGTTCTGACGGAAATTGACCTTGCCCGGGTGCAGGAGATCCGCGAACAGCTCCCGGTGCTGAGCGCCGCGAAAATCTGAGCTCCCGGTACTGAGCGCCGCGAAAATCTGAGTGACCGGTGCGGAGGCTCGAAAAAACAGCCATTCTTAAAAAGAAGGCGGAGGATGAGAATTGGATAAGCACAACACGAATCTGCTGATTCTGAAAATTCTGCAGAATTATACGGATGAAGAGCACAGGCTCACGCAGCAGGAGATCCTGCACATGCTGAAGTCCGATTACGATCTGGACGTGGACCGGCGGACGGTCCGCAGCAACCTCGATTATCTGACAGACCTGGGGTATGACATCCTTTATGACGACGGCTGGTATCTCGCTTCGCGCGATCTCGAAGACGCGGAGCTGCGCATGCTGATCGACAGTGTGCTGTTCTCCAACAATCTCTCCGCACAGCAGGCCAAAACACTGATTGAAAAGCTCCGGGGCATGGGCAGCAGGTCCTTTTCCGCGAAAGTCAATCATGTGGCGATGCTTTCGGAAATGCATCACTCGGACAACAAGCAGATTCTGTATTCCATGGATCTGATCAGCGACGCCATCGACGAGGGCAGGAAAATCCGTTTCACCGGCTGTCATTACGGGACGGATTTCAATATGCACAAGAGCAGTGAGCACGTCGTGAGTCCTTATCAGATGGCGGCCAGCAACGGGCGGTTTTATCTGATCTGCCACGATGACCGGCATCCGGAACAGGCCTATGTCTATTACCGGCTGGACCGTATGACGGACGTAGAGATCATGGAGGAAACAGCTCAGACGCCCGTCGGACCGGACGGGAAGGAGGCGGAGCTGAATCTGCCCAGGCACATGGCGGAGCACGTCTATATGTTTCCCGGCAGCAGTGTGCCGATCCGCATCCGGACGGCGCCCTGGATGATGGAAAATCTCATCGACTGGTTCGGAAAAGATTTCCGGATCCTGTCCAGAAATGAAAAGGAACTGATTGTGCGCCTGCACTGCAGCGAGGACGCTTTCTTCTACTGGGCGATGCAGTACGCGGGCGGCGTCGAGGTGCTGGAGCCCGCCTCCCTGCGGGACAGGCTGCGGGAAAGTGCGCAGCAGATGCTTGCAAAATACGGAACAGACGCGGAGACAGAAGGCGGCGGATTCATCAGGCAGAGCGCGTCGGAAAGCGAGGAGAAAAATGCTTGACGGAATCAAAAGATACGATATGCATAAAGTGGTTCCCCGCCAGCATCTGCGCGGACTGATCCTGGCTCTGTCTTATCCGGATCTGATAAAACATCAGAACCGGATTGAGAAGACGGACATGGAGGGAATCAAGCCTCCCTATTTATTATTGTGCAATCACAACGCCTTTATGGATTTCAAGGTTGCCTCCAAAGCCATGTGGCCGGCGCGGGCCAGTTTTGTCGTGGCCATTGACGGTTTCGCGAAACGGGAATGGCTGCTGCGGCTGATCGGCTGCATCTGCACGAGAAAATTCACCAGCGACCTTGCGCTGGTCCATCAGCTGCAGCGCGTCGTCGAAAGGGGAGACATTGCGGTGATGTATCCGGAAGCCCGCTATTCGCTGTGCGGAACCACCGCTGTCCTGCCGGAGTCCATCGGCAAGCTCGCCCGGGTCCTGAAGGTGCCGGTCGTCGTGCTGATGTGCCACGGGCACCACGTCAATTCGCCCTTCTATCATCTGCCGGATCACGGCGTCAGGGGAACGCGCGCCGAGATGAAATGCATTCTGCGGCCGGAGGAGATCGGGAAGCTGCGCGCCGGGGAGATCACAGACCGGATCCGGGCTGCTTTTGGCTATGATGATTTCAGATGGCAGCAGGAGAACCGCATTCAGATCACATATCCGCACAGGGCTGAGGGCCTGCACAAGGTGCTGTATCAGTGCTGCGCCTGCGGGACGGAGTATCAGATGACCTCGGAGGGAACGCAGCTGAAGTGCGGTGCCTGCGGGAGAACCTGGGAGCTGAGTGAATACGGCGAGCTGATCCCGGGATATAACACTGAGGAGACGCAGTCCTTCCGGCATGTGCCGGACTGGTATGAATGGGAGCGTGAAAACGTCCGCAGGGAAGTAGAGCAGGGCACTTATCATTTTGCCTGCACGGCGCGCGTGGACGCGCTGCCGAACGGGGACGGATATATCGACCTCGGGACGGCCCGGTTTGTTCAGGACATGGAGGGCTTTCACGTGACCGGAAAAGTCGGCGACACCGCACAGAACCCGTCGTCTGTCCGCGAGGCCGGAAAGAAGCGGACGAATCTGCATCTTGGCGAGAGCCGCCAGAAGCAGATTCTGGAGGAATATGCCGGCGAGGCGTATGAGATCCGGATTCCGGCCGCGGCCATTTATTCCTGCCACATAGAATACGAGTATCTGGGGCAGGTCGGCGACTGTGTCGATCTGAATCTCCACGATGATACCTTCTATATTTATCCCCAGGACTGTGCCTTCTCCGTGACCAAAATCGCGCTGGCGACCGAGGAGCTTAATCAGCATGCGGCAAAACAGCGCAGCGGCTCCTCACATCTTGCGGAACATGCCTGAAATTGCTATCATTTTTAATGAGAGATTATGACGTTCTGAAAGAAGGCAGAAAGGTTCTTAAAGCATGAGTGTTCGCGATTTATTCAAACCGGTCGACATGACCGAGGGCGATCCCGTAAAGAAGATCGTCGCTTTCTCGATTCCCATGCTGATCGGCAATATTGCGCAGCAGCTTTACAACACCGTGGACAGCATCATTGTCGGGCGCTTTGTGGGCGACAACGCCCTGGCTGCCGTGGGCGGCGCGGGTCCGATTCTGAACCTGATGCTGGTCCTCTTTATCGGTATATCCGTCGGTGCGAGCATCATGGTTTCGCAGTATTTCGGCGCGCGCGCGAGGGAGGAACTCTCCCGCACGATCGGCGCCTGTGTCGTGATGACAATAGTCGCATCGATCATGATCATGATCGTCGGTCCGCTTATTTCAGGGCCGCTGCTGCGGCTTCTGAACACGCCGGAGAGCATTCTGGGGTGGTGTATCCAGTATCTGAACATTATTTTTATCGGCATCCTGGGCGGCGGCCTCTATAACATTCTGAGCGGTGTGCTGCGCGGCCTGGGCGACTCCGTGTCCGCGCTGATCTACCTGCTGGTGGCGACGGTCCTGAATATCATCGGCGACTATGTGTTCGTCGTCTATTTCTCCATGGGTGTGGCGGGCGTCGCGCTTGCGACCGTGCTCGCGCAGATCGTTTCCGCGGTCCTGTGTGTGAGAAAGCTCATGAAGATGAGCGATGTTTTCGACATGAACCGCGAGATGCTGCGGCCGCAGAAAAAGTATGTGCAGCAGCTGATCAGGCTGGGCCTTCCGTCCGGCGTCACGCAGGCCATCTTCTCCATGTCCATGATCGTCGTACAGTCCCTGACCAACAGCTTCGGCGAGCTGTTCATTGCCGCCAACGTCATCGTCATGCGAATCGACGGCTTCGTCATGATGCCCGCTTTCTCCTTCGGCAGTGCCATGACCACCTTCGCGGGACAGAATATCGGTGCGGGCAAAATGGAGCGGGTCGCCGAGGGTACGAAGCGCGGAACGCTTGTGGCGATGGCAACCTCCGCTGTGCTGACCGTGCTGATCCTTCTGTTTGGCCGGCACCTGATGGCCATCTTTACCAGTACCGATGCGCTGATCGAAGTCAGCTATCACAACATGCAGATCCTGTCTGCCGGCTATATCGCCATGGAAGTGACGCAGTGCCTGTCCGGCGTCATGCGCGGCGCGGGCGACACGGTGACGCCGATGTGGATCTCCATCCTGAATTCGGTCATCATCCGTGTGCCGCTGGCCTATATCCTGGTCGGACTGACCAGGACACCCGAGCTGCCGCAGGGCAACTTCTACATGATGCCGACCTCGCTCCTGATCACCTGGCTGATTGGTGCCTGCATCACCTTCGCGATGTACAAGCGCGGAAAGTGGAAAGAAAAAGCCGTTATCAACATCTGAAAAAGATCTGACAACCGGCATAAGATAAAATTTCAAAAGGGGGGAAACCATGAAAATTTTATTTGCAACCAGTGAGTGCGCGCCGTTCTCCAAGTCCGGCGGACTTGCGGATGTCGCTTTTTCTCTGCCGCCTGCATTAAAGAAGGCAGGAGATGAGGTGGAAATCATCACACCTTATTATCAGTGCGTGAAAAAGCGCTTCGGGGACAAAATCACGTATGTGAAGGACATCACGGTACAGCTGGGCTGGCGCAGCCTTTACTGTGGTCTGATGCGCGGCGAGCTGAACGGCGTGACGGTCTGGTTTGTGGACAACCAGGAATTCTTTGACCGTCCGAAGCTTTACGGATACGACGACGATCCGCTGCGTTTCGCCTTCTTCTCACACGCGGTGATCGATCTGCTGCCGGAGTACAGCTTCCGGCCGGACATCATCCACTGCAACGACTGGGAGACAGCGCTCGTGATCATGTATCTGAAGAGCGAGCAGGTCTACCGGCCGGAGCTCAAGTCGGTCAAAACCGTCTACACCATTCACAATATTGCCTACCAGGGACAGTACGCCGCATCCATGCTGGAAGACGTGTTCGGACTGGACGGCGGCTGGTATGCCGGCGGCCTTGGCTATGAATATGAGCACCGTCACGACATCAACCTGATGAAGGGCGCGATGCTGATGGCGGACGCCGTCTCGACCGTCTCGCCCAACTACGCCAGAGAGCTGCACTTTGCGCAGTACGCTTACGGCCTGCAGGATGTGGTCGACATGATCGACGCAAGACTCTACGGTATCCTGAACGGTATCGACGAGGAGCACTACAACCCGGCGACGGATCCGGTGATTCCTGCCAATTTCTCGGCGGACAACATGGCCGGCAAGGCGAAGTGCAAACGGGAGATCCAGAAGCAGTTCGATCTGATCCAGGCTCCGGAGTGGCCGCTGCTCGGCTTTGTCGCGAGACTGAACGAGCAGAAGGGCATCGAGCTGATGAAACAGATTTTGCCCGGCCTCATGGATCTGGGTATCCAGCTCATTGTATTCGGTCAGGGCGATCAGCAGTATGTGGACTATTTCAACTGGGCGAAGGCAAAATGGCCGGGAATGGTCGGCTTCTCCAGCAACTATAACGAAGAGACAGCCAGCGCGGTCTTCGCAGGCGCGGATATGTATCTGATGCCGTCCCGCTTTGAGCCCTGCGGCCTGTCCCAGATGATGGCCATGCGCTACGGCACGGTGCCGATCGTTCACGCGACCGGCGGCCTGCGCGACTCGGTCCGCGCCTACAAGGAATTCGACGGTCTCGGGACCGGCTTCTCCTTCGTGGATTACACGGCCAAGGCACTGTACCTGGTCATCGTGGATGCCATCAAGGTTTACTTCGGCGACCGCGAGATGTTCAACACCATGCGCAGACGCTGCATGGAGCAGGATCTGTCCTGGGAGAAGAGCGCGGTGCAGTACCAGCGCATGTACGCGGAGATCGCGGACCTTGAGCACTCCCAGAAGAGAGAGGTCCCGTTCGAGAAAGCTTACGCGAAGCTGCGCGACGCGTACTACCGCATCGACGTCGAGAACCGCAGGAAGCACCCCGGCATCGTGGCCGACGATTACGACCGCGTCATCCAGATCCATTTCTTCGGCCGCTCCGAGGGAACCATGTACACCAAGTACGCACAGGGTGAGCTGGAGATCCAGCCGTACACCTACAAAGCAGCGGATGCGTATGTCGACGCTTCCTACGACACGCTGGTCGACATTGCGAGCGGCAAGAAGAGTTTTGACAACATGTTCCTGAACGGACAGATCAAGATCACCGGCAACCTCTCGAAGGGCTATGAGATGAGAAAGCTGCTCGCGCCGATCCCGGGCGAGGCCCCGAGAAGCGTGCGCACCGTGAAGCTCGATCCCGAGACACAGGAGGAAAAGGGGAAGGAAGCGCCGAAGGCGGAGGCTCCCAAGGCCGAAGTGAAGGAAGCGCCGAAGGCGGAGGCTCCCAAGGCCGAAGTGAAGAAGGCCCCGACGAAGAAGGCACCCGCGAAGAAGGCCCCGGCGAAGAAGGCACCTGCCAAGAAGGCTCCGGCTAAGAAGCCGGCAAAGGAAGGCTGAGGCGTTGGCCCTTCAGTATGAAGTAAAAGAAAGCCGCATCGGCGGCAGACAGGAGACCTCCCTGGAAGTCACAGGTTATGACGGGGAGGTCTCTTATTTGTACATTCCGGACAGCGCGCAGGGGCTGCCCGTGCGCAGTATCGGGGCGCATGCATTCGAGCGCCGGCAGGATCTGACGGAAGTGGTGATCCCGGACGGCGTGAGAACGCTGCGGGCATTTGCCTTTCACAACTGCAGGAAGCTGCGGAAAATCACGATGACCGATTCGGTCATCGACGTTTATGACGGCGCTGCCCGTCACTGCGACAGCCTGAAAACGCTTGAAATCACGATGCATGCGGGACAGTACGCAGGGATCAAGACACTCCTGTCCGACTGCGACGCAACCCTGCGTCTTGTGCTGACCCTGCCGGAAGGAGAGACGGTGCGTCTGCTCTTTCCCGCCTACAACCACTTTTATGACGAGGACCCCTGGGCCCGCGTCATCCACGCCCACATCGACGGCTCCGGCATGGCCTTCCGGGAGAGTGTTTCCCGGAGCGGCATCGATTATGCGGCTTATGACAAAGCCTTTGAGTACGCCTGCGTCGACGGCGCGCAGGCAGCAGGCGAGGTGGCGCTGGACCGGCTCATGACGCCGAAGGACCTCTCCGACAGAGCCCGGGAACAGTATGAAGCATACGTCAGGCAAAATGCGGCCGCGATCCTGAGGGAGCTGGTAACCGGGGAGCGGGAGGAGGAACTCCGGTTTCTGACCGGACGCGCCGGCGATCTTCTGGATCATGAGGCAGTCAGCAGTGTGCTTTCCGCGGCGGCCGATGCCGGAAACGCAAGGATAACGGCGCTGCTGATGGAAGCCGGCAGGAGAACAGCGCCGCCGGAGGACCTATTCGTATTCTGACTGTGCAGGCATTATGGCAGGGTCGGAAAGACACAATTCGCGGCTGTGAAGCAAGCCCGGAATAATGACAAGCGGTGAAAAATGCCTGTTGTGCTGCTTGTCAATACAGGTTGATCACGGCATTTGCTCAGGCAAGCCGATGACAGCGGTGAAAAGGCGTGACCCAGGTAATTGACAATACAGGTTGAGCGCGCCGCGAGCTGTGGAATTTGCTTGTCTGACAGTAAAACTGAAGCCTTTGTTGAATGTCAATACACTCCCGTCCGCGACCGCTTGATCAGCAAGCGGTGAAAGGGGATAGAAGTTCCGAATGACAATACAATTCCGTCCGCAGCGCTTGCTGCATCTGCCGCAGGCAGCGGTGAAACGGGAAGCAAACGGCGAATGACAATACAATTCCGGCCGCAGCGCGCAGCAGGCGGAAAAAGCATGTATGTAATAATAAGGAAAACCGGGATTTTCCCTGCCGGCAAGCACCAAGCAGGCAATAAGCAGGCAATGAGTAAGCAGACGGAAGAATTAAAACAGATCGGTGAACGGATTCTTGACAGCTCCAGAACGGAGCTGTATCTTTCCATGCACTTTATGGGCGAGGCGCTGGGGAGCCTTCAGACCGAGATGGATCTTTCCACGACCCGCGTGGGGACCGACGCGGTTTCCATCCGCTACAACCCGTCTTATCTGCGGCAGCTGTTTCTGGAGAGTCCGCAGCTGCTGAACCGGACCTATATTCATATGGTGCTGCACTGTCTGTTCCGCCACATGTTTTCCTCAGACAATTATGAAGACGCGGATCTCTATGACCTGTGCGCGGACATCTGCGTCGAATCCGTCGTGGACACCATGGACTATCCTGCCATCGCGCGCCTCTATTCGCAGCTGCGGGAGGACTGGTACGAAAAGCTGACAGAGCAGGTCCATGTGCTGACCGCCCCCAGACTGTACGAATATTTCACGGCGCATCCGCTGACGGAGCAGGAAGAGAAGCTGCTCCGCCGGGAATTCGGCCTGTGTGACCACGGCTTCTGGGCCCGGATGGAGAAGGAACCGCCGCCGCAGGAGGAGCAGCAGAATCCTGAGTCCGTCATCCCCCCGCTGAAGGCGAGTGTGCGGCGGGCCGACGAAGAGGAGTGGAAAAAACATGCAAAGCGGGCGCTCCGGGATCTGAACACGATCGGAAACGAGAAAAGCGGGGAGAGCGGAAGCCTCTCCCGGATCCTCAGCCTGGAGACGCAGAGCCTCACGGACTACCGCGAATTCCTGCAGCGCTTTGCGGTGATGCGGGAGGAGGTCCGGATCGATCCGGATTCCTTTGACTACGGCTTCTACAATTACGGGCTTCAGCTCTACGGAGATCTGCCCCTGATTGAGGAAAACGAGGTGCGGGAAGCCAGGCGCATCGACCAGCTCGTGATCGCCGTCGACACCTCCGCCTCCTGTGACCGGGTGCTGGTGCAGCGCTTCCTCTCGGAGACGGCAGCCATCCTGAAGAGCCAGGAGAACTTTTTTCACCGCACGGATATTCACATTCTGGAATGTGATGATAAACTACAAAAAGATATCCGGATCACGGACCTTAAAGAAATTGACGATTATATGAGGCAGTTTGAAGTCCGCGGCGGGTTCGGCACCGACTTCCGCCCGGTCTTCGAATACGTCCGGCAGCTCCGGGAGCAGGGCGAACTCACAGGTCTTCGCGGTCTGATGTATTTCACCGACGGCTTCGGGACCTACCCGGCGGAGCCAACGCCATATGAGACGGCTTTTGTCTTCTGCAGAGACCAGGAGTGGAACGACAAAGACGTGCCGGAGTGGGCATTGAAGCTGTTTTTCGAATAACTGTAAGTCAGGAGAATTTTCGTGAATATTAAAGAAGCAAAAGAAGAAGTGATCCGCACAGTCAAAGCTTATCTGCTAAAGGATGAGACGGGAGAATATGTCATTCCCGTCGAGCGGCAGCGCCCGCTCCTGCTCATCGGCCCGCCCGGCATCGGCAAAACGGCCATCATGGAGCAGGCGGCCCGGGAGTGCGGCATCAATCTGGTGAGCTACACCATCACACATCACACGAGACAGAGCGCGGTCGGTCTGCCCAGACTTGCCCAGAAGCAGTACGGGGACCGGAACGTCTATGTGACCGAATATACGATGAGCGAGATCATCGCTTCGGTCTATGACCAGATCGAGCGCTCTCACGTGCAGGAGGGTATCCTGTTCCTGGACGAGATCAACTGCGTTTCCGAGACTCTCGCGCCGACCATGCTGCAGTTCCTGCAGTACAAGACCTTCGGACCGCACCGGGCGCCGGACGGCTTCATCATCGTCACCGCGGGCAACCCGCCCCAGTACAACCGGTCCGTACGGGATTTTGACATTGTCACCCTGGACCGGGTGCGGAAGATTGAGATTGAAGAGGATTATGATGCCTGGAAGGAATACGCCTACCGCATCGGCATTCACGGCGCGGTGCTGGCGTACCTGGAGATCAAGCGCGAAAACTTCTATTCCATCCGGCAGGAAATCGGCGGGCGCCGCTTCGTGACCGCCCGCGGCTGGGAGGACCTCTCCCGCATGATCCAGGTCTCAGAGACCCTCTCGCTGCCCGTCAGCGCGGAACAGATCGTGCAGTTCCTGCAGGATCCCGAAATCGCGCAGGATTTTGCCGATTATTACGAGCTGTACAAGCGCTATCTCGACATCTACCGGATCCCGGCCGTCCTGGCGGGAGACTTCCCGGAGGACAGCTCCGGCACCTTAAAGCACGCACCGTTTGATGAAAAACTGAGCTTCTTGGGACTCATGATCGACGCGCTGGGGCAGGATTTCAGGACGTACGTGCAGGAGCTGGAGACGCAGAAGGCACTGTTTGCCCTTCTGAAGGAAGCAGGGGCAAAATCCGATGAATCCGGCATATTTACCGATTCGGTCAAATACATTGCGGCCCGCGAAAAGCTGCAGCTTGCACAGCAGAAGAGCGCCGGCATGATCAGCCGGGAGGATGAAAAGATCCGGGCGCGCGCCCTGCAGCTGTTTGACCGGGAGACGCCGGAGAGCTACGACGCGGCCAGGAGCTGGTTTCAGGAGCGGGAGGCACGGCGCAGGGAGCAGATCCGGGAGACGGATGCGCATCTGACCAACAGCTTCCGCTATCTGGACCGGGTCTTCGGCGAGGGACAGGAGATGGTGATTTTCCTCTCCGAGCTCTCGGCGGGCTATTACAGTCTCCGGTTCGTCAACGAATGCGGGAGCGAGGAGTACATGCATTACAACCGGCTTCTTTTATTAAAGGACCGGAATGAGGAACTGCGGCGCGAAATTTTACAGGAGATGGAACTGTGAGCAGTCTGGCGTTTTTTGACATTGACGGCGTGCTGAGCGCGCCGGGATATGATGTGAACGGAGAAATCCGCATCGGCATGAGCGACGAGGACTGGATTCTCTACTGCATCCGATATGGAAAGAACTCCTACGATTACTGCCGGCCCGTCGGGGCTGCCGGCGATTACGCGAGGAAACTGAGAGAGGAGGGCGCCGAGCTGTTTGTGCTCTCCACGTCCCAGACCTCCGGCGAATCCGACGGCAAGCGCGCTTTTGTCCGGAAATATTTCGCAGACCTGTTCCCGGAAGAAAATGTCTTCACCGTCGCGCGGGACGAGCTGAAGCTGGAGGTCATTGCCGCCATTGCGCTGCTCCGCGGCGTCCCGCTGAAGGAGTGCGAGCTGGTGGACGATACCTTCTCGCTGCTTCTGAAGGCAGAGGGACAGGGAATCCGCGGCACGCATATTGCTCAGGTGATCGATATTGTGTACAATAATACAATATCGGCCAGGCCCTGATGATCCGAATGGATTTATATAATCCATCTGATATATGAAAGAACAATGAGGAGAGGAAGGTACAGAAGATGAGCGAACAGTTTTCTATCGGAACAAAATGCGTACAGGCGGGTTATCGGCCGGGAAACGGCGAGCCGCGCCAGATCCCGATTATCCAGTCCACGACGTTCAAATATGACACGAGCGAGGACATGGGCAAGCTGTTCGATCTGGAGGCATCCGGCTATTTCTACACGAGACTTCAGAATCCGACCAATGACTATGTGGCAGCCAAAATCGCGGCCCTCGAGGGCGGCACGGCAGGCATGCTGACGAGCTCCGGCCAGGCGGCCAACTTCTTTGCCCTGTTCAATATCTGCCAGTGCGGCGATCACATTGTTTCTTCTTCGTCGATTTACGGCGGCACCTTCAACCTGATCGCAGTCACCATGGCGAAGATGGGCATCACCGTCACCTTCGTCTCCCCTGACTGCAGTGAGGACGAACTGGAAGCGGCATTTCAGGAGAACACGAAGGCGGTCTTCGGCGAGACCATCGCGAACCCGGCCCTGACGGTTCTGGATATTGAGAAATTTGCGCAGGCCGCCCACCGTCACGGCGTGCCGCTGATCGTGGACAATACCTTTCCCACACCGGTGAACTGCCGGCCAATCGAGTGGGGCGCGGATATCGTGACTCATTCCACTACAAAATATATGGACGGCCACGGCGCGGGCGTGGGCGGTGCCATCGTCGACTCCGGAAAGTTTGACTGGATGGCGCACGCGGACAAGTTCCCGGGCCTGACAACCCCCGACGAGTCCTATCACGGCATCACGTATGCGGAAAAATTCGGCCTGGAGGGCGCCTTCATCACCAAGGCGACGGCACAGCTGATGCGCGACTTCGGCTCCATCCAGTCCCCGCAGAACGCATTCCTTCTGAACCTGGGCCTCGAGTCTCTGCACGTGCGCATGCCCAGACATGTGGAAAACGGCCTGGCCTGTGCCGAGTTCCTGCAGAAGCAGCCGAAGGTTGAATTCGTCAACTATCCGGGACTGCCGGGCAACGCATATTACGAGATCGCACAGAAATATATGCCGAACGGCGGATGCGGCGTCGTCTCCTTCGAACTGAAGGGCGGCCGGCCGGCAGCGGAGGCGTTCATGAAGGAGCTCCGCCTCGCCGCCATCGAAACCCACGTGGCAGACGCGCGGACCTGCTGTCTGAATCCCGCCACCTCCACACACCGCCAGATGAACGATGAGCAGCTGGCGGCAGCAGGCATTCCCGCCGGCATGATCCGGCTGTCCTGCGGCCTGGAGGACAAAGCCGACCTGATTGCGGATCTGACGAATGCACTGAACGCGATCGGCTGAAAACGAATCGGCTGAAAATAACAATCTGAGGAGATGAAAAACCCATGTCATTTGAACACAAACTGATGGAATATGCCGGAATCAAAGCAGCGATGTGCTCCCGGAACGACGCGGTCCCGGACGCTCTGCTGGATCAGCTGGGCGTGTACAGAGGCCTGCGTGACCAGCACGGAAAAGGTGTTCTGACCGGACTGACCAACATTTCCACCATCCTTTCCTTCCGCAACGAGAACGGCGTGCGCGTCCCGATCGACGGCGAACTGTACTACCGCGGATATCCGGTGCAGGAGCTTGTGGCGGAATTCGCTCCCGGCGGCTTTGGCTATGAGAAGACCGCTTACCTGCTGCTTTTCGGCGAAAAGCCTTCTGAGACCGATATCAAAGAGTTCAAAAAGATTTTGTCCAAAAGCAGGACCCTCCCGACGAATTTCACGCGGGACGTCATCATGAAGGCGCCCGGCAAAGACGTCATGAATTCCATGACCCGGAGTATCTTAAGCCTTGCGCCTTATGACAACGCGGCCCTCGCGCAGGACCTGCCGGACAATATCCGCCAGTGCCTGATGCTGATCGCCACCTTCCCGATGCTCGCGGTCTACGGCTACCACGCCTACAACCACTACGAGAATTTTGCCAGTATGTACATCCATCGGCCCGATCCGAAGAAATCGACCGCGGAAAACCTGCTGATGATGCTGCGCCCGGACGAGCACTACACGGAGACCGAGGCGCGGGTTCTGGACGTCGCGCTGATGCTGCACGCGGAGCACGGCGGCGGAAACAATTCCACCTTCACGACGCGCGTTGTCACCTCCTCCGGATCGGACACATACTCCGCCATGGCGGCGGCCATGTCCTCCCTGAAGGGCCCCCGGCACGGCGGCGCCAACATCAAAGTCATGGAAATGATGGAAGACATCCGGGCCAACGTCAAAGACTGGACAGACCGGGATGAGGTTAAAGATTATCTGGGCAAAATCCTGGATAAGAAAGTTTTTGACCACAAGGGCCTGATCTACGGAATGGGCCACGCGGTTTATTCGATTTCCGATCCCAGAGAGCTCGTCTTCAAGGATTACGTGCTTAAGCTGGTCGCCGAGAAACACCGCTACAAGGACCTCGTGCTGTACGAAAACATTGAGAAGACCGCGCCGGAAGTCATTGCGGAGAAGCGCCACATCTACAAGGGCGTGAGCCCGAACGTCGACTTCTACAGCGGCTTCGTCTACAACATGCTGGGCATCCCGACAGAGCTCTTCACACCGCTCTTCGCGGTCGCCCGGATCGCAGGCTGGAGCGCGCACCGGCTCGAGGAGCTGATCGGCACGAACAAAATCATGCGTCCGGCGTATCTGTCCGTCGCCGAGGCCAACGCGATTGTGGAAGAACACAGAACGTATTAATAAATATGTCAGGTCTGCTCAGCGCAGACGCGGGAGGAACCGGGATGGAACGGCATGCTTTTGCATATTCGGTGGGAATTGACGATTTCAATGCTTTTCGTGCACTGCTGGGCAAAATCTGGCCGCAGGTGACGTCGCTGCTGGACAGCGCGGGCGCCGAAAACTTCAGCCTGTGGGAGATCGGCCATCTGGTCTTCGGCTATTACGAGACGGAGGGGAAGGTCAGCCTCGGCGAGGAGGACCGCGCTTCCTATGAGAATATTCTGGAGCAGCTGAAGGCGACCGGTATCTGGATCAGTTCTCCGTCCGAAGAAATGCGGCTGATGTATCAGGATTTCGGCGTGGTTCGCAAGAGCAAAGAACTGATCCGGCACAGGGTTTTCGCCACGTGGCTGAAGCCCGGCATGCAGGAGGAATACAAGGCCCGGCACGATAAACTTGTCGAAGCGCGGGGCGGCGTTGTGACGCAGGGGCCGGACAGCAATTTCTCAATTTGGAATGCGGGTGATTACATTATCGGTTATAATGAAATTGATGTGACCATGGAGCAGGAAGAGACGGATGAGGACCGGGAAAACACGATTGCCTGGGAGACGCGTATGCTCGAAATCATGACCTGGTTCACGGACGACGTGGACTGGATCACCGGGGAGCGCCATGAACACATCCGCCGCATCGCGTGGCACAATTAAGCACAACAGTATAGCATCAAGAAAGGCGGGGTAACAAAGTGAGAATACTGGAAAGAAGATTTGTACAGGCATTTGTCCAGATGGCCAACGAAGGCTACGAGCAGGGATGGCATGAGCGCAACGGGGGAAATCTGTCCTATCGCCTGACGGAGCATGAAGTGGATTCCGTCCGCGATCGTCTCCTCGATCACGGCGAATGGCATGAGATCGGTGCCAGTGTCCCGGGCCTTGCAGGAGAATTCTTCCTGGTAACCGGCACCGGCAAGTTCTTCCGGAACATTGTCGTGGATCCGGAAGCAAGCATCGCACTGATCGAGATCGACGAGAAGGGCGAGAAGTACCGCATCCGCTGGGGACTGGTCGAGGGCGGCCTTCCGACCAGCGAGCTTCCCACACACCTTTTAAACCACGAAGTGAAAAAGCGCGTGACCGGCGGAAAACACCGCATCATCTATCACGCACACACCACCAACATCATTGCACTTTCCTATGTGCTTCCGCTGGATGATCTGATCTTCACCCGCGAGCTGTGGGAAATGGCGACTGAGTGCCCGGTGGTCTTCCCCGAGGGCGTCGGCGTGGTGCCGTGGATGGTGCCGGGCGGCCGTGAAATCGGTATCGCAACCAGCGAACTGATGGAAGAGTACAACGCAGTCATCTGGGCACATCACGGCATGTTCTGCTCGGGCGAGACCTTCGATTCCACCTTCGGCCTGATGCATACCATCGAGAAGGCTGCGGAGATCCTGGTCAAAGTCAGATCCATGAGCCCGACCAAGCTGCAGACCATTACGCCCGATCAGTTCCGCGCGCTGGCCAAAGGCTTCAACATCACCCTTCCCGAGAAGTTCCTCTATGAGAAGGATGAAAACGGTATGCCGAAGAAGTGATCTGCTGAGGAAACCGAATGAATTCCGAAAACCGCACACCTGACGTACAGACGCCGTTTGAACACAGGCCTGCGCCGGCACCTGCCGCCAACAGACCTGTCGCTCTGACTCCTGCCGCCACCTACAGCCTGATCGCGATCAATGTGGTCGTGTTCCTGGTCGAAACGCTGGCAGGCGGAAGCGAGGATATCGATACGGCGCTGCGTTTCGGAGCACTTTACCTGCCGCTGCTCACCGGAAACGGTGAGTGGTGGCGGCTTTTTACGTCCATGTTTCTGCACTTCGGGATCCGGCATCTGGGCAGCAACATGCTTGCCCTGTTCGCGCTCGGCCCGAACGTCGAAATCTACTTCGGCAGGAGGCGCTACCTTCTGATCTATTTCTTCTCCGGAATCTGCGGCGGCCTGCTGACCATCGCCTCGGCGCTGTACCTGAACCCGGCCAGCGCGGAAACCACTGTCAGCGCCGGCGCTTCCGGCGCGATCTTCGGCCTGCTGGGCACCTACATCGTCTTCGCGATGACCCCGCGGCTGCGCCGCGCCTTCCCGCTGCGCCGCGTCCTTCTCTCCGTCCTGGTTTCCCTCTACCCGGCGCTGGTGGATTCCTCCATCAGCATGACCGCCCACGTCGGCGGCCTCATCGGCGGCTTCCTGATCTCGCTGATCCTGAACCGCGGGAACATGGAAATGCCGAAGAAGACGACGGAACGCCGCGACCTGTGGGGGTGAGGGCTGCGGCCTGCTCATCAAAAATAACGGACACAGTGACGGACACAGCACAATAAGAGAATAGAGATGCAGGCACAGCAGGCTGAAGAGATGACAGCAGGCTGTGCCTCTTTTTTTGGCAAAATCAGGATTTGCCCGGGCGGTGGAAATGCAGGAATCCCGGAGCCCTCCGAAAAGTGGTACGAAATCCGCCAAATGCTTTATAATTATAGATATGGCCGCGAACTGCGGCAGGAGGCTTGTGACGTGAGCAGAATGAACATACCGCTGACTGGCGAGAGCTGGCTGTTTGTCCCCGCGCGGGAAAAGATGATCCGGTCGATCCGCTCGAAAGGAGCAGATGCGGCCGACGTCATTATTTTTGACCTGGAGGATTCGCTCGGACCGGACGAGAAAGAGGAGGGGCTCGCCCTCCTTGTCCGTGAACTGGCAGCGCCTGCAGCCGGGACGCAGGAGGTGCTGGAGCAGGCGCCCGGTCCCCGCATTTACATCCGTATCAACGCAGCGGAAGATGCCGGCGAAAGCGCCGGCGCGGCCGGCGGCCGCATGCAGCGCGAGCTGGAGGCCCTGAAGGACTGTGCTTTTGAGGGATATGTCCTGCCCAAGTGCGAGGACCTCGCGGCGGCGGACAGGTACCCGGAGCTCTTTGAAGGGAAGAAGATCGCCGCGCTGGTGGAGACGCCGCGGGGCATCCTGAACCTGGAGAAGATCGCGGGCGATGCGCGCGTGCACGCGCTGATGCTCGGCGGAGAGGATTTCTGCGCCGAACTGGGCGTTCCGTCATCCCCGGAAGCTCTTGCTTTTGCCCGCAGTCAGATCATACTTTTTGCAGCTGCTTATGGAAAAAAATCGCTGGATACTGTATCCTTTGAGTATCGGGATAAAGATGCGTTCCTGAAATTGTACGGCGCATCGCTGCAGCTGGGATTCTCCGGCAGGCTGATGATCCACCCCGCTCAGGCACAGGCTGCGCGCGAGCGCGATGCAGCACTCTTAAGCGAGGGTGATTTGGTGCGGTTTCGCGAGATCATCCGGCAGTACCGCGAAGGGGGCGGAGGAGCTCTGGTGATCGACGGAACGGTGTATGAGCGGATGCACATTGAACGCATGGAACGGCTCGAACGCCTGTATGGCAAAAACACATTATAATGATCTGGAGGAGGAACAGATAATGAACGGGAATGGATTTGGCACTTTTATTGAGAAACTTCGGAAAAATCCGCAGACCATCGTCATGACGGAAGGAACGGATGAGCGGGTACTGGAAGCTTCTTCGAGACTTCTCGCGAGTAATTTCCTGAAGCCGATTCTGCTGGGCAATCCGGACGAGATCCAGAAGAAGTCCGAGGAGGCCGGCTTCAACATCCGCGGCGCGCAGATCGTCGATCCGATGACCTACGACAAGATTGACGAGATGGTTGATCTGTTCTGTGAAATCCGTAAGGACAAGGGACTGACACCGGAGGAGGCAAGAGAGCTTCTGTCCCATCCCAATTATTTCGGTACCATGATGATCAAAATGGGGCTGGCGGACTGCATGCTTGGCAGTTCCTCCATATCCACTTCGGACACCGTGCGCCCGGCTCTTCAGATTATCAAGACCAAGCCCGGACGTTCCATCGTGTCCGCCTGTGTCATTCTGGTCCGTCCTTCCGCAACCGGTGAGAACGAAGTCCTCGCCATGGCGGACTGCGGCATCAACGAGAGACCGACTGTCGACCAGCTGGTAGAGATCTGCGAAGACACCGCGAACTGCGCGAAGAACTTCGGCATCTCCCCGAAGATCGCATTCCTGAGCTATTCCACCAAGGGATCCGGACACGGCGAGGATGTCGACCGGATGCGCAACGCCGCCAACAAGGCAAGAGAAGAGTATCCTGAGCTGATGATCGAGGGCGACGAACTGCAGTTTGACGCGGCTGTTTCCCCGAGAGTCGCGAGACAGAAATGCCCGAACTCCAAAGTGGCCGGCTATGCGAATACCTTTATCTTCCCGGATCTGAACGCAGCCAACATGGGCTACAAGATCGCACAGCGCATGGGTAACTTCGAGGCGTACGGCCTGATTTTGCTCGGCCTGAACGCACGCATCAACAACTTCTCATGGGGCAGCAACGCGATGGAGGTTTACTCAATGGCCATCCTGACCGCCGCACTGGACCTGAGCTGATCAGAAATACGGTTTAACACAGGATCGGGCGGAGAAATCCGCCCGTTCAATCTGTCTGCCGGGGCAGCCCGCAGACGTAAAAGACACGGAACACAAGCAAACAGTAGGAGGATATATGGCTACAGATCGTTATGTAAGTCCGCTTTCACAGCGCTACGCAAGCAAGGAAATGCAGTATATTTTTTCACAGGACAAGAAATTCAAGACCTGGAGAAAATTATGGATCGCTCTGGCTGAGATCGAGCAGGAGCTCGGGCTGGACATCACGGACGAGCAGATTGCAGAGCTGAAGGAGCACGCGGAGGACATCAATTACGAAGAGGCGCGGGCGCGCGAGAAGATCGTCCGGCACGACGTTATGAGCCATGTCTATGCATACGGTCTGCAGTGTCCGAAGGCCAAAGGCATCATTCATCTGGGCGCCACGAGCTGCTATGTCGGCGACAACACCGATATCATTATTATGCGGGACGCGCTGGAACTGGTCCGCGACAAGGTCCTCAACGTTCTGGCTGAACTGGCAAAATTTGCCGAGGAGTACAAGGAGCAGCCGACGCTCGGCTTTACGCACTATCAGCCGGCACAGCCGACGACCGTCGGTAAGAGAGCAACCCTCTGGATGCATGATTTTGTGATGGATCTCGACGAGATCGATCATGTGCTCGGCAGCCTCAAGCTTCTGGGAAGCAAAGGAACCACCGGCACACAGGCGTCCTTCCTGGAGCTTTTTGACGGAGACCTCGACAAGGTTGACAGCCTGGATCCGATGCTTGCGGAGAAGATGGGTTTTGACGCCTGCTATCCGGTCTCCGGCCAGACTTACTCGCGCAAAGTCGACACACAGGTTCTGAACGTTCTCGCAGGCATCGCCTCCTCCGCCATGAAGATGGCGACGGACATCCGTCTGTTGCAGCACATGAAGGAAGTGGAGGAGCCTTTTGAGAAGTCGCAGATCGGCTCATCCGCCATGGCCTACAAGCGCAATCCCATGCGCTCCGAGCGCATCTGCGCACTGGCCCGCTATGTGATGGTGGACGTGCTCAATCCATCCATGACCGGCGGAACACAGTGGTTTGAGCGCACGCTCGACGACTCCGCGAACAGACGGCTTTCTGTCCCCGAGGGCTTCCTTGCGACGGACGGCATTCTGGATCTGTGCCTGAATGTCGCGGACGGACTGAAGGTTTATCCGAAGGTCATCGAGAAGCATCTGCGCGAGGAGCTGCCTTTCATGGCGACCGAGAACATCCTGATGGATGCAGTCAAAGCCGGCGGAGACCGCCAGGAGCTGCACGAGAAGATCCGCGAGCTCTCCATGCAGGCGGGCCGCAGAGTCAAGGAAGAAGGTCTCGACAACAACCTGCTCGAGCTGATCGCGGCCGATCCCGCGTTCAATGTCACGCTCGAGGAGCTGAAGGACTCCCTCGACCCGCTGCATTACGTCGGCTGCGCGCCGCATCAGGTGGAGCGCTTCCTCGACGAGGTCGTCTACCCGATCCTGCACGAGAACGAGAAGATCCTGGGCATGCACGCGGATATTAATGTTTAGGAGATGAGAAATCATCGAGCTTAACACAATGAGGTGACAAACTATAAACAGTCAAGTATAAACTGATATTTTTGATGAACCTTGAAAATTGCACAGCAAACAAACCATCTGAAGAGATCGCATTTCAGATGGTAGTGGATGAAGGATGATACCAGCCGTCAACGAAGAGA
>JAFRIW010000035.1 GCA_017432565.1 Lachnospiraceae bacterium
AGCGTCTTTGTTTAACACCTTCTGGAGTTGCAGGCCACTTACCATCCCGATACAGTTCAACACATTTTCTTTTAAACTCGTATGAATAGCGCATAGAAAAACCCCCTTCCCTGGTTGTCCAGGAAAGGGGGTACATATCATGATCCATCCCCTTTTTCTTTGTCCGGCCGTTATTCTTTGTGAAAACGATTCAGCATGCTATGATAGGTTCAGCAGCTGTTCTGTAGGATATTATCGCAGTCGGGCTGTCTGCAGACGATGCCGACAGCACAGTGATCACCGGCAGGTTCCGGGATGGAAAAGGGGAGATTTCAGACAGATGAACAGTAAGATTCAGGAAATGTGTGACCGGATCGCGCAGAACCGGGAAATCGTGAAGAAAATCACCTTTGGGGAAATGGAACTGGTCCGTTCCGCGGCGGCTTCTTTTATAACGCTTTCGGGCAAAGACGCGGATCCGGAAAGACTGAAGGAGTGCAAGGCACTTCTTCGGAAGAAGCAGGGACTTTTCTCTGATTTCAGGAAGTACTCCGAACTGATGATCATCAGCAGGCTTTCGGTTCAGGAGGATCCGGAGCAGTACCTTGCGGATGCCATGGAAGTCTATCAGATCATCCGTGACGGCAGATTGTTTACATCGGAAGCCATGGCGTTTGCCGCCATGAGCATTGTTGATGCAGGCATAAAAGAGGAGGCCGCCGCAGTTGCCGGAAAAACGAAAGAACTGCTGGCAGAGATGAAGGAAAGACACCCCTTCCTTGTGGACAATAACGATACTGCTTTTGCGGCGCTGCTCGCAATGACCCCGAAGAGTGTCTCACAGATCATGGAGGAAACAGAAGCCTGCTACGAGATCCTGAAGGATACCTTCCCGCTTCACAAGGACGCGGAATATTCCCTGTGCCAGGTGCTCAGCATCTATGACGGGGATCCGAGGGAAAAATGTGAGAAGGCCATGCGGCTGTATCAGAGTTTTGCCGATAGCGGTATCCGTTACGGAAAAGGCCATGAACTCGCGTTTCTCGGTGTGCTGTCGAACGTACAGGGGCCGGATGAGGCAATCGTCGGCGACGTCGCGGACGCCTGCAGCTGCCTTAAACAGCACCATGGCTTCGGCTTCTTCTCCATGGATAAACAGACACTGCTGATGTTTGGTTCCCTGATCGCGGCGAGCATCCGCTCTGCTGACGAAACAGGTACCGCGACAGCGGTCGGCAGCGCGATCTCCATGGCGATTGTACAGGAGATCATGCTGGTCCTCATCCTTGTGTCCGTTTCCGCTGCACTTCAGAGCACCAGGTCTTCTTCCGGGTCGTGACCGCGGACTTGCTCCGCCCGGACGGCCGGAGAAAAGCAAGAAGGAAAGATCATGAATGCAATCTCACAGATCAAAATAAGGCTTGACCCGTATCTGCGGGCACTGCCGGATATTTTTAATTATCAGATCGCGACCAAAATCCTGCTCGCGCTCTGGCTGTTTCTGCTCGGCCGGGTCTTCCAGGTTCTGCTCAGAAGCACCGGAAGAGTGGCCGTGACGACCGGCGACTGGCAGTTTCTGTTTACGACGTGGCAGGGCATTTTCATCCTGCTGCTCGCACTGATCTCCCTGTTCCTGTATGTGGCATTCGACATCAACTCAAAGATCGTACTCAGCAGGGATCTGCTGACCGGAAAGAAATTCGCCTTCGAACGATGTGTGAAGGAAAGTTTTCTCTCGATCGGGAAGATGCTCAATCCCGGCGGGATCCTGGTCGTGATTTATATCGCGCTGATCGCGCCGATCGTCGGGGTGGGCGTCTCGATCTCCCTGACCAAAGGACTCTATATTCCCACGTTTATTTCTTCTGTCATTGAGGGTTCCTTCCTCTACTCCGCGGCAGCCGGCATCGTGGTTCTGGTTTTCCTGTCGGTCGGCATTGCGAATATGTTCATCCTGCACGGGATGGTTATTGACGGCCTGTCAATCAGAGAGGCGGCAAAACAGTCCCGGAAGCTCATCAGACCAAACTGGAAGGACTATATCATTCAGAACATCCTGTTCATCGTGACGATCACATTCATGATCGTGGCGGCGGCTGTCGTGTTCCTGTTCCTTCCGCTGAAGCTGATCACCGTTCTGGATCTTCCCGTCACAGTCAGCCGCCCGCTGACGATCTTCTTTGTCATGGCGGGCGTGCTCGTCTCGCTCCTGGCGGATCTGTTCGGCACGCCGCTGTATATCCTGAAGGTCACACAGCTCTTCTACACTTACAAACAGGGCAGCAGGTTCGAGTTCGCGCAGAGAGAGCCCGGGAATATTAACGCTTACAGGATCGCTTCAGTCATCACCGCAGCTGTAGTGGTCGCGGGCATGTTTATCATCAACAGCCGTTTTGACCGGATCTTCCCGACAGAGACCAACGTCAGAATCATCGCACACCGGGGCGGCGGAAATGAGGGCCGGGAGAATACCCTCTCGGGGCTCGAGACGGCATGGAACGCGGGTGCCTACGGAAGCGAGATTGATATCCAGAGAACAAAGGACGGCTACTATGTGCTGAACCACGACACGACTTTCAAACGTGTCGCGGGTGACGACCGCAAGCCGGAAGAGATGACCGTGCGGGAAGTCAAAAAACTGTCGATTGACGGCGAGCCGGTGCCGACCTTTGAGGAGATGCTGATCTCAAGCAGGGGCAGAATCGTCCTGTTCACCGAACTTAAGGGAAATACAGCCGATCAGAAGATGGCCGACGATATCGTCAGCATCGTCCGGCAGTACCAGATGGAAGACGAGTGTGTGCTGATCTCCCTCAAATACGACGTGATCGACTACATCGAGACCAACTACCCCGAGATTCAGACGGGCTTCCTGACGTTTGCGTCTTTTGGCAAAACAGCAGCCCTGAACTGCGACTATATCGGCCTCGAAGAAGAATCCGCGACCGCTGACGCGATCGACGCGATCCACAGCGAGGGCAAAAAGGTCCTGGTCTGGACCGCAAACGAGAGGGGCTCTCAGAAGCACTTCCTGTGCACCGGTGTGGACGGCCTCATCACCGACAACGTCAGCCAGGCTATCGAACTTGTGACAGAGCTGGAGCAGCGCTCTGATCTCGACCGCATGATCGACAAAATCCAGACCATCCTGTAGGATCCGCATTATTGTGGGAACAAAATCCGTATCACCGCAGGAAGGTGTGACTGCAAAGATTGTCAATGACAGTTCTTGTGGCACACCTTCCTGTTTTTATGCCTTTTACTACAATAAATAGTGAAATAGTCTGCGCCCGCAGGACCGGCCGCAGACAGACAGCAGGAGGTGACTTACATGTTTTGTCCTCAATGTGGAAAACAACTGCCGGATGACAGTGTATTCTGTGATGCCTGCGGAGCCAGACTCGACGGCCAGCCGGCTCCCGCTCCTGAGCAGGGCTTCGGGCAGCCGCAGAATTTTGCTCCGGAACAGAACTTCGACCAGCCGCAGAATTTTGAACCGGCTGAGAGCTATGCCCCGGCACAGAAATTCGGATCGAAGGTTCCGCTGATCGCCGGGATTGCGGTTCTCGCTCTCGCCCTGGCCGGAGGCGCGATTTTCTTCCTCGGAAAAGGAAAGAAGGGTCAGGAAACTGCCGCTGAAGAGACCGATGTTCAGACCGAAGCAGCTGCTGCGGAAGAAGAGCCGGAAGAAGCGGCCGCGGCAGACACGTTCGCGGAAGAGGAGAAGGAGGAAGCCCCGGCAGATGTGATTGCGGAGACGGAACCGGAACCTGCCGCAGAGGAAGCACTCCCGGAGGAAGAGCCTGAGGAGGAGACGGCAGAAGAGCCGGAAGAGACGACTGCGGAATCATTCGCGGGGGAGGACTATGCCGCAGCCGCCGGGAGGCTGTCTACGGATGATTATGCAATGGCCACGGATTTTGAGTGGTTTCTCGCTATTTTGTCAAAAGACGGCACCGGGCAGGATGTGACAGACGCCTCGCAGAGCACGCGGATCACCGGCGACATGCAGCCGCTCATAAACGGCGGCTGGAAGGCTTTCATATGCACGGAGGAAGGCGTCTACGGTTCTGATGTGGAGCGCTACTTCAACGCCGGGATCGATTCGGAGGGAGAGGATTTTCAGATCACGCTGAACCTGAAATATCTGTTTGATCCCAATGTCGGAAGCAGTGTCGAAGAGAACGAAGTACTGGTCTACGACGGCACCTTTGATGCCGCGGCAGGAACGGCAGAATGCCCGGCCGACGATTCCAGGATCACGTTCGACGGGTTCTACATCTCCAATGACGGAAAGAGAGAATACGCGACCGGTACCTATGAATGGATCTCCGGCGAGAGAGACCGGATCGCCCTGATGCGGTCTGTCGGAAACTGAAAGGAGTCACGGGGACAGGTTCCCTGACTATTTGTGCACAGTGTGTCAGGGAACCTGTCCCCGTG
>JAFRIW010000036.1 GCA_017432565.1 Lachnospiraceae bacterium
GCGGTGACTCATTGCGCGCAGTGAGTCACCGCACCTGTCCCCCTGACTCCCCTGACTCATTTTTTTATGCACTTTTTCAAAAAACCGACTAAAAGTCGAAAAATCTGTTGACAGAACAGCACCAACCCTTTATCATAAAAACCGACCGATAGTCGAAAAAGCAAAAACGGCGAAACAGCCGGGAAAGGAACCACTCATGAAAAAAGGCGAAAGAAGAAAGCAGGAGCTCTTGCAGATTGCTTACCGGATGTTTGTCGAGAAGGGCTACGACAACACAAGCGTCGACGAGATCATCTCCGAGGCGGGCATCGCGAAGGGCACATACTATTATTATTTCCCCAGCAAGGAAGTCACGCTGGAAGCTGTGATCGATATGATGATCGACGAGGAAGCAGGCAGGGCCAAAGCAGTTGTCGGAAGCCCTATGCCGGTTCCGCAGAAAGTCGCGGCGGTCATCTATTCCTTCCGCCCGGTGCAGGGCGAGGAGAGTATCGCGAATGCAGTTGAGGCCGAGGAGAATATCGTACTTCATGAAAAGCTGAATAAGCGGATCATCGCCGAGGCCACGCCGATCCTCGCCGAGGTTGTGCGGGAAGGCATCGAGCAGGGCATCTTCGACTGCGGGCAGATCGAAGAGCGCGTGCGGATGGTCCTGATCCTGAGCGCGCAGGCATTCGACGACGGCAATGTCACGGAAGACAGTGTGACGGCATTTATGGATATTGTTGAGAAAACATTCGGCGCACAGCCCGGAACCATGGGCTTTGTCAGAGGACTGATTGCAGGAGGAGCAAAATCATGAAAACCGCACGTGACACCTACAGATTCCGCCCCATCCTTTTCTTTGCATGCGCATACTTCTTCACGTGGGTCTTCTGGATCCCGGCGATCTTTGCCGGGGAGGAACTCGGCGCAGTGCTGATGCTCATCGGCCTGCTTGCCCCCGGAGTCGTGTCCACAATCTTTGTCCTGGTTTCCGGTTCCGACGAGCTCAAACAGGATCTCAAAAACAAGATCGTCGGCTTTTACAAAGTGAACTGGCTGAATGTATTCAAAGCAATTCTTGTTTTTGCGCTGATCATTGTATGTTCCATCCTCCTGTCCCTTCTGTTCGGACAGTCGCTCTCACAGTTCGCATTCACAGAGGACTTCTCCTTCACAGGCGTGGGAATCGGCACGGCGCTGGTCACGATTTTGCTCGCATCAATTATTGAAGAAGTGGGCTGGAAGGGATACTGCGAAGATTCAATCGGACAGTACATGAACTGGTTCTGGGAATCCCTGCTGTTCGGCATCCTGTGGTCACTCTGGCACCTGCCGCTGATTTTCATCGAGGGCACCTACCAGGCGGGTCTCATGGTCAACCTCCTGTACGTGGTCAACTTCTTCCTCAGCGGAATTCCGCTCGGATTCATCATCACCTGGGTGTACCTCGTCAGCGACCGGTCCATTCTGGCATGCATGCTTTTTCACCTGTTCGTGAACTTCATGCAGGAGAAGATCGCCATGACGCCGGAGACCAAATGCGTCGAAACCATCGTTGTCGTGATCGCCACTGTCATCATCGTGATGCGAAACAAAAGAATGTTCTTTGAGACCGACCATGTGGGCAGACTCCTCCAGACCCGCTTCGGCGAGGAAATGTAAAATGAGTCAGGGGGACAGGTCCGGTGACTCACTGCACGCAATGAATCCGGGCTTCCGGAAATTCCTCCTGCTGTGGGCAGGCGAGCTGATCTCCTCGATTGGCGGCGGACTGACGAGTTTTGGCCTCGGCGTCTATGTCTTCAACAAAACCGGCAGCGCGGCCGGCATGGCGCTTGTGACGCTGCTCGGATTTCTCCCGACGCTGCTGCTCAGCGTGCCTGCAGGCGTGCTGGCCGACCGTTATGACAGGCGGCTTCTGATGATGATCGGCGACGGCTGCTCGGGCCTGGGGATTCTGTACATTCTGATCTGCATGCGAAACGGCGGCGCGAGCCTCGCGCAGATCTGCGCCGGCGTCTTTGTGAGCGCGGTGTTTTCCTCGCTCCTCGAGCCGTCCTACCGCGCCACGATCACGGACATTCTCTCGAAGGAAGAGTTCTCGAGAGCGAGCGGACTCGTGTCGCTGGCGGGCAGCGCGCGCTACCTGTTTTCGCCCGTCATCGCAGGCTTCCTGCTGGCGGTGAGCGACATTTCCCTTCTGCTGATCATCGACATCTGCACCTTCTTCGTGACGATCGTCGCGACGGCGATCGTGCGGAAGGGCATCAAGGCAAAATCAGGCGAGGCCCGGGCATCTTTCCTCGGGAGTCTGAATGAGGGCTGGCAGGTCGTCCACGGCAGCAGGGGCCTGTTCCTGCTCATTATGGCGTCATCTATGGTTACGCTGTTTATGGGGATTCTTCAGATTCTCGTCGAGCCGATGGTGCTGTCTTTTGCGGACGCGAAGACCCTCGGGATTACTGAGACGATCTGCGCATGCGGAATGCTGGTGTCGGGCCTCGCCCTCGGCATCTTTGGCATCAAAAAGGGGTATGTCAGAATCCTGCAGATCGCGTTCTTCCTGGCGGGACTCTTCATGGTGGGAATTGCACTCTTCGAGAACATCTTGCCGATCTGCCTCTTCGGATTCCTGTTCTTTGCAATGCTTCCGCTCGCCAACAACTGCCTGGATTATCTGGCCAGGACAAACATCCCGGACGAACTGCAAGGCAGGGCGTGGGGCTTCATCGGATTCCTCTCACAGCTCGGCTACGTCGTCGCTTACGCCGTCTCCGGCCTCGCCGCCGACATCCTCGGAAATGCCATAGGCTATGGTGTGGGAAGAGGCGCAGCCCTTATGATATTACTCGCAGGCGTCCTTCTCTCTGCCACAGCACTGACACTGCTTCGCCATCCCGGAATCAAAGAGCTCGAGTGAGTCATGGGGACAGGTTCCTTGACTCACTGCGCACAATGAGTCAAGGAACCTGTCCCCCTGACTCACAAAAACGCATTGCGAAATGTATTGCATTTTGCAATGCGTTTTTTATAATTTATGTAGGAGGTGTCAAGTGTACGAGCATTTTGAGATAGACATCGATACCACGATCTTTGAATGGGATGATGAGAAAGAAACTGCTAATTTCAGGAAGCATGGTATCCATTTTAAAACAGCTGCAAAAGTTTTTTGGGATCCCAACAAAATGATCCGGGAGGATCATGAACATCCTTCAGAAACTCGCTATGACGTACTGGGAAAAGTTGGGAAGATACTGTTTGTCGTCTGTACATTCAGAAATCAGAATACGATTCGTTTGATATCAGCTCGAATAGCTACAACTGCTGAAAAAGAGAGGTATAAATATGGCGAAGATGACTTTACGTGATATAGGAAAAGAATTGTCGGCAGAAGAGCTTAGAGAACTTGAAGCTGCTGAAAAGAAAGAAGCAGTGTTTGACGAAGACAGTCCGGAGATGACAGCAGAAATGCTGATGCAGTTTAAGCGGGATAATCGTAAAAAAAGGACAAAACAAACTGCATCCATCAGATTGTCTGAAAAAGCGCAGAGATTTTCGGAAGCGTATGGAAAAGGCTATACTTCATTTCTCAGCAGGTTGATCGATGCAGCACTGGATGACGAAAAGCTTGTTAAACGCTGTATATAGGGGGAGTCAAGGAACCTGTCCCCGTGACTCACTCCCCACTGGCCTTATAGAACTCCTCCAGCAGATATTTCCTCAGCCTCTCGTAGAGCGCAGGATCTTTCCCGCCGACACTGCGGCCGTCGATCTGCTCCGCCCGCAGGCACAGGTTGCTCGAGCTGGTGACGATGACCTCGTCCGCGTCGAACAGCTCTGTCAGCGAGAACGCCTCCTCGCGGTACGGAATCTCCAGCGCCTCGCAGGCCCGCAGCAGGTGTGCCCGCGCGATGCCGGGCAAAATCAGGTTGTCGGTCGGGGCTGTATACAGCACGCCGCCGCTGAGAATATGCACATTGCTGTGGGCGCATTCCGTCACCCGCCCGCCGGGACGATAGAACACCGCCTCCTGGCAGCCTGCCAGCTCCGCCTTCTGCGCCGCCATCACAGACGGGATCAGGTTGAGCGTTTTGATATTGCAGTGGAAAAACCGCGTGTCTTCCGTCGTGACCAGCCGGATCGGCACATGCCCGTCGGCGATTTCCGCCGGGTTCATCGTGATCCACAGATTCCCGGGCCCCTCCGTGAAGGCGTGTTTGCGGACGTCCGTCCCGCGCGTGACCTGGTAGTACACGAAGAGATTTCCCGTGTCCAGCTCGTGCACCAGGCGATTCAGCGTATCCTTCAGCTCCTCTTTGCTCACCGGCATCTCGATCTGCAGCGCCGCCGCGTTCCGGAAGAACCGGTCCACATGCTCATCCAGTGCAAAAATATGATAATTCCGACACGGTCCCGCGTCGTACACACCGTCCCCGAACCAGGAGACGCGGTCATTCATCGGAACCATCATCTCTTCAAGCGGGCCATATGCCCCATTGTAATATCCAAGCCGCTTCATTCATCCGACCTCCAAAAAATAATTAAACAGGCGTAATTGTATAATATAATAGAGTGTGCGCAATGCACAATAAATGCCCGCGAAGGAGGATTACCGTGAAAGTATTCTTAAGTCATTCATCAAAGGATGCCTGGGCGACGACCGGTCTTATTGACCTCATCAGGCATATTAACCCGGACATTACAGTATTCTGCTCTTCCGAAGCAGTCATTATTCCCGGTGACAACTATAAGGAAACCATTTTCGAACAGATCAAGGATTCGGATGTCTTCCTTGCGCTCATTTCACAGAATTACTGGGCGAGCAAATACAGTATTATCGAGTTGGGCGCAGCCTATGCACAGCACAGCTATGATCAGGTTTACGCCGTCAGAATACAGCCCATTGTTCTGCCGCCTTTGGAACTGAAGATGGCGATGGCCGACACACCGCTTGTCGAGATCGAGGTCACGGATATTATCGATTCTGCCTCCATGCGTCTTCTGATGAATCTGTTCATCGACGAAACCCATAATCCTGCAGACCTGAACATAAAGATTGCTGAATATGTAGAGAGTGTTCACCGCCATGTTCTGGAGACGACAAGCATCTTCCGCAGTTCGGATATTGACGTTTTCCTGGATGAGAGACCCGAGTACAAGATCCGTAAAAGGAACGTTGTTCATCAGGAGCACTCGGAAGAGGAGATGGTTTTGTACTATGACCTGACAGGCCTTGAATACGTGCCGTCTTTCCTCTCGCTTGCCATTCTGTATCAGAACGACCTGAACCTCAGAGAATACCTCCGCTTTGACCGGAAGGCACTACTTCGATTCTCGGTTTTATCGGATAACGCGGAGGTTGAGGAGATCGATCTGGAAGTCAAAAGCAGTGACCGCACAAAAGTAAAAAGATTCACATTTGACGTCGGCCCGGGCGAGACTGAACTCAGCCTGCCCTTGAGTGAACTGGACTTCTCCTGGTGCGAACAAGTTGCCGAGATCTGCTTTGTCCTTCATCCGGAACAGCTGCAGCTGACTTCCGGGTCTGTCAGCATCCGATCACTGCACGTTGAAATGAATAAACGGGAGAGCTTGGAAATATGAGAAAAACCTTCACCCCCGCCATCATAACCCTAACCGCCGTCCTGCTCCTTTCCGGCTGCGGAGCCCGCAATTATTCCGTGCGGGAACAGCAGGTTGAAGTGCACAGAACGTACGAAAAGGTCGAACCGGCGCCCGCGGTTATTGCGGATTTCTATGACCTTTTGCTTTTTACTTCGATGAGGGGGATAACAATTGATCGTACGCATTGAAGACAAAAATCTGAAAAAAGCCATCGCCAGACGCGTGCTGGAGGCTTTGCACGACTGGTTCGAGGTCGATGAAAGCAGAGAGAAATATATTGCCGAGAGTGCGGACCAGATCTTCCTCGCGGACGAAGAGGACGGAGAATACGCCGGATTCCTGTGCCTGAAGGAGACCGGAAAAGCGACCGTCGAACTCGCCGTCATGGGCGTGCTGAAGGAGTTTCACCGCGGCGGGATCGGCCGGAAGCTCTTTGAAGAGGCCAGGAAGATCGCCAGGGAAGAAGGCTATGAGTTCATGCAGGTCAAAACCGTGCAGATGGGCGTCTACGATGACTACGACATCACCAACCGCTTCTACCTGGCGTGCGGCTTCAAAGAATTTGAAGTGATCAGGGAGCTCTGGGGCGAGGGCAACCCGTGCCAGATCTATGTCATGTCACTGGTGTAATAAACAGAGTATGTTTCAGGCCGCGTCAGGCTCGCAGGCTAAGGAGGAGAAAATCATGAAAAAATGGTACGACGAAGAATATGAATTCACCGTGGAAGTAACCGGTTTCCTGCACGGAGACCACACAGAGAGATACTGCCGCAACGGAGAAGAGATCGGCGATGTGTACACCTGCACCTACGGCTGCCCCGTCAACAAGGACGGCTATGGCATCTGCTCCAAAACCATGATGATGCTCTTTCCCCTGATGGAAGCCATCCGCAGCGGCGGCGATCTCGAAAACTGCGGCGGCGACAGCAAATACACCAAGACCGTCGTCTGCCCGGACGGGTGCGTGATCTTCAGACTGACTGCGAAACCCCTCGGCAACGAGAACTTCCATAAGGGACATTTCTGGGACTACCCGGACGAGACCGTATAATCCGATCCATTCCACGAAAGCAAGAGGTCCGCATATGACTGCACAGGACAACAGCCGGAGAATCAGTAAAAGATCTGTCATCAGAGAACTGTTCGCTCTGCTTCTTATAATGATTATGGTGAGTGCTGCCATCCTGGGCATCATTAATGCTGCTCTGTTTGCAAATGAACGCAAACTGGTCGATGAGAGCGTTAAAAGGACATATGAAGCCTATTGTGAAGAAACAGACATCAATATGGCAAATATGAAGCATATAGCGGATACGCTGCCGACGGATAAAGAAATCAAAAACTGGATCGCATTGAAAGAGGATTACTTTGTAAATCAGAGAGTCAAGGAATATTTCTATAATCTTTTGTCTACGAGTGATATTTTCGCAGGCATGTGGATCACATCTTTTGTTCAGGACAGGAGTCTCTGGGTACGCGGAGTGGTCTACGAAGACATAAACAGAAAACTTGCATTGGAAGACTATTTCAGGCAGATCACGGATTACAGCGTGTTCAGGAGCGGCGTCTGGCAGACGATGACGATCGACAACGAGATATACATTCTATATCTCAATTACTCAGAACAATACTGTGTCGGAGTATGGACGACTGCTGACAGTTTAAGCAGGAATCTGTGGAGCCGGATCCCGGAAGAAACAGTCAGGCTGCAGCTCAGCTGTGATTCCGGACTCGGGCCGGTCTATGAGAGAAAATATGAAGAACCCGGCAGAAGTACTGTGTTTCACAGATCAGGTGTGCCAAAAGTCAAGCAGATCGGATGTGAACTGAAAGAACTAAGCGGAGCCGGATTCGAGGTCACCTACCCCTATCTGCAACAGTGGAGACCCCGGACCGTCCTGCTTCTGGCACTTTCCTTCAGCGCAGGATTTATTCTGCTCATGCTGTTTCTGGGGGTTGTTCTGAGGAAAGAACTGATCAGACCGATCCGCGGAATCATAGATTCTATTCAGGAGATCAAAAACGGAAATCTTGACACTGTTGCGGTGGTAGACGATTATCCCGTCGAGTTTCAGGATATCGGCAACAGCCTGAACGACATGACAAAATCGGTATCGTCCCTGAAAATTGCCGTTTACGAGGAACAGATCAAGAAAAAAGAAGCGGAGATGCAGTTTTACTACTCTCAGATCAAGCCGCATTTCCTGCTGAATATCATTAATGCGATCTACAGTATGGCAAGTATCGGTGAAAACGACACGATCCTGAAGACTTGTCGGTACATGTCGGATTATATGAGATATCGGTTCTCCAGAAAAGAAATGCAGTGTACACTTGATCAGGAGATCGAGCATCTGAAAGAATACATTCTGCTGCAGCAGGTCCGTTACCCGGATGCGCTGACGTGCAGTCTGGAAATGGTGCCGGCTATCATGGGCACATATATACCGACTCTGTCTGTCCACTCCCTGGTTGAGAATGTCTTTAAGTACGGGATCTCCGATGACGGAACGATATACATAGAGATAAGCGGCCATTTTGCTCCGGACGATCCGTCGATTGTTGTTCTGCGGGTACAGGATCATGGGCCCGGGTTTGAAAAGACTGAGCCGGAATGGCTGAACCGGACAGCTGAGACCGGACTTACAAAGAGGGATGAGCATGAAACGAGATCCGTGGGGCTGCAGAACACAGCCGCGAGATTCCGCGAGATGTACCCCGAATCATTTGAAATGCATCTTCTGAACATGGACGGGGCAGTAGTTGAGATCCGGTTCTGCCCGGAGGAGTGGCAGAAAGCAGATCAGGAAGCATCTGAAACAGGAGGAAGCGAATGAAGATCCTGATTGTTGATGATGAAAGATACAGTGTAAAGGCGATCCGGGAGCGGGTGCAGTGGGACAGCGTCTGCACGGACGATGCTGAAGTGCTTGCTGCATACAATTATGATCAGGCTCTGAAGATAATCGCGGATGAGAATCCCGGCATTATACTCTGCGATATTGAGATGCCCAGACACAACGGCATTGAACTGATCCGTGAACTCAGGAAAAGCGACACGGAGGCGGAGATCATTATTATCTCCTGTCACGAAGAGTTCCAGTTTGCCAGAGAGGCGATCAGTCTCGACGTATTTGAGTACTGCGTTAAGCCGCTGGACTTCGTTGCTCTGACGGACACCATAAGAAGAGCGGCGGACCGGTATCTGGAAAAGAAGAGCATTAAAGCCCAGGAGGCGGATGCGCAGCAGTTCAGAAAGAACAGGGAAGCCATTTCTCAGATCTTCTGGCAAAATCTGGTTACAGGCAGTTATGAGAATGACCCGGACAGGCTGTTTTCGGAAGCAGACAGCCTTGGGATTGACAATGTGCGGACATGCCTGTTTACCCCGGCTCTGTTTGTGGTCCGCCAGTACAGCACACGGTTAACGACATGGACGCAGGAAAAGCTGAACAAATCTCTGCAGCATTTAGCAGAACAGATTTTCCTGAAAGCAGTGGGAAGGATCATTGTGACCCTTCCGGCGGCGATCCTGATTCTGGATACGGAGACCTCTGCCTCTTCTTTTGAGGTGATCTGCGGCAATTATGTCAGGAACTGTGATGAGCTGCTAAGCGTCAGGCTGGGCGGATATATCGGAAAATCCTGTGACGATGGATAAGCTCTGTAAGAACTGTCAGCTGCTGGACGCGAAAGCCGGCAGAGACAGAAATACGGATGCATCCGTTGTTTTTGTTGACACAAGCGAAGACAGGGAAAATGAAGATGACGATTCGGCTGTGGTGAAACAGATCGAGGCTTATATCGATCTGCATCTCTCCGAAGACCTGCGGCGTGAAGACATCGCGGATCACGTGCATCTGAATCCGGATTACTGTTCAAGGATATTCAAAAAGGCGCGGGGCATCTCCCTGATGGACTATGTTGCGGCAGCCAGGATCCATCGGGCAGCGGAGTATATCATAACAACGCAGGATTCGCTGACAGATATTGCATATCGCTGCGGCTTCATCAATCTGTCCCATTTTTCAACGCTGTTCCGGAAACTGATGGGATGCTCCCCCAGGGAATACCGCCAGTCATACCAGGAAACTGCACAGACGGATATACAGCAGAACTAAGGCCGCACAGGGAAGTATATAGATGCCGGGAGGTTTTTTGTTCAGAGTGACATTCACTTTGCTCAAAACGACTTTCCGGCTTTATTCGTGCCCAAATAAGACAGGAACAGAAAAAAAGGATATCTTGATGAGAAAAGTAACGGGATTTCCTGAATGGTACGATTTATACATCAAAAGTACCATCACAGCCGGATTACAATTATCGCGGAGATAAAGGAGGAACCCCATGAGAAAGAAAGTTTTATCGATTTTGCTGGCGCTTGCAATGACAGTACCGATGGCGGTCGGCTGCGGCAATCAGAGCACAGAACCGGCGTCAGGCGATTCCCAGCAGACAGCAGAAGAGACCGCTTCTGAAGGTTCAGCGGCAGCTCCGGAGGAAATCGTTGTAAGGTTTGCCTGCCTTGGGACGGTTCCTGCAGATCTGCAGCAGGTCGCAGATGCAATTAATGAGATTTCGATTCCGGAAATCAATGTGAAGATCGATCTGGAATCCGTCAGTATTGCCAATTACGATAACCAGCTGGCACTGGATATGACCAGCGGGGAACAGGTAGATCTGTTCTGCTCGATGAACTTCCAGTCCATGATGAACGCGCATCAGCTTATGGACATCACAGACTATCTTGATCAGTACGGGAAGGAACTTGTCAGTGAAGTCTCGGAGGACTGGCTGAAGGCGACAAGCGTAAACGGACGAATTTACGGGGTGCCGGTTGTCAACGGCAAGGCGGCGACAACACAGATCGTTATGAGGAAAGATATTCTGGACAAATATGACCTTCATCCGGAATATGAGATGGCAGCGGATGTAACAGACCCCGTCATGACTGCGACCATCGAAGATATCTCCCACATTTTCTCTGTTGTAAAGGAGAACGAGCCGGAGATGACCGTCCTCTATTATCCGGTTTCAGGGAACGGACTCAGCGGTATCGTCAATAAGGATCCGCTGGATGATTCGATCGGGGTGCTGATGGGAACGGAAGGCTTCGAGGTCGTCGATCTCTATGAGACTGATGAGTACATGCAGATGCTCGAGATCGTCCGCGACTGGTACACCGCAGGCTATATCAAGTCCGATATCGCTACCGATACAGAAAACGAAATGAGCTACATGGCAGCAGGAAGGTTATTCGCTACGATTTCCGAGAGTGAGATCGGCACGGATGCACAGTATAAGAATGGCACGGGATATGACTGGACCTGTATCAAAATCAAGGAGCCCTATCTGACATCCCAGTCGCTGAATATGATGACATGGGCCGTCTCTTCGACCTCCCAGGTGCCGGAAGCTGCTGTTAAGTTTATGAATCTGGCTTATACCAATAAAGATGTCGCCAATATGATGTGCTACGGTGTCAAGGATGTTCACTGGGTACTGACAGAGGAAGGAACCGTAGCTTATCCGGAAGGTGTAGATGCCTCCACATCCGGCTATCCGAGTTCCACATACTGGGAGATGCCGAACAGCCTGATTGCAGACCCTCTGGTTGGAAATACCCCTGACTACAACGAACTGCTCAGACAGAACAACCTCACGGCGCCTGTATCCCGCGCGATGGGATTCAGCTTTGACAACAGCAGCGTTTCCTCCGAGATAGCAGCCATCTATGCGGTTGTGGATGAATATCGCGCCGGACTGCTCGGCGGAGCATTAGACCTGGACGAGAATTATCCCCGCTTCATTCAGAAGCTCAAGGATGCCGGCATCGATACCGTCATCGCTGAAAAGCAGAAACAGCTCGATGCATGGGCGCAGGAGAACGGTGTTTCAGAGTAATCATTTCCTGATCGAAGGAAGAAAAGCGCTGATTTGAGGACATGAAAAACAGGCGGTTCACGTCAACGTGCCGCCTGTTTTTAAGAGGGAAGCAGATTATGAACATCAGAAAAAAACACAGAATTGTCCAATGGCCGTATTTTCTCATGCTGGCGCCGGGTCTGGTATACCTGATCATCAACAACTATATTCCGATGTTCGGTGTGATCATCGCATTTAAAGATATAGATTTTTCAAAGGGTATCCTCAAATCTGACTGGGTAGGCTTTCGGAACTTCAAATTTCTCTTTAAGACGAGTGATGCCTTTATCATCACGAGGAACACACTGCTCTACAATGTGACATTCATCATCCTGGGTACAATCGTCGGTGTGACGATCGCCATACTCCTCAATGAACTTCTCAGCACCAGGATGAGAAAGACGTACCAGACGGTGCTGCTGCTGCCTCAGCTGATCTCAATGGTCATTGTCGCATACATCGTCTATGCATTTCTGAACACAGAGAGCGGTTTCATCAATAATACGCTTCTGAATGCTGCAGGTAAGGAACCGGTCTACTGGTACAGCGAAAAAAAGTACTGGCCTTTCATTCTCACCTTTGTCAATTTATGGAAAGGGATGGGATACTCCTGCATCGTTTATCTGGCTTCCATTATGGGCATTGATCAGTCCATGTATGAGTCAGCCAAAATTGACGGCGCGGGCCGTATGCGCCAGATCTGGTCCATCACACTGCCGCTCCTGAAGCCGACGATCATAACGATGATCCTGATGAGCGTAGGCCGCATTTTCTACTCTGATTTCGGACTGTTCTATCAGGTAACAATGAATTCCGGAGCGCTGTATGAATATACAAGCACGATCGACACCTACGTATACCGCGCACTGCTTCAGATGAATGACCTTTCGATGTCAAGTGCCGCTGCCCTGTACCAGTCAGCTGTGGGCTTTGTCCTGATCGTCGCAGTGAATGCAATCGTCAGAAAAGTCGATTCGGAGAACGCATTATTCTAAAGGAGACCAACCATGGGTATTACGTCAAAAAGAGAAAAAATAGCACAGGCGGTGTTCCATCTCGTTTTCATAGGAATATGCCTGACTGTCATCATCCCGTTCCTTCTGGTCTTTATGTCATCGATTACGGAAGAGAATGAACTGATCCGAAATGGCTATCGTTTCTGGCCCGGGAAATTCAGTTTTGCCGCATATGAGTATATTTTCAGAAGCTCCACGGCGCTGGTGCGGGCTTATGGAATATCGCTTCTGATCACGGTCGTCGGAACGATCCTGGGACTGTCAATTGTAACACTGTATGCTTATCCGCTCTCCCGCCCGGAGTTCAAGGGCAAAAATCTGTTTACGTTCATAGCTTTCTTTACCATGCTGTTCAATGGCGGCCTGGTATCCTCCTATCTCACATGGACGAGGCTTCTGAATGTCAAGAACTCCATCGCGGCCCTGATCTTCCCGTTTCTGCTGATGAACGCATTCAACGTCATTCTCATGAAGAACTACTTCAAGGCCAACATACCATCCGAGCTGATCGAAGCAGCCAGGATTGACGGCGCCGGAGAGTTCGGTATTTTCTTCCGGATCGTGCTTCCTCTGTCCACACCGATCCTTGCGACTGTGGGATTATTTGTTGCCATCAGTTACTGGAATGACTGGATGAACGGTCTTTATTTCATCACCAAGCGGACAGATCTTTTCAGTCTGCAGAATTACCTTAACCGGATGCTGACAGATATTCAGTTCCTGAACAGCTCCGCAAACAAGGTCTCCTCATACACGCAGGGAGTTAAAATGCCTGCTACTTCGATCAAAATGGCACTGGCCGTTGTCGGTGTTGTCCCGATCATGGTACTGTATCCGTTTTTCCAGCGCTATTTCGTAAAAGGAATCACGATCGGCGCCGTGAAAGGTTAAAGGAGAGCGAACATGTTAAAGCCGGCACTGATGTTTGGTGACAAAGCTGTGCTGCAGAGAGACAAACCGGCTGCCGTGTGGGGAGAAGCTGATCCCGGCAGCACGGTGACAGTCCGGGTCCAGGGACAGGAAGCCTGCACGGTCACAGATGACGACGGTAAATGGATCGTTTACCTCGAACCGCTTCACACATCCTTTGCGGAGGAAATGACGATCAGCTCCGGAGAGGACACACTCTGCTATACCGGGATCATGGTGGGCGATGTGTGGTTTGCAGCCGGACAGTCCAACATGGAATTCCACATGCGCTATGACGCTGACTTCGAGGAAGAAAAAAAGGTATGCGAAAATGCGTTCCTTCGTTTTTTTGACTATCCCGAAGTGTCCTTCCCCGGGCAGACCGACATGGCGGATTATGGAAAAGAGTATGGTTTCTGGCGCTGCTGTGACGCTGAGAATCTGGAGAGATTTTCAGCGGTCGCGTATTATTGCGTGAAGGAGCTGCAGGAAAGATTATCTGTTCCGATGGGCATTCTCGCGTGCAACTATGGCGGATCATCCGCAATGAACTGGATCCCTGAGGAGGTCGCAGAACGCGCAGGGGACCGGCACAGAATTGAGGCATATCACAGAAGCCTTGAGAGCATGGATACAGAGGCCTACAAAAAGACCTACTTAGCCAATCCGGGCAATTTCAGAACCGATCAGCTGGCGGATCCTCTGAGCGATCTTATGATGTACGGATGCTCCTTTGAGGAGTTTCTGAATTTTATGGCAGGCTCTTTCGGGAACGGGGACAATGGTTTTGACATCTCAGAACTTGCGAGCTATACCCCTCAGATCGGGCCTTTGCACGAATGGCGCCCCGCAGGGCTGTATGAATCCATGCTGCTGCCGTGTGTCCCATATACAATCAAAGGGTTCCTGTGGTATCAGGGCTGTTCGGATTCCGAGACAAAAGAAGATGCGGAGGCATACAAAACTGTATTTCCGGCGTTGATACGACACTGGCGGGATCTGTGGAAGGAAGAACTTCCCTTTCTGTTTGTACAACTGGCTCCGCTCGCCAGCTGGTGGCAGGCGGAAGGAACATACTATCCGATTACACGTGCCGCGCAGCAGCATGCAGCCGATACAGTCTCAAAAGCATACATGGCAGTCACGGGCGATGTCGGCATGGAGCATGACATTCACCCCAAGAAAAAGAAGCCTGTGGGTCACAGACTGGCATTGCTGGCAAGACATTATGTATACGGGGAGAATGAACTGCTATGTGAAGCACCGACGCTGAACAGGCTGGCGGTTGAAGCAGGAAAACTCACTCTGTTCTTCCGGAATGCGGGCGACGGTCTGTATTTCCGGGAACCTGCTCCGGACACGGAAGCCGGTTCCCGGCTCAACTGGCTGAGAATCTATCAGGACAATGAACTGATCAACCTGTCGGAGGCAGTTATAACCGCTGATGGCAGCACCGTCAGGATAGAGAGCGGCCTGATTAAAGCAGATTCCCACATCAGGGCGTCAATAGGAGAGACACCGTGGTACTGCGTCGATCTCTATAACAGCGCCGGAATTCCTGCGCGCCCGGCGACAGTTTCAGGTGAGTCACGGGGACAGGTTCCGTGACTCATTGTGCGCAGTGAGTCACGGAACCTGTCCCCGTGACTCCCGCAAACTCTTAATGCTGCAGCACAAACGTCTTCTCAATCGCATCGATCACCAGCAGATCCGCCGGCAGCCAGTTCACCTGGCGAAGATCCCACAGCGGCAGCCATCTGGCGGCTTCGTGCTCCAGCAGGACAAGGTTCTCGTCGAAGGCACTGCACCAGTAGCACGCCATGGTCAGATGGAACTCCGGATAATCATACTCGACGGTCGTGAGATAATTCTCAACGATAATATCAGCTGACAGTTCCTCACGGATCTCCCGGACAAGTGCCTGTTCGGGAGTTTCGCCTTCTTCGATCTTTCCGCCGGGGAACTCCCACCAGTCCTTATAATCTCCATATCCGCGCTGCGTCGCGAAAACCTCCTGGCCTTTCCGGATGATTGCTGCGACTACATTGATGCTTTTTTTATTGTTTTCCATATTCCGCTGCTCCGTATATAATTTACTTGCAGCATATATTATAACGCTTTTTCGCGAGGCAAAATATGGAGCGCCCCCAGGCTGCGGAGAAAAAGAATGCACACATGAATCTGCTGAAATTTGACGAGAAGCACGTACGTGTGAAAGACATATACGGCGGGACGCACATCGGCGTCGCGGACTATTACGACTCCGGATACTGCCTGCATGAGTTCGGAGAAAATGAAGACGCCGTCATTATTGAAGAGTTTCTGATCTACGAGTCGCAGATCGCTTCGATCGAAGAGATCGAAGTGCACGGCTGCGTGGAGCTGAGGACGGAGCGGCTGAAGCTGCGCAGATACCGCCCCGGGGACGCGGAGGACCTGCATCACTATCTGGGAAAAGACCCGGCAACTTATCAATACTCAGGGTGGAATCCATACGCGACACCGGAAATGACACAGGAAGCCGTGCGCGGATTTATTAAAGGCTACGATGACGAGCATGCTTATTCGTGGGTCATGGATACAGACGGTGTTATCGTCGGAACGATCGGGGCCTATGATTATAAGGATGATCAGATCGAGATCGGTTACACTGTTGTGAGAGGCTGGCGGGGCCGCGGCCTGGCAACGGAGGCACTGAAGAAAGTCCTGGAGTACCTGACAGAAAACGAGAAAATCCCCTGCGTGACCGCGTGGTGTGCGGCCGAGAATATCGGATCGCGCAAAGTCCTTGAGAAGGCAGGAATGCAGCTCGTCTGTACTGAGAAGGATGCGATCACCGTCGGCGACAGAACATACGACAAACTGACGTATATGTTTCAGTAGCTGTTTTATAACTTTTTGCGAGGGAAAATCCGGCAATGAAATCAATCCTGATCAAAGATACTACGCGGGAAGAAAGAGAGCGTATCGTCCGGAGAGCCTTATGGGATTCCTGCGGCACCGAATGTGAATTCTGCTCCGGCTGCGACAACCGCGGCGGCGGGCGCATCGAGTCTATTTACCAGCCGTATATAGACGGGGAGAAGGAAATCCGCGAGATCAACGCGGAATATCGGGCACCATTTGTCCGTTGAGGCAAAATCCGGAGGTCGGTCAGGATGGTCGGAAAATATAAAGTAGTCACTCTGTGCGGCAGCACCCGTTTCAAAGATGAATTCATGGAAGCGCAGAAGCGTCTCACGCTGGATGGCTGTATCGTCATCAGCGTGGGGCTCTTCGGTCATTCAGGCGACGATGAAGTCTGGACCGAAGGCACCAAAGAAATGCTTGACGACATGCACAAGCGCAAAATCGATATGGCCGACGAGATCTATGTGATCAACGTCGGCGGCTATATTGGTTCCAGCACCCGCTCCGAGATCGAGTATGCCAAAGCCACAGGGAAGGGCGTGAGATATCTGGAGGAGATGGGGGAGTGATAGGGCAGTAAATTTCTTATATTAAGAAGTACAAGATGGTTACAGGTATAACTCTGAAATCAATACTACCTTCCTTCCTGCCTCTCAATTTCTTCAATTACCAGTATATCTGCTGGCAGCCAATTCACCTGTCGCAGATCATTCAGCGGAAGCCATGCAGCAGCTTCATGTTCCAGAAGTACCAGATGTCCTTCTTTGACACTGCACCAATAGCATGCCATAGTAAGGTAGAATTCTGGATAATCATATTCTACAGTTGTAAGGTATTTTTCAACGGAAATATCAGCAGATAATTCTTCGTGGATCTCCCGGACTAATGCTTGTTCAGGACTCTCGCCTACTTCTATTTTCCCACCGGGAAACTCCCACCAATCCTTATAGTTACCATACCCGCGCTGCGTTGCAAATACTTCTTCGCCTCTTCTAATGATCGCAGCTACTACGTTAATGTGTTTCTTTGTGTTTTCCATTTTTCTGCTCCGTTACTTTGTTAGATAATCATATATATCGTTGCGCACAGTGTGCTTAAGACGCATACGGAAATTCATTATTGGTAGGAGTCTTCCGTTTTTATCTGCAATAGTTGTTTCTTGGTGAGCAATGGGCGTAACACGACCCATGTAATAGAAGTCTGTACCTTCACCATCACTTTTCTTTATGAATAGGTAGATCTTAAGTCCATTCTCATTATGATGAATGATCTCCTGACTCTCGGAGCTATCCAGACTGACACGACTTCTTGTCATCCAGCTAAAGACCTGCGGATCGACAAACTGATCTTCGTATTTTGTTGTTTCTGAAATATCTTCCTTTTTCTCATAGGTGACAAAGATCGGGCAGGTGCCATATTTGATTCGATATCCGTAAATCGTGGAACTGTCGTCTTTTTCCCAATTTAGAATCCGGCAGACGTCACGCCGGGAATACTTCTGGTACAAAACCAGATTGTCTTCATCCGTATCAGAGAAACTGTCAGTATATCTGGACAATCCATATTTAATCAAGTCAGCTATTGCATCGCGGAATTGCTGTGTTTGGCGACCCATGTTACTGACTCTCTGCAGGTATGCTGAGCAGCGACGTGCTTGACGGTTTTGAATGATATCGTCTTCATCAAAAAGAGAAACTAAATTATATCTTGCTTTATCTGCTAGTGTGTTCAGAAATGTTTTGTCCAGCATGCCAAGTGCAGAACGATAATCCGCATCTCGGTATGCCACAGAATATGCCTTAAGTCTGAATTTAGTTTCTTCGGGACTGACTATTCCCTCTTCGAGAAGCTGCTGCAACATAATCAACTCATGTGGGCGTTTCCCATTGACGATTTGTGTGCAGATAAAATCAAGTGTTTGATTTTGCTTTGTAGTAAATTCTTCAAGGCCGCAATCTCGATCAACCGTTCTGACAAATTGATAATAGGATGCCTTCTTGTAATCGATGAACAGGATAGGATCTATCTCGCCGTGACGATAGAATTCATCCGCGGTAGGCATTCTGCCAAGCCGATCTCTTAGGTTAAAGTATTTCTCCTTCAGGAACTTCAGCGGAGTCGTGGATTTGTCAATGGCGGCAAAGATCGTCTTCTTGGATATCTCATCAAAATGGATGGTTGAGCAGCCAGGGATGACACTTGACCCTTCCATGAGATACTTACGCATATTGTCTTTGTTATAAGTACGATCACCTGAGAGTGCGATCGGGATCAGAAAGTTGTTTGCGTAATTTCCAATAAAATCGAGAATAACGACGTATTCTTTACCCTCCTTTTTACGGAGACCCCGCCCTAACTGCTGGATAAATACAATCGCACTTTGAGTCGGACGCAACATAATAACTTGATTTATGTCTGGTAGATCGACACCTTCATTAAAAATGTTGACTGTTAGGATATAGTCCAAAGCATCCAATCTATTATCACTGACCAGACGGTCCATAGCGTCTTGTCTATCCGCTTCAGTGTCATTCCCAGAGAGAGCGACTGTGCGAAGACCTCTTTCATTGAATTTGGCTGAAAGGACTTCTGCTTCTCGCACAGACGAGCAGAAGATTAGTCCCTTAACACGATTGCCGGAATAACTGTAATAGGTAGCCTGCTTTATCACATAGTCAACTCGTTCATCGCTAGTCAGCATATTGAAGACGCGATAATCTCCTTGTTCTGCTCGCCAGATGAGATCATCAGCATCCGCATCAGCAGCGAAAGCGATATCACTGATTCCAAAATAGTGGAATGTACAGAGAAGGTCATTTTCCAGTGCCTGCTGCAGTCGAATTTCAAACACGATATTATGATCGAATAAATCATAAATATTTCCCGTATCTGTGCGATCCGGCGTAGCTGTCATTCCAAGCCAGAAATCAGGTCGGAAATAGTGCATAACCTTTTGATAGCTGGCAGCAGCTGCATGATGAACTTCGTCAAGAACGATTACCTGGAATTCATTGGAATTGAACCGCTGCAGGACATCTTCTCTGGAAACCATTGTGATCATGGCAAATACAAAATCTGCCTGTGCGATCTCCTGATAATTCTGATCTTCCCCAGTCAGCAGAGCCATTTTTATTCTGCTGCCAAAAACTTTCTTATAAGACTGAAGAGCTTGTCGGAGAATGGTCTTACGATGAACTATGAATAACACTTTCCCTGACGGTTTGAGTGCATCCCGAATACCAAATGCAGAGGCATAGGTTTTACCAGTGCCAGTCGCAGAAATAAGAAGACCTTTATGCTCACCCTTTTCATAAAGTTCTTGTAAGCTTTGAATGAAACCGACCTGCATACTGTTTGGCGCGAGCCGGTATGCTTCAAAGGACGGAGTCGGTTCCTTACCTACAAGCTGCCGCTGCCGCTTGACAGCCTCATATTTTGTTGAATATTCGTCATAGAACAGCTCAAAATCCAATGACTTTCGATTGTTCCACAAGAGTTCAAATTCGGCACATACTTTCTCAGCAAATTCTCCATGCTCGGTGGAGACGATCTTGGTATTCCATTCCTGATTTACAGTTAATGCGTACTGTGTCAAATTTGCACTGCCAATCAAGATTCTATAGAGACCATCTTTTCTAAAGATATAGCCTTTAGTGTGAAAGCCAGTACCGTCTTCGGCTTGATACATGCGCAACGTAACATTCTTTAATTTCGACAGCTTTTCAAGAGCTTCAGGTTCACTGAACATTAGATAATCGGTGGTCAAAATTCTTCCACTGATACCTTTGTGTTCCAGATCCTGTAAGATTTGAAGAAGAGGTGTGATTCCACTCATAGTGATAAAGGCGACACTTATTGCGAAGGAATCACAAGATGATAATTCGCGTTCAAGAACAGATAGGACTTTTCGTCCCTCACGATAGCTGTTTACGATAAACTCCGGTTTGAAGGCAAGGTTGGAGTCGGTCTGAGCACTGATAAAAGCTGCTTCTGCACCCTTCTTGATTTCCGCTATTTCATCTGTTGGAATAAACCGATCTGTCTTCATTAACTTCGGATGCTCCCTGCTGAGATGTTTTGGCACTCAGGTGCCAGTTCATACTATATTTTATGCGAAATCTCTGACAAATCAAATTTCATGTCAAACGAATAGCGATGAGGTAAAATGAAAAGTGAAGGTAGAAAGCATCAGGAAGGAGGCCACTCATGCTAAAAGTCTACGGAAGTACCATGTGCCCGGACTGCAGGGCGTGCAAAGCTAATTTTGAAGCGAACGGGATCGAGTTTGAGTTCATCGATATCAATGAGAACCTGCATAACCTGGCAGAGTTTCTGAAGCTGCGGGACAGCGAGCCGGTTTTTGACAAATGGAAGAAGGTCGGTGATATCGGAATCCCCGGCATCATCGGAGAGGACGGCGAGGTCTTCACGGACTGGGAGACATACCTGACGAAGAAGGGTCTTCCGATCACATATCAGGACGTCGGACAGTCCTGTAGTATTACAGGGAAGGGGTGCTGACACAGCGCCCTTTTTCATTGACAGTCATACTTTAGCATGCTAACATGGTAAAGATTTAAAGCAATACTGAAGCATTGCTGAAGAGGAGGCTGTAAATTATGAAGAAAATGTTAGCACTGTTACTGACCGGAGCCACTGTGTTCTCACTGATGGCATGTGCCGCGCCTGCAGCACCGGCTGCGACTGCTCCTGAGGAAGCTGTCGAAGAAGCTCCCGAGGAAGCTGCTGCAGAAGAAGCTCCTGCGGAAGAGAGCGGAGAGACCTTCGTTTTCAAGCACGGTTTTGACCTGGACTATCCGCCGTATTCCTTCATCGGCGAAGACGGCCAGATCGGCGGTTTCGATGTAGAAGTGGCACAGGCAGTCTGCGATTATTACGGATGGGAATATGAAGCTGTTCCGTTCAACTGGGACGCGAAGGATGCTGAGCTGAACGCAGGAAGCTGCGACTGCATCTGGTCCGGTTTCACAATGAACGGCCGCGAGGATGACTATCTGTGGAGCAAGCCGTATTCGGACAACACCCAGATGATCATGGTTGCCAAGGATTCCGGTATCGCATCTCTTGCTGATCTGGAAGGCAAAATCGTGGGTGTCCAGACTGCGACTTCCGCATATGATCTGCTGAACGACGAAGAGGGTCAGAAGCAGCTCGCCGATACTTTTGCAAAACTCGAGGTGTATGAGACCTACACCATCGCATTCAACGATCTGAAGGCAGGCGCCATCGACGCGATCGCAATCGACGTCACGAGCGGCAACTTCCTGATGAGCGGCGAGACCGACTATGAGTTCCTTGCTGAGATGCTCGGCAGCGAGCAGTACGGCATCGGCTTCCGCAAGGATGACCAGGAGCTGTGCGACAAAATCAATGCTGCGCTCGATGCACTGGCAGCGGACGGCACGATCGACAAGATCGGCAAAAACTATCCTGACATCTACGATTATCTGATTCTCAAATAATTGATTTCAGGACCCGCGCGCGGTGCTTCTTCGCCGGAGCGGGAAAGCGGTAAGACGTAAGACGGCCGCACCGTCGGAACGGACAACGATTCCGGAAGGGCGGCCGTCTTTTGTATTTGAAAGGTGACTGACGATGAGTTTTTCTACGATGCTTGGCACAATGGCTGCGGGCATGCTCAGGACCTGCGGGATTTTTGCACTGACGCTGCTGGGATCCCTGCCCCTCGGCATGGTTATCGCGCTGCTGCGTAAATCGCGCTTCACGGTCGTGCGGGGAATCATCCGCGGCTACATCTCGATCATGCGCGGAACGCCGCTGATGCTGCAGCTGCTGGTCTGGTACTTTGGCCCGTTTTATCTGTTCGGCTGGTCGATCCGCGGCTGGCGCTTCCCGGCACTGATCATCGGATTCGTGCTGAACTACGCGGCATATTTTGCCGAAATCTACCGCGGCGGCATCGAGTCCATGCCGGTCGGCCAGTATGAGGCGGCTGAGGTCCTCGGCTATTCGAAGACGCAGACGTTCATGCGCATTATTTTGCCCCAGGTAATCAAGCGGATCATGCCGTCCGTCACGAACGAAGTGATCACGCTGGTCAAAGATACCTCGCTGGCGTTCACGCTTGCGTATCAGGAAGTCTTCTCGCTGGCGAAGCAGATCTCCGCTTCCCAGACCTCGTTCATGCCGTTCGTCATCGCGGGCGTGTTCTACTTCATCGCCAACTATGTGGTGGCGTATGCAATGGAACTGATCGAGAAGAAGCTGGATTACTACAAATAAAGGCCGGCGGCCGGATTTTGCCGGCGCTATGCAGTAGAAGGAGCAGGCAGCAGTATGATTATCGAAATGAAAAATATCAGGAAGCAGTTCGGCGACCTGGAGGTTTTGAAAGATATCAGCTTCGGCGTGGACAGCGGAGAAGTCGTCAGCATCATCGGGCCGTCCGGCTCGGGCAAATCGACGCTCCTTCGGTGTGCGACGTTCCTCGAGACGATCGACGGCGGGGAGATCCTGTACATGGGTCAGCACGCGGCGCACACGGATGCGTCGGGCAAAGCGGTCTATGTGCATCACAGGGAACTGCAGAAGTTCCGCAGCTACTGCGGGCTTGTCTTCCAGCAGTTCAACCTGTTCCCGCATTACAGTGTCCTGAAGAACCTGATTGACGCGCCGGTCGAGGTGCAGCACCGCAGCAAAGAAGAGGCGGAGGAGACGGCGATGGAGCTGCTCCGCAAAATGGGAATCGCGGACAAGGCGGACGCCTATCCGTATCAGCTCTCAGGCGGGCAGCAGCAGCGCGTGGCCATCGCGCGGGCTCTGGCGATGAAACCGGAGATTCTGTTTTTTGACGAGCCGACCTCGGCGCTGGACCCGGAGCTGACGGGCGAAGTCCTGAAGGTTATCCGCCAGCTGGCGGAGGAGAAGATGACCATGGTGGTGGTCACGCACGAGATGCCTTTTGCCAAAGCAGTCAGCAACCGCGTCATCTTCATGGCGGGCGGCGTGATCGTGGAGCAGGGCACGCCGGAGGCGGTGTTCGACAATCCGAAAGAAGAGAGAACGAAGCAGTTCCTCCGGGTGTTTGAGCGGTGAGTGAAAGACTGGAAAATCTTGAATATTGTATTATGGATCCGACCGGGAATATCACTGCGCTGGTGGAAAGCAGCGCAGAGGTTTCCCGGCAGCCTTTTATTGCGGACCTGATTATGCAGCAGCACCCCGAGGTGGAACAGGTCGGATTTGTGGAGTTTGAGGTGGCGGGAGCTGATTCCGCACAGGCCGGGGAATCGGCTCCGGAGCGCGATGAGCTCGTGCAGGTGAAACTCCGCATGGCCGGCGGGGAGTTCTGCGGGAACGCTTCGATGTGCGCCGCCGCGCTGTATCTGAGCCGGAAGGGAGCGGAGGAAGCTGCGTCCCTGCCTGCGGAGGCGGGTGCGGAAGCGACTGCCGAGGACGGCTGGCAGCAGGTGCGGCTGGAAGTCTCCGGCACGTCGGATCCGGTCGAAGTGCGGCTGCGGAGGATTGCTGCGGAAGGGGCGGAGAGCGCTGCGGGGTCTGAAGTCCCGGCGAAACCTGATTTTGCCTTCGAGGCCGGTGTGCATATGCCGCGCGCCCTGCGGATCGAGAAGAGGCTGTTCGCTGACGGGGCGCTGCAGGGGGAACTTCCCCTGGTGCGCATGGAAGGAATCTCGCATATCGTGATCGAACTGTCGTCTGTGTTCTATGCTTACCGGGAGGAACGGGATGCCGCGGAGCGTGCGGTGCAGAAGTGGTGTAAGGAGCTTGGCGCCGATGGGCTCGGGCTGATGTTCCTGGATCTTGCGGGAGGTACCGCGGTCGATTCTGCGGACGCCATGCCGCGGCTGACGCCGCTCGTCTATGTGCCCGGGAGCGGGACGTCCTTCTGGGAGAACTCGTGCGCGAGCGGGAGCGCCGCGACGGGGATGTATCTGGCGGACCGGACGGGCAAGCGGCAGGAGATCTGCCTGCGGGAGCCGGGTGGAAGCCTGAAAGTGACAAGTGATCCCGGGTCCGGCGAGACTTGGCTGTATGGGACCGTGCGCTGGTAAGCGGCACGGTCTTTTTTATTGTATAATGTGATAAGACATAAATTCTGATTTGACCACTAAGGGGGACAGCAATGGAAGTAAAAGAGTGGACCTACGAAGAGATACCTGAATTTACGGATATTCCGGAGGGTGCGGGCGTCATCGAGACGACCGGCGATGAGATGGGCGTCATGTACATGCATGATGTCGAATATGCAAATGTGAACGGGACGCCGCTGCACCTGCAGGTGCTTGTCCCGATCTGCAGAAACAGTGGGTTTGATCCCTTCGGGGAGCAGACTTTTGACCCGCTGCCGTGTTATGTCTACGTACAGGGCTCCGGATGGTTTGAGCAGTACGTTTACGCCAATGTGGTGCAGCTGGCACAGGTCGCAAAGAGGGGATATGTCTGCGCAATCGTGCAGTACCGGCACTCCGGAATCGCAAGCTTCCCGGCGCAGGCGTGCGACGCGCGGAACGCGGTCCGGTTCCTGAGGAAGAACTGCAAGCGGTTCGGGATCGATCCGGACAGGATGGTTATCGCGGGCGATTCCTCGGGCGGACACACCGCGATGTGGGCAGGTATGCTGCACAACGATGACAGCGAGCAGAACCTGTTCCCCGGTATCTCTGCGGAGGTGAGCGGCATCGTAGATTATTATGGCTCCACTTCCGTGATGGCGCCGGATTCCAATCCGATTCAGGTCCTGCACTGCCTTCCGGACAGCCCGGAGGGAAGAGTCATGGGCGGCAGGAACCTGCTGGAGGAGCCCGAACTTGCAAAACAGCTCTCCGTGGAGTGCAATATCGATGAAGAGACGAAGCTTCCGCCGGTCCTGATTTTCCACGGGACGAAGGACAGGACCGTCAACTGTACCGGCAGCGCGATTTTGTACAAGCGGCTCAAAGAGACCGGGCATCCCGTCTCGTTCTACCTGATTAAAGGCGCGGATCACGGCGGGCCGGAGTTCTGGACAGAGCAGGTGATCGACATTGTTGATGAGTTTATGAGAAAAGTGTTTGCGTGAAGCATTGTCTGCGTGAAGCATTCAGATGATGAGGCGAAAGAAGCCCGCAGCCGCGGGCTTCTTCTTCATATATAGCCAAATAACCTGAGAAACCAATTGCGAAAGAGAGCACTTCCCGCAATAATGGATACATGGAGGATTAACAAAATGAGAATTGCGGTAACTTATGAGAACGGCAACATTTTCCAGCACTTTGGGCACACCGAAGAGTTCAAGGTTTACGAGGTCGAGGACGGCAATATCGTCAGTGCGGAGGTCATCGGCTCTAACGGGAGCGGACACAGCGCTCTCGCGGGGCTTCTGGATGACAAAGGGATCGACGTCCTGATCTGCGGCGGCATCGGCGGCGGTGCGCAGGCAGCGCTGCAGGAGCGCGGGATCGAGCTGTGCGCAGGAGCAGAGGGGAGTGCTGATGAAGCTGTCGCAGCCTATCTGCGGGGTGAACTGGTGAACACGGGCGCGAACTGTGACCATCACGGCGAAGGCCATCACTGCGGCGATCATGACGACGATGACTGCCACTGCGGTGACCACGACGACGATGACTGCCATTGCGGTCACGGCGGTGGTGGCTGCGGATGCCACCCGGAGGGGAAGAATGTCGGCAAGAAGGTCAAAGTCCACTACAGAGGTACCTTCAATGACGGGACGCAGTTTGATTCGTCCTATGACCGCAATGCACCTCTGGAGTTCATCTGCGGCGCCGGTCATATGATCGCCGGCTTTGACGCAGCAGTGGCCAACATGGAAGTGGGCCAGGCGATCGACATCCATCTCATGCCGAACGAAGCCTACGGCGAATCCGACCCGGACGCGATCTTCACCGTTGAACTCGCACAGCTTCCCGGTGCGGAGGAACTGACAGTCGGTGAGCAGGTCTATCTGCAGGATCAGTTTGGCCGTCCGTTCCCTGTCAAAGTTGCGGCAAAAGATGACAAGACCATCACCTTCGACGCCAACCACGCAATGGCAGGCAAAGAACTCAACTTCCGTATCGAACTTCTCGAGGTCGACGAGACATGAGTATATATACGATCGGAGAGATTCCGCAGCTGCGGATTCTGGGCAGAAATGATGGATTAAGAGATCCGCTGAATGTCTACTGGCACGGCGGCGGAGTGGAGATGAATATCCGGGCGAGTGAGCTGTGGCTGGACGTCCGGGTTGATTACGACTACATGGAGCCCTGGCTCGTTGTCTTCATCGACGGCGCGCCGATCCAGCGCAGGATGCTGACGAAAGAGGACAGAAGAATCCCGATCTTCCGCGGGATGGAGCCGGGTGTGCTGCGCAGAGTTCAGATCATCCGCGACACACAGCCCATGCCTTTTGATCCGAAGATCATGCTGCAGTTTACAGGGCTGGAGACGGACGGTACGTTCGAGGAACTGCCGGCGCCGGCACTGCGGCTCGAGTTCTGCGGCGACAGCATCACCTGCGGCGAGGGACTGGCCGGCTTCGGGGATGACAACGAGTGGCGTGCGGCCTATCTGTGTAATATCGGCGCCTACACACTGGAGACGGCGCGGCTGCTCTCCGGGGAGTGCAGGATGGTCAGCCTGGGCGGCTGGGGGTCGCTCATGAGCTACGACGGACTGAAAAAGCACGCCATCCCGCTCTATTATGAGAAGGTCTGCGGCATGTACGGCATTGACATTGTGACCACTGCCGCGATGGCCGGGGCGATGGGCATGAATGCGGCCGGCTCGTTCCAGGCATACGACTTTTCTTCCTGGCCGGCGGATGTCGTCATCGTCAACCTCGGGACCAACGACAGCAGCGGAATTGCCAATACGCTTCCTGCGGAAGAGCAGGCAGCGGGGCTCGAGGCCTTCACGGAATCAGCCGTGCAGTTTCTGACGATGATCCGCCGCTGCAATCCTGGTGCCTACATGATCTGGGCGTACGGGATGCTCGGAGATCCGCTGCGGCCGCAGCTGACGGAAGCCATAAGGCGCTATCAGGAGCAGACGGGCGATACGCGGGCGGAGTACCTGCCGCTTCCGAACACCGAACCCGGTGAATTCGGATGCAGGCTGCACCCGGGCCTGCCGAGCCACAAGAAGGCGGCGCAGGCCATTGCCGCGAGAATCCGCGAACTGCAGGCGCAGGGGCTTGTGAGGTAGAAGGCGGTACTTGCTTGAATTTCGCAGGCTGCCTGCTTGAATTTCATGGATGGTTGAGTGTATTCCGCAGGTTGGCGGTGAAAAGGGAAGGATGCTGCAATTGTCAATACAGCTTCTGCGAGCCCAACTTGCTAAACAAGCGGTGAAAAGGGAAGGCCGCAGCGGTTGTCAATACAATTTCCGGGGCGGTGCCTGCCGGCATTTCCCAGACCGGCGGTGAAAAGGGAAGGCTGCGGCGGTTGTCAATACAATTCCGACAAGCGGCAGGCAGTTCCGGCCGTAGCGCTTGTTAAAGCAAGCGGTGAAAAGGGAAGGCTGTGGCGGTTGTCAATACAATTCCGGCAGCAGCGCTTGTTAAGGCAAGCGGTGAAAAGGGAAGGCTGCAGCGGTTGTCAATACAATTTCTGAGATGATGCTTGCCGGCATTTCCCAGACCAGCGGTGAAGAGTGCAGGCTGTGGCGGATGTCAATACAATTTCGACAAACAGCAGGCAATTTCGACAAACGGCAGGCAGTTCCGGCCGCGATGCTTGCTTAAATAAGTTTGGGAAGGCAATAATTTTATAAATACTAAGGGGGTTACAGCGTGAGTGAACAGAAAATGCGGGTCGGCGTGATCGGCGCGGGCGCCATCAGTGACATTTATCTTGAAAACATGATCAACAAGTTTGATCAGCTGGAAGTCAAGTGCGTCGCGGCGAACCACATCGAGAGCGCACAGAAAAAGGCGGAAAAGTATGGGATCAAAGCCTGCACGACGCAGGAGCTGCTGGACGATCCGGAGATTGATCTCGCGGTGGTCCTGACACCGGTCGGCGCGCACTATGGCCTGATCAAGCAGGCACTGCTCGCCGGTAAACACGTTTATACCGAGAAGACGATCGCGGACGACGTCGACAAGGCGAAGGAGCTGGTCGCGCTCGCGAAGGAGAAAGGCCTGTACCTCGGCTCCGCGCCGGACACGTTCCTGGGCAGCGCTTTGCAGACAGCAGCCAAAGCCATTAATGACGGACTGATCGGCGACATTCATTCTTTTGTCATCTCGGCAAACCGCAACAACGACTTGCTGCTGAGCATTTTCTCGTTCCTGCGCCAGCCCGGCGCCGGCATCGTCTGTGACTACGGCGTCTATTACATGACGGCGCTGGTCAGCCTGCTCGGCCCGGTCAGCAAGGTCGGCGGTATCATCGGAAAGCCTTATCCGACCCATGTCAACGTTTTCCCGATGAGTCCCGAGTTCGGCCAGGTAATGGACACGCCCAACGAGAGCCAGGTCGCAGCAGTGGTTCAGCTTGAGAACGGTATCACCGGAACCTTCCACATCGACGCCGACTGCAACGCGCGGGATGAGGCATATTTTGCCATCTACGGCACGAAGGGCATCCTGTATCTGACGGATGCGAACGGCTTTGGAGGGACCGTCCGGTTCCTGCCGAACGCACTGGATCCCCGCGTCCCGACCCCGCCGGTGGAGCTGTGGAGCTGGACGCCTTACAGTGAGAACTCCAGAGGCGTCGGCCCTGCGGACCTCGCGGAGGCGGCCTTTGAAGGAAGGCCCTGCCGCGCGTCCAAAGAGATGGCGGCCCACGTACTCGAAGCACTCGCCGGCATCCTGAAGGGCGGCGAGAGCGGACAGTTTGTCGACATCGAGTCCACCTGCGAGAAGCCGGCCCCGCTGCCGGTCTGCCAGATCGGCGCGAAGAACATCGGCCACGCCTCCTTTAACATGGAGAACGTCGACGAGATGATTCATTTCTACTGCGACGTGCTCGGCATGAAGCAGCAGTTCCACCTGACCTGGGGCGGCCTGGCGGATCTGATCAGGGCAAAATCAGGCCCGGAGCCGGACGAGGAGACAGCCCGGATGCTGCAGGGGCTCGACGCCAAAAAGGACGACAAGTGGATTACCTACTTCAAGCTCGCCGACAGGCAGTTCATGGAAGTTTTCCATCCGGCGGGAGGACCGCGGCGCGAGATCGCGGACCGTCATAAAAACTACGGATATATAAAACTCAATTTTGAAGTGGAGTCGATCGAGGCACTGCGTGAGCGCCTGGCTTCCTTTGGCGTGAAACTCGACGACGATATTCATCCGACCATTGACGGATCGCGGGAGATCACCGTGCATGATCCGGACGGGAACGAAGTGCAGTTTACGGAGTACGCGAAGGGAGAGGCGGCTCGGATCGCGATGCCGCCGGTTCCGGAGGGACACAGCTGCTCGCACGTCCTGTACACGACGCAGGTCGCGTACCAGGTCAAAGACGCCGTCAACATGGAATATTTCTATCGCTTCGGACTGGGGCTGAAGAAAGTGTTTCAGCTGAGCTACGGAGAGCTGGCTGCCGCGATCGAGCAGAGCGGACAGGCGGATCCGAAGATGATCATGGGCATGAAGATGATGGGCGACAAAGCGTGGATCGACTACATCGAAGTCGCGCCGCACCAGTACATCGAGCTCTTCCACACCGACGGACAGACGCTGGAGGAGGACCGGAAACTCGACGATGCGAAGGGCTATCAGCATCTGTGCATCGAGGTCGAAGATATTCATGCTGCATGGGATGCGGTGATCTTTAACGGCCTGAAGCCGGACGAAGAGATCAGACTCGGCCCGGACGGCGCGTACCAGTTCTGGCTGACGGATCCCGACGGAAACCGCCTGGAGCTGATGCAGTACACGGAGGACGCCCTGCAGCTGAAATAAGCGGGGAGAGCTGCCGCGCGCAGCGCACGGCTGCCGGAACCCGGCTGAAACGGCGCCGGATCATAAGGAGTTATGGAATGTTAGATCAGAAAACTTTGGAAAAATACCTCGGGCTTTGCATGGAGTCGGCGGCAGATTTTGCCGAGATCTATGAGGAGCTTGAGACGAAAGAGATCATCACCATGCTGAACGGCAGGGTGGAGAACGTGAACGAAGCGGTGACGAGCGGCATCGGCATCCGCCTGATGGCGGGCGTGCAGTCCGTCTATGCGTACTCGAACGAGACCGGGGAGGAGGCGGTGCTTCCGCTGATCCGCGATCTGACGGCGGCGCTGGGCGCGGGGAAAGCAGATGAGGAAAAGAAGCCTGTCGCGCTGACCCGCGTGGAGTATGAGAACCGGCATCCGGTGAAAATTGATTTCCGCACGGCGCCACTTGCGGACAAATCATCGCTGCTTACGCGGGCGACGGACACGGCAATGGCGGCGGACGAGCGGATCGTGAAGGTGCAGGCGGTGCTTCTGAACGTGCACCAGGAAGTACAAATTTCGAACAGCGAGGGCAGGCTCATCGGCGATACGCGCGTGCGCACGCGGATGATGGTTGATGCCTTTGCGCAGGAGGGCGACAACTTCCAGAGCGGCGCCGACCGGCCGGGTGCGGGCATGGGTCTGGAGTTCTATGAGCAGACGACGCCCGAGGAGACCGGGCGTGAGGCCGCCAGGGTGGCGATCGTCAACCTGGCGGCGGGGGACTGCCCCTCGGGCAAAATGCCGGTCATCATCGACAACGCGTTCGGCGGCGTGATCTTCCACGAGGCGTGTGGACACGCGCTGGAAGCGACGAGCGTCGCGAAGAACCAGAGCGTCTTCTCCGGAAAGCTCGGACAGCAGATCGCGAATCCGTGCGTGAGCGCGGTGGACGACGGGACGATCCCGAACGCCTGGGGTTCGGAGAACATCGACGACGAGGGCAACTTCCAGCAGCGCAGACAGCTGATCAAAGACGGTATTCTGACTTCCTATATGATCGACCGGCTCGGTGCGCGGCGCATGGGCATGGAGGCGACCGGCAGCGGGCGGCGCGAGTCCTACCGCTACGAGCCGACTTCCCGCATGTCCAACACCTTCATTATGCAGGGCGACGCGTCCTTCGAGGAGCTCTTCGAGGGCATCGAGAAGGGCCTGTATGCGAAGAAGATGGGCGGCGGCAGTGTCAATCCCCAGACGGGCGAGTTCAACTTCTCGGTCGGCGAGGGTTACCTGATTGAGAACGGCAGGATCACGAAGCCCGTCCGCGGCGCGGCGCTGATCGGTAACGGGCGCGATATCCTGATGAACATCGACCGCGTCTGCAGCAACCTCGAGCGCGGTCAGGGCATGTGCGGATCGATCAGCGGCTCGATCCCGACGGATGTCGGACAGCCCGCCATCCGCGTGACATCCATTACAGTCGGAGGAACCGCCAATGAATAAGGGAAAATGGATTCAGGCCGCACAGGACGGCGGTTTTGAGAGTTTTGAAATTTACGAAGCCCTGTCAAAGGAGAGGAGTCTGCGGTGGTTTGCGGGCGAGATGGAGACCTTTGTGACGAGCCGGGTGACGGGTTATGCCCTGCGCGGCATCTACCAGGGGAAGCTTGTGAGCTACGCGACGGAGAATCCCGACGACGGCCAGATGGAGCGCATCCTGTCGGTCATGAAGGAACAGGCCGCCGCGATCACGTCTGAGGACGAGAGCTTTATTTTGCAGCCGCAGGAGACTGAGTGCGTGAAGAGCACGCATCAGTTTATCTCTCCCGACGCCGGGAAGGTCAAAGAGGCACTGGCCTATGTCGAGAAGCAGCTTCTTGCGTTTGACCCGCGCATGGTGCAGGTCACGCACCTCGAGTGGAGCGAGGAGGACTACTACCGGCTGATCACCAATTCCTTCGGCATGCACGCGGAGGACGCGGGGCGCGTCCAGGTGCTCGTCGCCGGGGCTGCGGCTGTCTCCGGGGAGGAGGTTCGCGACGACTTCCTGGTCCGGACTGTGCAGGATTTGTCTGATTTTGACCTGGACGCCTTCGTGAAGAAGCTCGGCGACACCGTGATTGCCAAATTCGGGGCGGCGCCCGTCGCGAGCGGGACGTACCCGGTGATTCTGGAGAAGGACGCGATGACCAGTCTCTTCGCGGCCCTGTCCGGCATGTTCTCCGGCGAGAAGATCGGCAAAGGCCTCTCGCCGCTGCGCGACAAGATCGACACGCAGATTTTCTCGGAGCTGGTGACGGTGATCGACGACCCGCGCAACACGGATTATGTTAACCTGATGAATTACGACGACGAGGGGTGCCCTACGCGGGAGAAGACCGTCGTCGAGCGCGGCACGTTCCACACGATTCTGCACAGCGCGAAGAGCGCCGCGCGGATGGGAACGGTGAGCACGGGCAACGGCTTCAAGGCATCTTACGCCTCGGCAGTGGACGTGCGGCCGCAGGGCTGCTATATCGTGCCGGGCACAAAGTCGCTTGAGGAGCTGGAGAAGGAGATGGGCGACGGCCTCGTGATCACGGACCTCGCGGGTCTGCACGCCGGCATCGACCATGTGACGACGGACTTCTCGCTGCAGTGCTCGGGCTATCTTGTAAAGAACGGCGTGCGCGATCGGAGCGTCACGCTGATCACGATCGCGGCGAACTTCCTGGAGCTGATGAAGCAGGTCCGGGCAGTCGGAAACGATCTAGACTGGAACTACCGGAATATCGCGGCGCCGAGCATTCTGTTTGAAGGCATCGCGGTCAGCGGAGAGTGAGTCAGTGGGTTGAGTGAGTCAGGGGGACAGGTTCCGTGACTCATTGCGCAAAATGAGTCACGGAACC
>JAFRIW010000037.1 GCA_017432565.1 Lachnospiraceae bacterium
CCACTCTGGCCAAACTGTAGTATACTTTTAAGCATAGGGGTACCTCTTTCTGTGCTGGATTGTTGTGTGGTGCATTAATCTTAACACAAAAGGGATATCCCTTTTATATATACTGTATTCCTACTAAAACTTTACACTAGCCATGGGGACAGGTTCGGTGACTCAATTTGCAAAATGAGTCACCGAACCTGACCCCATGACTCCCTCACTCAGTGTTCAAACTCCGCTGCGGCCTGCTGCAGGTATTCGCGGATCGGAAGGTGCTGCGGACAGACGCGCTCGCATTTTCCGCACTTTAAGCACTCGGATGCCTTGCTGTGGCCTTCCGCTGTCAGCACGGCGCCGTAGTAGAAGTCCGCGTTCCAGTCTCCGAACAGTTTCTTCGTATTAAAGGCGGCGAAGATGTCCGGGATGCGGATGTTCTTCGGGCATGAATTCTCATCGACGCAGTATCTGCAGGACGTGCACGGAATGATCTGTTTCGAGGCGAAGACGTCGCAGACCTTCCTGACTGCCTCGTGTTCGCGCTCATCGAGCGGTTTGAAATCCTCCATGAACGAGACGTTGTCCTTCATCTGCTCCAGGCTGCTCATACCGGACAGCACCACACGGATGTTCGGGAAGCCCGCCGCGAAGCGGATCGCGTAGCTCGCGTTGGAGCCGCCGTGCAGCTCGTCCAGAATCGCCTGTGCCTCCTCCGGCAGCCGCGCCAGGTTACCGCCCTTGACCGGCTCCATAACCAGCACCGGCTTGTCGTGCTTCTCACAGACTTCGTAGACCTTCCGGGACTCGACCGCCGCACTCTCATAGTCCAGATAATTGAACTGAATCTGCACGATCTCGATCTGCGGGTACTCGGTCAGAATCCGGTCGAGCACCTCGGCCTTGTCGTGGAAGGAAATGCCGACGTGCCGGACTTTTCCCTCTTCCTTTAAGGCAAAAGCTGTCTCATATGCGCGGCACTTCTTAAACTTCTCAAACGTCGGGGCATTCTGCGCGTGCATCAGGTAGAAGTCAAAATAGTCCACGCCGCAGGCCTCCAGCTGAGAGGCGAAAAACGGCCGGATATCCTCTTCTTTCTCAAAATAGCTGGCTGTCAGCTTGTCGGTCAGAATGTAGCGCTCGCGCGGATATCTCGACGTCAGACACGCCTTGAGCGCGAGTTCACTTTTGCCTCCCAGATACCCGTGGGCTGTGTCAAAATAGTTGAAGCCGTGTTCCAGAAAATAGTCCGCCATCTGACAGACCTGCTCCAGATCCACTTCCTCGTTTTCCAGCATCGGCAGCCGCATGCAGCCGAAACCGAACTTCTTGTGAATCATTTCGAATCTTTCCATGTTGTACCCCCTGTCTTGTTGTCTTTGCTGTTAAGTGACTCACTCTGTTTACTCTTCCGGCTTCACGTCCTGATCTGCCGGAGCAGCTGCTGCTTTCATTTTAGCATTAAAAGGCGTGATGTCGTCACGCTGAACTTCGCTGAACCAGTGGAATTTCCGGTCAAGAATGATGACGCAGGCGATGAAGGCCGCATCGCAGATGATGGTCTGGATCAGGTCGGTCGGTGCCACTTCGGTCGCAATGGCCTTGTCAAAGCCGAGTCCGCTGAGATAGAAAATCGACATGTTGTTCATCACGTGCTGTGCCGCGCCGCTCTCCAGGCCGTTGGTGTACCACGCCACAAAGCCGAAGGTCAGGCCGGACACAACGATGGAGGCCACGCCGATGGCGTTGTACGGATGCTGGCTGGCAAAAACAATCATCTGAAGAACAATCGCCAGAATCGGCAGTCTGAACCAGGAACCGATGCCCTGCATCAGAAGTCCGCGGAACGCGTATTCTTCCGCGATGCACTGCAGCGGGCCGAAGACGGTCAGCAGGATGAAAGTGAGGACCGTGAAGTGATTTGCGCTGGTCTTCTCGACTGTCAACATAATGATCACGATATTAGGGATTCCGACTGTGACGGCGCCGACCAGCAGCATCCGGAAGAAGATCTTCCAGTTCCATCCGCCTCTTGAAGAAGAATAGGACGAGAAAGGTCTGTCGCCTACAATCCTGACTGCAAGAAGCAGAGCCGGAATCATGCTGACAACCGGGGCCAGACCGGCGAGAATACCCGGGACCGAATAGACGCTGAGTGTGTCATAGCCGCCTGAGATCATCTGATAAAAGCCCGCAAAATCACCGTATGCGATCGCACCTGCGGCGACGCAGATCACGGAAAAAATAAAATAGAAAACCATGAACAGAGCGCCTGTCAGCAGGGGCTTGAACCACTTGTAGGTGACAAATTTTCTGGGATAAGTCGTGTAATCGCGCTCCTTTTCAAAAGAATTGAATTTCATAATATGGTACCTCCTCAGGGCTTAATCGTTTTCGCCAACTATTATAGCACACATCCGGTGTTTTCCATGCCGCAGATCAGATTTTTATAGAAGTCGACGCACCCCGGCAGGCAATTGGATTCGATATTTTCATTCAGGCCGTGCATGCCCTTCATCTGTTCGGGGCCATAGATGACCGGGGCAAAGCGGACGACATTCTCGCAGATCCGCTCGTAATTCCGGGCGTCCGTGGCGCCGGTCATGACATAAGGGCTGCCCGGAAGTCCCGGGAAGGTCTTGTCAATGATCTGCTGCACATAGCGGAAGGCTTCTCCGTGAATATCCACGGAGGCCGAAGGCTCCACCGCGTGCATGGCTTCCATGGTCAAGCCGTGCTTCTGCGCAAGATTCTGCACGATTTCGAGGCTCTCCTTCATTCCCTGATGCGGGATGAAGCGCATGTTGGCGCCGAGAGTCGCCTCCTGCGGAAGCACGTTGTAGGCGTCGGATCCGGACAGCATGGTGAAGGCGATCGTGGTCTGCAGCATCGCGCCGGCCTGGGCAGAAATCTTCGGCATGACCAGCAGCAGGAGCGGTTTGAACAGCCACATATTGCCGAAGACGAGTTTTAACGGAAAGCCCGCGTAGGGCGCCAGCGTCTCAAACATCGACTGCACCTCCGGCAGCATTCTGCGCCGGAACGGATGCTTTGTCTCAATCTCGTTGACAAAAGCCGCGAGCCTTGCGACCGGTGTGTCCGCCGCCGGTGCGCTGGCGTGGCCGCCGCTGCTCTTCGCCCTGAAGAGAACGTCCGCCTTCCCTTTTTCGAAGACGCCGACCATGGCAAAATTTCCCTTAATGCCGCCGACAGGATCGGTAATGATTCCGCCGCCTTCATCGCAGACAAGCCAGGGCCGCACGCCGCGCCGCTCCAGTTCGTCCACCAGCTTCGGGCAGCCGTCGCCCGCCCATTCCTCGGTGCAGGAGGAGGAAAGGTACACATCCACCGGCGGCACAAAGCCTTCCGCCAGCAGCTCCTCCACTGCCTGGAAAAAGCCCATAACCGAGCACTTGGTGTCGGACGCGCCGCGTCCCCAGATTCTGCCGTCCGCGATGTCGCCGGAAAACGGCTCGTGAAGCCACTCTCCCTCCGCCGGCACCACATCCTGATGACTCATGAGCACGATCGGACGGCTGCTGTCTTTTCCCTTCCAGTAAAACAGCAGGTTCCCCTCGATCTCGGTCTTCTCCAGATTCTGATGAACCAGCGGGAAGAGCTCTTCCAGCACTTTGTGAAAGCGGAGGAATTTTTCCCGGTCATGGGCGCCGTCGTGGGAGACCGTCTCGCAGCGGATCATAGCGGAAAGCTTCCCGGCAAGGAGTTTCTCGCGCGCCTCTGCTTCCGGTGAGCCGTGGGAATCCGGCGCTCTGTACGCCGAGACCTTTGACGGCATCAGGAGCGTGCGGATGACGGCGACGAGGAGCAAAATCAGGAGCAGGCCGAGCAGGCATGCGATGAAAAGAAGCAGACTCAGAATGATTCTCATTTTGCCGTGCCCTCTGTGTCTTCTTTATCTTCTGCGCCGGAAAGATCTGTTCCCGGAGGATCCAGAATGGTTCCGCGCTTCTTCCAGATCAGATAGGCGAGCACAATGGTCAGCGCGCCGCTGGGAATGATCATCATGCTCGTCGAAGAAATCAGCGACGGAACCAGGATGAACAGCGCGCTCATCAGAAGAAGCGGCGCCAGCGCCAGCTTCAGATTTTTCCTGTAATACATGTAGGCCATCGCGCCGAACAGCGCCGGCACGACATTTTCAAAAGCCGGCTGAAGCGCGGGGCTCTGAAGGACGGGCTGCAGCGGCACCAGCAGCAGTACGCCGAGCGCGAGCACGACGATCGTGACCAGCGAAGAGGTGGCGATCGAAAGCGTGGAGATAATCTCGTTCTCGGGCGTGCCGGCTCTGGTCCCCGCGATCTCACGTGCGTTCATGGCACACGGAATCTTCATGTTGATCAGGTTGCCCGTGATAAAGGCGAGATACCCGCCGCCGGCGCCGAGCATCGGGGTGTAAACCAGAAATTCGACGACGCTGGAGACGGTCCAGACGATTCCGACCGCGAGAAAGCCCTTCAGGACTGCATGCATGTCCGGCATGGCGCCCAGATAAGTCCCAATGACAAAAGGAGCGCCGACCAGCAGCACCAGCGTGACGGCGGACACGATCCGGCCGATCACATGCGTGCGGTTATTGTAGTCGTTGAAATATTGCTGTTTCTGATCCTGTCTGTCCATGTCCGGCCCTCCTTATCCGAAAAAGATGGCTGCCAGCATTCCGATCAGCATACTGCCCGCGATCGAGAAGCTCTCAAGCCAGACCATGTGCTTCTTTTCCGCAAGCCAGGTAAAGAGCGCCATCACCGCCGCAGACACGGCTGCGACAATGATCGGAACAAGACTTCCCTTGAAGGCGAACCGGCCGTTTCCTGACACAAATCCGCCGATGTAACTCCCGATATAGGCGCTGACAAGGCCGATGAACATGGCGATCATCGCGGCGTCGCCGAAGCCCTGGCGTGCGCCGGTTTTCTCCGCGGTTTTCTTTTCCGCGGTTTCCGGGCTTTCCTGCTTCCGGCTTTGTCTGCCGCCCATTCTGCCCAGATACATCTTGTTGAAGAAGATGGAAAGAATCATGCCCCACATAATGCAGATACTCATGAGCAGTGCAATGGTGGCAAAAGCCGTCGGCGTCATCTGCGCGGCCGAAAGAGCGGTCATTCCGACCTGCTCCGCCGCGCCCTGTGCCACCTGGGTTTCATAGTGCAGCGCGCCGATGACTGAAAGCCGCAGCCACGGCCAGGGTGTCCCGAGGCTTCCGGACAGCGCGATCACGCCCAGAAGAATTCCGACGCTCGGAAGAATGGAGAACGTCGCGCTGGATGTGATTGCTCTTTTCAGCACATCGCTGTCCATCCCGATGGCTTTTCCCGCCCGGTAGGCCCGGATCAGGAAAACAGCGGAAACAATTGCGACGAACAGAATGATCAGTCCGCAGATGAGATACATCGCAGGACTATCCAGAATCGAAATCATAGGCGGTACCTCTCTTGTAATTCTGTTTTCTGATTATACATCTTCCATGGCGCGCCGGCACTTTTCGGAAGCCAGGATCTCCCCGCACCTGCCGGCGATCTCCGGCTGACTGACTTCCTCACTCTCCGCCCAGCGCTGAAGGGCCTGGATCGTCTCATACTCTTCGATCCCGAGATCAAATTCATCCGCCAGAGACAGATATCGCATGATATCTTCGCTCACATGCAGCACTCTGGATATGCCGGCGACCGGTCCCTCGTCGAGCAGCGCCTGCAAAATCCGGCCGATCGCTTCAAATTCTTCCTGCGACATCGGTTTTCTGAGACGCCTGTACACATCCGCCTTGGTCCACGCCGGAAGGGCGGAGTAAGCCGTCATCACATCGTTATCGATTCCGCTCAGCAGTATCCACTCGCTGATCTCCGGTGTTTCCGGCTTCAGTCTCTGCAGCGCGTGGATTCTTCCCCATCCTCGCACTTTCCGGATCAGGTTAAAGATCTCCTGATTGCCGTTTTCCCACTTCAGCATGTTCCAGACGGAAAAGATGGTGAACTCATCACTTAGCCCGAGCGTGCGTATGATCTGTCTGACCTCCTCTTCGGGTTCCCCGAACAGTTCCATCATGGACAATCCGAACTTCACAGACTCCCTGTCCGTTGAATTCACCATCAGATACAGCGCTGACTGAAACACCTCTTCCGCAGGCAGCTGATCCGCATTTTCCATGATATAGCTCTGCAGCTGATCGATGACGCTGACCGCGCGCATGGTTTTGCCCAGCCTGGCAAAATCCAGATCCGCTTCCTCGTGCTCTCCTGCCGCAGCAGATCGGACCGCCCTGCTCATCAGGTTCATCCCCGCCTCATCCATCTGGACTCTGGGCATATGATAGAGTGCGATCCCGTCCATCGCGCCGTCCGCATAGCGGATCTGCCGGCCGTCCTCCGGCTCCGGAAGAGAGAAGCCCTCTCTCAGGGCTCCGTTTTCCATTCCGTCAAGAATACATTGATAGAGAGATTTCTGACTGCTCATACACAGGTTCTCCTTTCCGCTCTATTGCCCGATCAGCGGGAATCCCTTTCTTATGATCTCCTGTCTCAGCTGCTCCACATGGGCTTCATCGCGCGTTTCGAGCGTGATGGTAACGACACAGGAGTTGACTTCCGTCTTGGCATCTTCGCGCTCGTGCGAGATACCGAGTACGTTGGCGCCATTGTCGGCGACAATCTGGAGCAGGCGCGCAAGATTACCGGCTTTGTCGATGAGTTTCGTGGTGAATCGGACGAGACGGCCGGTCTTCTGGAGGCCTTTGGTAATGATACGGGAGAGCGTGGTAATGTCCACGTTGCCGCCGGAGACGACAGCAACGGTTTTTCTGTCCGTATCGATTTTGTTGAATAGATAGGCGGCGACGGGCGCTGCGCCCGCGCCTTCGGCCAGAGTCTTGGGGCCTTCGAGAAGGGCGACAATGGCCGCGGCGATCTCGTCCTCGGTGACGGTAACCACGGCGTCCGCGTATTTTTGCACCATGGCAAAAGTAAGACTGCCCGGGGTGAGGACATGAATGCCGTCGGCGATGGTCGGCGCGTCGGGAATCGTCGTGACGGCGCCGGTGCGGCAGCTGATGTACATGGAGGGGACGGCTTCGGCCTGCACGCCGATTACTTTAACTTCCGGGCGGGTGAGTTTGACAGCCGCCGCGATGCCGCTGATGAGTCCGCCGCCTCCGATGGGAACGACGATCTGCTCTGCATCCGGGACCTGCTCGAGGATCTCGAGGGCGATGGTGCCCTGTCCGGCGATCACATAAGGGTCGTTGAAGGGATGCGCGAAGATGTAGCCCTCCTCGCGGGAAAGGCGCTCGGCTTCGCGGGCGGCATCGTCATAGATGCCGGGGACAAGCACGACTTCAGCTCCGTAGCTGCGGGTGGCTTCGACTTTGAGAATCGGTGCGCCTTCAGGCATGCAGATGACAGAACGGATGCCGAGCCGTGTCGCGGAGAGAGCGACGCCCTGCGCGTGATTCCCGGCGGAGCAGGCGATGACGCCGTGGGCAGCTTCTTCAGGCGAGAGTGTACGGATTTTGTTGAAAGCACCGCGGATCTTGAAGGAACCGGTCTTCTGGAGATTTTCAGATTTAATGTACAGATTCCTGCCGAGGCGGGCGGAGGTTTCGATCGGCGTGAGCTCAACAAGGTCTTTCATGGCTTCGCGGGCTTCACGAATCATTTCGAGGGTCACGGATGTCTGCATGGTTTCCCTTTCCTGCGCTTATACGCGAGATCTGTCTGTGTGGACGTGTCCAGTTTCATTATATCATGGTAAAGCCCGCGGCAGACGGGAACATGGCAGCCTGGAAAATGATATGGGCATCCTGATTTACATAACGCAATCAGTTGTGCTGTTGACCTGACTGTGATTCCTGCAGTTGCCTATCGTCAGAAGCTTACTTCCGGCGTTACCATCCTGCGTTACGACACCAAGCAGCCCGGTATCGCATCTATCAGTAAGACTTCAGGCGAGGCAATCCCCGCAGCCAATGTGCCCGCGGATCTGTATCCGGCGGAAGCATTTCAGGAAACGATCCGGCTCACTGCCGGGATGCCCTACACGAAACGGGGCGGCGTCGTGCTGAAGAAAAAGAAAGTCGAAGCATGTCTTCCCGACCCGAAGGACGAGACCCCTGAAGAAGCAGCCGAAGAAGTGGTCGTGGACAGCGCGGAGTACGAGAAGCTGGTCAGGGCATACACAGACAAATCCGGAAAGTTCTCCTATGACCTGATCGGAAAAGACTTCATCCGTTTTGCACACGCCAGCCGCACAGTGCGTCAGATGGCTGCTGAAAAGGCCGCGATCAAAAAGATGCGCAATTACGTCGTTGTCAATAAGATCCGGAAGGTCGTCGGCAACAGCAGACTGACGGAAGCGCAGGCGCTCAAGATGGGTGATCTTCTGGACGAGACGAATCCGAAATCGCTGTACAAGCCTCTGGATGCGGAGCTTCGCAAGATGAGCGCTTCAGACAAACAGAAAAAGTAAGAGAAGTCATAACGCACATGAATCCGAAAAGGAACGAGGGTGATCTCCTCGTTCCTTTCATATTTCCGTCAGGCATTTGGATCCTCATTCTCTGGAATATATTCAATGTTCCACGGCCTTTCGGTATTATATCTGATCTTTATAATCTCATCCCGGATCTCTTCGGGAGACGGATCCTCGAGCGGATAAAAAGAATACCACGCCGACTGTTCATCACGATCGGTAAAAAATCTGATCTCGTATTCGAGATGGCCACGCGGTTCGATGATGTGTGCCTGCAAGCTGCCGGCGGCCTGTCTCGTATTGCCGGTGAACCAGGCCTCTGCTTCTTTCCATCCGACTTTGGTCCGCGGTCTGGTCAGCTGTAAGATCTTACTGAAAATGCTCATGTTATTGCTGCCTGTCCTCCTTGTGTTATTCCAGGAATTCGTCGATCTTCTGCTTCATGAACTTCGGGTCGTAGTAGATCCGGTAGGGATCTCCGTTCATCACAGAGACATACTGTTTTTCTTTGTCGGTGATAATCCTGTTATATTCGGTCAGCCAGTTTACACCGTAGGGATTCGCATTCCGGATGTAGCTGCTGAGAAGGAACATGGCCGGCACGTCCTCCGGAAGCCTGAAATCCATGACGGTCATACAGTTGTCGTATGCTTTCCGGTACTCCTCCAGATGTGCGCCGCGATGATAGTTTTCGACGTATATTTTTTCCAGGACCGGGATATACGGTTCCATGCTCTTAGTGGGATACATGGCCTCGTAGAAAGGCATCTGTGCCGCAATGAATCCGGTCCTGACCAGAAACTCCTGGCTGCGCCCCTCAGCGCCGGCATAGCGGTCAAGGTACCATTTGTACTCGTCGATGCTGCTGTAGCCGCCTCCGAGATAGTGCGGTCCGACCTCGGGAACAACTGCGTCCACACCGATCAGGCCGCGGATGCCTTCCGGATATTTTTCGATGTACCGGTAGGCATAGAGGCCGGAAAGCAGGTGGGCAGCGAGGACGATATTGTCTTTAATGCCCATCTCGTCAAGGGTTGCTTTGACGAGGTCTGCATAAAAATCGGCACTTCTCTCTCCGTCCGTGTCGGGGCTGTATCCGGTACCCGGGTAGTCGATGACAATGACGCGATAGTCCTTCGCGAGCAGATCCGCGAGAGGCTTTAAGTGCAGCGTCGCACCGGGAAGACTGTCCGAGCTGAAGAATACGATTGCAGGTGCTTCGGCGCCTGCTTCTCCGGCTGTCTCACTGCTGCCCGTGTAAACCGCGACCTCCCGGCTGCCGGCATTCACCATGGTGATGTTCTCAGCCCGGAACTCTTCATATTTTGCCTCCGCATTTCTGGTGAGCTGTGCGCGCCGCACGCCCATGAAGACGGTGAAAACGACTGCGATGGCCAGCAGGACGATACCGGCTTTCTTCATCGAATGGAGGAATCTCTGCAGGCCTTCAGACCGCCTGTACCAGGCTGTGATGAGATCCGCGAGCTTCTTCAGGCCGAAGGCGGACGCAGTGGACAGCGCGAAGACCGCCAGCACGTTAAGGGGCATATTGGGGATATACAGAACGGGCGGCGTGGAATCGTCGATAAAGTGATGGCAGAAGAGGTGGACAAAGAGGCCGTGGATGAGGTAGAACTCGAGGGTCATGCTGCCGTAGAAATCCAGGATCCTGCGTGGGAGGCTGCCTTTCGAATCTGCGGGCATCCCGGCCGTGTCAGCCGTATCTGACCCGGTCCGGGCGGCAAAGGTGTACAGGAGCAGGGAAAAAGAGCAGCTTGCGACGGCCTGGAGCAGGACGATGATCAGGTTCATCACTCCGTAGTGACGCATCCCGGAGGCCTGGTAGATCCCGTTTCCGTTCTCGGAGAGGAAGAAGGTCAAAAGGCACAGGACGGCGGAGATCAGGATGGTTTTTCGCGAGCTGCCGAAAGCTGTTGCTGCTTTTGTGCTGTCATCTGCACGGGGCTCATGGTCGGCGATAAAGATACCAAGGAGGAAGGCCGGCGCGGCGTTGTACCACCAGTTCCCCGCGACGAGAAGATAGCAGATTACGCTGTAGGCGAGAATCCAGGCGGCCATGAGCCAGAAGGAATACCTGTTTTCTTTCCGGTAGATCAGGAAAAAGCCCACATAGAAGGAAATAATGGCATAGATGAACCAGGAATACGGGTTCAGGGGAAGGCCCAGGACATCGCGGCTCGTCCGGGCGATGAACCAGATGATTTCCGTAAACACGAAGATCATGAGGATCCGGTTGAGGCGGCGGACCAGGAAGCCCTTGAAATAGTTTTCCTTGCTGCGCATGCTTTTGATCAGGCCGTAGCCCGAACAGAAGAAGAAAAATGACACGAGCAGGTAGCCGATGGGCACAAAGAGCTCCAGGCCGTGTCTTCTGTAGAGCGCGGGAACCCACGGCGCGCTGATTCTCTGGCCGAGGTGATGAAGCATGATGCAGATGGACAGCAGGCCAAGGATTCTTTTCGATTTTTGCTGACTCATAATCTGCTCCTTTCCGGCAAATACTTCAGACAGCGGGGTTTGTCCATTCCCACCAGAAGTTCGCGCGATAACGGAACAGGATCAGTCTCTGTGTCCCGATCAGGTCGGACATCCGGTCTGTGTGCATCTTCTCTCTCCTCTTCGTCTCTGCCCATTGTATCATAAACAGCCCGGCACATCTCCCTACAGAAAAGGCCGCTCCCTTTTCGGGGGGGCGGCCTAAACTCAAGGAGTAGTATGAAAACGTTTAAAATGTTTACAGGGGCAGACTCAGAACTGCTGCCATGGCGAGTGCCACGATCGCAAGTCCGGCAAGTTTTTCTTTTAATTCAATCATTCTGGCCACTTTTCTTCCTCCTGAAAAACCCGGCAGTGCTTTTATCTTCATCGAAAACCCACATTGTTTTCGAAATCGTTTTCGTTCATATTCATAATAATATATTCTCCTCTGTGATGCAAGTGTTTTTTTTGTGAAGTTTCAGCAGAAAATACTGTGAATGCCGCGGCTACTCGATAAAGATGATCTTTTCTCTGGCAAACAGGTCGCGGAGTTCGCGGTTCAGGTACCTGCGGACGCTCTCCAGATCCTGTTCGCGGCACTCAGCATTGATCTGGATCGTCATCTGGGTGCTGTCCAGATCCGTGACGCCCTTATAATACGGGCCGCTGATAATGACGGGGCAGCCCTTCCCGACCGCGGCCAGATTTTGCTCAAGGACCGTCTCGATGTGGTGGATGGATTCCGTGACGGGCAGGCTCAGGCTGAGCGTATACCACGAATTCAGCCGGGTCATGTTCGTCACGTTTTTGATGTCGCGGTTCCCGACGATCCGGATGTTGTCACCTTCGCCGATCAGTTTAGTGGTCCGCACGCCGATCTCCTGTACCGTGCCCCGGAAACCTTCGATTTCAATAATGTCGCCGACCTGGAACTCTCCCTCGAAGACGATTGTGATGCCGGCCAGGATGTCCGCGACCATATCGCGGGAACCGATGGACAGCGCCAGTGACACAAGACCCAGGGAGGCAACGATCGCGGTCGTGTTAAAGCCGAGATAGCCGAAGGCATAGTACAGCGCGATAAATACGGCGGCGTACTGGATAAAGCTGAAGATCAGCCTGCACACAGTCTCACCCTTGGCGTTCATATTGCGGCACAGCAGCTGCAGCACGATCTTGACCAGCGCAACGGACATTAAGCTGATCATCACGATCAGCACCACCGCACTCAGTGCGAACAGGTTGAAGCCGCGCGTCCAGTCGCCGTGGAAGATGAAGCCCAGAAGATCCCGGTTGCCGTACGATGTGCCAAAATACTGCGACATTCGCAGATAGAGCAGGATCAGCGCGAACAGAATGCTGAAGAATACCACCTCTGTCCTCTTTTCCGGAGTCAGGTCAGACCATCTGTTGAATTCAAACGCCCAGCGTCTTGAGGGATCCACGGTTCTGCGGACCCGCCCGTCCGGGGACAGGATCTCGATCACCGGTCCTTTTGCTACCGGCTTGCCGATCACGGCGTCCCGTTCAAACACCTGCCTTGTGTAGCCTTTCATAAGAGGTAAAGCCGTCAGCAGGAACGCGAGCAGAAAGCCGATCGCCGCCAGGATGCCGTACGGGAGGGACCCCCGCAGGATCTCCCGGCTGTCTGCGCCGAAGTAGTAGATCAGATCGTTATACTCTGTGGAGAACCCGTAATATCCGTTTCCGTCAATCTTGAAATAGTTCAGATTTCCGTTGTGGGAAGCGTCCGTCTTCAGCCCCAGCCGGACGGCATCCAGTCCTATCAGACCCGGATCCGACGCATAGCTGATCTGCCCATCCGCAGGATCCACTGTCAGGCAGATCTGCGTAGGCGTGAAAAGATAGTTCATTCTGGACTGCAGGTCAAAATAATCCCTCGTCCGCGTCGTACGGCCTGTGCGGAATGCGACAGCGAGCGCACCGTTCCGGTCCCCGCCGCGCTGCACGGTCACACCCACGAACTGATGACCCTCCCCGCCGATTACTTCCGAGGATTCCTCTTCGCTCAGGACCACGGAGGGTTCGCCATACAGAAGCTTCCGGAAGGCTGACATACCGGCAGTGTTTCCGTCATACAGTGTCAGGCCTTTGTACCCACTGTTGGTCAGAATCTCCTTCCCGTCTTCGTCGAAGAGGATCATATAATCCGCGTTCATTGCCTGACAGAACCGGTCCAGCGTTTCTTCCTCCTCGAGTTCCGGGTATTCCGAGATAAAATCCGCCGCATGCCGGGCATACCGGGCGAGCCAGGCTCCTTCCGTCTCGACCATGTCGGCTTTTTTGCTGGTCTCGTTCTCATCGATCCAGTAGAACAGTGTATCCAGCGACTTCTTCCCGTTCGTGTACTCGTCCTGAAGGATTCCCAGCTGCTCCTGGAATGTGCCGGCACAGAAAACAAAAACGGTTCCGATCAGCGCTGCGGCAATGCACACGGATCGGACTCTGTGAGGATCATACTGGTGCGCTGCCATTTCGGAAAGGATAAATTCGCGCACATAGTCTTTCACACTGGTCAGCCAGACCGCGAAAGAGACCAGCAGCAGAAGCACGACACTGAACGTGATCACGCTGCGAAGGATGCTCTGCGACATGACATCGATCTGCGGCTCCGCAACGATTACAGCGTATCCGTCGTTCTTCTGCAGAAGCGCCGTACAGCCGTACTGGGTGCCGTCTTTCTCCAGCTGGAAGTCTCCTTCCTCCAGCATTTCATAGCTTATTCCGATTTCTTCCGCATACTCTGCATCCGGGAAATAGGAAGAGTTGTTCAGGATCGTCAGGTTTTCCGGCTCTGTGCATTCCACAACCAGGATGGCTGTCCTGTAAGTTTTTTCCAGATTGGAAAGAGCATCCCAGTAATCGGAGTAAAGCTTCAGATAGTGATCGATCTCTGTCTCATAGATCAGGCTGCCGTAGTAAAGGTGATCGCGGATGGCAGCGAAACGGATGGCCGCCGAATTTTCATATGTATTCCCGCCTACAAGCACAGGTTCCCTGTTCACGATCAGATCGGACATCCCCTTCAGGATTTCTTCCTCCGTGAAGTGCAGCGGCTGACCCTTCAGGTCGGTAATCTTCCGGTACGATCCCTCGGGCAGAAGCTGCTTTCCGTCTGCGAACTCGATCACGAAGCCGTTCTCAAACTCTCTGGGGCCCTGATATCCGTCTGCGGTGTCAAAAGAACGCAATGTCTGCGTGACCAGTGCCAGCTCCGTGTCAATGTTTTCTTCCAGCCAGCCTGTTGCGCCGTTCTCTTCTTCCCCGGCACTTTCAAACATCTGGTGGATGGCCTGTGCCATATCATGCCGGCGGTTCTCCTGCCGCATATAGATCATGAGCAGGCCGGCAGTGGACATTACGGAGCCGAAAACTGCCATGATGACTACGATCAGTATGGCTGTTGCGATCTTATTTCTGGTTCTTTTCTTCATAATCCGTCCCTCGCGGCAAGGCATTCGTATAAAAATAAGATAGCATAAAGGCGGCCGGGGTGACAGCCCTCCTGCCGCCTGTTTTTGCCCCGTCAGAAGGCGTATGCCGGATCCTTCCGCTGTGAGCTTATTGTAAACACCCCCTCCGTGCGGTTACAATGAGGGCGAAGCATCACCGCGCGGGAGCGCGGCCTGGAAAAGGAGAAACGCGATGAAAAACCATAAGAAGCAGATCGCGGCTGCCGTCCTCATCACGATCATTTTTGTCCTGCTGTTTGCGGGATACGCGCTGCTCTATTTTGCCCTGGACGAACTGCCGCTGCTGCTGCGGATCCTCCTCGGCGGCCTGATGACGGGATTCGCTGTGGCGATGCTCTTTATTTTGCGCGACAGGATCAGGGAGATCCGGAAAGGAGAAAGTGATGATCTTGGTAACTACTGAGGGAATTCCCGGAAAAGAACTGGAGGTGCTCGGCCTGGTCAAAGGAAGCACAATTCAGACCGTCAACATCGCCCGGGACATCGGTGCCAGCCTGAAGACGCTCGTCGGCGGTGAACTTGTCCGCTACAACGAAATGATGAACGACGCGCGGGCACTTGCGACTAAGAGAATGGTCGAGGAAGCCGGGCAGCTCGGCGCGGATGCCATCGTCTGTATCCGCTACGGCTCCGCCTCCGTCACGCAGGGTGCCGCGGAAGTCATGGCTTACGGCACTGCGGTTAAATTTAAGAACTGAGAAATGTCAGTTCCCATCCACTTAATTATTCGATCCTGAAAGAAAGCACAGGGTAAACCCCTCGTACTCGCAGAACATCAGGTCAAAAACGAAGAAAAACGGCGCGAGCCCGTCCGGTCCGTTCAGTTCCTCCTTCAGAGCAGACAGCGCATCATCGTCAAAAATCATCACCCGGGATGGCGTACCGAACAGGCTCTCCGTTTCTTCCGCGATCGGCTCCCACACGTCGTACCCGCTGACTTCCCGCAGTGTATCCCGGAAAGAATCCGGGGACGGAACCAGCCGGTGCGGCCGTACGCGGATTTCATAATAATCGTAAAAAGCGTCAAGATAATTCTCTGCCGGGAACAGGTTCACCGACGTCTCATATTTCATTGTGAGGCGGCCCAGCTGCCGCACTTTCTTCTTTACAGCCTGTTCTGCTTCCATTCCATCCCTTCCCTCTGTCCTCACTGCACGCCACGGTACTCCCGGGTCACCGTATCCAGCAGCAGGAATTCCTGCGTGCCGATCGGTGTCCGGTCCGGGCCGGTGGAAAAGACGTCGCAGGAGATCACGTTTCCTTTCTTCTCAATGGCTTCCACGGGTGTGTGACCGACGACCTGCAGGAGCTTTCGCGGTTTGTACATCCGGCCCTTTTCGACCTGCGGCCGGTACCAGATGGGCGAAAGATCGTCCCACATGTCGGCGGGACCGAGCCTGTTGATGATCCCGATCACGGCGTCGATGTCATGATACTGTTTCGCGGGGACATATGTCCGCACAAATTCATCCGCAAGGCCGCCGTGGGAGAAGAGCACGTTGTCGATCCGGTGCAGATACGCCGGCTGATTTCCGGCCGGCAGCGCCTCCTGCAGCAGCCGCAGCTTTTCGCAGACAAGCCAGGGCGCAACAGGAGAATACCCGGATTCCCTCCTGTTCCATGGGTAGCTGAGGTCGTGATTGCCCCAGCACCAGCGCGTCTCCGGGAACTGTTCGGCAAAATTAATCGCCGCGTCATAGGCGGCGGCATAGGCTTCCAGATCGTACTGCCGCTGCCAGTCATCCGCGATGTCCATGAGACAGACCGCGGCTGCGTCCGGATTTTGCTCAAGCAGCTCAGCAGCTCGCGTGAACATCCTTGGTTTCAGATGTATATCAGGTATGACCAATACTTTCATTTTTAATAATTAAAACGTTTTCGCAAAACTCTAATGAAATTTTAAGAATTCATCAATTTTCATTTAATTCCCGCCTGCTATTCTCATAATCACAAAAGAACACAACAACCTTTCATCACACAGGAGGAGAATAAAATGTCAAACTTCGATCGCTTTATGGATAACGTCAACGCACTGGCCCGCGCATCTGTCCGGAATCGCTTCGTCATTGAGCGCAAAAACAGCGACCTTCTCGACGTACCGGTGCTGGTCCTGATCATCGCCCTCTTTCTGAATCTGCCGCTGGTCCTGTTCCTGATGCTCCTCGGCCTGTTTCTCGGCTGCCGGTATCATTTCGGCGGGAACGGCACTGTGGCAAAGAGCGCGAACGACATGAGCGAGCAGGCATCCAACTTCGCGGAGTCCCTTATCACCGAGATCTCCACCGAGTCCGCAGCGAAGAAAGAGGCTGAGAAGGAAGCTGAAGCCGAGACCGTTCAGTGACTCATCACGCTGATATTATATCGTATAGATGAGGATGGCCTCAATGTTAAGAGAGCAGTCGGGCGAACCGTGCCCTGGCTACTCTCTCTTTATCACGATATGCGGTTTCTCGGCAAAATCAGGTGCTTAGCCGGATCGGTCATACTTTCTCAATCATCCCGGTCAGCCTCACCGGAGACGATCCGTCCGGTGGCGGCATCAACGTCGTAGCTGTACTCTGTCCAGCCGACGCAGAACTCTACTTCATACACCTGCCGGCCGTCATCATTATCAAGGTGCACCCACGGCCGGCAGATATCTCTGGCGGCTACACCCGCGTGCTGCAGGGCGGCCTCCAGCGCCTCGTCCTCTCGCATGGCTACTTGAGATACAGAAATGCAAAACAAAAAGAGCCCTGCTGTACAGGGCTCCCGGTTGAGGTGCTGGCCGGATTTGAACCGGCGAATCAGGGTGTTGCAGACCCACGCCTTACCACTTGGCTACAGCACCATATAAAGTTCAGGATCTTTAATGATCCATGACCCCGACGAGAATCGAACTCGTGTTACCGCCGTGAAAGGGCGATGTCTTAACCGCTTGACCACGGGGCCATATCCAGCGCCTCAAACAGGGCTCGAACCTGTAACACCGCGGTTAACAGCCGCGTGCTCTACCATTGAGCTATTGAGGCATTGAGTACTTCACTTATTATGAAAATAAAGAAGCCAGTTGCGGCTTCTTATTTCAAATAATCGTACTCTCAAAACCGAAAAGAACAGAACTCAGCTTTCTCGTTAAGACTCATTCTTAACATTTAGGAAAAGCTACCGACCGATTAGTACACATCAGCTGAACACATTACTGTGCTTACACCTTGTGCCTATCTACCTCATCGTCTCTGAGGGGTCTTGTGATGTCTCATCTTGAGGGGGGCTTCACGCTTAGATGCCTTCAGCGTTTATCCCTGCCGGACTCGGCTACCCAGCCTCATGCGCCTGGCGGCGCAGCTGATACACCGGCGGTCCGTCCATCCCGGTCCTCTCGTTCTAAGGACAGCTCCTCTCAAACATCTTACGCCCGCGCCGGATAGGGACCTAACTGTCTCAC